>JBBIRB010000006.1:0-84004 GCA_037442025.1 Bacteroidales bacterium | reverse complement strand
ATAGATTTTACAAGGATTTCAAAGAACTTGTTTTAATTTAAAGTGGACACTAATGACATTGCGTATTAAATAACTGTAATGTATCTTTGTGAGATTTTTTAGGAAAATACATTTTTTTGCATTTAAATGAAAAGTAAGTATAAAGAATACAAAGGGTTAGACCTTTCGCAGGTTAACAAGGATGTGCTAAAGGCATGGGAGGCCAATAGTACTTTCAAAAAAAGTATTGAGGTTCGGAAAAATAGCCCTGCCTACGTGTTTTACGAAGGGCCACCCTCGGCCAACGGTATTCCGGGGATTCACCATGTTATGGCTCGAACCATTAAGGATATTTTTTGCCGTTTCAAAACCCAACAGGGATATTTGGTTCACCGTAAAGCGGGTTGGGATACCCATGGTCTTCCAGTTGAATTGGGCGTTGAAAAAATGCTGGGCATAACCAAAGAAGATATTGGTAAAACCATCTCGGTTGAGGAATACAACAACCAGTGCCGCAAGGAGGTAATGAAATACACCGACCTATGGGAAGACCTTACCCGCAAAATGGGTTACTGGGTCGATATGGATAATCCCTACATAACATACGATAATCGGTACATTGAAACCCTTTGGTGGCTTCTAAAGCAGCTTTACAACAAGGGCTTGCTTTACAAAGGAAAAACTATACAGCCCTTCTCGCCTGCAGCGGGTACCGGTTTGAGTACCCACGAACTCAACCAGCCCGGATGCTACCGGGATGTTAAGGACACTTCGGTGGTTGCCCAGTTCAAGGTGACTCGTAACCTCAAATCGGAATTTCTTTTTGCCGACATTAACACCGATTTATACATACTTGCATGGACAACCACACCCTGGACTCTTCCTTCGAACACGGCATTGGCCATGGGCCCAAAAATAAGTTATGTTAAGGTTCACACGTTAAACCCCTACAGCGGCGAAGAGATAACGCTCATTCTGGCGAAAGACCTATTGGGAACCTATTTCAACCCCGAAAACGCCGAAATACCTTTTGGTAACTACAAAATTGGCGATAAAAAATTGCCGTACCGCATTGTTGCAGAGTACCCCGGTGCAAAGCTTGTTGGGGTTGGCTACGAGCAACTTTTTCCTTGGGTAAAGCCCGAAGGCGATGCCTTTAGGGTGATTGCAGGCGACTATGTAACAACCGAAGACGGAACTGGTATTGTTCATATTGCCCCAACTTTTGGTGCCGACGACGACCGTGTTGCCAAAGCAGCTGGTATTGCACCTCTCATTCTGCGCGACAAGCAAGGTAATGCGGAACCTATGGTGGACCGTACCGGAAAGTTTTACAAAATGGCCGACCTTTCCGATGCATTCGTAAGCAACAACATTAATACTGAGCTTTACTCCGAATTTGCTGGTCGTTTCGTAAAGAACGAATATGATCCTGCTGCAACCCCCGAAACAGCGACCCTTGATGTCGATCTCTGTGTTTGGCTAAAAAAAGCCAACCGGGCATTCCGAATCGAAAAGCATACGCACAGCTACCCGCACTGCTGGCGTACCGATAAACCTGTGCTTTACTACCCTCTCGACAGCTGGTTTATAAAGGTTACGGCTCTTAAGGATAGAATGATGGAGCTGAACAATACCATAAACTGGAAACCTGCCAGTACCGGAACCGGACGATTTGGTAAATGGCTCGAAAACCTGTTAGACTGGAACCTTTCGCGTTCGCGATATTGGGGAACACCCCTGCCCATTTGGGTTACCGAGGACAGAAGCGAAATGCTTTGCATAGGCTCGCTAGAAGAGTTGAAAACAGAATGCGAGAAGGCTGTTAAAGCTGGTTTTATGGCAAAAAATCCTTTGGAACAATTTGTCCCCAATAATTTCTCTTCCGAAAACTATAGCCACTTCGACCTCCACCGTCCTTACGTTGACGATGTTGTGCTCGCATCCCCCTCGGGTAAAAAAATGTACCGCGAAACCGACCTGATTGATGTTTGGTTCGATTCGGGGGCTATGCCATATGCTCAAATTCATTATCCGTTCGAAAACAAGGCTAACTTCAACGAAGAATTTCCCGCCGATTTCATTGCCGAGGGGGTTGACCAAACCCGCGGATGGTTCTACACGCTGCATGCCCTTTCTACGCTGCTTTTCGATTCAGTGGCGTTCAAAAATATTATTTCAAATGGATTAGTGCTCGACAAGAATGGAAACAAAATGAGCAAACGACTGGGAAATGCAGTAGATCCTTTTGAAACCATTGAAAATCATGGGTCGGACCCATTGCGTTGGTACATGATAACCAACGCACAACCCTGGGATAACCTGAAGTTTGACATGGAGGGAGTTGACGAGGTGAAGCGCAAATTCTTTGGCACGCTTTACAATACCTACTCCTTCTTTGCGCTATACGCCAACGTTGATGGGTTTACATACAGCGAAGAAGAGGTTCCAATCAGCACTCGTCCCGAAATTGACAGGTGGATCATTTCGCTTTTAAACTCGCTCGTTTTAGAGGTTACCGATGCATACACCAATTACGAACCCACAAGGGCAGGCAGGGCAATTCAGGAGTTTGTAACCGAAAACCTCAGCAACTGGTACGTTCGCCTAAACCGCAAGCGTTTCTGGGGAGGTAGCTATAATACCGACAAAATAGCGGCATACCAAACACTTTATACCTGCCTGGAAACTGTGGCAATGCTTGCAGCTCCTATTGCACCTTTCTTTGCCGACAGGCTCTTTACCGACCTGAATAGTGTTAGTAAACGATTTGCTGAAGACAGCATTCACCTTACCCTTTTCCCAAAAGCCAATACAGGCTTAATCGACAGGGACCTGGAGGAGAAGATGGATATTGCACAGAAACTCTCGTCGATGGTGCTGGGCTTGCGCCGCAAGGTAAATATTAAGGTTCGCCAGCCCTTATACAAAATTATGGTACCCGTTCTCGATTCGAATTTCAAACGCCAACTTCAGGCCGTTGAGAATCTTATTCTTTCAGAGGTAAACGTTAAGGAGATGCAGTACCTCGACGATTCGGCAGGGGTTTTGGTGAAAAAAATTAAGCCCAATTTTAAAACGCTGGGGCCCCGCTTTGGCAAAGCCATGAAGGATGTTTCGAATGCCATAGGGTTGCTTTCGCAGCAACAAATTGGCGAACTCGAACGCTCTGGAAACCTTTCGATAAGCATTAATGGAAGCAACCAACATATAGGCATTGACGATGTTGAAATACTCTCGGAAGACATACCCGGTTGGCTTGTAGCCAATGAAGGTAGGCTTACTGTTGCTCTTGATATTACCGTAAGCGATGAACTTAAAATGGAGGGCATTGCCCGTGAACTAATAAATCGTATTCAGAACCTGCGAAAGGAAGCTGGTTTCGACGTAACCGATAAGGTTGTTGTTAGCATCCTTAAGCATAATCAACTCACCCAGGCCATTGAAGCACACAAGGAGTATATAGCCAGCCAAACCTTGGCTCGCGAAATTTGCCTTGTAGACTCCCTAACCTGTGGAACTGCCTCAAATATTGAGCTTGATACCGATTTGGTGACTGCAATTAAAGTGGAAAAGATTAACTGCTAGATTTGCTTTATTGGGTCTGTTTTCATACATTTAGGAAAATTTTTTGTGATATGTCAGAGAAGAATAGGTTTTCGGATGAGGAGCTGGTGGAGTTCAAGGAACTAATACTGAGGAAGCTCGAAAAAGCACGCAAGGATTATGATATCCTTAAAAGCGCCATTACACTGAACGAAAGCAACGATACTCAGGATACGTCGCCCACATTCAAAGTGCTAGAAGAAGGAGCAGCAACGCTCTCGAAAGAGGAGGCCGGCCGACTAGCCCAAAGACAACAAAAGTTTATACAACACCTCGAGGCAGCCCTTGTGCGTGTTGAAAATAAAACTTACGGTGTATGCCGCGAAACGGGTAAGCTCATTTCAAAAGAGCGTCTCCGGGCTGTTCCTCATGCAACTTTGAGCATTGAGGCTAAAAATAGCCAGAAATAAAAGCCTTCATGCTATAAAATACTTAATGGGCTTGGAAATCACCTCCAGGCCCACTGTTTTAGAAGATACTCATATCATTAATAATCATTGCTTAATATCCTCGTTCATGTCTTTAAGAAACAAGGCGCTTTTACTTATTGCCTCAATACTTGTAGCCGACCAAATTCTGAAAATTTGGATTAAAACCACTTTCCCGCTGGGCCACGATATTAATATTTTTGGGAACTGGTTTATCATTCATTTTATTGAGAACCCTGGAATGGCCTTTGGAATAAAATTTTGGGGTATTTGGGGAAAAATCATCCTGAGTATATTCAGAATTGTTGCCATTGTTGCCATAGCCATATACACCCATAGTTTAATAAAGAAGGGGTTTGGCACTGGCTTGGTTATGGGGCTGGCACTTATATTGGCTGGCGCCATTGGAAATCTGATTGACAGTGCTTTTTACGGACTAATTTTCGACAAAGGAATGACATTCGATCCGCTTATTAACGATTGGGTAGGTTACACCGGCGTAGCCCAATTCAGTTCCAATGGTTACTCGGGGTTCCTTAAGGGATGCGTGGTAGATATGTTTTACTTTCCGGTAATAAATACCACATGGCCCAGCTGGGTTCCAATTGTTGGAGGAACACAGTTCATATTCTTCCGTCCCGTTTTCAATATTGCCGACTCGGCAATTACGGTTGGGGTATTCTATTTGCTTCTTTTTCAGCGCAAAGTTCTGTTCGATAAGCACAACGAGTAGCCATGAACCTACCTAGGTATGCCATTATTGTTGCCGGGGGCTCGGGGGTTCGAATGGGAGCATCGCTACCAAAACAGTTTCTCCCAATCAACGGGCTTCCCATTGTAATGCATACCTTAAGCAACTTCGAAAAGAGCGAAACATTCATTGAACTGGTGCTTGTATTGCCGGCAAATCAATTTTCAACATGGGAAGAACTATGCCGCAAGCACTCATTCAACATTAAGCATTTGCTTGTTGAGGGTGGCGAAACCCGATTCCATTCAGTATTGAACGGATTGAACGCAATTGGAAACACTGGTTTGGTTGCCATTCACGATGGGGTCCGGCCATTGGTTAACCCAGAGCTAATTGATCGCTGCTTCGAAACAGCGGCCGAATTTGGCTCGGCTGTTCCTGCATTAAAGCCAAACGAGAGCGTTAGAACTGGAAACCTTACCGAAAACCTTTCTGCTAACCGAGATAACGTTTGGCTTGTTCAAACCCCGCAAACTTTCAAAGTAGAAACCATAAAGGAGTGCTATAAAACACCCTGGCAGAGTGCTTTTACAGATGATGCTTCGGTAGTGGAATGGAATGGTTTAAAAATTACAATGATTGAAGGCAGCCCCGAAAACATTAAAATAACAAAGCCTATCGACTTGATTTGGGCAGAAACTATTTTAAAAAGTCGATAATATCGTCAATTGCAGAAAGTGCCTTTTGCTGTAGCAGCGCCTGCTCCAGCTGGCTATCCAACTCCGATGATTCTTTGGTTTTGGCCTCATTGTTGACACTTTCAGAAAAATTGGATAATGAAGTTATTTGATGCTGTTCAATAAACATGTTCCCATCGCCTTCGATTAGCCATATGGGATTTACGTTGAACTTGCGAATAAGGTGCTTTATTAGCGCCGAACTAATTCCGGCTTTCCCCCGCTCAACATCGGAGTACGACCCCTGCTTAATATCAAGCGCCTCGCTGAACTCGAGCTGGGTTTGATTTAATGTTTTTCGTACAAGCTTAAGGCGTTCGTGCTCTTTCATTTTAAGGACAGAATAACGAGAACGTAAAGGTAACCTTTTTTGTCAAACTTTTCTTGGGGCATACTTCCAAAAACAAATGTAGAGCTTACCGAATAAAATGAATATTGGTTTGAGTCGCTTGATTTTTTGCGCTATATTTAGGGCACTTTTTAAATTTTTTAAACCAAAATGCTTTCTGAAAAAAAAGTTGTTGAGAAAGAGGCTAAACTCAATCAATTACTAAAGGAGAACTCGAGGATTATCGACAACCTAACAAGGGCGCTGATCGACTCAAGTTCGAAAATTCTTTTGGTGCTTACCGAAGGCAAAATGGCTTATGCAAATCCCTCGGCCATAAAAGCCATGGGCTATAGCCAAAAAGAGCTCCAAGGGCTACACTTCGACGAACTATTCGTTTCATCGCATTCAAACCTAAACCCAAAGGGGCTTTTAAATAAAATCATTAGCCAAAAGAATTTTAAACAGAAACTTGAGGTAACCCTCCACACTAAAGGGGGAAACATTCGTTGGTACGCTGCTAGCGTAGCTCGTTGCTTTTGGAAACAGAAGCCTTCGCTTCTTATTGCTCTCGAGGATACCAACTTCCAGAATAATAAATCCGATATTCCTAACCAAATTGACGATAACTATCGAAATGCACTTAGGGCAACAAGGCATTCGGTTTGGTTCTACAACTTTTCAACGGGCGAGTCGTTCGTTAGCACCGAGTTTTTTGAAGCCTTGGGCTTTAAAAATTACACCTGTGAACTTACCATAGAGGGTTGGAAAAGAATTCTTCAGCCCGATTCCCTTGATGAGTTTCAGAAACTTGTATACAATACGCAGCAAAGTAAAAACTTCCCGCATTACTGGGAATACAAGGCGCACGACCATGGTGGCCACAATCGCTGGTTTGCCAGCGTTGCCAAGGTTACCGACTGGGACCTATCGGGCTATCCCATTAAGGTTATGGGAATTCACATGGACATTACCGAACAAAAGAAAAAGATAGCCGACAAGGAGGAAAACTATAATTTTTTCAAGGGTCTTGTGCATAACCTTCAGGATGGGTTGATTTTTTTCGATGAAAAGGGAATTATTGTTGAATGGAACCCAGCCATTGAAGGCATTACGGGAGTGAAAAAGAATGAAGCGATTGGCAAATTTATTGGCGATATAGGTGTTTTTATTCCTTCTCAGCAACGCACTTCACCCTTTCAACAGGTTAGCATTAAAGAAATATTCAACTCTAATATCTTTTCGGGCATTAACCCTTACGAAGGTAAAACCTTAGAGTCGTGCGTAAAACCAATAAACGGGGAGGTTCGAACCATTCATAAATCCATTTCTGTTATAAAAACCTCATCGGGACTAAGGTTTGCCTTAACTGTAAAAGATGTTACACCCAGCTACCACAACCTTCAAAAATTGGAGAAAAACGAAGAACGGTTGAAACTTGCAATGGCTGCTGGCAAGGTTGGGGTATGGGATATTGATTTAGTTACCGGCGAAAACTACTTCTCTCCCATGGCGTTCAATATGCTGGGTTACTTGCCCTGGGAAATAGAGCCCACATTGGAAATGCTCAATGAGCATATTCACCCCGACGATTTGCAGCGCTACGAACAAACCATTAAACCATTCCTAATTAGCGGCACCAGCATTGTGCTTGAAATTAGAATGAGGAAAAAGAATGGCGATTACGCTTGGATACTTTCTAAAAATCGATTGTTGCGCGATGTATACGGAAAAGCGCTCCGCTTAACCGGAACCATAACCGACATAACAGATCAAAAAAACATAGAACTTGAGCTGCTGCAAAGCCAGGCAGAACTTACGCGTAATATTCAGCAGCACGAGGCTCTTTCCGAAATATCGTATCTGTTCAGCACCAACAGCACCCTTGCCAACAAGTGTAACGAAGTGATCGAAGTTTTGGGTCGCTTCACAAACGCAAGCAGAGTTTACATTTTTGAAAATAATTGGGAAAAAAGAATTTCGGTTAATACTCACGAATGGTGCAACGAGGGAATTGAACCCCAAATTGGCAATCTGCAGGAACAGCC
This sequence comes from Bacteroidales bacterium, assembly GCA_037442025.1. GTDB lineage: Bacteria > Bacteroidota > Bacteroidia > Bacteroidales > Tenuifilaceae > UBA2287. Next base: position 76,187 of record JBBIRB010000006.1, on the reverse strand, counting down.
ACTCGATACTATATTAAACTGGATGGCCGGTAAGGAATTTATTATGTCCTATAACCTCACGGTTGATCTGCCTGCCGATTTTGCCCAATTTATGATTGCTCAGAGCATACAGTCGTTTGTAGTCTTTCCAATACAAGCCAATGGATATGTATATGGTTATATTGGCTTCGATGAGTGTACCCATCAGCGTGTTTGGGAGAAAGCAGAAATTGAACTACTAAAGACCATTGCCAATATCATTTCTTTTGCCTTTGAGCGAGAAAATAGTTTGAAAAACTTTCGCCAAAACGAGCAGAACTATAAGGAACTTACCAACTGGCTTTCCTATGCCGTAATAGAACTGGCCGCGGATGGGCAAATTTCGTTTATTAATACCAGTGGAATGAACCTTCTTGGAGTTAGCACAAAGGATGTTTTGAAAGGAATTTCGCTTTGGGACTTCTTAACCAAAGAGAGTTTAACCTTGCTACAAAAGGAACTAGCCAATAATAAATCGCCAATACAACCGCTAAAAGTTAACCTGAAATTAAGGGACGACAAATCAAAAACTCTTTTGCTACACTTAAAACCCAAGAGTCTTGAAGATGGATCGGTAAATTACTCCATATTGGCAATTGCTCAGGAAAACCAATAATTTAAAGTTTACCATGTTTCAGCTTGACGCTGTAAATACAAAAAAACAGAAAAGGGCTTTCATCCATCTCCCTGTTAAGTTGTATGCGGGAAACCCTCATTGGATTCGACCCCTCGACAAGGATATTGAGTCTGTTTTCGACCCAAAAACGAACAAGCACTTTCGCAATGGCGAAGCCATACGGTGGATTCTAACCAATGAAAAGCACGAAGTTGTTGGCAGAATAGCTGCGTTTATCGACTATAGCATTGCCTCAACATACGAACAGCCAACGGGAGGCGTTGGATTCTTTGAGTGTATCGATAACCAAACCGCAGCCAATGCCCTTTTCAATGCTGCCAAGCATTGGTTGCAGGAGCGTGGCATGGAAGCCATGGATGGCCCCATAAACTTTGGCGACCGCGACCGTTGGTGGGGGCTGCTTGTCGATGGCGATTTCGAGCCCAACTACTGCATGGGTTACCACCATTTTTATTACAAGAATTTATTCGAAGCATACGGCTTTAAGGTATACTACCGGCAGTTCACATACCATAGGTTGGTTAACTCAAGCGATGTTAATCCTTTGGTTTGGGAACGAGCTCAACGTGTGGCCAATAATTCGGCCTATAGCATTACAACAATCGACAAGAGCAACTTGCCAAAGTTTGCCGATGACTTTATGGCCATATACAACCAAGCCTGGGGCCGATACAGTGGAGTAAAAAAGGTGACCCGCCTGCATGCCATGGCACTTTTAAAAACTGTAAAGCCCATTCTCGACGAGAAACTCATGTACTTTGCCTATCATCAGGGTGAGCCCATTGGTTTTTTCATTATGCTACCCGAATTGAATCAAGTGGTAAAACACTTGAACGGGAGGTTCGGTGTTTGGGGCAAAATTCGCTTCCTTTACCTCCTTAAGCTTAAAAAGGCATGCAATAAGGCCCTCGGAATTATTTTCGGAATAGTTCCGCAGCACCAAGGAAAAGGTGTTGAAAGCGCACTGGTATATGAGTTTGCCAAGAATGCCCTCCAGTCCCATTTCCCCTACCGCGAGTTGGAGTTGAACTGGATTGGCGATTTCAACCCGGGCATGTGCAAATTGGCCGAACAGATTGGTGGGAAAATTCGAAAAACCCACATAACATTCCGTTACATGTTCGATAGAAGCCGGGAGGTACAACCGCCAAGGAGAGTCAATTAACTACTTCTGTACTTACGGAACACTATGTTAAATATGGCAATAAAAAAGTAACGAAAATCGGTTAGATACGGGTGCTTTTCGAAAGCTTGTAGGTATTTCATTTCAGAAGCCATAATTTCGTCGAGCGTTTTAGGATTGTCCACATAGAACGGTGGTATTAGACCGGGTTTATATTTTACCCTTTTCTCCTGAAGTTCTTTTGTATACAGGCTAAAGTATTGCTGGCTCAAAGGACGAACTCCCACAATTTTCAAATCGCCGCGAACCAAATTAATTAGCATGGGCAACTCGTCAATCCACAGCCGACGCATAATTCGGCCCGTAGTGGATACCCTAAAGTCGTTCTTGAACTTTCCCCCCTCGTCGAGGCTGTGCTTTTTGTAAATATAATCCTGAAGGTACTCGGCATAGGGATGCATAGTTCGCATTTTGTAAACCCTAATAATGGCCCCGCCCTTACCCACTCTTTTCAGTTTAATAAGCGGGCCATAGGTTGCTTCCATGTCGTAAGCAGGCTTTTTCACCTTTTTGCTAACCATTACAAAATGCTTCCCGGTGTAGAACTCGTCTAAAATATCGAAACCACAGGAGAAAAGCCTTCCTAGAGCTTCGGCACGACTAATAACTCGATTTTGCCCTCTGGTTAAGAAAAAGTATAAACCTTTGGTGAAGGAAAACTTGGGAAATACTCTTTTTACAATATAATCGGCAGTGTAAAACAGGTAGTTTATAATAGGTGGGTACTTGGCTAGGATTCGTTTTTTCCGTTGCTCTTTGGTTTCTACAATGCAAATGAAAAGGCCCCCCTTGGGTAGTTTGGCATTAACCGCTTCGAAAAATTTATTTATATATCGAGTATCGTTTATGCGCTTAATGTTAATAATAGTTTTAAATATCCCCGAGGGCTGATTGTCGATATTAAAGCGGGTGTTGGTGGCAACAATCAATGTCGATTCTAGAGAAATGTCGACATAGCGCGATAGAACCTCGAGCATATCCTCGCCAAGCTCCTCGGCTATGGCCGTTTTAATGGCCTTGAGTCGGCTGCTGCTTATTTTTTTATCGGATGCTATAGGAACTTCTATATCGATATCCCTCTCCTTAGTCCTTTTCTGCCTGGCAGTCTCTTTTACCTCAATGCTTTGCTTTATGAGAAACCAAGTACCAAAAACCAAAAATTCTAGTATGGTAACTCCCAATATGGTTCCAAATACTATGGTTCGAGAAAATTCGACAAAGCGAAATAGGATAAGTAGAACCACAATGAAACTGAAACTCCCCAGGTTGCTTAGAAGAATTTTCTTAGCTAGGGGAAGAAACTCCACTCCCGAAAGGTTGTACTTTTCGAACAGTGCAGAGGCTGCTAACCAAATTATGGAGAACCCTAGAAGTGAAGTCCAATACTTGGTAAAGTATACACTGAATGACGGTTCTTTAAACCAAGTGCTTATAGTAAATGCCAAAAACAGGAGCACAAGGTCGATTAAGGCAAGCGCAAAACGCCTGCTGGTAACCCTTCTGGGCTCAAATAATTCATCCTTATTCGCCACACTTGTTCAATTGGTTGTGTAAATATAGCCTATTAAAGGATGCGATACGAAGCTATTGCTACTTTTTTAACTAGTCGCGCATATTCCAAAGCGATCGAATTGCCAATCCTTCGAGGTTTCCTTTCAGCAGCTTGACCCTTTGCTTAGTGCCCGGAAAAATGTGAAAGAAATTGTCGCTCAATAGCAGCTCGCAGTTGGTATTATATATTTCAACAAAAAAAGCAGGCTTTTTTGCAGTAACATCTATATAGGTTTCTCCGCCAACCGCTGCTATAGTAAAACTTATTTTGGGGTCTTTCAGCTCTATTGCACCCCATTTTTCGTTAACGGCATAGCCGTATATGAAGTTATTGAACTCCTTGCTGAACTGAGCTATGACTACCATGGGTACGTTTTGCGAAGGGTCTTCGAAAAGTTTCTCATCCACAACCCTAATAGTGGAGTGAGGCTCAAGAGTTACATAGTTTTTCCAAACACCTAATCTTTTACCTGCAGGTGTAACCACCTGAACCAATGCGTCGCCTTCAATCTCATTTGGAGTATCGTTAACCAGATTTACCACAATTTTGCTCCCTCTGAATTCGGGGACTACAATTACGGGTGCAAACGATCGCTTGGCCTGATACTGAACGGCTTTCCATTGATTATTTACATCTATTCCGCTCCACGAAACTGCGGGCCAGCAGTCGTTAAGCTGCCAATACAAGGAACCCATGCATTTGGGCATTGCTACCCTATGGGCCTCAATGGCTGTTTGGTATCCTATTGCCTGTACTATTTGGCTTACGTAAACTCGCTGGTCGATGGAGCTGTACTTCAACTTTTCGCGGCGAATGTACTGGTCAATAATTTGAAATCCTTCGGGATGTTTCTGGTGGCATTGTAGAAAATTGCTGGTAATGCCCTTAACGTCAGCATACATTTGGAGCGTTGAAGTATTTGTGAAACCCTGAAAACCATACTCGCTCATAAAGCGAGGAACCTTAAACCGGTAACGCTCGAACGGCTCCTTCCCCCACCAAACGCCCCAGTAGTGCGAGTCGCCATGCTTCATGCTTTCGTCGCGCCCCCACCCGTAAAGCGGCGACGACGACCAGTAGGCTCGTGTTGGATCGTTTTGTTTTACAACTTCTGCTAAAAGATTGTGAAATATTTTTTGATAGCCTTTCCACGTAGTATCAATTACGAGCGAGTCGGCCAGCTGCTTTTGCCAGCCCCAGTTGTGCCAACCCTCGTCAATCTCGTTGTTTCCGCACCACAGGGCCACCGATGCGTGTCCTTTAATCTTGCGAACCTGCTCAACGGCTTCGCGCCGCACGTTTTCGGTAAAGCTTTCGTTCCAAGGGTACATGGAGCAGGCAAACATAAAGTCGCTCCAAACCAAAATGCCCAAACTATCGCACGCATTGTAAAACGCTTTTGGCGGATAAATTCCTCCACCCCAAACCCGCAGCATGTTCATGTTGGTTAATTGCGCATTGGTTACCAAATTCGTCCACTTTTCGTCCTCATAAAATTTGTAACTGTGCGGAGGGACAATATTGGCTCCTTTAGCAAACATCGGTTTCCCGTTATCCCTGAAAAGGAACGATGTGCCAATGCAATCGGGTTCGGTAATCAACTCAACGGTGCGTATTCCAACTTTCTGATTAACAATTTGCTGAGGCTCGGTTTCCGTTTCAAAAACCATAGCAAGCATATACAAATGCTGACCGCCCATTCCGTTGGGCCACCATAAATTGGGTTTTAAAATGCTGAAATCAACATCGAATTGGTTATCCCCCTTTTTAACATCAACTTCTTCTTGGTGAATGGGTTGCCAGTCGATGGCGTTCAAAATTGTAACAATTCCCTTCTTTTCTACTTCGGACGATACTTGAAACGTTGCCGTAAGGGTTGCTTCGTTCTCGTTTGCAGTTTTTGTTACAATGCTCGCATTGTTGAGGTTTGTTTCGAATTTCGACTGTAAGTAAACAGGTTGCCAAATTCCGCAGTTCATCATTCGAGGGGCAAAATCCCACCCAAACTGAAATGCCGCCTTACGAATGTAGGCCCACTCGCCGCCAGGCAATTCGATACCAGTTTCTTCCTTTTGCTTTCGAATTAACTCATTTACTGGGCGAAAAACGATTGTCAGTGCGTTCTTCCCAGTCACCAACTTTTTTGTTACATCGGCGCGCCATGTTCGAAACATGTTGATTGCAGTGAGCAACTTAGAGCCATTCAGGTAAACATCGGCGTACGTGTCAAGCCCCTCGAAAACCAGCTGGGCGCTATAGCAATTTTCTAAATAATCGGGAATGGTAAACTCAAGTGCATACTCCCATGCGGTTTCTTCAATCCATTTAATGTTTTCGTGATTGCATCCAACAAATGGGTTGGGTATTACGCCAGCATTTTCGAGGTCGGAAATGACTGTGCCGGGAACCGTTGCCTGTAACCACTCGTCGGTACTATTGGCTATACGAAACTGCCAACCGTTGGTAAGGTTAAGTCGGGTTTGACTAAAAACAGCCGCGTAAAAAATGGTAACCAAAGCAAAAAGCAGTAAAACTCTTTTCATAGGCCCTTGGTTTGAAAACATTAATACTCTGTTTTGTCTTTCTCCCTGTAAATTACACAACACCATGATAAAAAAGCAGTTGCTAATTTAACCACAAAGAGCACGAAGCACTGCTCAAAGTTCACAAAGCATTGTTTATTAGGTTTTTTACTCTGTGTTTCTTTGTGGTTACTTTGTGCGCTTTGTGGTTAAAAGTTGTTAGAAAATTTAAAATACAACGAATATCCGTCATTACACCTATTGTTCCTGTTACATTTGCCTTACTTTCTTTAGTTCTTCGAATGTTATCGGCTTTGGCCTTTTAACAAAAAAATTTCAGATGCTACAGGCTTTGAAGAGACTGCCCAAGAATAATGAATGGCATAATCGCGGATATTCATTTAATTACATTTTGATTCATTGTTCCACTAGCCCTTTTTCAAGCATAAGCGCAATAAGCAGTTTAGCATCGTCGGCAAGCGGCAGCTCCATTTCGGCAACGGGTTTCGAAAGGCTAATAACCATGTTCGAGAAGCTATTCACATCGTATACGTTAATGGTTTTGCCATTGTGATAAAGCTTCAGAAGCATTCTTGTTGTTGAAGCCAAAACGCTCAGATTTACCGAAAGCGCTTCAATTTCCTTAAGATTCGGGTTTGCCGAAACTAACCGCTCAATTTGGGCATGGTTCTTCTCCCATTTCGAAAGCATTGAGGCTAGTTCATTGTACCTTTCGCTGCTTTTAGCCTCAAGGTAGTCGTTCAGTGTCATTCTGAATCGAATTGCATCGGGCGCATCGGGTAATGTAATATCTACAAAGCGAGATAGCGGATGGTAAGTTGTGTAGCGTTGGCTCCCATGCCGGCGATAGCCTTCAATGGGTTCAGCGGTATTGGCCAAATTCATTAAAGCTTCAATATTATGGGTGTTTGCCAAGCGGCGCATCATGGGCTCGCGGTTGGCCACATGCTTTGCCCCTGCCCACTCGAGGTGGTTACTAACTGCAAATAGCCTACAATGCAGGTTGTTATAGCTGGCTGGTGGATTGGGGCTCCAGAAACGCTCGGCAATGGCAGCAGTTCGTGTCCATATGCGCGAGTCGACATTTTCGGGGGTTACCAGTTCGGCCCACATGGGTGCTTCGCCACCCAAAATCCGTTTCTGCTCCTCGGCCGAAAGGCTAGTAGTATCGGGCAAGGGGTCAACCAAATAATGTTTGTATGCATTGTGCGACAGGTCGATGTAGTAGCCATTCGACAGAACGCTCTTGTAGCCTCGCCGAGCAGCCTCATCCATGTACTGTCGGCCTCGCCAGCTGTGTATTAGTATGCTCTTGGGAAGGTTGGGCTGAAAAATCTCGTCCCATCCCATCATTTTCTTTTGGTTCTTTTCTAATATCTTCAGCACCCTTTGGTTAAAGTACGCCTGCAGCTCGTGGTTATCCTTAATTCCTCGTTTTTTCATGAAAGCCTGAATTTGAGGATTTTCATCCCACTGCTTACCACTATTCTCGTCGCCTCCAATGTGCATGTACTCGTCGGGGAAGAGGCGCGCCATCTCCTTAAAAAATTTTGAAAGAAACTTGTATGTAGTTTCCTTTGTTGGATCCATGGTGGGGTCGAAGACTCCAAAATATCGTTCAATTTCGTAGGGCTCAGGCGCCGATGCAAGTTCGGGGTGGCCAACCATCCATGCCGTAGCGTGACCCGGAATGTCGAATTCGGGAACAACCCGTATTCCACGGGTATCGGCATACGAAATAATTTCACGAATTTGCTCCTGCGTAAAAAACTCGCCATGGGAGCCAAGCTTATGAAGTTTTGGGAAAACCTTACTTTCGATCCGAAAGCCCTGATCCTCTGTAAGGTGAAGGTGCAGCACGTTTAGTTTCACAACCGACATGGCATCGATATTCCGCTTTATAACCTCCACGGGCATAAAGTGGCGACCAACATCGATCATTAATCCTCGCCAGGGAAAACGGGGCGCATCGGTTATTTGAACTGAAGGAATGTAGCACCCCTGAGCATCCATTTCAACAAGTTGCAGCAGCGTTTCCAAAGCGTGACCAGCGCCCAAATCGGTTACCGCTTTTATTTCAACCCCTTCGGGGGTAACACGAAGCGAATAGGTTTCGTCCTCGCCCAGCCTTACAATACCTTTTCTTTCAACATGAATTGTTACTGACTTACCCTTGTTAGGGAAGAAAGGTATGGTCGATCGGCTGCTTAGCCGTTTCAGAAACCAGTTTGCGTTGCTGTTAATGCGCTCGTGGTAGTTACCACTCACAATTATCTGTAGGCCCTCTTTTTCAATTCTGAATTGACCCTCAAGTTTGGAAATTTGTTTTGGCATGGGCATCAGGTTCCACTCCTGAGCCTGCACTAGTCCCGAAATTAAAGCGAACAGGACTATCGGTAGCAACTTCTTTATATTCATATCATTTCGTTATTCTGTTCATTGCATACGCCCAGGCACCAACAGCTACTGCGTTGCTTGTACCGAGCCTCGAAAGGCCTACGCCAATTTTTTTAACAGCCTCAAACGGAACGGTTCTGCTGCCGTTTGGTACAGTAACCATTTTGGTAGTGGGTTCAAGAAATTTTTTCCTTTCCGCTTCATCTTCAAGGTTGAATGCCTTTACCTCCATCCGGTCAACCGCCTGCGAGCTGTAAGTTACAATTTTTCCGTTAAGCTGCGCCATCATAGCAGAGGCAAAAAGCGGGTAAGCATTGGATAGCCCTCCACCAATTACCACGTTGCAATCGAACAGGGTTACTGCATTGGCCAGCGAATCGCCCAATTGCGTACCCAGATGCTCAAAGGCAAATAGTGCTGCGTTACGGTTTCCCTCCTTACTTCCAAGGGCAATATCGAATATGTCTTTAGGCGAAAGCTCAAAATCTTTTATATTGCCCGTTTTTTGGGAATAGTTCCGCTTAACGGCTCGAATGCTAATGTCCTCTTCGGCAAAACTTTTGGAATTGAGCATGCTGCGGGTAACCCAAATTTCGGCTCCTGCCGAATTGTCGCCAATGTAAAGTTGACCATTGCAAACGAATCCAGCTCCAAATCCGGTTCCAAGCGTTACCCCTAACAAGTTGCGGTATAAATGCCTGTTGGAGTGCTCGCTTAGCATGCCGTTTACATATGGCAAAAAACCCGAAATGGCTTCGCCATAGGCAAAAAGGTCGCCATCGTTGTTTATGAAAACGGGTACGCCAAAAGCATCCTCGAGCATAGGCCCAAGTGCTACTCCGCCCCGAAACGAGGGTAAGTTGGCCAAATCGCCAATAACCCCATTAGGGTAATCGGCCGGACCTGGAAAGGCGAAACTTATGGCAACAGGCCTTTGGGGAAGCGACGCAATTAGTTCGCGAAACCCATTCTCAATTCCATTTAAGCATAACGATAAATTATTCCCGTTGCTTGGCCTGGTTACTGATGAGCCAATTTGCTCTCCGTTGCACATAGCCGAGAATACGAAATTTGTTCCTCCTGCATCGAGGGTAAGAACTATGTTATTGGGTTGGTTTGGCATGGTTGGGGTTGTCGGTTGTCGGTTGTCTGTTATCGGTTGTCGGTTGTCTGTTATTTGCCCTGAGGTTCTCGAAGGGTCGGTTATCGGTTCTCAGTTGTCAGTTGTCTACTGTTCAGTTGTTCTAATATTCAATTGTTCTGATGTTCAATTGTTCTAATATTTAATTGTTCTGATGTTCAATTGTTCAATATCTAACTTTTCAATCTAAGCCGTAGCTTTTTTGGTTCCTTTTAGCGACAGAAGAAGCAGGTAGCTAAAGCAAATGGCAGGGACAATGAACGATAAGGTACCCATTTGCATGTCGACCATTTTACCCATAAACAACGGAATAATTGCTCCACCCGAAATGGCCATACACATCAATCCGCTCAGCTCGTTGGCGGCTTCGGGTTTCTCCTCAACTGTTATGGAAAATAGCAATGGCCAAATGTTGGCAAAGCCAAATCCGCTTACAATAACGCCTACAATGGCTAGGGTTGAATTTCCGATTGCCAAAAGTAATATTCCCGCCAATCCCATTAGTGCTGAAATGCGGAAAAAATTTCGCGGATTAAGCACCGTTAATGTTACGCCTCCAACCAAGCGACCTATGGTTAAAAGAAGAAAAAACAGAGGCGCTCCATATGTACTCGCATCATCGGGCGACATGCCAATGGCCTTATTCAGCGGCAAAAGGAAGCGAGCCATGCACACCTCGGCGCCCACATAGAGGAAAATTCCAATAACAGCCATCAGAAATACAGGCTTTTTAAGCAACCCCATGCTCGACTTGAAACTTGGCGGTACCTCGGCTTTTGTTTCTTCAACCTTAATGAAAAGCACCGATAAAAAGGTTAACACCATTAAAATAAAGAAGACGGGGAAAGCCGCTCGCCATCCCATGTCTCTGAAAATATACAGCGCAGCAACCGCTGTAACCAAATAGGCCGATGCCGTGCTGCCAATGCCTTTTACTCCTTGGGCAAAAGCCAGGTTGCGACTGTACGCACCGGCAGAACTCACATCGCGCATTATGGGGTTTCCGGCAACCTGCAGGAAAGAGGTTCCAATTCCTAAAATTAGGATACAGGCCAAAAGGAGCATGTAACTTGGAACCGTAATGCTTGGTATAAGAAGCGCCACGGCGTTGAGGCCAAGACCCATGAGCAAAAGATTTTTCTTGCCTATGCGAGCAGCTAAAAGTCCGCCCGGCAAACTAAAAACCGCAAAGGCAATAAATACAAAGAATGGCAGCAGCGTTGCCATTACGTTGTTAAGCTGATACTGATTTTTCACCGCATCGGACAAGGGGCCCATTGCATCGGCAATGCCCATGGTGAGAAATGCTAAAAAGATTGGAATGGTTTTTCGGTTCATGGTAGGGTTTATTAAAATTTTCGGTTAAGCAAGGTCGACTCACGAACAATAAGGTCGACCGGTAGACTTACAATGCAGTTTTGCGTGGAATGCACCATACCATCGATTTGGTTGGTTAGCAGCTGGAATGCCGCCATGCAAATGCTTTTTATTGGCTGGGCCACAGCCGTTATGCCAGGGTGCATAATGCTAAAGTAGTCGAGGTTGTCGAAGCTAACCACACCCACCTCTGAGGGAATGCTAATACCCATGCCCCGCAACTTTGCCAGCACCGATGCGGCTAGGGCATTGTTCATGGCAAAAATGCTATCGGGGAACTGATTGGTTACGAAAAGCATTTCGAGAATGCTGTCGACCCGCTCATTGCGCTTGGCAAACTCAACCTCGAAAATACGTGCCCCAAGGCTAGCCTCTTTAAGCGCGGTTTTATAACCCTCAATCCGGTTATTAATTGTTGAAATATGCGTGGGCGATATGGCCAAGGCAACGGGGCTTCTATAGCCCATTTGCAACAGATGATTCACAGCATTTTTGGCTCCCTCAAAATTCTCAACGGTTACCGAGCAAATATTTTGCCCCTCAAAATGCCTGTCGATAAGTACAACCGGAAAGCCTTCGGCTTTAAGGTTGAGGAAGGGCACTGGTGTGTTCTGCGAGGTAGATACAATAAGTCCATCGACATTGCGGCTTTTAAGCATGTCGATTATTCGCATCTCCTTTTCCGGATTTTCGTCGCTGCTGCAGGTTATAAGGTTGTAGCCGTTGCCCTCCGAAAGGTCTTCGAGGTAGCGCGAGATGTGGGAGTAAAACGGGTTCGAAATATCGGATACAATGAGTCCGAGCGTGCTCGATTTCCCAAGCCGAAGCCCCCGTGCAAACTGATTGGGGCGATAGTTCAGCTCGCGGGCTCGCTCAAAAACCTTTTCGCGGGTGTGCGGGGCAATACCGTGCGATTCGCCCTTGCCATTGAGAACCAACGACACCAACGCTCTGGAAACTCCAAGGCTTTTGGCAATATCGTCGAGCGATGTTCCTCTCTTCTTGCTCATTCTCAATTGTGGTTTTTTAACAAAGTTAGAAAACTAAAACGATTTAAACCTCGTTGTTTAAACAAAAAAACGAGGCCAGATGCCTCGTTTTGTGATATTTTTATCGTCAACTATCCCCTAACGAAAAGGGCTTTTATTATGTGACTGGCCATTTTGGGGTTTTCCTTCAGGCGACGGGTTGAATAACCAAACCATTGCTTCCCAAAGGGAACATAAATGCGCATAGTATGACCCTTGTCTACAATGGACTTACGGAGTTCGGGGGTTACCCCATAGAGCATTTGAAACTCGTACATGTTTTTAGGAACGCTGTATTTTTCGATTAACTTGTAAGCTCCATCAATCAATGGCTTATCGTGGGTAGCAATTCCTGGGTAAATGCCTTTTTTAAACATAAACTCGAGGTCAACCAAAAAGTGATGGTTAATTTCCTCGTATTTTTTGAATGCAATGGCTGCGGGTTCAACGTAAATTCCCTTGCAAAGACGGTAGTTGAGTGGCGTTTCGGGAGTATGTAAATCCATTAAATTTTCGAGGTCGGTAAGCGTTCGCTTAAGGTAAGCTTGAACTACCAAACCCACGTTTTTAGGAAATTCGGCTTTTAGTTTGCGATACAGCTCAATTTCCAAATCGGTACAGGGAGAGTCCTCCATGTCCACTCGAATGAAATTACCATATGAAGCTGCCTTGGCTACAATTTCGCGAATATGCGCATAGCATACGTCCTTGTTGAGAAGCAGCCCAAACATGGTTGGTTTCAGGGAGTAGTTTCCATCTATACCTTCCTTTTCAATTATATCGATTAGTTCGAGATAATCAACCTTGTTCTTTTCCGCTTCATCGAGATTTTTAATGAACTCCCCTAAAATATCGATGGTTACCTTCATGCCCATGGTATTGAGTTCTTTCGATGCCTTAATTGCATCGGCAACGGTTTCGCCCGCAATGTATCGTTTAGAGAAGATCCAAATGAGTTTCTTTGGAAAATAGGGCAGCATAGCTGCAATCATTCTGTTAAACATGGTGCTTAAATTGAGTTAAATAATTATATTCTTTGCCTTTAGTTTAAACCTGTTGAATTAAAAAATGGTTGCAAATGTTGGGAAAATTTTAAAAGGAAATTATGATTTTTGTTGGCTGTATTTGGTTGTTGGTTGATGGTTGATGGTTGATGGTTGATGGTTGATGGTTGATGGTTGATGGTTGATAGTTGTTGGTTGATAGTTGATAGTTGGAATTGTATCCAGCTTCAGTATTCGGACACCATTATCCATATCAACATAAATTAAATTTAAGCATTAGTCTCTTAATATTTCTCATTTTTCTCCCCACTTAAAACCTTTATTCTCCAAGCCTATTATGCCCAAAACCCTATCGACTACTGTGTCGACAAGTTCAACCATATTGTTGGGTTTGCTGTAAAACGAAGGGCTGGCAGGAAAAATAATACCCCCCGCAAGGGTAATGGTGCGCATATTTTCAATATGAATAAGGCTGTATGGCGACTCGCGAAGAACCAGAACCAAGGGTTTACGCTCTTTAAGCATAACATCGGCGCTGCGCGCAATTAGGTCGTTGCTGGTGCCATTCGCTATGCGTCCCATGGTTCCAGCGGTACAGGGTATAACTACCATTGCATCGTAGCCTGCGCTACCCGAGGCGGGAGGAGCAAAAAAACTGCTATTAGAAAACTCTCGAACTAACTCCGACTTAGGAAAATTATCGCCCAGTTCATACTTCCAAACCTCCTTGCCGGTATCGGAGTAAATAATAGCTATTTCGCTTATTGCATTGGTAAGAGCAATTAATTTCTCAACCATGCGCTGCGCGTATATCGATCCGCTTGCACCGGTTATTCCTAAAACTATTCTTTTTTTCAACTTCATTAATCAAAGTTCAATTATTCCTTTTATAGAAACAACATTCAAGCCCTTGCAATGTTTTACAGCGAAATTACCTTATCGGCTACTTTTTGCAAGTCGATAATGTCCATCATGGTTCCAGCAATGCCAACCTGTTGCTCGTTAAGCAAATTAAAATGCTTTAGGCAGGTGGTGCAGGCAATTACATTAACGTCTTTCTGTTCCATTTCATTAAAAATTGGTATAATGGGAGAACCATTGCACTCCAAGCTTACTCCGCTGTTATAAAGAGCAACGAACTTAGGCCGCTCGCTCTCCTCGTTTATAAGTTTAAGGTAGTTTGTAATTAGGGTAACGCCAAGTTGCTCATCGCCGCGATCCATGGCTATTTGGTTAATTTGAATTAGGGTATTTTTAAAGGTTGCCATGTAGGGCTATTGTATCGATTTTGGCTACGAAGCTAGGGAAAACAATTGATAATTGTTTAAGAAAATTCTTTCAATATATTGTAAAACACAATATGCAAATTGTTGCATATCGATGATTTATACACACTTGATCCCTTCATATTATTGTTCGCATGATGATAATTGATTTAAATTATAAACGCAAAAAAAGAAGCTTAACAATCCGAAACGTATTCATTAGAACTGCTGTTTGGCTGGAATTGCTAGTTGCAAACAAGAAAACGACGAACCAAAAAAACATTACAGCATGTGCTTTAATTTGCCTTTGATGTTCGGCGGGGCTCAGCGAGGTGATGAATACTTGTCCGTAAGTGGGCGACTCCTGAAAATAAATTTGTCCTCCTATTAATTTAACTACCCCTCCTACACTTAACCTATTTAACTGTATATCAATATTTATAAGTTTTATTTAAAAACGAAAGGCAGGGTAAAAAGTTAAACCAACTTTCTGCCCTTCAAAATAAATTAATCATTCAAACAAAGTGAGAAATAATGAGGACTGAACTCCTTCTCGAGCACGATACCCTTTTGTGATCTTAAATGCTTATTCCCTGTTTGTAATAGATGCCGTTTAAATGAGCCGAAGCGGTTTGCTTTTCTGACCTCGATGGTTACAGGACGGTTTATAGTTTCGGTGAACTTCTCATTCGTGTCAATCAGGTTATGCTATTTTTAACTGTTCCTAACAAGGGCGATATAATCGGCAACATCCGCATATACAATTCAATGGATTTTTACACCAACGGGTCGGTGAAGGGATTGGCGAGAACTTTCTTATGTGAAGAATAACCCTATTGCATTAAATTGCTTTTTTGTTTGCGTTGCTGTGTTTCAATTCCCGTTCAATTTTTGTAATTTTAACCAGCAATAAAACCCCGCTAGCCATGAGAACAATCTGGTATATAATTACATTGGCGCTTTGTGTGCATACGCAATTACTGATGGGCCAAATAAAAGCGCCATCGATTAGCGAAATGCGCTGGAGCTCCGATTACAATTTACACATTCGGCTCTCGAACGATACCAATTATGTAATGGACGTTCGGGCGCTTCATCATGCCGGAAGAACCATTACCGATACCTCGCGGCAAGCAACCACTTACTATCCGGTTAACCTCGATGAAGAATTTGTTACGTACCTTAAGCAACGGAAACTTCAGCAAGCGGCCTCAGCCGCTTCCGATACATCCCGCAGGGAAACCCCACAAACCCTATGGTCTGCCCTACACAAAACGGTGGGTGGCGGTTATATTCATTTCATCAACTGCTTAATGTACTCGCTAGAGTCGCAACAGTTGAACCTTTCCGACCCCATTATGTTGCGTCCTGTTACCAAATGGAAGCCCAAGCCCATGACGGCAACTTACAAGCGCACTCAAAAGTGGACACACTATATTCCCTTCGACCAAAAAACGGCACATAAAGAGTACAAGCAGCGTGCCCGAGAGAACGACCTCCGCGATTTGCAGGGTATTCCCGAGCACTTCATCGACAGGTTTCTAAGTACATCGCAAAAAGACTTCGATAAGCTTGTAAGCGAAGGGAAGCGTAGCTTTGTAGCACAAATAAATTTAGTTCGGCTTCTACTTGGTGCCAAATACCTTGGCGCTAGCCAAATTTCGTTCATTCGCGATAAAGTTGAAAACGCTCTGGCGTTGTATAGCCTTAGCAACCTACCCTCAATCATTATTTTCGACGATTACAATGCTGCAGTAGCGATGAGCCTCGATAAAACGGGGTATCGTATTGATTACGTAGTGTTTCGTGACCAGGAAAGGCTTTCGCCCGAAGAACAGAAACTTCGTATTGAAAAAGTTGAAGCCCTGGTTGAGGCCGTGAACGAAGCCAACGAAGCGGTTTTCCGTAGGCGGTTGTCGAGTTACTACAGCAGGTAGCGGAGTAGTATTTCTACAAAAAACATACCCATTTCAAAAAACATGATTGGGGGAATAGCTATTATTCCGCACAATCGCTATTTTTGTAACTTAACAGAAAACAAATTTTTATATGGCACTCGGAAAGCGAACAAAAATTAAGGAGCTACTAAAAGGTAAGGCAGTTAATGCCGATGTTTTAACAATGGGTTGGGTTCGTACCCGCAGGGGAAATAAAAACATTGCATTTATTGCCTTGAACGACGGATCGACCATTCACAACATACAAATTGTTGCCGAGGTTGAGCAGTTTGGGGAAGACTTTCTGAAAGACGTGTCAACCGGTGCTTGCATTAGCGTTGAAGGAAATCTGGTTGAATCGCCTGGTGCCGAGCAGCCTTTCGAAATTAGGGCTACGCGAATTGAAATTTTGGGCAAGGCCGATCCTACAACATACCCGCTTCAGAAAAAGGGACACAGTTTGGAGTTTCTCCGCGAAATTGCCCATCTCCGCCCTCGCACCAATACTTTTGGAGCAGTGCTTCGCATCCGTCACGCCATGGCATTTGCCATTCACAAGTATTTCAACGATAAAGGTTTCTACTACATACATACTCCCATTATAACCGGCTCCGATGCCGAAGGTGCAGGCGCCATGTTCAGGGTAACCACCCTCGACGTTAACAACCCACCACGCACCCCTGAGGGCAAAGTGAATTGGGCCGAAGATTTCTTTGGGAAAGAGGCCAACCTCACCGTGTCGGGTCAGCTCGAAGGCGAATTGGCCGCATTGGCCCTGTCGGACATATACACATTTGGCCCTACTTTCCGTGCCGAAAACTCCAATACTCCCAGGCACCTTGCAGAATTTTGGATGATTGAGCCCGAAATGGCTTTCTACGATATTAACGACAACATGGATTTGGCCGAGGATTTTCTGAAATACTTGGTTCGCTATGCGCTCGATAATTGTAAGGACGATTTGGAATTTTTAAATAAAATGTGGGACAAGGAATTGCTTGAAAGGCTGCAATTTGTTGTAGACAATCCTTTTGTTCGGCTTACTTATACCGAGGGGGTTGAAATACTTGAGAAGGCCGACCAAAAATGGGAGTTTCCTGTTTTCTGGGGAACCGACTTGCAGAGCGAGCACGAGCGTTATTTGGTTGAAAAGCATTTCAAAAAGCCAGTCATTCTTACCGGCTACCCAAAGCAAATTAAGGCTTTTTACATGAAGCAGAACGACGATGGCAAAACCGTTCGGGCCATGGACGTTCTCTTTCCAAAAATTGGCGAAATTATTGGCGGTTCGCAGCGCGAAGAGAATTACGATAAACTTTACGCCCGAATAAAGGAAATGGAAATTCACGAAGAACAACTTTGGTGGTACCTCGAAACCCGTAAGTTTGGAACGGCACCTCATAGCGGGTTTGGGCTGGGTTTCGAGCGCTTGCTGCTGTTTATTACAGGCATGTCGAACATTCGCGATGTTATACCATTCCCCCGCACCCCAAATAATTGTGAATTTTAAACACAAGTAGGCTATGCTCAAGCAGAAACTTCAGCAGAAACTTTTACAGAAACTCTCTCCACAGCAAATTCAAGTAATTAAGTTGCTGGAACTGCCTACCATGCTGCTTGAGCAACGAATTAAAAAAGAAATTGAGGAGAACCCTACCCTCGAAGAAATTGGGGGGATGGACGACGAATACCAGGCAGAAGCTGAGCCCCAGAACGAGGATGTAGATGGGAAAGATGAGGATGAATTCTCGCTTGAGGATTACATAAACGACGAAGATGTTCCATCGTACAAGCTGGTTGCCAATAATTTCTCCAAAGACGATAAGCGAGAAGAAATCCCCTTTTCGGTGGGTCAAACCTTTCACGAGCATCTCGAAACCCAGCTTGGACTAAGAATTCTTTCAGAAAGAGAACGCGGCTTGGCCATTTACCTAATAGGAAACCTCGATGACGATGGATACCTGCGCCGGAAACTGGTAAACATTGCCGACGACCTTGCTTTCTCAATGGGAATTGAAACTTCGGAAGATGAGTTAGAAAAACTGCTTTTCATAATTCATGAGCTTGAGCCCCCCGGTGTTGGGGCTCGCGATCTGCAGGAGTGCCTTTTACTTCAGGTAGAGGCTAAAAACCAAGCTCACCCCGAAATTGCAATTGCACGAAAAATTCTCAAATACCATTTCGAAGAGTTTACCCGCAAGCACTACGATAAAATTCAGGACCGACTGAACCTGTCAGACCAAGAACTCAAAGAGGCCATTGACGAAATTCTGAAGTTAAACCCAAAGCCCGGAGGCTCCTTTTACGACCCCAATAATAGGGCCGCTCAGCCTATTATCCCCGACTTCATTCTTGAATTAACTGACGGCACCCTGCAGCTGAGCCTTAACTCGCGGAATGTACCCGAATTGCGTATCAGTCAGGAATACAGCGAAATGATCGAGTCGTACTCGGTAAACAAGGAAAATGCAAGCCGCCAAGAGAAGGAAGCGGTGGCATTTGTGAAGCAAAAGATCGATTCGGCCAAGTGGTTTATCGATGCCATTAAGCAACGTCAGAATACCCTGATGAATACCATGCAGGCTATTCTCGACTACCAAAAAGAGTACTTCAGGGAGGGCGATGAAACCAAGCTCCGACCCATGATTCTGAAAGATATAGCCGAGATTACGGGTCTCGATATTTCTACCATTTCACGGGTGGCCAACAGCAAGTACATACAAACCCATTTTGGAATCCTCCCCTTAAAGCACTTCTTTAGCGAAAGCATGCAGAACGAAGCCGGCGAAGAGGTTTCGACTAAAGAGATAAAAAAAATACTACAGGATTGCTTAGAGGCCGAAAACAAGCGAAAGCCCCTGACCGACGAAAAACTAATGGATATTTTGAAACAGAAGGGTTACCCCATAGCTCGCAGAACTGTTGCAAAATACCGCGAGCAACTTGGGATACCCGTGGCTCGACTTCGTAAGAAACTTTAGCGCTGGAGCCTATGAAAACAATAATCAGCAAGGTACTTGCCCGCATTATTTCAGTGCTGTTTCACCCATTAAACACCCCAACCATCGGTTTAATTTTCATTTTTTCTGCTGGCAGCTACCTTTCGCTTCTTCCCTTTGAAGCAAAGAAACTTATAACTCTAGTAGTTGGTATTAACACCTTGGCTCTACCTCTGATAATGATTCCGCTTTTCCAGCGGTTTGGCATTATAAAAAGCATTCATATGCCCAACAATAGGGAACGTTTGGTTCCCATCGTTTTTACGCTTATCCCATATTTTTTCTCGTTTTATTTCCTCCGCAAGTTGCCCATTCCCGGGGTGGTACCAATGTATATGCTAGCGGCATCGGTAACCATTGTGCTTACCCTTATTGTAACCATCTGGTGGAAAATTAGCATTCACATGGTTGGTATTGGTGGACTTGCCGGTCTTATCTTTTCGTTTTCACTGCTTTTTCAGGCAGAAGTTCTTGTGTTTCTGGTATTAACTATTTTTGTTGCTGGCCTTGTTGGCTGGGCGCGACTGACCCTAAAGGCCCACAATCCCCCCCAAGTTTACACAGGGTTCGTATTGGGCTGGGCAACAATGATGGGCGTTCTGATGTTACTTTAGAAACAAAATTTTGACATTCAATGATTAAGCTAATCTCGCTGCTTTTTCTCGTCATTACATCTTCGCATTGCACAATGAAACAGGAAGATAAACCACTTAGAACAACCGTTGCTCAGGTCGATTTAGAACTTTATGCCGGTAAGTGGTTCGAAATTGCCCGCTACCCACACTCCTTCGAAAAGGGCCTTGTTGGGGTTACCGCTACCTATTCACTTAAGCCAAACGGACGCATCGAAGTTCTTAATCAGGGTTTTAAAGGCTCGCTTAATGGGAAGCGGAGTAAAGCAAAGGCCTGGGCTAAGGTCCCCAACCCTCTGGAGCCTGGCAAACTGAAAGTATACTT
The DNA here is from genome assembly GCA_037442025.1 of Bacteroidales bacterium. Classification (GTDB taxonomy): domain Bacteria; phylum Bacteroidota; class Bacteroidia; order Bacteroidales; family Tenuifilaceae; genus UBA2287. Next base: position 56,149 of record JBBIRB010000006.1, on the reverse strand, counting down.
TTTTTGGCCATTTGGTGCCGATTACTACATCCTCGATCTCGATGAAAACTACCAATGGGCGCTGGTTGGAAGCAGTTCAATGAACTACTTGTGGATCCTAAGTCGAACACCACAGATGCCCAACGAAGTTTACAATCAAATTCTTAAAAAGGTAATGGAACTGGGTTACGATATTGAAAAACTCGAATTGGTTGAGCAACCACAAAACTAAAACAATGCCCCCACGCAGATTCTCTGCCAACTACATTTTACCCATTAACGGAAAACCCATTCGTAATGGAGTAATTGGTGTTGATGAGCAGGGAACCATCATTGAGATTATTGAACAAGAAGAGCACCCAAAAGAGTACGCACATACCGAATTCCGAAATGGAATTATAGTGCCCGGTTTTGTAAATGCCCACTGCCATTCCGAACTTTCGCACATGAAGGGCAAAACCCAGCAAGGAGGGGGTTTGGCTCAATTTTTATTACAGGTAAACGCCTACCGCGAAGCCCCAGAAAGTGAAGCAGAGCGAGCCGTTGAACAAGCCTTAAAGGATATGTATCTTGAGGGTGTATCTGCATTAGGCGACATTTGTAACTCGGCATTAAGCTTCGAAGCAAAAAAAAGAAGCCCTCTGGATTGCATAAATTTCATTGAAGTTTTAGGTCTAAGGCCAGAGTCGGCGGATCTAATTATAGAGCGGGCTAAGGCCATTTTACAAATAGCTGCTGATGCTGATTTGGGGCACAGCAGTATTACGCCGCATTCTACCTATAGCCTTTCCGAAACTCTATGGCAAGCATCTTCGCCCGCTTTCAATGGGCAAGAAGTTATATCCATTCATTTTGCCGAAAGTTTGGCCGATATTGCTTTTAGCAACAGCCAAACAGGTGACTTTGTAGGGGTGCTGAACGAACTTGGATTGCCAACCAACACTTCGCCCAAGGGAAGCCCTCTCGATATCCTGATGCGGCATATACACCCTGAAGCAAAGATGATTCTGGTACATAATACCTATCTGCCAGCAGAAACAATAGAAAAAACAGCATTGCACTTTCCCAATGCATACTTTTGCTTCTGCCCCCAATCGAACCTTTTCATTGAGCAGAAACTTCCGGCCATTCCTCAGTTCCTGGCCCACAGCAACAGGCTAGTTGTTGGAACCGACAGCTATGCATCAACCAATAGCCTTTCAATGCTCGAGCAGGTTCGAATCATTACCTCAAACTTTCCTTCCATTTCCTTCAACGAAGTTATTACCTGGGCAACCCTCAATGGCTCGAGGGCATTGGGTTTTCAAAACCATTTGGGAAGTATTGAATTGGGTAAACGCCCCGGACTCGTTTTAATTTCTCCCTTCGATTTTGAAAAATGGGCTCTCCTTCCGCATAGCAAAGCGCGAAGACTAGCATAATAAACTGAATATCAATTTTTAATAATTTCACAATTGATTTATTGTTAAAACGAATAGCCTATTTGAACAGGATTGTTAACTTTAGGCTTTCATCGTTCATGCATGGCTACCTTTCTTTTCGATAGTACTATTTTTGGCCCCGTTAAAAGCCGGAGGCTTGGCATTTCATTGGGTGTGAATTTGCTGCCCAATAACTGCAAAGTTTGCACCTATAACTGCATTTACTGCGAGTGCGGGTGGACACATTCCAGCGACCTGTCGGGCGGACTTCCCTCGCGAAGCGATGTGAAAAAATTTCTTGAAATAAAACTCAAGGAGATGCGCGAGCAGGGAAAACCTATCGATGCCATTACCTTTGCTGGCAACGGAGAACCTACCATTCACCCCGAGTTTCCACAAATTGTTGCCGATACAATTGCTATTCGCACCCGTTTTTTCCCAAATGCAAAGGTGGCTGTACTTTCGAACTCCATGACGCTGGACAATACCGATATTCGTATGGCCCTAATGAAGGTAGATTACAATATACTGAAACTCGACTCTGGTTTCGACCGAACCATTCAATTGCTCAATCAACCCAAAAGACCTATAACTGTTGCTGAAATTGTTTCGAACCTTAAACTGTTCGATGGGCAATTCACCCTGCAAACCATGTTTGTTAAAGGCGAATATAGAGGCGAAACGGTTGACAATACTACCCCTGAGGAGCTGAATAAGTGGATAGAGATTGTTTTGGAACTTAAGCCGCGCGATGTTATGATTTACACCATTTCGCGAGAAACCCCTTTGAATACTCTAAAAAAAGTTAGCCTCGCTGAACTAAATTCTATTGCTGCAAGGCTCGAAGAATTAGGGGTAAGCGTACAAGTGTCAGGGTAGTTTTGTTTTACGTTTTCATTGAAATAGCGCATAAAACTTTGGAGCACTTCATGAATAAAGAGTTTTTTATGATAAAAATTTTTGAAGGGAAAAAAAGAGTACTCATTTGCCCCCTGGGCTGGGGACTTGGCCATGCCACCCGAATGATACCAATAGTAGACTATTTACTCGAAAAGGGCCTCGAAGTTGTAGTAGCCGGCGACGAACATGTAAAACCCGTATTTCTTAATCGATACCAAAACCTCGAGTTCATCCACTTTCCTTCACTCCATGTAAAGTTTAGCCGTTGGCGCAATCAGCTGATTCCTCTTATTCGTATTGCCTTTCGGGTTTTTAATGCCTCCCATCGGGAGCATCGGGAGTTGCAGAAACTGATAGCACATCACAATATCGATTTGGTAATTTCGGATAATCGTTATGGACTCTATTCAAAAAAAATTGACTCTGTTTTTATCACTCACCAATTGAATATACTCTTCCCCGAACCCTTTGGCTGGTTCGGATTTTTGGGACGTTGGTATGTTCGCCGGCATGCTCATAAGTTTACCGAATGCTGGATTCCCGACAATATTGAAGGAATTCGTATTTCTGGTGCACTGAGTTGCAGCGCTAAAATACCCCGTAATGCAAAACTTATTGGGCTTCTTTCGCGCTTTGCTTCTCTTAAAACCAGTACAACCGACGAAAAGCACTGGGATTTAGTTGTTATTGCTTCAGGACCTAGCCCCCAACGGGAGATTTTCATTGAGAAATCGATTCTACTAGCCCAAAAACATAATCTGAAAACTCTCATTCTTTGTGGAAATCCAAAGGGAATGGAAGAAAATTTTGTGAATGAAAACATCCTACTGCTTTCGTCGCTATCCGATGAGGAAATGCTGGAGGCCGTTCAATCGGCCAAGTACCTTATATGCCGCTCGGGCTATAGCAGCATAATGGATCTGATAGCCATGGGCAAAAGGGCCCTGTTGGTTCCAACTCCCGGACAAACGGAACAGGAGTACTTGGCCCGTTACCTGAAAAAAATTGGGCTTTTTACGTCGTGCAACCAAAGCCAACTCCTCGATGTGGGCCTTGCCGAACTTTCGAATAATCAGCTTGAGCCCCTGAATGTTTCCTTTTTCCCCATTGAATAAAAAAAGTTGAAGCAATGACATCTCGCCAAAGCATTTTATGCCTATGGGCAATGCTCCTCTTTTCTGCAACGCAGGCACAGCAAAAAGATTTTGCCCAATACGTAAATCCGTTTATTGGTACCGATTTCCATGGGCATACCTTTCCGGGAGCTACGCTTCCCTTCGGGTTGGTTCAGCTTAGCCCCGACACTCGCTTAACCGGTTGGGATGGCTGCTCGGGCTACCATTACAGCGACTCGGTGGTTTACGGCTTTTCGCATACCCACCTCAGCGGAACAGGCGTTTCCGACTATGGCGACATTCTGCTTATGCCAACGGTAGGAAAGTCCAAACTGCTAAACTCCGAGTACTCATCGGCCTTTAGCAAGAAAAATGAAAAGGCAACGGCTGGTTTCTACTCCGTTTTTCTCGATAAACCAAAGGTTTTGGCCGAACTTACGGCTACAGCACGGGTTGGAATGCACCGCTACTCTTTCCCAAAAACCGACTCGGCCAACATTGTGCTCGACCTTGAGCATCGCGACGAGGTAATCAACTCGTGGGTTCGATTTGTGAGCAAAACTGAAATTCATGGCTATAGGAGGTCGACTGCATGGGCCAAGGATCAGCATGTTTACTTTGCCATGCGCTTTTCGAAGCCATATGCTGGTTTACACATTGAAAACAAAGCAACCGATGCTATGCAACTGGCAGGCGAGCTAAAAAAGTACCTCGCAGGCGAGCAGCGAAGCTTCACCCTGAGCGGTAAAGCCCTTAAAGTGAACTTTCGGTTCGAAAGCAATGGCGAACCCATACTGGTTAAGGTTGGTATCTCGGCAGTAAGCGCAGAAGGAGCTTTAAAAAACCTCGAAGCCGAACTCGACCATTGGGATTTCGATCTGGTAAAGAGGCAGGCCTACTCCGTATGGAACAACGAATTGAACAAAATTGAAGTTGAGGGTGGAACTAAAGAGCAACTTATTACCTTTTACACCGCACTTTACCATTGCTTTATTCATCCAAACATTTTTAACGATGTAGATGGGAACTACCGGGCTGGCGACCAATCCATTCAGAAAGCAGAAGCGTTCGACTACTACACCGTTTTTTCGCTGTGGGACACCTACCGAACATTACATCCGCTGCTTACAATTATCGACACAAAAAGAACTACCGATTTCATAAAAACGTTCCTTTCGATGTACCAAACCCGTGGACTGCTGCCTGTATGGGAACTGGCCGCCAACGAAACATTTTGCATGATTGGCTACCACAGCGTTTCGGTAATTGCCGATGCGTGGGCAAAGGGCATTCGCGAATTCGATTCGAAACTTGCCCTTGAGGCAATGAAAACGAGCGCAAACAAGGATCACTTTGGGCTCGACTCGTACCGCAGGTTTGGCCATATTGCTGGCGATATGTACCACGAAGGGGTTTCGAAAACGCTCGAATACGCTTACAACGACTGGTGCATCGCGCAGTTTGCTCGGAGTATGGGCAAAAACGACGCCTTTAGCACTTTCATTCAGCGTTCGCAGTACTACAAAAACATATTCGATGCGCAAACCGGTTTCATGCGCCCCCGCATGAATGGAGGCTGGAAAAATCCCTTCGACCCTACTGAGGTCGATTTCAACTTTACCGAGGCCAACAGCTGGCAGTACAGCTTCTACGTTCCGCACGATGTGTCGGGGCTCATTGGGCTGCACGGCGGAAAAACTAATTTTGAGCGTAAACTCGACGAACTTTTCACAACCGAAATGGGGCTTTCGGGCCGCCATCAGGTGGATATTACCGGACTAATTGGCCAGTATGCCCACGGAAACGAGCCAAGCCATCATATGGCTTACCTCTATAATTTTGTGAACAAACCTTGGAAAACGCAGCAGCGCGTTCGCCAAATTATGGATAACCTCTACTCGCACCGCCCCGATGGTCTTTCGGGCAATGAGGACTGCGGACAAATGAGCGCCTGGCTGGTAATGAGCGCCATGGGATTTTACCCCGTAACCCCCGGCTATCCCACCTACACCATAGGTACTCCTTGGTTCAGTAAAATGACCATAAACCTCGAAAACGGCAAAAAATTCGTTGTTACTGCACCCAACGTGAGCAAGCAGAACTTCTACATTCAAAGTGCAAAGCTGAACGGGAAGCCACACACAAAAGGGTTTATTACCCACTCCGATATAATGAACGGAGGAGCACTGGAGTTTGCAATGGGAAGCAAACCCAACACCAAGTGGGCAACCCGCGAAACCGACGGGCCCGAAACATCGGTTATCGACAATCTTATTACTATTGTTCCATTTGTTAAGGCGCCATCGCCCACCTTTACCGAAAGCATTGAGGTAACTCTCGAAAGCATTCAAAGGGGAGCTAAGGTTTTTTACACCATGGATGGTAGCGAACCCACAACGGCATCGATTCATTATCAGAAGCCCATTGTTTTAAATGCTTCTACCACCATAAAAGCCATTGCGGTTAGTCCCGTTGGCGTTGCTAGCCAAAGCATTGAGGCAAAGTTTTTCAAAATAAAGGTCGACTGGGCCATCGATATAAAATCGAAGTACAACCGGCAGTACACTGCTGGTGGCCCCGAAGGGTTAATTGATGGGATTAGGGGCGCCAAGAACTTCCGCCTTGGCGGTTGGCAGGGCTACCAGAATCAGGACTTTGAAGCAATAATCGATTTGGGAAGCGTAAAGCCCATTTCAATTCTCTCTGCAGGATTTCTGCAGGATGCCCGTTCGTGGATTATGATGCCCAAAAGCGTTGAGTTCTGGGTGTCGGCCAATGGCGAAAACTTCAACCTAATTGCAACTGTGGGGCATACCATTCCCGATAACGAAATGGAATCGGTAACGGCCGACCTTGCTGCGCAAGTAAGCACAAGTGGGCGCTATGTAAAGGTTATTGCCCGAAACTACGGAGCCCTGCCCCAGTGGCACCTGGGAGCCGGCTACCCTGCATTTATATTTATTGATGAGGTGATGGTGGAGTAAGGCACTAGGATTTGGCAAGGTAACTCTCAAGTATAACAGCACATTGCTCAACAGCGTTGTTGCAAACCCTTTCAAACAGCCCCGATTCTTTTGCAGCGGCTTTTGCTTGGGTGTCTTTCAAGTCGATGCCGAGCAACGTTGAGCATTGTGAACTTCCCAGCGCTTTTTCACACTCGTCAACATATTCTCCAACAATTTTCGAAGTAAGTTCCTTTCTCTCAGAATCGCCATGCTGGGAGTTGCCAAATTTAAGACCAATTACAATAGCACCAGCACTAATTGCCCCGCAAATGGACTGCCTATGGCCAACACCACCACCCAAGCCCGAGGCAACTTTAAAGCACAAGTCATCCGAGAGGCCGTTAGAGGGCCCGTAAGTAACCAGAATGGCTTGGGCACAACTGGAGCCTTCGGTAAAAAGTTGAAGTGCCCGCTTGCTCAATGTGTTTGTGTTATTATATTGCATAAATACTTTTTAACAAGGTTAGTCAGTTTATCTATTTGCTAAACGAAACAAAAATGCGATTTGTTTTTCGATATTGGAAATCGGTTTTTTGGGTTACTTTCATTTTTTTGGTCTGCATTTTACCTGCCAGCGGCAGTTCTAAAACGCTTCTTTTCTTATTCCCCATATCGATAAGGTTATTCATCTGTTACTTTTTGGGGTGCTGGGTATTGCTTTGCATTCCGACTTTAATATTTACCACGAGGGGAGAAACCCCAATAGGCATACTGCTCTGGGGATTATAAGTTTTATTGCCTTGTTTGGCCTGTCGTTGGAACTTATACAGCACTTTTTCATGTCAACTCGCTCGGGGCAACTACTCGATTTGCTTGCCAACTATATAGGTTACGGGTTATCAATAATTGTTTCTCCAAAAACAAATTTGTGGTTACAAAAGCTCAACAGGCTTTAGGTTGTTGCCATTTAGAATTTGTTGAAACCCCTAACGAAAACGCCTGCAAACGTTTTAAAACGACACTTTTAACTCTATTAAATAGCAAAAAAAGGGGTAATTATAGGTTGGGTGTAAATAAGTTACTATTTTCGCTAGCAATTTGTTATAAAACAAATATTCAACAAAATTATAAACCTAATAATTTACAGAATGTCATTGCGATCATTTACAATTGCAGCGCTTATTGTGCTATGCGCCCAAACCACATTTGCCGAAAAGGTGAAACGCGAAAAATTCGGAAAGTTTACCCCCGAAGAACTCGAAATGAAAGTGTACGATAAGGACACAACTGCCGATGCAGTGGTACTTTACCAGTATGCAGAGTTTAGTCCGATGAGCGGCACCTACCGTTACCACCAGCGTATTAAAGTTCTTAAAAAAACAGGTACAAGCCATGCCAATATGGCCTTTCCCGGACAAGTTAAAAATGGCGTTAAGGCGGTTGCCTACAATATGGAGGACGGGAAACTGGTTCCAACAAAACTACCAAAGGAGTCGGTATTCGAGGAACGTGTGGTTGGTAGCATTTACCGTACCCGAATAGCATTACCCAATGTGAAGGTAGGAACCATTATTGAGGTTGAATATACCCGCCAGGGTATTCCTTCGTCTCTCGAAATCCAACTTTATATTCCCGTTATATACAGCGCCGCTATTCTGCCAAAGCATCCCAATGTAGATTACAACATTAAGGAAATTGGGGCTCTGGGAGCAGTTTACGCCAAAGGCGACACCTGGATTTACAGGGATATTCCTGCTTTTGTAGGTGAATACTATATGATATCGGACCGCGACTACAGGGTACGCATGGAAATGGAAGTTACCAGCTACAACTATAGCAATAGAAATTATGCTGTTATGGGCTTCTTTGCCAACTCGTGGAATGCCGTAACCAAGTTCTTTAACGATAACGAGTACTTAGGTAAAAAGTATAGAGACTTCAACTTTCATTTGAATGGTTTGGCCGATAGCATTAAAAAAGTTGGCGGTAGCGACGAAGACTTGGCTAAAATAGCCTTCGATGCCATGAAGCGTATAAAATGGAATGGACAGGAAGCGTGCTACCTTTCGCAGGAACTTAGCCAAACATACCAGCTTCGTAGTGGAAATTCGGCCGATATTAATTCTTCGCTCATGGTTGTTCTGCGAAAACTGAACCTTAAAGCATACCCTGTGCTACTTAGCACCCGAACCAATGGAAAAATATCCCGATACTCACCTACCATCGATAAATTAAATTACATGATAATTGGGGTCGACCTCCCTTCTGGCACTCAATACCTCGATGCTACGGAACTCGATGCGCCCTTTGGCCTACTCCCCAGCCGAATTAATGGCTGCCTAGGTCATCCAATCGACAATTCGAAAAATGAGTGCTCCGTACTTATCGAACCCCAAAAATCGGATAAGCGCTCGTCGGTTTCCGAATTTACCCTCGACCCCTCGGGGAAAATAGTTGGAAAGGTTACCATTAACCGCAACGACTATAATGCCATTGATTTTAAAAAATTCCTCCGTTCGAAAACCGACCACGATACATACATTCAGGAGCTCGAATCGGCCAATCAGGGTTGGTATATCGATAAATTCAATTTTGTAAATCTGAACGATCCCTATAAACCTTTTATTAATGAGTACGATGTGAGCTACAGCAGCTCGCTGGGTGGAAACGAAATGGTTACTTTCAACCCCTTTGTGTTTGTTAAGCCCACATTCAATCCCTTTGTTCGCGAAACCCGCAAGTACCCCATCAGCTATCCTCAGCCCATCGAACATGCCTATACGGTAATTATAAACATTCCCGAAGGCTACCAATTCTCTGAAATTCCTAAAAATGGTGAATTTGTAAACCGCGACAAAACTATGAAGTTCGAGTATAAGGCTTTAAGGGTTGGAAGCAAGGTTACCATAAATGCCAAATTCACGGTAAACAAGTTGCAATACGAAACCGTGGAATATTTTAGCATTCGCGACCTATTCGACAAAATGATGCAGAAGCTTAACGAATCGGTAATTATAAAAAAGGTATAGTATGAAATTGAATATATTTAAGAGTGGTATTGCTGTAGCCATACTTTTTTCACTTACAGTCTCGGCAAGAGGACAGGACTGGGCCGCCTCAAAAATTTCGGCCGAAATGAAGCTGAAAGCTAATGCCGTTATTCGGCATTACGAGAACACTATAACCATAAATGACAAGGGTGAAGTTGATGAAACTGTTCGGTCGGTGGTTACCATTCTCAACGAGAAGGGTTCGAGATATAATCAAATGGTCGATTTCTACAATAAGTACAGTTCTATAACGGGAATAAAAGGAACCATTTACGATAAGAACGGTAAGAAAATTAAATCGGTTCCCTCGAGCGATATTCGCGACTACAGTGCCATACAGGGATTCTCGCTTTACGAAGATAACCGGGTTAAGGCGTACGCCCCCGACATTGGCGACTACCCCTACACCGTTGAGTACAGCTACAGCAAGAAGCATAAAAGTTTTTTTATACTGCCGGGTTGGCAAGTTTACCCCGGTTACAACGTTGCTGTTGAAAAGTCGGTATTCCAGCTAACCCTAAGCCCAAATGCAAAAGTAAAGTATAAGGGGAACGACGTGTTCAACATTAAGCCTACGGTAGTGGATAATGGGAAGAAGGGCACAACCACCATATGGACTGCACTTAACATGCCTGCCATTGAAAACGAACCCTATTCGGGCTATCTGCATCAGGAAACACCCATGCTTATGGTTGCCCCTGAAACATTTACCATGGATGGTTACTTTGGCTCTAACAACTCGTGGAAAGAACTGGGCGACTGGGCTTACCGCATGGGCGAAGGCAGAGCAACTGTGTCGGAAGAGGAAAAGGCCAAAGTATTGGCCCTTGTAGCCGATGCCGATTCGGATTGGGAAAAGGCCAAGCGAATTTATGAGTACATGCAGAATAAGGTGCGCTATGTAAACATTGCCATTGGCATTGGGGGTTGGCAGCCATTTCCTGCTGAAACAGTGGAGAGGCTTTCGTACGGCGACTGTAAGGCACTTACCAATTATATGTACACCCTGCTAAATTTGGTTGGAGTTAAATCGAACTACTGCCTGGTAAGGGCGGGAGAAGATATCCCTAACATTGACCCAAATTTTGTGTGCAGCCAGTTTAACCATGCTTTTCTTATGATTCCCTTCGGAACCGATACTGTATATGTTGAGTGTACCAACCAACAAATGCCCTTTGGCTACAACGGTACCTTTACCGACGACCGAAACATTCTGGTTATCGAAAAGGACAATAGCTACCTGAAACGAACCAACGTATACAACAGAAACCAAAACCGGATTGTGGGTAATTACACCTTCAAAATTGCCGAAAATAGCGAAGCCAAGGTTTCGGTTAACAACCTGTTTGTTGGGGTGGCCAGCGAAGAGGGCGAGTGGTTCAAAAATCTGCGTCCCGAAAGGCAACGAGAAATTGCGTTACGTCGATTGCAATTGCCACAAGCAAAAATTTCGAGCATAAACTACGTTTACAAAAAGCAGCGAATACCCGAAGTTATTGAAACCATTGACGTAAATGTTTCTCAGTTGGGACAGGTAACTGCATCAAAATCCATTGTCATACCCTTCAACCTCGTTTCGCAAATCGACGATATTAAACGGGTTAGCAATCGGAAAACGGGCATTGAAATTCGTCGCGATAAGCAGCTGGTCGATACCATTCGGTACGAAATTCCTCGTCGCTTCACCTTTGAGCAAATTCCGCAAGCCGCCACAGTTGAAAGCGAGTTTGGAACTTACAAACTCGAAGTAGTAGCTGGCAAAAATGAAATAACTTTCATCCGTACGCTCGACTGGAACAAGGGCAACTACAAGGCCGAAAAGTACGACGAACTTTTCCAGTTTCACCGTAAAGTTGGAGAAATAGACAGGCAAATGCTGATTTTGAAGCCCATCTAGGGTTTTTAAGGAATAATGACAAGGGCTCGAATTGTAAATTTTCGAGCCCTTGTCATTACAAAAACCTTTGCCCTGCTAATTTCCACAAATCTCTTCTAACTCCTGAGCTACTTTTTTGCTTTTGGCAGAAGTCAGGTTCAAACTCAATAAATATTCGGGGTTCTGAATGAGTTGCCTGCACAGAACCGCCCCCTGGTCGAGCAGGGTTTGAATTTCGCCCTTGGTAAGTGTTGTTAGCACCGTTATAGGGAAGAACCGTTCGCGTTCAATTATCTCTTTCAAACTGTTACCTAAGGGAAGGTCCCAACTTGTCAAATGCAAATTGGCGCATTTTCCATAGTCCTGCGCATCGGTAGTAAAGCGGGTGTTGGTAAAAATCCAACCCTCAAAATTCATATCCGAAAATCCTGGGGTTTCCCTACGCTTTTTAACAATATCGTCAACTCTCGAACGAACATACAGTGGCGTTTGCACATTCGAAACCTTACCGGGACCGTTGTGAAACTTGCATTCAACTAGGCACTGCAAGTTTCCGTTGGTGGCAATAACATCCATCTCGTGCTGAACGCAGCAACCCTCCACTACCACTCCCACTTCAACACTAAAGCCACGGGCTTTAAAAATTTGACCGACAAAATGCTCAAACGGGTAACCAGTAGGACCAAGATCCATTAACGCTTTTTTTAAACTGTAGCGGGCCGCTAGGCTTCGGCGTTGATTTCGAAGCAGCTGAAAAGCCTTTTGGTAAATCATTTTGGTGGTAACACCGCTGCTAAGCCAAGCTAAAATGCCGCTAACCACATCGTCCACTTCCAAATCGGAAGCCCCAGCCCGAAGCAACGAATCCTCCAATTTCTGCTGGTTAAATGGCTGAAGTTCGCCCGATGCTTTTTTTACAATAATTTTCGAGTTCATGCCTAAACTATTTCGAAGAGTTTTTCAATGGCCTCTCCCTGAGGTATGTTTAAATGGTAGGCTAATATACCCAATTTTTTGGCTCCCTCTACATGCTGAATCGAATCGTCGATGAAAAGTGTTTCATTGGCTATAAGGTCGTTTTCAGAAAGAATATGCTCAAAAACTTCGGCATCGGGCTTTCGCATTTTAACTAAATGAGAGTAATACTCCCTTTGAAAGTAGCCCGAAAGATTGTTGATCCCGAAATTCTCTCTGAGCAATAGGTTGTATGCCTCAAAATGTATGGCGTTTGTATTACTTAGCAGAAAGATGCGGTAATGCTGTTTCACTTGGCTTAAAAGGTTTAGCCTGTGTTGAGGAAAGTCGAGCAGCATGGCGTTCCAAGCAAAATCAATTTGCTGGTCGGAAACACTTTGAGCGCTCAGTTTTCGCAGTTGGCTTCGGAATTCGTTGGGAGCAATCAGGCCCTTCTCAAGCCCATCGAACAGATCGATTTGTTGAGCCTGCGTAAAAAGTTGGTGAAAGTTGGTATAGCCCAACTTCACAAACTCATCGATGGTTTTTTGGTAACTCAGATTTATAATAACTCCGCCCAAATCGAAAATAATATTGCGAATATTGCTTGAGCCGAATGGCTTAAAAATGGGTTTCGACATAAAAAAGTAACATTAACCGTTTGATAATTCCAATGCAAATATGTAGTTTTGCAGTCCAATAAAAAAGCCTTCGGACTTTTTTTGGGGCCCATAGCTCAGCTGGTTAGAGCACCTGACTCATAATCAGGGGGTCCTTGGTTCAAGCCCAAGTGGGCCCACTTTAAAAAGCACTTGCAAAAAATGGCAAGTGCTTTTTTGTTTGTATTAAAACAAAAAGTTTCTATTTACTTGCAAAGGCCAACGCAGCAATGCTCACTTTACAATTGGGAACTTCGAGAAGTTTTTGAGCACAGGCCTCAAGGGTTGCTCCCGTAGTTATTACATCGTCAACCAGAAGCAAATGCGTTCCTTCCAGTTCCTTCGCATTAGCAAGTTTAAAGGCACTAGATACGTTAAGTACCCTTTCGGCGCGGGTTTTACGGGTTTGGGTTTCTGTAAATTCGCTGCGAAGCAGGTGTTGGGTTGAAACCTGTGTTCCCATTCCATGGGCCATTCCCCTGGCAATCATTTCGGCCTGATTATAGCCTCGTATCCGCTGCTTTTTGGGGTGCAGCGGCACAGGAACCACATATTTAATATCGGAATAGTGCTCGGATTCTTTAGTAAGTAATTGCCCAAACTCTCGGCCCAAGTGCACGCCTATTTCGGGTTTACCGCTGTATTTGAGTTTATGCAGCAAGGGCCTGTAGTGGCTCCCCTTGGCAAAGAAAAAGTAGGCACATGCATGGTTAATATTAACCCGACCCCAGAAGGTTTGGGCTACCGGATTGTCGGGTTGCTTCCAGTAACGGGTAAGGGGAAGCTTGTATTGGCAGCTGGTGCATACAACGGCTTCCCCTGTTACAAGGTCAATCCCGCAAACATGACAAATGTTTGGGTAAAACAAATTGAAGAAGCCCAGAAAAGCTTTCTTCAGCATATTGGCTTTTTACTTAGATCGTGTCCACTTAACCTCGCGGCCAATAAGCGAGAAGCCAATGTACCCCTTAACCGATAATACGTTTGGGTCGTCATCGAACCACATGATGCACTTGTAGGTTTTTCCGCTCTTGGGGTCGTATATGGTGCCGCTTTCCCACTCATTGTTCGATTTCTTAAAAACGAATCCATCGAGTAAGCGTAACCCCATTATGGGTCGGTTTTGCAGTTTTGTGTCAGGGTTCTTGTCGTCAACCTTGGGCTTGCCATTTTTCAATGGCTCCTTGAGCCATGTGATTTCACCATGGAACTTTCCTTTGGCATCCTTGGAAATGGTGACCTTGCTGTCGCCATCCTGTGTTAACCAAACACCAGCTACTTTATTTTCGTCCTGACCATACGATGCTGCTCCAAAAAGAACTAGCAATGAAACAATAAATAGTTTTCTCATAAGTTAATAGGTTTTAAAAAACTAATGCAATATAGCTTTTTTATTGAGATAAATGACTTGATGGCACATTTTGCAGTTTAACGTTTGCCGTACTGTTGATCATAATATTTTGTGTAGTCGCCCGAAACAATATCGTTAAGCCACTTCTCATTGGCAAGGTACCAATTAACCGTTTTTTCGAGGCCTGTTGGGAAATCGACCGAAGGCAACCATCCGAGTTTTGCCTGAATTTTCGACGAATCGATGGCATATCGCAGATCGTGGCCGGCCCTGTCGGTAACATAGGTAATCAGCTTGGCCGATTCACCCTCGCCCCTTCCAAGCGTCTTATCCATCACCTTGCAAAGCAAGTGGATTAGATCGATATTTTTCCACTCGTTATTTCCCCCACATTATAGGTTTCACCTAGCTCTCCACAGTGGAAAATGGTGTCGATGGCCGATGCATTTAAATCTGACCCGCATGTTCTCTGGGCGTAAAGACCGATTGGTAAATGCCCAATCAGAGCAATTAGTAAACAAATAATTTTTTTCATAGTTCTAATAATTAATTGGTTAGTAAAGCCTAATGCTTATAATCTCAATTTTGCGCCCGTAAACCAACCACCTAACGTCCGGTCTTGTCAGGTAAGGTTCGCAGCTTTTTAATCGGTAGGAAATTGAAACATGGCTCTCTAGTTCCCTGAAATTTCCAGTAAGAGGCGGACAGGGGACAAGGCAGCTGTCGGGCTCGATAACGTAGCCGTCAATTATCAAATCCTCTTTACGTATGGTTAACCCGTATGTGGTTTCCTGCCCATTAATTGGGTCATGCCAGAAGGCAACAACCTTAGCGTGAACATCGTAGCAAGTCTCAACTACTGTTTCATTATCACAGGAGTAGCACCATGGTTCTGGGGTATCGCCATTGCAGCCCCAAAAAAAGGTCAAAAAGGGAATAAATAGTAATTGGTTTTTCATTGTTTTTCAGTTTATATTAAACACTTTGAATACAATTACTGGTTTTGTTTTATTTAATTCTTTTGAATTTCATCGTAGTATACTTTTAATTTTTTCTTTCTCCATGTTTGCCAATTTATTTATTAAAAACTCAGCTTGTGAAATTAAACCGTTGATAAATATAATTATTTTCTATCTACCACCATACTGCTTGTCGTAAAATAGCATATAGTCCCCGGTAACTATATCGTTAAGCCACTTCTCATTGGCAAGGTACCAATTAACCGTTTTTTCGAGGCCTGTTGGGAAATCGACCGAAGGCAACCATCCGAGTTTTGCCTGAATTTTCGACGAATCGATGGCATATCGCAGATCGTGGCCGGCCCTGTCGGTAACATAGGTAATCAGCTTGGCCGATTCACCCTCGCCCCTTCCAAGCGTCTTATCCATCACCTTGCAAAGCAAGTGGATTAGATCGATATTTTTCCACTCGTTATTTCCCCCCACATTATAGGTTTCACCTAGCTCTCCACTGTGGAAAATGGTGTCGATGGCCGATGCGTGATCCTCTACATAAAGCCAATCGCGAACATTTTCTCCTTTGCCATAAATGGGAATGGGCTTCCTGTTCTTTATATTATTAATTGCAAGGGGTATAAGCTTCTCGGGGAATTGGTTGGGCCCGTAATTGTTTGAGCAGTTCGAAATAACAATAGGCAACTTGTAGGTGTGATAGTAGGCCCTTACCAAATGGTCGGAACTGGCCTTCGACGCAGAATAGGGACTACGCGGATCGTAAGGGGTTTGCTCGGTGAAGAGCCCTTCGTAGCCCAAACTTCCGTATACCTCATCAGTTGAAATGTGGTAAAATCGCTTCCCTACGAGGTTTGCTCCCCACTGCTTGCGTGCAGCATTCAGAAGGTTCACGGTGCCTTCAATGTTAGTTTTAATGAACAAAAGCGGATCGAGAATGGAGCGGTCCACATGCGACTCGGCTGCCAGATGAATTACACCATCGGGGTTAACCTCAGCAAAAAGTTGCTCCATGGCCTCTCTGCTAATTATATCGGCTCTCACGAATCGATAGTTAGGTGCCAACTCAACATCCTTCAGGTTCTCTAAATTTCCAGCGTAAGTGAGGCAATCCACGTTCACAATATTGTAGTTGGGGTAGTTTTTCACAAACCTGCGCACAACGTGCGAACCAATAAATCCTGCACCACCAGTTATTAAAATTGTTCTTTTCATATTTAAATCGTTAAAATATTCCTCTATGTTTTTTCTCCCAATTCCAGGCGTTTCGCAGTGATTCGGAAAGCTCGGTTTGGGCATGCCAGCCTAAAACGCTATTAGCTTTACTGGAACTTCCGTAAACCAGGGGCACATCGCCCTGCCTGCGGGGAGCAAACGACCACTTTACATTCACTCCGTTAACCCTCTCGAAGGTATTTACCACATCGAGCACCGAGGCACCCTTGCCCGTTCCCAAATTAAAGGCCTCAACTTTATCGGTTGTTTTTTTAGCAACCAATCGTTCAACAGCCATTACATGTGCCTGAGCCAGATCCACAACATCAATATAATCGCGTACTGCTGTGCCGTCGGCGGTTGGGTAGTCGTTACCAAAAATTTTCAGTTCATCTCTAACTCCTGCTGCCGTTTGAGTGAGAAATGGCACCAAGTTACTGGGTGATCCCAGTGGAAGTTCTCCAATTAGCCCCGACGGATGGGCCCCAATGGGATTGAAGTAGCGAAGCGATATGCATCGGAAACTGCTGTTTCCCCTCGATGTGTCGGCAATTATTTCCTCGCACATTTGCTTGGTTCGGCCATAGGGCGAAGTAGTGGGCTGCATGGGCATAGTCTCTGTAACTGGCGACGGGGCAGATTCGCCATAAACCGTACACGACGAGGAGAACACCAGCAAATTTATTCCCTTGGCCTGCATTGCTTCGAGCAGCGCAATGGTTGAAAGGAGGTTGTTTCTGTAATACTTTAAGGGAACGCTTATCGATTCGGCAACCGCCTTGTGGGCGGCAAAATGCGCTACGGCACTAATGCTCTTGTACTTATCAAAAATACTGAGCAACTGCTGTGTATCGGTGCAATCGGCCTCGACAACCTGAGGCCTCACTCCGCTAATGCTTTCAATTCTGTCGATTATGAATCGCTCCGAGTTGCAGAAATTGTCGACAACTATCACTTCGAAGCCTGCAAGTTGAAGTTCAACAACGGTATGCGACCCAATAAAACCGGCACCCCCGGTTACTAAAACCTTCTTCATAAGTTTTATATTTTGCTACCCTTTGCAAATAGCGAGCGCACCAACTCATCGATACCTCCCACTTTAATAATTTTTATTTTGTAATCCTTGCTGTCAATTCCCTTCAGGTGGTACTTCGAAACGTATATCCGTTCAAACCCTAACTTTTCGGCTTCGGCAATACGCTGATCGATTCGGCCAACCTGCCTTATTTCGCCCGAAAGGCCAACCTCAGCAGCGAAACAACATGAACCCGCTATGGGTAAATCGAAATTCGACGAGAGCACCGAAGCAACCACGGCCAAATCGATTGCAGGGTCGTTCAGTTTGATGCCGCCTGCTAAGTTTAGGAATACGTCCTTGGCGGCCAACTTGAACCCTGCACGTTTTTCGAGCACAGCTAAAAGCATATTGAGCCTTCGCCCATCGTATCCGGTTGTTGAGCGCTGTGGGGTACCGTATGCAGCGGTGCTAACCAGCGCCTGCGTTTCAATAAGAAATGGCCTGCTTCCATCCATTGCAGCAGCAATGGCAACGCCGCTCAAGCCCTCGTCGCGATGCGAAAGAAGAATTTCCGAAGGGTTGGGCACCTCAACCAGACCACTGCTCTGCATTTCGAAAATGCCGATTTCGGCGGTTGAGCCAAACCTATTTTTAATGGAGCGTACAATTCGGTAAAGATAGTTACTGTCGCCTTCGAACTGTAGCACCACATCGACAATGTGTTCTAGCACCTTGGGGCCAGCAATGCTGCCATCCTTGGTTATATGGCCAATAATTATTACGGGAATTCCAGTGGTTTTAGCATAGCGCATCAGGTTGGCTGCACATTCGCGAACCTGCGAAACCGACCCGGGCGACGATTCAATTAAGTCGGAATATATGGTTTGAATGGAGTCGACTACCAAAAGGTTGGGTTCCACATTTTGGGCTTGGGTAATAATGTTCTCCAAAAGTGTTTCGTTGAGTATAAGGCACTCATCGTTGCCGGGCGAAAGCCTGTCGGCCCTCATTTTAACCTGCTTGGCGCTCTCCTCGCCCGATACGTATAGAACTTTCAGGTTTTTAAACCTTAGTGCCAGTTGCAATGCCAAAGTAGATTTGCCAATGCCGGGTTCCCCTCCCAGCAAAACTACCGAGCCACTAACCAGCCCGCCTCCAAGTATGCGATTCACCTCGCCCATGCCGGTATCGATGCGCTTCTCGCTGGTTGCTTCAATGTCCCTTAGTGGTTTGGGTGTTGCGCTTCGGAAAACATCGACAAGGCCAGAACGCGGTTTCTCTTTGGCTATTCGCTCCTCAACATAGGTATTCCATTCGCCACAAGAAGGGCAACGGCCAACCCATTTAAGCGATTCGGCCCCGCAATTCTGACAAACAAAACTCGATTTGGTTTTTGCCACAAAAAAATTCTACTTGGTATTTTCAGCCTGCAAGTTAGCTTTCTTTTGCTGAAAAAAAAGCAGCGACATAAAGAATGCCCCTAAAACAAGCACTAGCAGCGTTTGCGATTCGTGCGAAATGGTGGCATATATGAGACCATCCTCTTTACTAATTCCGTAAATACCCAAAGCCATGTATACAATTATATGGAACGCTCCAAATCCTCCCTGAACCGGAGCAGCCATTCCCAGGGAGCCAACTACCAGAAGAAACAGCCCGTCGACCGGAGAAAGGTGTGCAGTAGCATCGATTGCAAAGAATACCAGCCAGGTCATTAGCCAATAACAACCCCAAATTGCTATGGTGTAGCCCGCAAATGCGGCTTTACGTTTGGTTTTCAGGAGCGATTTGAGCCCATCGACCACGCCCCAAAAAAGAGCGCTGATTCGATGCCGAATCTTCTTACCAAAAACGTTTCTGCGCAATAAAACGATAGCAACTGCAAAAAACAGCAAAAGTGCAACAGGAATAATAGGGGAAATGGACAGGGCCCCCTGAAACTTTCTCACCAAAGGCAAAATTACATCGTTAAAAAGAAACTCTCCAAAGAAGTTGATTTGAACAAAGAAAACGGTTGCGAGCAAAATAAGCATAATAAAAACATCGAGTGCTCTTTCAACAATAACAGTTCCTACTAACGACTCGAATGGCAAACCATCGGTTTTGCGAAGAGATACGCACCGCGTAATTTCCCCCATACGTGGAAATGCCAGATTGGCCAAATAGCCCACCATTATGGCACTAAGCGTGTTTTTAAAGGAAGGTACTTTGCCTAGCGGTTCAATCATAATTTGCCAGCGAAGCGCACGAAATATATGGGCAATAAACCCTGCAAGCATTGCAAGGGCAACCCATTCGTACTTTGCATTACGAAAGCCTTTGAGCATCACTTCGTAATCGACTTCGCGGAATGCAAAGAACAACAGAACTATTGCCAGGGCAATGAATATAACGAGGTTCAGTTTGGACCTTACGGATGCTTTCACGTAATGGAATTTTTATTAAACCAGCCGATTGGTTTCGGAATCGGGAAAAATTACTGCTGGCTTAAATTTTTTGGCTTCCTCAAATTCCATGGAGGCATATGACATTATAATAATAATATCGCCTACGGTGCATTTACGGGCTGCGGGCCCGTTTAGGCAAACTTGACCGCTTCCACGCTCTCCTTTAATAACATAGGTGTCGAGGCGTTCGCCATTATTAATATTCACTATATGTACTCTTTCGTTTTCAATAACATTTGCAGCATCCATGAGATCCTCGTCGATGGTGATGCTGCCAATGTAGTATAGATTGGCCTCAGTAACCTTCACCTGATGAATCTTCGATTTTACAACTTCAATAAACATTTTTCGGCACGTTTAAAATTCAATATTATCAATAAGCCTAATTTTTCCTGCCCAAACGGCAATGCAACCAACCATCGCGCTGGCTTCGGTCCAGTTGGTTACAGACTCTAGGGTTTCTGCATTTACAATTTGAAAGTACTCAACCCGCAATTTTGGGTCTGCATTAATTTGGCATTCAACCCATTCAATCGTTTCTTTTACGTTTTTTACGTTTTTAAAGTTACGGCACTGCTGTAGGGTTCTGTAAATTAATGGGGCGCTCTCCCTGTGGGAAGGGGTAAGCAGGAGGTTTCGCGAACTCCTTGCAAGTCCATCGCTCTCGCGAATGGTTTCGCAGGCAACAATTTCAATGGGGTAATTTAGCATGGCAACCATTCGTTGAATAATAGCCAGCTGCTGAAAGTCTTTTTTTCCGAAATAGGCCCGGGTTGGCTGCACAATGTCGAACAAGCGGCTTACTACCTGGGCTACTCCGTTGAAATGGCCTGGCCGAAACTCCCCTTCCATTACCTTATCGAGGGTTCCAAAGTCGAACACCCTAGTAGCGGGCTCAGGGTAAATTTCCTCAACCGTTGGGGCAAAAACGATGGTTGCACCGGCCAGTTCGCACTTTTCGTAATCGAGTTCGGGTGTGCGCGGATAGCGCTCAAGGTCAGCTTTGTCGTTGAATTGTGTGGGGTTAACAAACACGCTTGCAACTACAGTTGTGTTCTCTGCTACTGCGCGTTCAATAAGTTTCACATGGCCCTCGTGCAAAGCACCCATAGTAGGTACAAAGCCAACAGAGTGGTTTTTCCCTTTTAAAAGGGCAATGTATTTAGTTAAGCCCTCGGCGCTTTCAAAAATAATCATGTGCTACAGTTTAGTTGTCGCGTATATAAAAACAGGGTGCAAAGTTCGTACTTTTTTTCCGAATTCTATTTCTATTCGCATTTTTATTGAGTACATCTGGCTTTATGGTAAAAAAAACGCAGGGACGGCACATGTATTTGTTGTTAATTTTTTTATACTTTTGTGGTTTTATTTGTAGTTGCTTCATGTAAACAATCTCTCGATTATTTTATCCTTAAAACTCTTTTTAGTGCATTAACGTTTAAGGTAGCATTTGGCTCACGTTGTTGTACAAAAGGCTAGTAAATAAGTAAAACCCAGTTTGAATGAAAAGCGTAAGGGTACTGTTCGTTTCGCAGGAAATAACCCCCTATTTGCCCGAAAGCGAATTAGCTGTTATTAGTCGCTATTTGCCCCAAGGTATCCAAGAACGAGGAAGGGAAATTAGAACCTTCATGCCTCGCTGGGGTACAATAAACGAAAGGCGCAATCAGCTTCACGAAGTTATTCGGCTCTCGGGTATGAATCTGGTTATTAACGATACGGACCATCCGCTCATTATTAAGGTTGCTTCCATTCAGAGCGCCCGAATGCAGGTATACTTTATCGATAACGAGGACTATTTTCATAGGAAATTTGAGGTGAAGGATGCCGCCGGAAACTACTTTGACGATAACGACGAGCGGGCTCTATTTTTTGCCCGTGGTGTCCTTGAAACTGTTAAAAAGTTGCGCTGGTCGCCCGATATTGTACATTGCCACGGCTGGTTTCCGAGCTTTATACCTTTACTAGTAAAACGAGCTTACCGGGAGGATCCGGTCTTTGCCAAGTCAAGGGTTGTTTATTCTTTATACAACGAAGAATTCAATAACACTTTTAACCCCAACATCAAGTCAAAACTAGTTGAAATTGAGGGTGTAACAAAAAAGGATGTTGAGGTATTTAAATCTCCCGATTTTATAGGACTTAGCCAATTGGCCATTAATTACTCCGACGGGATTGTGCTGGGCGATGAATCCATAAATAATTCTGTGCTGGAATATATTAAAACCACAAACAGGCCCGTTTTATCATACCAGAATAAAGAAAATTACATTGATGCTATTAATCATTTTTACGACCAGTTTACAAACACTTCCGAAAATGCTAAAAAGAAATAATTCTCGCCTTGGAATGATGAGCCTTCGATTCTTAAAAATTTTTTCCGTCTCTGCCTTTGCTTTCGTTTCAATGACCAGTTGCTATTCCCCTTCTGACTACTTGAATACCGATTTTATTCCCGACCACGAGAGGCTGTATGTAAAATCCGACACCTCGTTTATTTTGTCGGCACATACCATTGAGTACGATACCGCTTATATAATGGGGTTTGAGGATATTGTTTTGGGGGCTATAAATAACAACGTTTTTGGAAAAACCCGAGTGTCGTTCATGAGTCAAATTCGCCCTTCGTTTCTAAAACATAACTTTGGAACAAGTCCTGAAGTTGATTCAATTTTTCTTTTTTTGAACCTTAAAGCGTTTTATGGCGACAAGTCGGTACCTGTTACCATTAATGTTTACGAACTTGCCACTCCTTTTAACAAAGACTCCTTATACAATGCCTTTTCACCTGTTGGCGACATGATTAATCCCACACCCATTGGAACAGCATCGTATCAGGGTGAATCGTATGTAAAGGTTCCCATAAGCAACGAATGGGCCCAAAAACTAATTACCGCTGACTCGGTAACCATGGCAACAGATACGAGTTTTGTAAAATACGTTTATGGTCTTTACGTTTCGGCTGAGCACCTCAATGTGCAGGGCAAGGCAATGTACTACTTCACATATATGTCATCTCTTAACAACCTTAGTCTTTACTATACCAAAAATGAACCCGATACAACCTTTCAGGTAAAGTTCGACTACCAATTTACATCATACTCACACCGCAATATCCGCATTGAGCACGATAAAACGACTGCCATTCCTGGAGAAGCCATTGGTGGATTGAACGACACCATAACGCAGGATTCGGTTTTCTACCTTCAGGGCTTAGCAGGCACTAAGGGGCTATTAAAATTAACCGACATTGCTACTTGGGCCGACTCAATGCCTGTAATAATTAACCGAGCAGAACTTCGCATCCCCTTAACAAATGCTCCTTTCTTTCAGCAAGATTCCTCACAAGTGCCCATAAGCATATTCAAAAAAGTTTCGAACAGTCTCGTTCCCATTATTGATATGTCGGGTAATAATTTTGGGGGAACTTACAGTAAAAGTAAAGGGTACTACAGTTTCAACATAACCAACCATGTTCAGGATTTGCTGCTACTGCCCAACGCCGATTTGAATATCTACCTCGAACCTCGAACCCGGTTTTCTCGTGCAAGCCAAACCATTCTAAGTTCATACATTAACAATAATCGAATTAAACTCATAGTAACCTACACCAAATTGTAGCAGATATGTGTGGAATTGTTGGTTATATTGGTCATAGAGAAGCCTATCCGGTAGTTATTAATGGTTTGAAGCGGCTCGAATACAGGGGCTACGACTCGGCAGGTGTTTGTATTGTTGACAAGGAACCGGTTATATACAAGCGGAAAGGAAAAGTTGCCGAACTTGAATCGTTCATTGCCAATAAGAATTTAGGTGGTAGAATTGGTATTGGCCATACACGTTGGGCTACCCATGGCGAACCCAACGACGCCAATGCGCATCCCCACATCTCTATGAACGGTAAGTTTATTCTTATACACAATGGCATTATTGAAAACTACAATACATTAAAGTGCCGACTCGAAAAGCGAGGTTATGCCTTTGCTTCCGAAACCGACACCGAGGTGCTTGTTAACCTCATTGAATACATTTACCTTAAGGGTAACGTTTCAGCCGAGATTGCCGTTAGGCTTGCCCTCATTAAAGTGGTTGGTGCCTATGGTATTGTTGTGGTTTGTCGCGACGAGCCCAACACCTTGATTGCCGCACGAAAGGGTAGCCCACTGGTTATTGGTGTTGGCGAAAACGAGTATTTCGTTGCTTCTGATGCTACCCCTATTATTGAGTACACCAATAGCGTGGTGTTTCTGAACGACAACGACGTAGCTATTATACGTAAGGGAGAACTTACCCTCAAAACCATTACCAACGAGGCTCTCACACCTAACGTGCAGGTTCTCGATTTAGACATTGAAGAGATTGAAAAGAATGGTTACGACCATTTCATGCTGAAAGAAATTTTTGAGCAGCCCCGAAGCATTACCGATACTTTTCGGGGCCGAATTTCGTCCGACAAGTCAGAGGTTCACCTGGGTGGGCTATACCACGTTTTACCTCAAATTGTTAACGCTAAGCGTATTATACTAATTGGCTGCGGAACATCGTGGCATGCGGCGTTGGTTGGCGAGTACCTAATAGAGGAGTTTGCCCGAATTCCCGTTGAGGTAGAGTACGCATCGGAATTTAGGTACCGAAACCCTATTATTTATAAGGACGATGTGGTAATTGCCATAAGCCAAAGCGGTGAAACGGCCGATACGCTTGCGGCTATTCGTTTGGCCAAAGAGGCAGGTGCTCTTGTGCTGGGTATTTGCAATGTGGTGGGTTCGAGCATTCCCCGCGAGACGCACGCTGGCGTTTACACACATGCTGGTCCCGAAATAGGTGTTGCATCAACAAAAGCCTTCACAGCACAGGTAACAGTACTAACCATGATGGCCATGCTTATTGGTCGGAAACGCGAAATTATTAGCACAAATCGTTTCAACGAGCTCATAGGCGAACTTCTTCAGGTTCCCCAAAAAATTGAAAAAATTCTCGTAACCAACGACCATGTTAAGCGAATTGCCGACGTATTCAAGGATGCTAGCAATTTTCTTTACTTGGGGCGTGGCTACTTTTTCCCCGTTGCGCTAGAGGGTGCTCTTAAGCTTAAAGAGATCTCTTACATACACGCCGAAGGCTATCCTGCAGCCGAAATGAAACACGGTCCGATTGCCCTTATCGACGATAAGATGCCGGTAGTAGTAATTGCCGCCAAGGATAGCAGCTACGAAAAAGTTGTGAGCAACGTGCAAGAAGTTAAGGCACGTAAGGGTGTTGTAATTGCTATTGTAACTGAAGGTGATACAGTTATTAGGGGCATGGCCGACCATGTTATTGAAATTCCCAAAGCGGGAGAGATTGCCGAATCGCTTCTCGCAGTGGTACCCCTTCAGCTTCTGGCATACCACATTGCCTTAATGCGCGACTGCAATGTTGACCAACCTCGTAACTTAGCCAAATCAGTTACTGTTGAATAGTTATTGGGGATGCAAATTAGCGTCCCTTTTTATTTTAGCATTATGATGCAGCCAAATACCCTTCGTTTCCTCGAGCAACTTAAGTTGAATAACAACCGCGATTGGTTTACTTCGAACCGTATGGCATACGAGGCAGCCCGTTGTAACTTTTTTGAGTTTATTAATAGTACTATTGCCGGCATACGAGCATTCGATCCAACCATCGGGTCGCTCGAGGCCAAGGAATGCACCTTCCGAATAAACCGCGACATCCGCTTTTCGCCCAACAAGGAACCCTACAAAACCAACATGGGGGCCTATATGGCCCGCGGAGGACGAAAAAGTCCCTTTGCCGGATACTACTTTCACTTAGAACCCCGTGCTTCCTTCATTTCGGGTGGTATTTATATGGCTCCACCTGAGAACATGAAAAAAATAAGGATTGAAATGGATACCTATTCCGATGAATTTCTGTCCATTATAAATAGCAAGACCTTTAAGGGGTCGTTTTCGGCATTCGATTCGGAGTCGCTAAAAAGGGTTCCCCAGGGTTTCTCGGCCGAATCGCCAGTTGCCGATTACCTGAAGATGAAGCACATTACCCCCTTCCGGGAGTTGAAGGACGTCGAGCTAACTTCGAATGGTTTGCATGGCAGCACGCTTGAAACCTTTAAGGCCCTTCGGCCACTCATTTCATTCATTAACAGAGCACTGGGAGAATAGTTTTCTGGCTATGTGAATCGAGGCATATTTAATTATTTCTTCTATGACCTAATGCCCCTTGAGGAGGGTATTCTTCTACTATACCCGCTAAAACTTCCGAAAGCCAATTATTTCTCGAACCTCTTTAATGGTTTTTGTTGCACTTTCACGAGCTTTGTCGGCACCCTGCTTGGCTACTTTCCTCAAGTAGTCCGAATCGGATAGTATGGCCTCAATTCTTTCTCTGAATGGTGAAGTAAATGCAGCAATATCATCAGCCAATTGCTTCTTCATATCGCCATAGCGAATTTCGCAATTATTGTACTTTCCCTCATAAAAAATAAAAGTTTCGGGTTTCGAAACTACCTTCATAATGGAAAAAAGGTTTTGAATTGCTTCGGGCTTGGGCTGATTAGGCTGGGTAGGGCCACTGTCGGTAACGGCCTTCATAACTTTTTTGCGAATCTCTTCGGCGCTATCCGAAAGATAAATGGCGTTCCCTTCCGATTTACCCATTTTTCCACTGCCGTCGAGCCCCGGAATTTTTAACAACTGTTCCCCAAAATTGTACGCTACCGGTTCGGGAAAGCACTCTACATTGTACAGGCGGTTAAAGCGATTGGCAAAGGTTCGGGTCATTTCGAGGTGCTGCTCCTGATCTTTTCCCACAGGAACTTTGTGTGCCTTGTGAATAATAATGTCGGCAGCCATAAGGGTAGGGTAAGTAAGTAGGCCAGCGTTCACATTGTTGGGTTGGGTGCGGATTTTATCTTTAAACGATGTGCAGCGTTCCAACTCACCAATATAGGCATTCATATTGAGCAACAGGTAAAGCTCGGGGATTTCGGGAATGTCGCTCTGAACATACAAAGTGGCCACCTCGGGGTCGAGACCACATGCCAGGTACTCGGCCAGTACCTGACGAACCGACCCGTGCAGATTTTCGGGCGTGGGATGCGTAGTTAGCGAGTGGTAATCGGCAATGAAAAAGTAGCATCGATTCTCGTGCTGCATTTTCACAAAATTTTTAAGTGCCCCAAAATAGTTGCCCAAATGCAATTTTCCGGTCGAACGTATTCCGCTAACTACTATATCCATTTATTTAATGTTTTAAATTTCCGCAAAGATAACAAACAACTTCAAAATGAGTTAACGCTTCACGAATCATTCCCATTCGCTTCGTTTTACTATCTTTGCAAATTAAATACTACCCAACATGGAAGGCACAAGATTGGCCAAGGTGGCCCGGCAAATACAGAAGGATTTGAACGAAATTTTCCAACGGCAAGCACAATCGCTATTTCCTGGGCGCATGGTAACTGCTACCATTGTTCGCGTAAGCCCCGACCTGGGCGTAGCAAAGGTTTTTCTGAGTGTTTTCCCCTCGAACAAGGCCGATGAAACCCTCACCATTGTTAACCAAAACGCTAAAACAATCCGGCACGAACTGGCCCAGCGGGTTAAGCAGCAGTTTCGTGTTGTGCCCGAACTTATTTTTAATATCGACGACTCGCTCGATTATATTGAGAATATCGACCGCCTATTGAAGCAGTAACCCATGGTTAAACTCTTTGTTTCGCTGCTAAGCCGATTTATTCCAAGGCATCATCTTCAACGCATTGCTGCGATAGGACTACGAATTGTTTCGCCTTTTTTTTATGGAAAGCGTTTCGAGGATCCCATAACGGGCCGTACCTATCGGAAACTGCTACCCTACGGTCGATTACATTCGCGTTCCAATGCGCTTGCCCCTCACTCGCTATCGCTCGAAAGGCACCGGCTTATTTGGCTTTATTTAAAAGAGAAAACCCCTTTTTTTACTCAAAACGTTAAGTTGCTTCATATTGCCCCTGAGTATTGTTTTCTGAAACCCTTTGGTAGCATGCCAAACATCGACTACGTAACTGCCGACCTTATTTCCCCATGGGCTAAGGTAAAACTCGATGTGCAGAATATGCCCCTGC
Organism: Bacteroidales bacterium; assembly: GCA_037442025.1. Classification (GTDB taxonomy): domain Bacteria; phylum Bacteroidota; class Bacteroidia; order Bacteroidales; family Tenuifilaceae; genus UBA2287. The sequence continues at coordinate 28,141 of JBBIRB010000006.1, read as the reverse complement.
CCGACAACGAGTTCGATGCTATTCTTTGCAACCATGTGCTGGAGCATGTTCCCAACGACCAGAAAGCTATGAGCGAACTATTCCGTGTTATGAAACCCGGAGGATTCGGCATTTTTCAGGTGCCCCTTAACCCTTCTCTTGAAAAAACAAGAGAAGAGGATTGGGTAAATACCCCCGAACTTAGGGAGCAACATTACGGACAGCGCGACCATGTTCGTTTGTATGGAACCGACTATGCCCACCGATTGCGATTGGCTGGGTTCGAGGTTACCGAAGACGATTTTTTGAAGCAACTGCACCCCGATGTGGTAGCACGCTACTGCCTACCAAACGACGAAATAATTTACCTTTGCCGTAAACCCATCGCTCAATGAATTTTCCATTCTATATAGCACGTAGATACCTGTTTGCAAAAAAATCGCACAACATTATCAACATAATCTCGGGTATTTCGGTAGTTGCAATGGCTACAGGTGTTACTGCTTTGGTGGTTATTCTTTCGGTTTTCAATGGGTTCGATTCACTTATCCGCAATATGATGTCGGCATTCGATGCCGATTTAAAAATTGAGCTTGTTGAAGGCAAAACCTTCCCCGATACCCTTGCCCCTCTTCAAACGCTTCGTAACCTCGAATCGGTAGCCGTTTTTTCTGAAGTTCTTGAAGAGAACGCTCTTTTTAAGTACGGTGGCAAGCAGCACATAGGCATCATGAAGGGTGTTAGCAAAAACTACGGCGAGCAAACTGGCATTGACTCCATGATTATTGATGGGGAGTTTCTGCTGTGGCGGGGCAGCCAGCCTTTGGCTATTATGGGCCAGGGAGTAGCTTACTACCTCAATGCCAATTTGGCCCATTTCGATCCGCTCGAAATATACTTACCCCGCAGAGGGCGGCATCATGGTATATCGTCGGCCTCAGCCTTTTCATCGAAGCTAATTATGCCATCGGGTGTGTTTGCCATAGAGCAGGAATTCGACACGCAGTACATTATTGTTCCCATTGAGTTTACTCGCGGACTATTGAATTATAACAATGAGGTTACCAGCATTGAACTGCAAATTCGAAAGGGGTTCAACCCCAATCGTGTTCAACGGGAGGTTCAGGCTATTGTTGGGGACCAGTTCCGGGTACTCAACCGCTACCAGCAAAACGAGTCGCTTTACAAAACCATGAAAACCGAAAAGGTTGCCATCGCTCTAATTCTAGGTCTTATTCTTATTATTGCCTCCTTCAACCTCATTGGCTCACTTTCAATGCTTATAATCGATAAGCGAAGCGATGTGGAAACCCTTCGGAGCCTCGGAGCCGATAATCGAATGATTCAGAAGATTTTTCTCGCCGAAGGACTTTTGGTTTCGGTAGCGGGTACGGTTATGGGAATTCTTTTTGGTTTGGCCATTTGCTTTGTTCAAATTGTATTTAAACCCGTTAAACTGAGGGGAATTGGTACATTCATAATAGATGCTTACCCCGTGGAGGTTCAGGCTGTTGATATATTATTCATTTTTGTTTTAGTAATAGCCTTAGGCTATTTGGCCACTCGGTTTCCGGTTCGAATCATTACCCGCCGTATTTTTGCAATGGAGGACGGTTCCAAAAAATAGATACTTATGGAACCTCTATTGAAAGTCGATAATTTGTCGGTTAGGTTTGGCGCCTCGGTAGTTTTAACTGGGCTTAATTTTAAACTTTTCAAGGGACAATCGCTCGGAATAGTTGGCGAATCGGGGTCGGGCAAATCGGTAACTGCGCTCGCATTAATGGGCTTGCTTCCCTCTTCGGCAAAAATTGCAGAAGGCAAAGCCATATTTCATCCCAATTCTGAAGAGGAAATCAACCTTCTTGAATTGCCACAAAAAGGAATTGAAAGCGTAAGGGGGAAAATGCTCTCCATGATTTTTCAGGAACCCATGACCTCGCTTAATCCCTCGATGCGATGCGGGCTGCAGGTTCAGGAAGCCGTTTCGCTTCATACTGCATTAACAGGAAAAACCGCCAGGGAAAGGTGCATATCGCTCTTCGAAGAGATGCAGCTACCCGACCCGCAAAAAGTATACAGAAGCTATCCGCACCAACTGAGTGGTGGGCAGAAGCAGCGAGTTATAATTGCTATGGCACTTGCTGGAAACCCAGCCCTCCTCATTGCCGACGAGCCCACCACAGCCCTCGATGTAACCGTACAAAAAGAAATAATTCTTTTGCTTCGGGAAATACAACGCAATAGGGGTATGAGTCTGCTGTTCATTAGCCACGACTTAGGTGTTATTTCAGAAGTAACCGACCGGGCCATTGTGCTAAGCAAAGGAAGGGTGGTAGAGACAGGAAAAACCAATAGAATCCTTACAAACCCAGTGGAGCCCTACACAAAAGGGCTGGTTGCTTGTAGGCCACCCATCGATAGCCGGCCAAGCAGGCTAATGACTGTAGGCGATTTTATTGAAAGTAATGGCGATGGGAACGTACTTCATACCGTTGCAGATGAAGGCACAGTGCAGCTCGACAGTTCGCCCGTTTTTGAGGTTAGTAACCTAACGGTTCGTTACATAATTTCACGTTCGCTACTGAATAAGCCCAAACGGAGTTTTACAGCCCTAAATAATGTTTCTTTTAACCTTTTCCAGGGTGAAACCCTTGGGGTGGTGGGCGAATCGGGTTGTGGAAAATCCACGTTGGGGCGTTCGCTGCTTGGCTTAATCGAAAATCCCATCGGCATTGTTAAGTTTAAAGGAAAAAACATTGGTCAGTTTTCTACCTCCGAACTAAAGAGCTTCCGCCGCCAGGTTCAAATTGTTTTTCAGGACCCCTACTCGTCGCTTAATCCTCGCCTAACTATTGGCGAAGCCATAATGGAGCCCCTCAGGGTTCATGGGCTTGTTAAGGGAGCTCAGCAACGGAAAGCTTACGCTTTGGGGCTGCTCAATGAAGTTGCACTTCCTCCCGACAGCTTTTACCGTTACCCTCACGAGTTCTCGGGTGGCCAGCGCCAACGTATTGTTATAGCAAGGGCACTTACCCTTGAACCAAAGGTTCTGATTTGCGACGAAATGGTTTCGGCGCTGGATGTTTCAGTACAAGCTCAAATTCTGAATCTTCTGAACGATCTTAAGCGGCAACGAGGGCTCACTTACGTTTTTATTTCGCACGACCTGTCGGTGGTTCGCTACATGAGCAACCGAATAATGGTGATGCAAGGCGGCCATATTGTTGAAATGGGGAACGCCGATACCATTTTTTCTTCACCCCAAACCGAATACACCAAAAGACTGCTCAAATCGATTCCCGGGAGAAGTGAGGAAGTTTAAAAGAAGTCCTCTTCCCAAATTTCACCGCTAGCCTTGGGGTCAATGTCATCGCAATCCAGCTTAACATTGAGTGGGCTTAAAGGCTTTTCCCATTGGTCGAGCTGTGTATATCCTAAGCGGGGATCGTTATAAACCCTGTCGAGGAAAAGGGCAAATATGGGGAGTGCCATATTGGCTCCCTGTCCCATGCCAATTGTTTGAAAACGTACCGAGCGATCCTCGGCACCTACCCAAACGCCTGCGACCAAGTTGGGTACCATGCCCATGAACCATCCATCGGAGTGGTTCTGTGTGGTTCCAGTTTTTCCGGCAATGGGGGCGGAAAAATTATAGCGATAACGTAGCCGAATGGCTGTTCCTCGGTTTACAACACTTTCGAGAAGGTTCACCATAAGGTAAGCAGTTTGCTCGCTTATAGCCTCATTCTTTTGGGGGGCGAAGGTGGCAAGCACATTGCCATTCCGATCCTCAATACGGGTTACTAGCAAAGGTTCAACATGCACGCCCTTGTTGGCAAAAGTGCCATAGGCTCCCACCATTTCGTAAAGCGAAATTTCATAGGTTCCAAGGAAGATAGAGGGCACTGGATCTAATCGACTTGTGACACCCATTTTTTTAACAATATCGACCAGGGCGTTGGGATTGAACTGCTTTATAAGCCATGCCGAAATGTTGTTAACTGAGTTTGACAGCCCCCATTTTAATGTTACCATTTTACCATCGTACTTGGTATTGCCCGAGTTTTTTGGGGTCCATGTAGAGTCGGCAACTTGGAAGGTTTGTGCAACATTTGGAATGGTATGGCAGGGGGATAGCCCCTCCTGCATGGCCAGAGTATAAAGAAATGGCTTAATGGTTGACCCAACCTGTCGCTTACCCTTGTTAACCTGATCGTACTTAAAATGCTTGAAGTTGGGGCCACCCACCCATGCCTTAACGTTCCCGTTTCGTGGGTCCATGGCCATGAAGCTGGCCCTCAAATAGCGCTTGTAGTGCTTAATAGAATCGAGGGGGCTCATTAGCGTATCGCGTTCTCCCTTCCATGTAAAAACGGTCATGGGCACCTTTGTTCTGAAAACCTTGCTTATACTATCCATTGAAACCCCTCTGTTCCTAAGTAAGCGGTATAATTCGGTTTGCCTCATGGCACTATTTAAAATGGAGTTAATCTGAGCATCGGTCAATGCATCGGCAAATAGTCTGTAACGACGAGCTTTCTGTTCCTTGTCGAACTCGACCTGTAAAAAAGTTCCAAGGTGATTTGCAACCGCTTCCTCTGCGTAGGCTTGCATTTTGCTGTTAATAGTGGTATAAATTTTAAGCCCATCGCGATACAAATTGTATGGCGTTCCGTCGGGCTTCAGATTTTTGTTACACCATCCGTAAAGCGGGTTATTGGCCCACTGTAGAGAATCCTCAACGTACAAAATTCTAGTGAAATATGCATTGGGGTCGGGTTTAGGTGCGCTTAACATAAGCCTGAGCGACTCGCGAAAGTAGGTTGCTAAGCCCACGTTATGATCCTGCACCCTAAAATTTAAATTAATGGGGAGTTTTTGAATTGAATCCGATTCGGATTTTGAAATAAACCCATACTTACCCATTTGCGATATTACATGGTTTCGCCGCTGCAACGCTCGTTCTGGGTTTCGAACCGGACTGTAACGAGTAGGCGCATTTACAACCCCAATAAGCATAGCTGCCTGTTCAACGCTAATTGAGTCGGTAGGTACGTTGAAAAAAGTTTTTGCTGCCATTTTAATTCCATACGCATTGCTACCAAAGGCAACAGTATTTAGGTACATGGCAATTATTTCGCTCTTGGTATAGTTCCTTTCAAGTTTAACAGATGTGATCCACTCTTTAAATTTGTTAACTACCAGATTGGCTTTTCTTATAATTGTAGATCTGCGATAGAGCGTGTCGCGGGGAAAAAGATTTTTAGCTAACTGTTGAGTAATCGTGCTTCCACCTCCACTACCCTCTTGTCCCAAAAGAATGGTTTTAACAATCACTCGCCCCAAGCTTCGGGCATCGATTCCTGAATGACGATAAAAGCGAACATCCTCGGTGGCAATGAGAGCATTTACTAAATTGGGCGATAGCTCTTCAAATTCCACAAAACTTCTGTTCTGAACAAAGTAGGTTCCCAGAACCAAATTGTCTTCCGAGTACACCTCGGAGGCCACGATGCTTTTGGGATTTTCCAACTCCTCGAATGTTGGAAGGGGGCCAAAAACCTCCATTCCTATCATTACAAAAAGTCCTATACCAATAACCCATGAAAAGGCAAATATGCCCCAGAACCATAAAATAAATTTTTTCGAGAATCTCATACCTATAAAATTTGCAGTAAAGTTAACCATAATTCATTTTGTAAAGCACTATTAACATAATATTAGAAAGAATGGTGTCTGAAAAGTATCTCATATAATTCGGTTCAACGGGCTCAATTTAGTTTGATATTTGTTTCGCATTTTAGCAAATTCATTTCAGTTTTTTTTCTTGCATTACCTACACCCTCAGTGTTTATAGGCTTTAAACATATAATTTATGTAAAATTTTGTAGTTCGTTTTGTAATTGCTTTACTTTGTGCCGTTTTACATGCTAATACCATATTATAAATGATAGAGAACTTGGTAATTGTTGAGTCGCCTGCCAAAGCCAAAACCATTGAAAAGTTTTTAGGTAAAGGGTTTACGGTAAAATCGAGCTTTGGGCATATACGCGACCTGTCGAAGAAAAAACTGGGAATTGATATCGATAACAACTTTAAACCAGAATATATTGTAAGCGATGACAAAAAAAAGGTAGTTGATGAGCTCAAGAAACTTACCAAGGAGTCGGAAACAGTATGGCTCGCTACCGATGAGGACCGCGAGGGAGAAGCCATTGCCTGGCACCTTTGCGAGGTGCTAAAGTTGTCGCCACAGAAAACCAAGCGTATAGTTTTTCACGAAATTACTAAGGAGGCTATTCAGAAAGCAGTTGAAAACCCCCGTTATGTTAATCAGGACCTAGTGAATGCGCAGCAGGCACGTAGAGTCCTCGATCGACTTGTAGGCTTCGAACTATCCCCTGTTCTTTGGAAAAAGGTTAAGCCATCGCTATCGGCCGGTAGGGTTCAATCGGTAGCCGTTCGGCTTATTGTAGAAAGGGAACGTGAGGTACTGGGCTTCAAGTCGGAATCGTTTTTCAGGGTAACGGGCGCATTCCAAGGACAAGGAAAAATTAAAGCTGAACTTAACGATAGAATTGAAAAAGAGGCTAAAGCACTTGAATTTCTCGAAAGCTGCAAACACGCCAAGTTTACCGTTTCCGACATTTCTAAAAAGCCGGCCAAAAAATCGCCTGCGCCCCCTTTTACTACCTCCACCTTACAGCAAGAGGCAAGTCGGAAATTGGGATTCTCCGTTTCCCAAACCATGACCCTTGCCCAGCGGTTATACGAAGCAGGCCATATTACCTATATGCGTACCGACTCCGTTAACCTTTCAAATGCAGCCCTTGCTTCGGCCAAGAGTTTAATTGAGAAAGAGTTTGGACCTAAGTATGTGCATGTGCGTAATTTTAAAACAAAGGCTAAGGGCGCTCAGGAGGCTCACGAAGCTATAAGGCCAACCTACCTCGAAAAGCAAAAAGTATCGACAAACACTGGCGAACAAAAATTGTACGAACTCATTTGGAAAAGAACCGTTGCCTCACAGATGAGCGAAGCTCAAATTGAAAAAACTGTTGTCACAATCGATATATCTAACTCAAATTACAAGTTCTTGGCTACTGGCGAAGTGCTCCTTTTCGATGGTTTTTTAAGGGTTTACTTCGAGTCGACCGACGATGATGTGGACGAAGCAAACGAGGAGCTATTACCTCCCATGAAAGCAGGTGAGTTGCTCGATCCGCTTGAAATTTTGGCAACCCAGCGTTTCACCCAGCGACCTCCACGGTACACTGAAGCCAGCTTGGTGAAAAAATTGGAAGAATTGGGAATTGGCCGCCCGTCAACCTATGCGCCCACCATATCAACCATCATTTCGCGCGGATATGTGCTTAAGGAAGATCGGCCCGGGAGCGAACGGAAGTATATAATCCATTCACTTAAGAAAAGTAAAATAGATTCGAAAGAGAAAACTGAAACGGTTGGAACCGAAAAAGCTAAACTTTTTCCGAGCGATATTGGCATGGTTGTGAACGACTTCCTAGTTGAACATTTCACCAATATACTTAACTACAACTTTACTGCTTCTGTAGAAGAAGAGTTCGACCTAATTGCCGACGGCAAAAAGGAGTGGACCTCAATGATTGATCGATTCTATAAAGCTTTTCATAAAAACGTTGAACGAACCATAAAGGAATCGGACTACAGTAAGGGCGAGCGACTTTTAGGTCTCGATCCCAAAACGGGTAAAACCGTATCGGTTCGAATTGGCAGGTTTGGTCCTGTGGTTCAAATTGGGGAGGCCAATGCTGAAACCGGCGAAAAGCCCCAGTACGCAAGCCTTCTTAAGGGTCAACTGATCGAATCGCTTACGCTCGACGATGCCCTGTCGCTATTCAAACTACCCCGTAGCGTAGGTAATTATGAGGAAAAAGAGGTAGTAATTGGCGTGGGGCGCTTTGGCCCCTATGTAAGGCATAATTCCAAATTCGTTTCTCTTAAAAAAACGGATGATCCCTTAACCATCGAATTGGCAAGAGCAATAGAACTAATTGAAGAATCGCGCCAGAAAGCCGTTGAAAGGGTTGCCAAACAATTTGAAGAGGATTCGCAACTCCTAATACTCAACGGCAGATGGGGCCCTTACATCTTTTTTAAGGGTAACAACTACAAGTTGCCTAAAGGAACCGCAATTGATTCGCTTTCCTACGAAAAATGCCTTGAAATTGTGAACGGGCAGGAACCAACAAATTCAAAGAAAGGGAAAAGAACAGCCAAAACAACCAGAACCAAAAAGTAGCCATGCTATCACAAATCCTTTCGTCTGCTATTGTTGACCTGCTCCCAGAAGGTCTTCCTAAAAGCGTATCGATGCTTGGAAAGGCGAAGTTTTTGGATTCGAACCCAGAAAGCATAGAGCGTGAGTCGCTGGCAATAATCGGGATTTGTGAGGATCGAAACTCCCTCTCCAAGGGAAGTTCACTATCGCCCAACATCATCAGGCAGTATCTTTACTCCCTTTCAGGAGCTCCGGTACATAAAAACATTTGGGATTTGGGTAACATTGCCAATACCAACTCGCCTTCCGATACCTATGCTGCTCTGCGTTTGGTTATTGAATTGGCTCTAGAAAAAGAGCTTACCCTTATTGTTTTAGGTGGAACCCAGGAATTAACGTACCCAATATATCAGGCCCTAAGCAATAGGGAAAAAGGCATTTCTATTACAATTGTCGATTCAAAAGTTGATTTGGAACCCAATTCATCCGATTTTTCTCCAAGCAGTTTTTTAAATCCCATTTCTGAGGCCGAAAGAGAGAGGCTTTATTGCTTAAACCTCATCGGCTTTCAGGGGTATCTTACCAACCATGAGGCAATACGCCTCCTCGAATCGAAACACCACGAATTATACCGTTTGGGCTACCTGCGCAATAGTATACAAGAGGTAGAACCGGCTTTTAGAAATTCACAAATTACCAGCTTCGACCTTTCTAGTATCCGCCAAAGCGACTGCCCTTCAACAAGTTGCCCTACACCCAATGGACTTTATGCCGAAGAAGCTTGCCAGTTGAGTCGGTTTGCTGGTTTAAGTAGCAAAATGAAAATTTTTGGCCTATTCGAACACAACTTCAAAAACGATAACTCTGGGCAAAGTGCTCATTTAGCGGCCCAAATGGTTTGGCATTTTATCGAAGGTTTTTATTCTCGTAAAAAAGAAGGAAAAAACATTCAAAACAGAAAATATAAGCGGTTTTTCATTAAAAGCCCCATTCCTAATGTGAATATGGTTTTCTTAAAGGATATTGTAACCCAATCTTGGTGGTTAGAACTGAGTAAAGGGCAGAATAAGGGTAACGAAACCATTATTGTTGCCTGCTCGCATAGCGATTATATTGCCGCCAGCAAGGGCGATGTGCCCGAAAGATGGCTCCGCGCTTCCAGCAGAATGATTTAAATCACCCCTGCTCGTTTACCCACAAATTAAGGCCAATAGTCAAAAAAATTAGTGCTTTTAAGGGTTTTTTTTAGCCTTTGGGTAACCTATATAGTAAAAGGAAAGTATAAGCCATTGTTTCTTTGGGGGGTTTATTAACATTAAATTGTTGATAATTTTGTTGGAATCTATTTTTTTTATTTACTTTACCTTCCGTTTCACAAATAGCAAGAATTAACCGCAAATGGTTGTAAAGAGAATTTTCGCTTTCACACTGATTGGGCTTCTAACCATTAAGGTTTTTGCTCAACAGGATTCACATTTTAGCCATTACATGTTTAACCACATGGCCATTAATCCTGGCTTTGCCGGTAGCTCTGACATGATAAACGCAACTGCCATCAATAGGCTACAGTGGGTTGGTTTTGGCGATGGTGCTCCGATTACAACTGTAGTGAACATTAACGCCCCTTTTACTCTATTTGGCAAATCGCATGGCGCCGGGTTAAATATCACAAACGATCGCTTTGGCTTCAACTCCGACATAGGAATAGCCCTATCGTACGCATATCGATTTAAAATTGCCCGTGTAGGCAATTTGGCCATTGGGATTAATGGTGGAGTAATTAATAACACCATGAACCCAACATGGAATTTTCCTGTTGCTTCGGGTGACGTTGCTGTTCCGCAGAAAGAAGAAAACTCGGTGAACCTCGATTTGGGCCTAGGTCTATTTTACAATAATGAGCAAATGTACTTCGGCTTTTCTGCAACTCACATCAACCAGTCGAAAAACAACAAGGCCGTTAACCCTTCACACTATAAAACGCATTTCTACCTTTGCGGGGGGTATTTCCTTGCTCTTCCCAATAAGCAGTGGGAAATTAACCCGTCAGTGTTTGTTGGGACAACCCTTACATCGTCAATTTTGTCTCTAAATACTAACCTAATATATAATAAAAGGTTTTGGGGGGGCGTTTCATATCGTGTTGGTGAAGCTGTTGCTGCCATGGTTGGGGCAGAAATTTTTAGTGGGCTACGTATTGGCTATGCTTTCGATTTCTCTACAACAAAAATTAGCAGCTATAACAGCGGATCGCACGAATTTATGCTCGGCTACAGCTTTACTCTTAAAAAAGAAAAACCACCACAGCAGTATAAGAGCATAAGATTTTTATAGTTAATTAAGGCGATTTTAAAATATTTTACGTTATTTGCATTAATAAACGGAGTGCTATGAAAAAGTTTCTTGTTCCAATTGTTTTCGTTGCGGTACTACTAAGTGGATGTGCTTCAAGCGATAATGGAGAACTCGTAGGGGTTCCTGGTAGAAAAGGCTACCAAGACCCAACCCCATACAACATGGTATTTGTTCCCATGGGATCGTTTAACATGGGAAGCAACGATCAGGATGTTGCTTGGGCAATAAATGCCCCAGTTAAAACCATTTCGGTTGATGCCTTTTGGATGGACCAAGCTGAAATTACCAATAACCAATATCGCCAATTCGTATTTTATGTTCGCGACTCCATAGCACGCCGCAAACTATCCGAACAAATTGACGACTTTGCTATTTCTGAAGACGAATTTGGTAACGAGATTGATCCCCCTGTTTTAAACTGGGATATTCTAATTGATAATCGCGACGAGGAGCAAAATGAAATCCTCAACGAAATGTACTATACTAAAGGAGAACGCTTCTATAATCGGAAAGAAATTGATACCCGAAAGTTAATGTACGAGTTCTTCTGGATCGACCTGAAGCAGGCTGCACAAAAAAAGAATCGTTTCAACTTCGAAACTGGTGCCTATGAAGAGAACGCTGAGGTTGTTAACAATATGGGGGTTTCCGTAAAAGTAACTGATCGTTCGGCCTTCATTATTCGCGATAAAGTTAATGTTTATCCCGACACGCTTTGCTGGATTAGCGATTTTACATACTCCTACAACGAACCCTACGCAACCCATTATTTCTGGCATCCCTCGTTCGACAACTACCCCGTTGTGGGTGTTTCGTGGAGGCAAGCTTATGCCTTTACCATTTGGAGAACCCAATACCTTAATAAATTCTTGGCTCGTGGTGGATACTCTTACGTTTCTGACTACAGATTACCTACCGAAGCAGAATGGGAATATGCCGCTCGTGGCGGATTAGACCTTGGAATGTATCCATGGGGTGGCCCCTATACCCGTAACTCTGAGGGATGCTTCCTGGCCAATTTCAAACCGCTTCGCGGTAATTATGTCGACGATGGTGGTTTTACAACTCTTCCTGTTGCCAGTTACCAGCCTAACGATTACGGACTATACGACATGTCGGGTAATGTTGCCGAGTGGACAGCCAATGCTTTCGACGAAAGCGCGTACTCCTTCATTCACGATATGAACCCCGATTATAAATACAATGCCAAACCTAATGATCCTCCTGCATTAAAGCGCAAGGTTGTTAGAGGAGGCAGCTGGAAAGATATTGGTTATTTCCTTCAGGTTGGGGCTCGAACCTTTGAATACCAAGATACTTCAAAGTCGTATATTGGTTTCAGATGCGTACGTTCTTATCTAGGCTCAAAATAGTTACCCTTAACATCCACCCTAACAATTTAATCAAATGGGATTCAACATATCTGAAATAGTACAAGGTAAAAAGTGGAAGAACTTCATGAAGTACCTCTACGGTTGGGGTGCTGCAGTTGTTCTTGCCGGAGCACTTTTTAAACTTCAGCACTGGCCTTTTGCTGGTGAGATGCTAACCATAGGTATGACAGTTGAGGTTATCATTTTCTTCTTCTCAGCCTTTGAGCCCATTCACGAAGAGGTTGACTGGACTTTAGTTTATCCAGAACTTGCCATGATGGATGATGAAGAAGAAATTCGAAACTACAGAAAAAACAACGAAGGGCTCAACGCTGATTCACTAAAAGAGGCATTAGTTGCCGCAATTGGTGGAGGTGGCGTTGCTGTAAGCCATGGAACTCCCGCTGGCTATTCCGATAAACTGAACAAAATGCTTGAAAGCGCAGAACTAAGTCCCGAACTTTTCGAAAAGGTTAGTAAGGGCCTTAATAAGCTGAGCGAAGCATCTGCAAAAATTGCCGATATTTCAGAAGCAGCATCTGCAACCAATCAGTTTACCGACCGGATGAAACAAGCGACTGGTGCCGTTTCGAACTTCACCAACAGCTACCAACAAAGCGGAGAAGTTCTCAACGAATCGGTTAACATTCTCGCTGAGAGTTTCCAAAAAACCGCAGGTAATGTTGCAGAAAGTGGACAAAATTTCATGAGCGGAGTTAGCCGTTCGGTTAATAACCTTGAAGATTCTTTAACTAAAGCTGGCGAAACAGTAAGTCAGCGTATAGTGGAGTCGGGCAATGAGGTTGCCTCGCAGATTAGTGGGGCAGCAGCTAACCTTACTGCAACATATAGCCAACTTGCCGATGCAATGCGCGCCAATGGTGAAGTTGTTTCTAAGGATAGCGGTAGTTACCATGAACAGCTCGAAAAGCTGAATAAAAGCATGGCAGCACTTAATGCAGCTCATGAGCTACACCTGCAGGGAACAACCGAACGCCTAAAACAATCAGAATCGGTTTATTCTGGAGTAGAAGGAATGATTAAGAAGTTAAATGTGTCTGTTAGCGAAACCGAGAAGTTTACGGAAGCTCTTGGCTTACTGAATAAAAACATCTCTAATTTAAATACCGTTTATGGCAATATGCTTTCGGCCATGAATGTTATGTCGAATGGAAAATAAATTTCACCTTAGGTAATATCCAACTATGGGTCACGGCAAAGAAACCCCAAGACAGAAAATGATAGGTATGATGTACCTAGTGCTAACGGCCATGCTAGCCATGAACGTTTCGGCCGAAGTACTCGATGCCTTTGTTCTTGTGGAAAATGGATTGTCTCGAACAACCCGAAGTTTCAAAATAAAGAATGAAAAACTTTACGGCCAAATTGATAAGGCATACACGCTAAATCCCACCAAGGTCGGCCCTTGGAAATCGAAAGCCGACGAAGTTAGAAGCCGTGCAAACGAACTATTTACATACGTACAAGATTTGAAGATAGAAGTGGTTGTAACCGCAGAAAAAGAAAAATCGAAAGCCATTTCTGAAGACAAACAGGTTGATCCGGCAAAACTTGGGAAAAAGGGAGATTTGAATGTAGGCAGCCAGGTTCTTATAGGTCCAACTAAAAACGGTAAAGCGTTTGAACTTAAAAATAAAATCGTTTCGTTTCGTGAGCTCTTGGTGTCGTTTGTCGATCCAAATAAAGCACCTCAGCTAATTGAGTCAATAATCAGCATTCTCAATACTGAAGATCCTCCCAGAAAAGATGATGGTACCATTCACACTTGGGAATCGTCTCGTTTCGATCATCTTCCTTTGGTTGCAGTTTTTCCACAGCTTACCAAGGTTCAGGTAGACGTTCTTAATTTAGAGTCTGAGGTTGTGAGTTATCTTTTACAGCAGGTTGATGCCGACGATTTTAAGGTTAACAAGATTGATGCAGTGGTAATACCAACTTCAAACTATGTAATTCAAGGGAACGAGTTTGCCGCCGAAATATTCTTAGCTGCTTCTGATACTACACAAAGCCCTCAAATTTATATAGGACGTGTAGAGTCATATAAAAATGAGTCGGGGGAGGTTGATTACAAAATTGTGGGTGATTCCCGTACTTTGCCCATTATTAACGGAAGGGGAGTTTACAAAGAACGAGCCTCAAGGTTAGGTAAAAATTCATGGGCTGGCATGATTGAAGTTACAGGACCTACAGGCAACAAGATTCGCAGGCCATTTAAGCACGAATATTTGGTAGAAACCCCAAATATTGTTATTTCTCCTGCTAAGATGAACGTTTTTTACTTAGGTATAGAAAATCCTGTAGATATTTCTATTTCGGGTATTGCCATGGATAAAATTAGTGCCCAAATAGATAGGGGAACCATTAAGCGAAAAGGGGATAATTTTGAGGTAATCCCTGGAGCAGGCGCTTCTTCGTGTCAAGTAACCGTATTTGCCGAGGTTGATGGCCAGCGACGCAACATGGGTTCGAAAACGTTCCGTATTAAGAAGGTGCCCGACCCCCTACCGCAAGTTATTGGGGTAACAGGAAAAACGGTTCCCAAAAACCTTCTTGCAGCTTCATTTGGAGTACTTGCTCAAATGCCCCCCGATTTCGACTTCGATATGAAATTTACTGTTACAGGCTTCACTGTTTCCGCAACCATTGGGGGCTTTCTGCAAGAGGAAGCCGCAAGGGGGCAAACTTTTACTGAAGGCCAAAAGAGGATTATCAACAACCTCCGAAGCGGTCAGGTTCTTAATATTACCAATGTTAAAGCGGTTGGCCCCGATGGTGCCTCCCGCGACCTAAACGACTTAGTCTTTAAGATACAATAACTATAATGAATATGAAAAGGATTGCTGTTTTCTCGTTGTGCGCTTTCTTCTTCTGCTTGGCAGGCGAATCGTTTGCTCAAAAAGGATCCGAACCCCTAGTACCCGATGGTGTGTACATTAGGGAAACTATGCCACAACGCATCCCCATACCCTACCCTCACTTAAGGGAAGCAGATATGATGTGGACCAAACGGGTATGGAGAACCATTGACCTTCGTGAAAAAATGAACCATCCGCTGTATTATCCAACCAGGGAGATGTTCGATAGAAAAAGTTTGGTGCAGCGGCTTGTTGAGGCCATTAAGTTCAATGAGATTAATGCCTACGACCCTGATATTGACGATGAGTTTTCAACTCTAATCTCTTACAATCAGATTCTACAAAAACTTGGGGCTCTCGATGAGGAGCGAGTTCAGTTTAACCCTCTTACCAATACCGAGGAAAAAGTGGTTATTAAAGGGGAAATTAAGTGGGGTGAAATCCGGCAATTGCTGGTGAAGGAGGAGTGGTTTTTCGATAAGCAGCATTCTACCATTCAAGTTCGGATTATTGGAATATGCCCTGTGAGGGTTTACTATAAAACCCTTCGCACTGGTGGCGATGAAGAGGAAAATATAGGGGAACTTACACGTGTTCAACTATTCTGGATATACTACCCACACGCAAGACCTGTTCTTGCCAATACTGCTGTTTTCAACGAGTTTAACGATGCTCAAAGGAATTCATACGATGATTTATTCTTTAAGCGCAAATTCAGTTCTTACATATATAGGGAGTCGAATGTTTATAATAATCGCGCCATAAATGAGTATACATTTGGTGGCATCCCCAATATGCAAGAGTCTGACAGAATTCGTGAAAGCATTTTTACTTTCGAACACGACCTTTGGGAATACTAAACGATACTACCAATAAAGAAGCGAGGGGCAAATTGCCCCTCGCTTCTTTTATGCAAATTGATCGCCCTTTTCGGCAAATATCTCTCCCAGGTATGTTTTAATCTCTTGCTCATTGTCCTTTTTACAAATTAGCAAAATCCCATCCGATTCAACCACAATATAACCCTCTAAACCCTGAATCAGAACCAGTTTGTCGGCAGGCATCTGTACAATACAGTCCTTAAGGTTGTGAGCAACCACATTTTTACCAACAATTGCATTATTACCCTCGTCCCGCTTAGAATTAAGGAAAAGCGATCCCCATGTTCCCAAATCGGACCATCCAAACTCGGCGCAAATGACGAAAACGTTATCGGCCTTCTCCATAATTCCATAATCAATTGATACGTTTTTGCACTGAGAGTATACACTAGCTACGGCAGTGGCTTCATCTGTTGTGTTAAAAAGACTATGGGATTCAGTAAATAAAGATTGGATATCGGGTAAATACTTTGCAAAGGCCTCCTGTATCGACTTTAGCGACCAAATAAACATTCCAGAATTCCAGTAAAACTCTCCGCTTTGGAGAAAAACCTGAGCTAAATCGAGGTTTGGTTTTTCTGTAAACGTCTTTACTTTAAACAAATTTGGTATACGCTTCTCTGCCTGTTTGCCAACCTGAATGTAGCCATAGCCAGTTTCGGGACGGCTGGGCTTAATGCCAATTGTAAGAAGCGCACTGTTAATCGAAGCAAAATCGATAGCAGTAGATATGGTTTTAAGAAACGCCTCCTCGTTTAAAACCAAATGATCGCTAGGTGCAACCACAATACAGGCATTGGGGTTACGTAATGCAATTTTTTGAGTAGCATAGGCTATGCAGGGGGCAGTATTTCGACGCATGGGCTCAAGCAGCACCTGATTTTCAGAAATTTCGGGAATGTGCTTTTGCACCTGCTGTTTGTATATGTCGCTTGTTACTATGTAAATATTTTCGGGGCTACAGAAGCGACTTACCCTGCAGTAAGTTTGCCTTATAAGTGAACTTCCAGTGCCTAATATGTCGAGGAATTGTTTCGGCTTGTAACTGCGACTTAGCGGCCAGAAGCGGCTACCAATGCCACCAGCCATAATTATACAAAAAACATTACTATTGCTATTCATTTGAAAAATGATTGGTTTTGATCTGCAAAGGTAAAAACAAAAGTTCACGCAGGTAGGAATTGAATAGCATTAATACCATTATGTAATTATTTTTATAATTTTGACTTATGAAAATAATTGAAACCGTAGGTTTGTACATTGTTTTTCTGCGGAAAGTTTTTACTCGTCCTCAGAAATGGAGCATTTTCTTTCAGGAGTTGGTGAAAGAAATTGACAAACTTGGTATTAAATCTATAGGTATTGTTGCCATTATATCTGCTTTCATGGGTGCAGTAATAACCATTCAGACTGCATACAATACCGAAAATCCGTTTTTGCCTGCTTACCTTGTTGGGCTGGCAGCCCGCGATAGCATTCTATTAGAGTTCTCATCAACCATTGTTGCACTTATTTTGGCAGGTAAGGTGGGCAGCAATGTTGCCTCTGAAATTGGCACCATGCGGGTAACGGAGCAAATTGATGCCCTTGAGATTATGGGTATAAACTCGGCTAATCACCTAGTGCTGCCCAAAATTGTTGCCTCCGTTATTTTTAACCCCTTACTATGTATTCTTAGTATGATTGTGGGAATTGTAGGTGGGTGGTTTGTTGGTTCGCTCACGGGGGCTGTTACGTCGCAAGATTTTATTGATGGAATACAGGCTTTTTTTATCCCCTTTTACATAACCTATTCCCTTGTTAAAACTGTAGTTTTTGCTTTTCTTCTAACTTCAATTCCTGCTTTTTATGGTTATAATGTGGAAGGAGGCTCACTTGAAGTAGGCCAATCGAGCACGAAGGCAGTTGTTTTTAGCAGCGTTATGATTTTGCTTTTCAACCTTATTCTAACCCAGTTGCTACTATCATGATACGCGTTGAGAACCTCTCGAAGTCGTTTAACCTTCGACCTGTGTTAAAGGGTATTTCGGCCGAATTTGAGCGAGGCAAAACCAACCTTATTATTGGGCAAAGCGGCTCAGGTAAAACTGTTCTTCTTAAATCGATAGTTGGGCTCCACGATATTGACGAGGGAAGCATATTCTACGGAGATATCCGATTTGACTCCCTACCTTTTGCTCAGAGGAAAACCCTTCGCCAACAAATTGGAATGCTTTTTCAAGGTGGGGCGCTCTTCGATTCCGCCACAGTTGAAGAGAATGTAATGTTTCCGCTGAATATGTTTACCAACATGAATAAGTGCGAAAAGCGCGACAGGGTGAACTTTTGCCTTAACAGGGTTAACATTACCAATGCCAACAAGCTGTTCCCGTCGGAAATTAGTGGTGGTATGAAGAAACGGGTTGCTATTGCAAGGGCAATTGCCCTTAACCCAAGTTTCCTTTTTTGCGATGAGCCCAACTCTGGCCTTGACCCCAAAACTTCTATTGTAATTGACAACCTAATAAAAGAAATTACTGAAGAGTTCAACATTACCACGCTGGTAAATACCCACGATATGAACTCCGTTATGGGTATAGGCGACAAAATAATTTTTATTCATAAGGGCCAAAAGTGGTGGGAGGGCACCAAGGAAGAGATTCTCCACTCCGACAATGAGGAACTGAACGAGTTCGTTTTTGCTTCGAAGCTGGCAAAGCAAATACGTTACGGGAAAAGCGAAGCCTAGTTTTTATCGCTGTACTTTTTTAATGTAAATGCAAACGAGGTTCCCTCGTTGACGCTACTGCGTGCGCTTATGGTTTGCCCATGCGCTTCGATAATATGCTTAACAATGGCAAGGCCTAGTCCCGTTCCGCCCTGGTCGCGTGAGCGACTTTTGTCAACCCTGTAAAACCTCTCGAAAATACGAGGGATATCGGCCTGTGGAATACCGATACCGTTATCGTTCACTTCAACCATAATATTTTCGAATAGGTCGGAAAAAGAAATGATGGTGCGGCCTTCCTCGCGTCCATAGCTAATAGAATTTACAACCAGATTCACCAACGCCTGATATATTCTTTTACGATCGGCCTGAATCCAAATGGGTTTGTCGTAGTTTCTGTCGAAACTGAGTTTAATTTTCCGCTTTTTGGCTCTCAGCTCCTGCGCTTCAAATACCTCATCGACAAGCTGCACAATGTTTATCTTTTCCAATTCGAGCCTGAGCACCTTCGATTCTAGCTTGGAAATCATGTCTAGGTCATCGACAATAGCGATAAGGCGATTTATGCTTCTCTCTGCTCTTTCTAGGTAGTTGCGGTTAATTGTAGGATCCTCCAATCCGCCATCGAGTAGCGTAAGAACGTAGCCCTGAATGTTAAAGATGGGTGTTTTAAGTTCGTGCGAAACATTACCAATAAACTCCTTGCGGTATCGCTCCATTTCTCTAAGGCTATCAATTTCTCTGCTCTTGCTATTAGCCCATATAAGAACCTCACGGTTCACATCGTCAACAATATCGCGGTCTTCGAGCTTAGTTTTCAGGTCCCTACCCGAAATGTTTAGGTTATGAATGGTTTTATATACCGGGTATATCTTTTGAAATACGAATTCGTTCAGGAAATATTGTGAAATAATAAATACTACTATGAAAATAAACAGAACACCAGCAATTGCTGCAAGAACATAGTTTAGTGAAGCATTCCATAGTACAATTGAAAAGACAACGCTCGATACAAGTGCTGCAATTAATGCTATAATTATGGCAATGCTCCGTGGTGTTGAGTTGTTCATTTTAAATTTTGGTTAGCTATTGTGCCAATTTCTGAATCATACCTCCCTCAATGTACTGCTTTAGAAGTTTGGCAATGTATTTTCCAACCACATCGAATTCGAGGTTGACTACTGTACCTTTTGTAAACTGATGAAAGTTGGTTACTTCATAGGTAAAAGGAATTATGGCAACCTGAAAAGAACTGGGTTGGGAGTTTACAACAGTTAAACTAACTCCATTAACAGCAACAGAACCTTTTTCAACGGTTATATTGCCCTTGCCAGGATCGTACTCGAAAGTGTAGTACCAGCTGCCCTCGGCTTCTTCTACTTTAGTGCAGATGGCGGTTTGATCGATATGCCCCTGAACCATGTGCCCATCGAGAAGGCTTTCAATTTTCATGCTTCGCTCAACGTTTACCTTATCGCCTACCTTTAACAGACCTAGATTCGATTTTTCGAGGGTTTCCTTGATTGCTGTAACCGTGTACGTGTTTCCGTCGACCTTTACCACCGTTAAGCAAACGCCATTGTGCGAAACGCTCTGGTCGATTTTCAGATCCTTTGCAAACGAGCAGGTTAATGTAATATGCAGGTTGTCCTTTTCGCTTCTGAGCGAAACAACCTTTGCGGTTTCTTCAACAATTCCTGAGAACATGACTTGGGTTTATGGGTTAATAATACAATGTTTGCAGGCAGTAAAATTAGCCCAAATTTCGAAAAAACGAATTAAAAAAAGTTAAGTAACAACGCCAACGATAGCGCTGAAAACTATTTTTCATACCTTTACACTACTTTAATAACATTAACGTCTTTATAAGCCATGCAATTACTCCAAGTTATATGGAATATTGACCCGGAGATTTTCTCCCTTGGGCCACTTTCAATCCGTTACTATGGGCTCCTATGGGCTCTATCGTTCGTTTTTGGTTACCTCATTTTCAATTGGTTTGTTAAGCGCGAGGGTCTGCCCGAAGGTTTCCTCGACAGCCTAACTATGTATACCTTTATTGGTACCGTTATTGGTGCCCGCCTGGGGCACTGCCTTTTTTACCAACCCGAATATTATTTAGCAAATCCTCTCGAAATTCTCAAAATTTGGGAAGGTGGTCTGGCAAGCCACGGAGCTGCTATTGGAATTATTTTTTCGTTATTCCTTTTTTGCCGAAAACATAAGCGCAGCATGCTTTATGTGCTCGATCGCATTGTTATTCCTGTTGCCCTTGCTGGGGTTCTTATCAGACTTGGAAATCTTATGAATTCTGAAATATATGGCGTGGAAACTTCGTTGCCCTGGGGTTTTGTGTTCGTTCGCGACGGGCAATCGGTTGCTAAGCACCCCACGCAAATTTATGAAGCACTAAGCTATTTGGTTTTCTTCTTTTTTCTGCTTGTTGTATACATAAAGAACCAATCGAAACCTCGTGCCGGCGTACTCTTTGGGAGTTTCCTCGCTCTCGTTTTCGGTGCCCGCTTTTTAATTGAATACCTAAAGGAGCCTCAGGTTAAATTTGAGGAAACCATGGCTCTTAACATGGGCCAATGGCTAAGCGTACCTTTCGTAATTATTGGATTAGGATTTATTGTCTGGGCACTTCTTAAAAATAAGAAAACGCTGTAGGTGGAATTATTGTAGGCTTCCTTCCTTGTATATTTTGGCTGTATCCTTTATTGCCCGGGAAATGGGATTGAATCTAAACCCCAACTCATTTTCAATTTTTTGAGCAGAATAGTAAGTTTTCGAATGGCCACTTTTGGCGGTTTCGCGGGTAATTACGGGGTCCTTACCTGTTACCAACGACATAATATAGGCAATTGGCCATGCCAATGACGACATCCATTTCCGAACCCGAATGGTAGGTTTCTTCTTCCCCAGCTCAACAGCAATTTGATTGAAAACCTGCTGATGCGAAATGTTTTCTGAATTGAGCAAATACCTTTGCCCCCATTTCTTGCTTTCTACTAATAGCAGCATAGCCTGAACCACGTCGGTTACTCCTACATAACCACTAACTCCAGTTGTATAAAAAGGAAACCCTTTGCCAATAGTTGAG
Source organism: Bacteroidales bacterium (assembly GCA_037442025.1). GTDB lineage: Bacteria > Bacteroidota > Bacteroidia > Bacteroidales > Tenuifilaceae > UBA2287. Next base: position 6,604 of record JBBIRB010000006.1, on the reverse strand, counting down.
AAGAGAAGACCACTTCCGCTATTCCAACTGGTAGGTCCAATAATTACAGATGGATTTACTATAACTGCGTTTAAGCCATACTCAATGCCCCTCCAGACCTCGTTTTCAGAGAAAAACTTGCTCCTTGCATAGGCCGATTTCTTCTTGAGTTTACCCATAGTACAAGACTCATCGACAGCCGAACCATTAACTGCATCGCCTAGTGCAGCAATGGAACTTACATGACAGAAAGCCTCAACACCGTTGGCTATGCTTGCATCAACCATATTTGCAGTACCCTGTACGTTGTTAAATACCATGGACTGAGCCTTGCGGCTACTAAATGAAACCATTGCTGCACAGTGAAATACGGTTTTAATCCCACGGGTTAGCTCCAAAGTTTCCTGGTAGTCGGTTAGGTTGCATTGGGTCCATTGTATCCTCTCAAACAGGGTTAAACCAATTTGTTTGTCATAAATACTGAAAAGTTTCTTAACCCTATCTACTCTCGAATGAGATCGGAAACTGGCACGAACCAGCTGTTCCCTTTTAGTTAGTTCAAACAGCAGATGAGAACCTACTAACCCTGTGGCCCCTGTAACCAGAATCATTATTCTTTATCTTTAATTAAAGGGTCAATAATAGTATCTTTTTCCCAAATGAGCTTTTTTCCGAAACCCAAACGGTTATCGGTAAACTTAATGTAAGTAAGGTCGACAACCCAAAGGGTTGTATCCATTAGCATTGCTATGGGAAACTTTTTAATGTATGCCTTTTTCACCTTCAGGTAATACTCAGAATTGGGCTGACTTATTATCCCCTGAAACTGAACGCCCTGAATTTTCCCAATAATTGATGTTTCGAGCACAATGCTGCCTGCCACATATATATTATGGCTGGCATAGCGGATATGCTTTGTGTCGTTATCGGAAGTGAAAACAAAACAATTGTCGTTAGGCAAATAAACGTAAAAGCAATTGGCACACCAGGGCTCCTCTTCAAAACAGGTGGCTAGTGTAAGCACATGGTGCTCGTTTATAAACTCAACAATTCGGGCATCGGGCAAGCTCATTAATTACATTTGTTAATGTAAAGGCAAATGTAAGAAAATGCATTGGTTTATTGGAATTTTTTCCATTCTCGCTAATTTGCATTGAACTTTATCTGTTTTTCCATTCATTTGCATTTACGAACAAGTTTTATTAGCAAACTGCAAATTTTTGGTGGCACACTAGAACTCTAAATCGAGGGTAATAGGTGCACCGTTTGTATTCGTAACGTTTTATGCCGCAGGTCCCTCATGCGGTTTTTTTATGTTTATATGGCTTTGGATTATTTTAAAATATTTGATTGGTTGTGGAGTAGGCGGGGCCTCCCCGCCCATACTGATTATGCATCCTACGTAGATGCTTCCACCTTATATTATTAGGAACTTAACCAAATCGTATTATTAAACCTTTAAATGGAAACCTAACCTTCAATCCAAAATCGTTGTAGACGTTGAGCCCTTAAATGAAATGCTAAACCATAATGGCCTCACGGTGAGTTTGGAGGCGCGCATGTTACTCCTGTTCTTGCCGAACCCCTTGAAAAACTTGCCTGTTTTTTTAATGCGGTTGTAAAGAAAGACTCATTCCAAAGGGAATTTATTCGCTACCTAAAAACATACGTGGGTAGGCCTTCTCCCCTCTAGTACGCAAAGATGTTGAGAGAATTTGTAGGGTCGACTATCTATTTGAAACGAGAAGACCTTAACCATACTGGTTCGCACAAAATAAACAATACCATTGGCCAAATACTGGTTGCAAAACGCATGGGTGCAAGAGAGGTAATTGCAGAAACGGGAGCCGGGCAGCACGGTGTTGCTACCGCAACAGCAGCAGCTCTTTTAGGAATCAAGTGCAAAGTGTTCATGGGTGAAATAGATGCCCAGCGCCAGGCATTAAATGTAGAGCGGATGAAACTATTGGGTTCAGAAGTGGTAACTACCAACATGGGAACCCAAACCCTTAAGGATGCTGTTGAAGCCGCACTGGGTTACTACATTGAGCACCCAGATGTATACTATCTTTAGGGTTCGCAGGTTGGTCCACACCCCTACCCTCGAATGGTTGGCTATTCCAAAGCGCTATTGGACAGGATGCCCGAAACCAAATTCTAAACATTGAAGGTCGGTTACCCCAGTCGATTTTTGCCTGTGTAGGCAGAGGATCAAGTGCAATTGGTCTCTTCTCGGGTTTTTTAAACAATACAGAAGTGGACATATACGGTGCCGAAGAAGGCGGTGAAGCGGTACTAGAAAAAACAGCTGCTACTTTTTCGTTAGGCCAACCCGCTTTTTTTCAGGAACCTACTGGTATTGCTTGGTCAACAACGAAGGAAATCCAATAGAGTTGCATTCTATTGCTGCTGGGCTCGACTATCCCGGTATTAGTCCACAGCATGCCTTCTTGAAAGATACTGGCAGAGCAACCTATTTCCCTGTTACCGCACGCGAAGCGGTAAGTGCCTTCAAGTTACTTTCGGAGTTTGATGGTATTACTCCCGCAATTGAGTCGAGCCATGCTGTAGCATTGGCTGTAAAAGTTCTGAAGGGTAATGCAGACCTAGCCATAATTAACCTTTGGGGGCGCGGCGATAATGACGTAGAGCGGTCACTTTAAAGCAAGTATGCCGAGGTGGTTTTGAAAGTTTGCGACAAAGCAAAAAGTTAAGTCAACATGGCTTTCAAGGCTGCCTCTTTTATTTTAACAACGTTTCATTTTTTCCCTAATGGTTCTAATTTGTGATTTTGATTCTATATTTGGGCCATGAAACGTTCGGCCACCATCGTTGCAAATGCCCTTTTTTGGGTTTTCATATTAGCCCTCGCTGCAATGTCGATACTTTCTCGCAATACGCTTAATCGTTTGATTCCAGGCACAAGCAATGAGTTCGACTATTTCCTGCATTTTGTAACCTTTATTCCCCTTCCCATGCTTGCGCTCGTTGCATCCAACTTTATGCAAAAAAGGGCAACATGGTGGCTTCTTTTTACAACTGCGACTCTTTTCTCAATTGCGTCGGAACTGCTGCAACTTCTCTCCAATGGTCGAAGATTCAACCCTTTTGATATTTATGCCAATGCCGTGGGGCTTATTATTGGGCTTCTAATCGCTGTTGTAGTTTACCAAGTCAGCAAACGAAAGTGTTAAGTTGTTTTTTTACCTATATTTGTTTTTCGTTGGCTTTTTAACGAATTAAGTAACGCTTTTTAGGGCTTTGAATTTATAACCCTTTTAAATCCAAAATTATGATTGAATTCAACTTTGTAAAAGAGTTTGTTGAGAAAAGTATTCGAAACAACTGGGATGAGCCTTCGCTGTCCGACTATCAGGGTATCAATTACAAGTACAGCGATGTTGCCAGGCACATTTACAAGCTGCACAAAACCTTTGAGGCTTGGGAAATAAAACCCGGCGATAAGGTTGCGCTATACGGCAGAAACAATGCCAACTGGGCCATTGCATATTTGGCCACTATTTCTTATGGTGCTGTTGTGGTGCCCATTTTAGCCGACTTTTCGGCTACTGATGTGCACAACATCATTAATCATTCCGATTCAATTGCTCTTTTTGCGGGCGAATTAGTATGGGACAATATTAAGGAAAAGGAAATTCAAGGGGTTCGTGTTATGCTCTCGCTAACCAACTACGAACCGTTGGTTGAAAGGAACCATGAAATGGCCCAGCGGGCCAGAGAAATGAGAGAGCGCATTGAGCAGGAAGCTTCCAATTTGACCCCGGCTGCCATACATTATACCGAAACGCCCAACGATAAGCTGGCTGTAATTAGTTACACTTCTGGAACCACAGGCTTTTCGAAAGGGGTTATGCTGCCACACAACAGCCTCGCTGCGAATATCGATTTTGGAAGAAAAAACATTGGCCTTCAGGCAAAAGATAAAATTGTATCGTTTCTGCCCTTGGCACACGCCTACGGAGTTGCTTTCGAATTTTTAATGCCATTTGCAGTTGGTTGCCACATAACATTCCTAACAAAAGTTCCATCTCCCCAAATAATTCTTCAGGCATTTCAGGAGGTTAAGCCCCGCCTTGTGCTGGCAGTACCTCTCATTCTTGAAAAAATTTACAAAAAGAAATTACTCCCTGTAATAAGCAAGCCAGTAGTTAAAACCATTTTGGCAGTGCCGGTTTTAAACAAACTTATTCATAAAAAAATAAACAAGTCGCTTACCGATGCTTTTGGTGGAAATTTCCTCGAAGTGGTCATTGGAGGAGCTGCCCTTAACGAAGATGTGGAAATTCTTTTGCGAAAAATTAAGTTCCCTGTTACGGTAGGCTACGGAATGACCGAGTGCGGTCCGCTTATTTCGTATACAGGCTGGAGAAAAACCAAAATGGCCTCGTGTGGCCAACTTCTCCCTACTCTCGAAATGCGAATCGACTCGCCCAATCCAGAAAGGGAAGTAGGAGAGATTCTTATTCGCGGGGAGAATTTAATGTACGGATACTATAAAAATCCTGAGGCTACTGCAAAGGCTATCGATAGCGACGGTTGGTTACATACAGGCGACTTAGGAATTGTTGATAAGGATGGCTTTATTTTTATAAAGGGTCGAAGCAAAAGCATGATCCTTGGCCCTAGTGGTCAAAACATTTACCCCGAAGAGGTTGAAGCGCGATTAAGCAATTTGCCTTATGTACAGGAAACTGTTGTAATTGAACAGAATGGGAAACTTGTTGCACTAGTATACCCCGACGCTGAAGCTACCAGCAAGGATGGTCTTAGTCACGAAGACATTATAAAAGTAATGGAGCACAATCGACACGAAGCTAATAAGCACCTTCCTTCTTACAGCCAATTGGCAGCAATAAAAATCACTAACCAGGAGTTTGAAAAAACCCCCAAGAAAAGTATTAAGCGGTTTTTATACCAAGGAGTTGAGGAATAGTTCCTTTTTTAACAGAGTAAAGCCCAATTCGAAAAGTTTTTCGAATTGGGCTTTTTGTTGATTGTTTACTTCGAGTGCATTTGGGGCATAATACGCAAAAATGGTTGGTAAAAAGTTTTGTGACACCTAACTTCATTGACATAAGAACAAGTTGGCGTAATGGACATTTCTAATGCTTTTTTTTAGACGATTATCTCTAATGGACATTTTTAATGCTTTTTATTTTCACCTCAACAGCTAACGTATTCTCATTAATGTGATATTTGAATGTCAAGTAAGCAGAAACAGGCTCTGCTGGGGAGCAACCTGTCAGGAATAGCTTGACCGAGCAAAATGGTTACTAAGGCTGGCTTCCACCAGCCTTTTTTTTTGTAATTATTTTACTCGCCAGATGCCTTTAAAAACCCATCGATGAACTTCTCTCTTCGGCTGCGGCTTAAGCCATTATGATTTCGTAGTTTATTCTTTAAACCCGTAAAGGTCCCTTCGAGTTGGTTGTTTGTATTGGGCAAACCTAATTCCATGCTATAGTACCATGTGAACAGGTATTCCCTGTTCCTTTCAAGGCTCTTGTAGGCGCTCCGTAGGCACTTATGGATATATCTGCTTTTGCCCGTTTCAGGGTTTTTTGCTCTTTCATTGATGAACCGCTCCCATTTTTCATGCCATTCACCGAGCGCCCCGAAGACGCTCTCCTTGTCGGTTCTGGGGAGCAGCCACATAATCTCCTGGAGTTCAACCGACGCCTGTCGCTTAGGCTTTCTGGTTAAGTAACGGGTAACAATAGCGGTTTGATGGAACTGGCACATCTGAACGGGGTATTCGGCCAAAGCCTTAAATAGGCCCTTTCGTCCATCGCATACAACGCCCTGGATCTTCATCCCTTGTGCCTTCAGGTAGCTGATGCCCTCCATGTAGCCTGCAATCGTCTCGTATTTAACGTATTTCCAGTATAAATGGTGGCCTTCGGTGCTCTTGAATACCATAACCCCAAAATCACGACCAAAATAAGTTGTGTCCATCATTACCACCCCCTGAGTAGGCTTTGTAAAACCCTTGCTAACGAAAACCTTGTCGAGCCTTCGCTGAATTGTTTTTATTGACACACCATATTTTGCGGATAACTGCTGATACGTTTGCTTTCCTTCGGTGTACTCACTCCATAACAACTGATTGACAATGCGTTTGCCTCCTAGAAATTGCCGACCACAGTCATTGCAATGAAAGTTCTGAACACCGTGGTTTGTTCCATTCTTTTTAGTCCTTTTCGAACCACAATAAAAGCAAATTTTTTATTCATAGCCTTCAAATGCACCAAAACTACAGGATTATTGGCTTGAATTCTGCCATCTATATTTCAAAAATAGCGCCATTGTATTTAATGTATTGTTTAGCTGTGCTTTATATTATTAAAGGTTGCTGTAATGCCCAATTACGTATAATTGCAATTTTGAAACTATTAGTATTGGTTAGTAATAAGCTTGGCCAAATTCTTTGATCAAAAAATTTACATAAAGCAACCAACTATCAAATGGAGCGTTTGTGTAAAACATATAATTATATGTGCTATTCTAATATTCATAAACACTATTGTCCGATAAAAAATCATTGCTGGCTTTAGTGCTCAAGCCGCACAGGCTCTTACTTTTTTTCTACAGCAAAAAAAAGTAA
>JBBIRB010000005.1:0-96694 GCA_037442025.1 Bacteroidales bacterium | reverse complement strand
TGGATCGTGGTTAATAAAGGCAGCAGCACCTAATAGCGCAGAGGCAAGAATTGAAGCAGCAAACGACTCGAAAAGGTCGGCACCCATTCCGGCAACATCGCCTACGTTATCGCCAACATTATCGGCAATAGTAGCGGGATTACGGGGATCGTCTTCGGGGATGTTGGCTTCAACTTTTCCAACAAGGTCGGCGCCCACATCGGCAGCCTTGGTGTATATGCCACCACCAACGCGAGCAAAAAGCGCTTGGGTTGATGCACCCATACCGAAAGTTAACATAACAGCGCTTATTGTCATTAACTTATATCCACCATCCATTTCGGGAATGAAATAGTTGAGAACAATAAACCAAAGCGAAATATCGAGAAGAACAAGGCCAACTACTACAAGACCCATAACGGCTCCGCTTCGGAAAGCAAGGCGAAGGCCAGCATCGAGCGAACTTCTGCAAGCATTTGCAACGCGCGCCGACGCAAAGGTAGCAGCCTTCATTCCAAAGAAACCTGCAAGACCCGAAAATGCACCACCAGTAATAAATGCAAACGGCACCCAGGGGTTTTGCACTCCAAGCCCATAGGCAAGGATTGAAAAGATAATTGTGATTACAACAAACACTATAATAACAATTTTATACTGCTGCCTTAGGTATGCACCTGCGCCCTTTCGAACGTGCTCAGCAATTTTTTTCATGGTATCAGTTCCTTCGTCTGCCTTCATCATTTGAACAAAGAACCTCCAGGCAAAGAACAGAGCCATTACCGAAGCAAAAGGTACTAACCAAAATAAGGGATTTCCAATCATGGTTTTTTTGTTTTTAAGGGTTTAACTTTATTTGTTTGAATTTCGAAAATAAAAGCATTTATATTTTTAAACAAGCTTTGGCCAAATAATTTTATGCAAATGAGCCATTTAATTAAATTAGCAAGTGTGTAATTACGACTAACATATTACAATAGTTTGATAAACAATCCTTAAACAAATAGGTTTAAAAAGTTTAAAAATTATTTCTATTCAGCACCAAATTGCATCAGGTAAGCCTTAATAAATTCATTTAGGTTTCCATCGAGCACGTCTTGCGAGTCTGATGTTTCATGTTCGGTTCGTAAATCTTTAACCAACTTGTAGGGGTGCAAAACGTAATTTCGAATTTGCGATCCCCATTCAATTTTTTTCTTTTTTCCTTCTACCTCAGCTTGAATTTCCTGTTTTTTTCGCAGTTCGAGTTCGTAAAGGTGTGATTTTAAAATGCGCATAGCATTCTCGCGGTTGTTGTGCTGCGAACGGGTTTCGGTGTTTTCTACTACAATTCCGGTAGGAATATGGTAAAGACGTACTCCCGTTTCCACCTTATTAACATTTTGTCCCCCAGCACCCGACGAGCGGTAGGTGTCCCATTTAATATCCGAAGGGTTAACAACAATTTCAATGGTATCGTCGATGGCTGGAGCAACAAATACGGATGCAAAGGAGGTATGCCTTCGGGCATTTGAATCGAAGGGAGAAATTCGGACCAAGCGGTGAACCCCATTTTCGCTTTTCAGGTAGCCATAGGCCATTTCGCCCTCAAACTCAATGGTAACCGATTTTATTCCTGCCTCTTCACCTTGCTGAATATCGACAATTTTCGATTGGTAACCGTTACGTTCGCCCCACCTGAGGTACATGCGCATAATCATTTCGGCCCAGTCCATGCTCTCGGTGCCGCCAGCCCCCGAGTTAATTTTTAGAATAGCGCCAAGTTTATCCTCTTCGCGGCGGAGCATATTGGCCAATTCCAAGTCCTCTATGGCCTGTAAGGCCATTCTGTATTGCTCCTCCAGTTCGCTTTCGCTGGCTGCTCCCTCCTTATTAAAGTCGAAAAGTACCTGAAGATCGTCGGTGAGGACTTTAGCCTTATTGTAACCGGTGACCCACCTTTTAATTTCCGATATTTTCTTTAGCTGTTTTTCTGCCTCTGAGGGATTGTCCCAAAAGTTGGGAGCGTGAGTTTTTTGCTCTTCCTCTTCTATCCTAATGGTTTTGCTGTCGATGTCAAAGATGCCTCCTCAGCGCTTGCTCGCGCTTAACCAGCTCTTTTACTTGCTCAATGGTTACCATGCTATTTGTTTTGGGCTGTAAAAATAGTAAAAATGCCCCTAACTATTATTCGAAAAGAATAACCGAAAGGCTTGTTTCAATATCGTTGTAGCTAAAACCCCGAGAAATGGCAAAACGAATCAGTTTGCTGCGCATTTCCATAGGGTTGGAATACTGTAAAGTTTTCAACTTTTTCTTTAAAAGGTCAACAAGGGTCTTTTTGTTAGCATTATTGTCAATTTCCAACAGGGCAATATTTATATTCTCGGAAGCAATTTGCTTGGCTCTAAGTGCCATTTCAATTTTGCGTGGTCCCCATTTGTTGAATCGGGCCTTTTCGTGCGTAAAGTTTTGCGCATACCTCAGTTCGTCGATAAATTTGTCGGCCAGCAGCCTTTTTTCAATGAACTGAATGTCTTTTGGAGTAGCCCCCCATTGTACCAGTTTTTTTCGGATGTCGCTGAGGCACTTCTCTTGCCGGCTACAAAGGGCCTGTGCCTTAATCAGTAATCGTTCGTTGGGTTCCTTTTTATTTGCCATAAAACGATTTGTTAGGTTGCGCCATTATCATTCTGTCCTTGCCATGCAAGTCTTTCCGAATTTTAATATTTGTATAACCCAGGGTGCTTAACAACCTTTGGGTTTCTTCGGCTAAACTTTCGTTTATTTCGAAGAATAGGGCACCTTGAGCCGACAGAATGCTGAATGAACTTTTTGCTATGGAATTGTAGAACTTCAGAGCATCGGAGTCGGGAACAAATAGGGCTGTCGATGGTTCGAAGTTTAGCACATGGGGAAGCATGGTTTTTCTCTCACTTTCTCTAATATAAGGCGGATTGCTTACAATAACATCGTAAGGTTCAGCTCCAAAGTGGTAAACGTTTTTTAGTGCATCGTGCTTAAGGAACTGAATTTGAACTTTATTGCTACTTGCATTTTTAGTAGCTATATCTATTGCGCTTTCCGAGATATCGGTTGCCCATAACTTGGCCTGGCTCAAACATTTTGCAAGAGAAATGGCAATGCAACCGCTACCAGTTCCAATATCCAGTATTCGCTGAGCATTGGGATAGGTTTCAACGATCCATTGTACCAGTTCTTCCGTTTCGGGCCTTGGTATAAGTACGCTTTCGTTTACTACAATGCGGTTGCCGAAAAACTCTGTATGGCCCAATACATATTGAATAGGTTTATGTTGAAGAAGTTGGTATCGGTAGTTTTGCAATTCATCTTGCTGTTGCGGTGTTATGTCAAATTGTGGGCGAGAAATTAAACGATGGTACGTTAAGCCAGTCAGCTGCTCCAGCACAATACTTGCAATGGCTCTAGCCTCATTTTCTCCCCAAATTGGGGAGAGGTCATTAACCAGCTTCCTGTATGATGTTATTGCAGCATTCATTATATTTACATCGCTATTTACCGAAAACAAAAGTACAGAATTTATGGAACACGATGCTCTCGACAACCTTTTTATGGAGCGTTGTCTTAGTTTAGCCATGAATGGTATGGGTAATACCAAGCCCAACCCTATGGTTGGTTCGGTTGTGGTTCACAACAACCGAATTGTTGGAGAGGGTTACCATAGGGTCTATGGTGGTGCTCATGCCGAAAAGAATGCCATTGAAAGTGTTGTTGATAAGAGTGTTTTAAAGGATTCGATTCTGTATGTTTCGCTTGAACCATGTTCCCATTTTGGGAAAACACCTCCCTGCGCCAACCTGATTGTTGATTCGGGTATTCGAAAGGTTGTAGTGGCTGTTGAGGACCCTAACCCCCTTGTAAAGGGAAAGGGTATTGAGTTCCTACGTAGCCAGGGGGTTGAGGTAAAAATCGGGGTTAAAGAGGCTGATGCAATTGAGTTAAACAGAAGGTTCTTCACTTTTCATAACAAAAACAGACCCTACGTTATACTTAAATGGGCACAAACGCTCGATGGGTTCATCGATGTGGTTCGAAAACCCGATGACCCAATGAAGCCTGTTTGGATTAGCAATGAAGAGTCGCGCGTTCTGGTGCATAAATGGCGCAGCGAGGAGCAAGCCATTCTCATTGGCACCAATACTGTTTTAATGGATAATCCTAAGCTCAATGTACGCCATTGGCAGGGGCAATCGCCCATGCGGGTGGTTCTCGACAGGCTGCTTCGCATTCCTCTCGAATCGAATGTTTACGATGGTACGGTACCAACCCTCATTTTTATTGGAAACAATGCAACAGCATTAGCCCGAAGGCCTCTAGTGGCTCAGGTACCCAATACTGATATGGTAATTATCGATTTTGCGCGGGGCGCAGAGGTTCAAATGCTTAAGGAGCTGCATCGACGAGGAGTGCAGTCGCTTATAATTGAAGGTGGTACAATGATTTTAAACAGTTTTATTGCCCGGGGATTTTGGGATGAGGCACGTATGTTTGTGGGAAACAAATTCTTTGGTAATGGTGTAAAAGCACCATTCTTCAAGGGCGAACCTATAACTTTCGATGAAATTGGCGATAGCCGCCTTTACACTTTCAGAAATACCTAAACAGCTGCAAACTTTATAGCACCTTTGTCCCAAGCTGGAGCCGATTGAATAGCGGGGATAATTTGCTCAGGCTGAGCAACAACTTGCCATATGGCTCTATGTTCGGAGCGCATGAAATTTTCGGCAATCATTTTTTCAATGAGCAATTCCAAATGATTATAGAAATTGTTGGTATTTAACACAACAATGGGCTTTGTGAACTTTCCAAGACGTTTCAGGGTATATACCTCCATGAGTTCTTCAAGAGTACCGCAACCTCCGGGCAGGGCAACCACTGCGTCAACATCTTTAATAAGAATTTTTTTGCGCTCGCGCATATCTTTTACCAAGATCATTTGCGATAGGCCCTTATGACCCCATTCAACTTTATCCATAAAGCGGGGTAAAACGCCTACTACTTTGCCGCCCAATTCAAGAGCCGTGTCGGCAAGGCAGCCCATGAGGCCAACTGAACCACCCCCATACACAACGGTGCAATTGTGTTTAACCAAATGCTGTGCAACCCTGCTGGTTGCCTCAAAGTATTCGGGAGAAATTTTGGCGCTAGAAGCGCAAAAAACGCATATACGCATGACTTACTATTTAAAAAACGATGGCCGGAAGGGTAGTCCCCGGCCATGCTTTAAGTTAATTGATTTGAGGTTATAGGTGCGATTCGAGCTTTGACACTAGCACGTTTTTTGGAACGGCACCAACCTGCTTGTCAATTACTTCGCCATTCTTAATGAAGATAATGGTTGGTATGTTTCGGATGCCAAATCGGCTGGCCACACCAGGGTTGCTATCCACATCTACCTTACCAATTACGGCTTTGTCTTTGAATTCTTCGGCCATTTGCTCAACATATGGAGCAATCATTCGGCAGGGGCCACACCATTCGGCCCAAAAGTCGAGCATTACTGTTTTGTCCGATTTCATTACAACTTCCTCAAAGTTGCTGTCGGTTACTGCTAGTGCCATATTCAATCTGTTTATTGGGTTAGTGTTTTTATAATTGTAAAATTAACAGTTTCCTACGAAAAAAGTTTGGCTTGCCAAATAAATAATTGTACGCTTTTTCACTAGTTAACTTTAAACTTCAAGTCGAGCCTTTCCAATTGCTCAATGAGTTCGGGTTGTATTGAAATACGGGTATTACGCGAAAATAGGTCGACAAACAGGTTAGTTTGGGGGTCGAAAACCCGAAAGCGAAGCTGCGTTTTACCCTGGTTGGCCTCGCACATGGAGTTGAGTTCCTCCATCAGAATGTCGTCGAGGTCGGAAAGGTTGATATTAATTGTGATGCTTTTTACCATATCCTCCCTAACCTCCGATAGCATGTGCATACTTTTGACCCTGAATTCGGGTTCGTTGTTACGGAACTTGTTTGGTTCCACCTTTCCTTTCACCATTATGGAATAGCCCAAGTAAAAATACTTTCGGTAATCCTCAAAATCCTTTCCGAAAAGGGAAAACTCGTATGAGTCAGTATAGTCTTCGAGGGTTAAGCGGCAGTAGTACGTTCCCTTTTTCGTGGGAAGCACTTTGGCCGAGGTGACAATACCTGCTATGGTAATGTCGCGACCTAATAGGGCATGAACCTCGTGCATACTCGATAGAGGGGTGTTGCAAAAACTATCGATTTCGATTTTGTAATCGTCGAGGGGGTGAGCCGATAAATAAATGCCAATGAGTTCCTTTTCGCGATTGAGTTTCTCCAGTTTCATCCAATCGTCAACATTGGGTGGTTCAGGCCTTTGAATCTCAAATCCATTGGATGTTCCATCGCCAAACAGGGTTTGCTGAATGTTGTTCTTTTCCGATTGCTGCTTAGAGCCGTAACGGATGAGCGACTCTGCAAAGGATACCCCTTTCATGTCGGTTGCAAAGTACTGGGCTCGGTTGAAGCGGCTAATATTGTCGAATGCCCCAGCAATAACCAAAGCTTCTATGTTCTTTTTATTTACCGTTTGCAGGTTAACGCGTTCAGCGAATTCGTATACATCCTTGAATTTACCTCCCTTCTTGCGAACCTCAATAATATTGGCAACGGCACCCTCGCCAATGCCTTTTATAGCCCCAAGGCCGAAACGAATATCGCCATTGGACTTGACCGAGAACTTGTAGTTACTCTCGTTCACATCGGGGCCAAGAACCTGAAGCCCCATACGACGGCACTCGTCCATAAAGGTTGTAATTTTCTTTATATCGGAGAGGTTTCGGCTTAAAACAGCGGCCATGAACTCGCTGGGGTAGTTGGCTTTAATGTAAGCAGTTTGGTATGCTATGTATGCGTAGCAGGTTGAGTGCGATTTGTTGAATGCATACTGAGCAAAAGCTTCCCAATCGGTCCATATTTTTTCGACTCGTTTCTTATCGTACCCCTTTTCGCTGCAGCCGGCCACGAACTTCTCCTTCATTTTGTCCATGACATCCTTCTGCTTTTTTCCCATGGCTTTTCGCAGAGTGTCGGCTTGGCCCTTGGTGAATCCGGCCAGCTTTTGCGAAAGGAGCATCACCTGCTCCTGATAAACAGTAATACCATAGGTATCCTTGAGGTACTCCTCCATTTCGGGTATATCGTACTCAATTTTTTCGCGGCCATGCTTGCGATTAATGAAACTGGGGATATACTCCAGAGGACCCGGACGATAAAGTGCATTCATGGCAATAAGGTCCTCAATGCGATTGGGCTTGAGAGCCCGCAGATGCTTTTTCATTCCCGGCGATTCGAATTGGAATATGGCAGTTGTATCGCCGTTTGAAAAGAGCTGGAATGTTTTGGAATCGTTGAGAGGAATGGAGTCCATATCAATTTCCACTCCCTTTCCCTCTTTAATAAGAACCAGCGCATCTTTAATAATCGAGAGCGTTTTGAGGCCCAGGAAGTCCATTTTCAGAAGTCCCACGTCCTCTACATGGCTGCCCTCAAATTGAGTAACGTAAAGTTCTGTATCCTTAGCGGTGCTTAATGGGATGTGCTCTTCCAGATCGTCGCGGCCAATAATAATTCCGCAGGCATGCACTCCCGTTTGCCTAACAGAGCCCTCGAGAACTTCGGCATATTGCAGGGTTTTGCGAATTTTGGGGTTTTCGGACTTTTTGTATTCGGCCAATTCAGATACTTCTTTAAATGCTTCCTTTAGCGAAACTCCTGCTCGCTCGGGAACCAATTTGGCCAGTCGGTCGCAGGTGGGCAGGTCGAGTTTTTGAACCCTACCTACATCGCGGATGGCCATTTTGGCGGCCATTGTGCCAAATGTTATAATGTGGGCCACGCGCTTTTTGCCGTACTTATTCACTACGTAGCGCAGCACCTCCTCGCGCCCTTCCTCATCGAAGTCGATATCGATATCGGGCATCGATATGCGTTCGGGGTTCAAAAAGCGCTCAAAAAGCAGATCGTACTTTATGGGATCGATATCGGTAATTCTCAGGCAGTAAGCCACTGCCGACCCGGCTGCTGAGCCCCTGCCAGGGCCAACCGAAACGCCCATGTCGCGGGCTGCCTTAAGAAAGTCCCAAACAATAAGGAAGTAGCTGGGGTAACCCATACGGGCAATAACCTCCAGCTCGAAATTGAGCCTTTCGGTTACAGTATCGGAAAGATTTTCGCCCCAACGCTTTCGGGCACCCTCAAATGTAATATGCTTTAGGTACTCATTAAAATCGGCGAAGCCTTCGGGTAAGGGAAAATCGGGCATAATGGCTTCGTGCCTAAGCGAGTATAGCTCAACCTTGTCGGCTACTTCACAGGTATTGGCAATTGTTTCGGGCCAATCGGGGAAAAGGGCGAGCATTTCCTGTGGGCTTTTCAGGTACTCCTGCTTGGTGTAAACCAATCGGTTAGCGTCTTCAACGTCGGTTGCTGTATTTATGCAAATAAGCCTATCGTGGGCTTCGGCATCCTCGGCATTAATGAAATGTACATCGTTGGTGGCTACGCACTTTACGCCTGTTTTGCGCGAAAGCTCCATTATAGCCACATTGGTTTTTTTTTGCTCGTGATAGGTTTCGTGATTTGGATTGGGATGCAACATGATTTCGAGGTAGAAGTCGTCGCCAAAAATATCGCGGTACTCGTAAACCAATTGCTCAGCTAATTCCATGTCGCCAGCCATAATGGCTTGGGGTATTTCGCCACCCAAGCAGGCCGAAGTGGCTATTATGCCCTCGTTGTACTTGCGAAGCAATTCTTTATCGATACGGGGCTTGTAGTAAAAACCTTCAATCCATGAGTAAGAAACTAACTTAACCAGATTATGGTAACCTTTCAGGTTTTTGGCTAAAAGTATAAGATGGTAGCCGCTGCGGTCCTCCTTTTCAGTTCTGTCGAAACGGCTCTTTTTGGAGATATATGCTTCGCAGCCAATAATAGGCTTGAAGAGGTCGCCTCGTAATTTTGCCTGCTGCTCTTCCAGCTCCTTAATTTTAGGATCTTCTACGTTGGCTTCTTTCAAGCAGGTTATTTCATTACCTATTCTTTTTATATCTGAAGAAATGGGAGCGTTAGTTTTTTCAATCGTATCGACAAACTCCTTAACACCAAACATGTTGCCATGGTCGGTTATGGCGAGCGCCTTCATGCCCTGAGATTTTGCCTTGGCAACCAGTTCTTTTATGCTGGATGCTCCATCGAGAATGGAGTACTGAGTGTGTACGTGCAGATGAACAAAATTGCTCATTTATAGTGTATTATATGTTGTAATGGAATTTTCTTTTTTCCTCTCCAAAGATAGGCATATGAGCACCACTTTATTGGCCTTGTTAATAAGTATTGGATAAAATGATTCGCTCCAAGAGAAAAAACAATAATCGTAAATATCACAATGTCATGGCGTTATTGTTTTAAATTCATTTTTTTTTGTTTTTTGGTAGGGTGTTTTTTTGTGCTATTGTATCATTAGTGAAAACAGAATTAAAATGGCACCTTCTAAAAACATAAATTCCGAAATAGGCAACGAAAGACTAGAGAGGTCAATCGATATGCTTATGGGAAGTTTTAGTGTGCCTGTTAAAAGCGACAGAGAAGAAATTTGGGAAAGAATTTCAGATAGTATTGGTCAGGACAAAGAAGTAGCAATAGTTCCATTATGGAAAAGATCGCTTAGGGTTGCAGCTATTTTGCTGCCATTAATAGTCGTTACTTCGGCCGGGTTAATTTACTTTATGGGTAATACCCAAATTAATACACCAATGGGGCAGCAAGTTACGGTTTTGTTACCCGATAGCAGTTCGGTTACGTTGAATGCCGACTCGCATTTGAGGTTCAACAGTTCAACTTGGTTTTTATTCCGTAGTGTAGTGTTAAGCGGAGAGGCCCTGTTTAGGGTTAAAAAGGGAAAAACTTTTAGTGTGGAAGCAGCAGGAACCACGACTCAGGTACTGGGAACCGTTTTCAATGTTTTCAGTCGAAACAGTGAAGTAAGGATAAACTGCTTCGAGGGTAGGGTTCGGGTTACCAGCAATAATTCTAAAACAAGCGTTATACTTGAGCATGGTCACGCCACAAAACTTTCCAAAGCTGTACTGACCCAGCCAACGAGGTTCAGCAATGAAAATGCCGCTAGTTGGACAAATGGCGAGTTCCAATTTACAAACGAACCCATTGGCAAGGTTTTCGATGAATTGGCTCGTCAGTTCGCTGTACAAATAGTTATTAATACAAATACAAACCGCCTTTACACTGGCTATTTCAATAACCAAAGTTTGGAGAGGGCCCTCGACTTGGTTTGCCAGCCCATGGGTTTAACTTGGGAATTGAATAGAAACATGGTAATTATTAACACAAAAAAATAACTAAACTTAATTCTAACACCTAAATTCTACTACAATGAAAACACTGAACATTTTTGCAATTGCCGCTATGACAATCGTAGCATTTACCTTCGCATCGTGCGAAAAGGAAGAAACCAGCCCCCTGGCCGAAGTTATGCTTCAGGACGACGAAGTGGCCGATTATTTCAACGATATTATGGCCGAAGCCGATGATTACTCCTTCAGCGATGGCCCAGCAAAAGATGGCTTGGCTGAGTTTGAAATTGCTGCTGGAACCAGAACTGTTGTAACATCCTTCTCGGGCGATACAATCATTCACACAATTACTTACCAGAATTTTGCTCACCCCCGTCGGCCCGACAGGGTTAAAAATGGTGTGATTGTTTTAAAAATTGTGGGCAGGTACAATCAAAGTACGTTTTGGCGCCAAATAAAATTTGTTGGGTTCTCGGTTAATGGAAACAATATTAAAGGTACTAACCTAGTTGTTAAAACAGGAACCTACCAATACACTGTTACTTTAACTGGCGGAAGGGTTGAATTTACCGATGGCACGTTCTATACTCGCGAATTTGAACGGGTTAGAACATGGACGGCAGGATACAATACCCCAGCAGTTATAGCCGACGACGAGTACTCCATTACGGGTTCAGCTTCAGGCATCAATAGGCGTGGCCATGCATACGTACACACCATTACGTCTCCTTTAATTTTAAAAATGAACTGTCGATGGATTGTTCAGGGAATCATTGAATTTGTTGTAAACAACCAAACAGCTGTATTGGATTATGGCAACGGTACTTGCGACCGAATTGCTACCCTAACCGTAAACGGTGAAACCTACACCATTAACCTAAGGGGAAGCATGCAGTAATTAATTTTTGGGTTTAAAAAGGAAGAGCGCCATATTGGCGCTCTTTTTTAATTGCAGGGGCAACCTTCAAAGTCCTTTTCAGTTGTTTCACCGGGAAGGGAAATAATTTTTGAGAATTCGCTATCGGGAAGGGCAATATAATCGTATGCCTGATTTCGCAGTTGTGGTTCAAAACCCGCATCGCTTATGGCCATCTGAACTCCATAGGCATCCATTCGGTTTTGTGCACCCGCCGACGATACCACATTTTCTTCAATCATAATGGAGCCAAAATCGTCGGCTCCGGCATGGAGGCAAATTTGGGCTGTCTCCCGTCCTACAGTAAGCCACGATGCCTGTATGTGCTTTACATTGGGCAGCATAATTCGGCTTATAGCCACCATTCGTATATACTCTTCGCGGCTAACCCTGTTGTGAACTCCCATTCGCTCGAGAAGGGTCCCCAAATCCTGAAAGGGCCATGCAATAAATGCCGAAAATCCAATTGCTTTAGGGTCTTTTTGGTTTTGAATGTTTCGAATGGTAACCAAATGCTCCATACGCTCCAAAGGGGTTTCAACATGCCCAAACATCATGGTTGCAGTGGTAAGCAAACCCAATTTGTGGGCTTCGAGCATAACATCAATCCAAGCCTGGGTGTTGGGTTTCCCGGGTGAAATGAGTTTTCGTACCCTATCGTTCAGTATTTCAGCACCTGCACCGGGTAAACTATCGAGGCCTGCTGCAACAAGCTGCTCCAGAACTTGCCTGTAACCCAATCCTTCCAATTTGGCTATATGGGCTATTTCGGGCGGACCTAATGCATGAAGTTTAATATTGGGATAACGATTCTTAATTTCACAGAAAAGGTTTACATAAAAACTTAGTCCCAGTTTAGGGTGAAGCCCCCCTTGCATTAAAAGTTGTTCTCCGCCGTAGCGAAGCATTTCATCAATTTTAATTATATATTCGGCAACCGATGTTATGTAGGCATTATCGCTTCGTAAACCACAATGAAAGTTACAGAATTTGCAACCCGAGATGCAAACATTGGTAATATTTACGTTCCTGTCGATTTGCCAGGTAACTTTACTTCCCGATACGTGTTTTTTTCGTAGTTCATGGCCAACCAGCATGAGTTGGGCAAGCGGAGCATTTTCGAAAAGAATTAAGCCCTCCTCTGCCGAAAGAAACTCCATATTCAGCGATCTTCTTACCAGGTCGTCAACTATATCGTTCATTAAAAGTAGAAGTATAAACTCACATTGTTCAATGCAAAAGTAAACCATTAATTGCAAGCAAGGTTCAGTATTCATTTTTTTTCAGCTTGCAAAACCATAAAAAGGTTATCCGAAAAAGTTGCATATGCCCCTTTTCAGTAGTTGCGAAATTGCTATCTTTACCCGATTATTTAATAAGCATTTGATGCTTGAGGTCTTTAACCATTTTAAAAAAGTTTCCCCAATGGCATGGGATTCTTTACATACTAATAAAAAATAGTTATGGTTGACAATAAAGTTGTAGTTGGCATTACACAGGGCGATATAAACGGAATAGGCTACGAAGTAATTATTAAGGCCTTATCCGACCCCCGATTGAATGAGATTTGCATACCCGTAGTTTATGGTTCGCCCAAAGTAGCTGCGTACCATCGAAAGGCACTGAATATGGAAAATTTCAGTTTCAATCAGGCCAAGGACATTACCGATATTCATGCAAAAAAACCCAATATAATAAACTGCATGGATGAGAACGTTCGGGTGGAGCTGGGCAAGTCAACCGAATTGGGAGGGGAGGGCTCCTACAATGCCCTCGAAGCTGCGGTAGCAAACCTTAAGTCAGGGCAAATCGATGTTTTGGTTACAGCTCCCATTAATAAGCATAATATGCAGTCGGCTAATTTTAAATTCGCCGGCCATACAGAGTACTTGGCCAATCGATTTGGTGTGAAAGAAACCCTAATGCTCATGGTTTCACCAGTTATGAAGGTAGGAGTAGTTACGGGGCACATTCCATTAAAACAGGTACCAGAAATATTTACAATCGATCTGATTCTGCGAAAGGCCAAATTGCTTAATAAAATACTCATACAGGATTTTGCCATTCGAAAGCCTCGAATTGCCATACTGGGCTTAAATCCCCACTCAGGCGATGCTGGTGTAATTGGAACTGAAGATCAGGAGGTGATTATACCAGCCATAAATCAGCTGAACAAGGAAGGAATTGTTGCCCTGGGTCCATATCCAGCCGATGGATTTTTCGGTTCCTCTTCGTTTGCCAAGTTCGATGCCATACTGGCCATGTATCACGATCAGGGTTTGGCACCTTTTAAAGCGCTCTCGTTCGAAACGGGAGTTAACTTTACAGCGGGCTTGCCCTGTGTGCGCACATCGCCCGCTCATGGAACAGCATTCGAGATTGCTGGTCTCGGGGTTGCATCGCATGAACCATTCCTGCAGTCTGTTTATTTGGCCATCGATCTTTTCCGGAACCGACAAATGCATTCCGAAATTACAAGCAATCCGCTTAAATCGGTTGATCCCGAAAAATTGTAAACCCATACAACTTTAGCATGTACGAGTATATATCAGGACGAATTGTCGAGTTAACCCCATCGTATGTGGTTATCGACGTTGGGGGAGTGGGCTATTTTATTCATATTTCGCTGCAAACATATACTGCTCTTAGCGAGCAAAAGGAGGCTCAGGTGTATACCCATCAGGTGGTTAGAGAAGATGCCCACTTGCTTTTTGGTTTTGCTAACCGAGCAGAGCGAGAACTTTTCCGCCTGCTTATTGGTGTTTCTGGTGTTGGTGCCAACACTGCACGCATTATACTTTCATCGGTAAAAGCTTCCGATTTGGAGCAGGCAATTGCAACGGCAAATGTAGATGTACTTAAACAAATTAAGGGGATTGGGCTGAAAACAGCCCAGCGTATTGTAGTAGACCTGAAGGGTAAAATGGGTAAAGGCGATGCCTCTGCTCAAATTTTTTCCGATTCAAACAATACCATCCGCGCCGAAGCGTTATCTGCATTGGTCATGCTGGGATACCCCAAGGGTCCTGCTGAGAAATTGCTCGACGAACTGCTTCGCAAAGGTGGCGAGCATACCGCCGAAAGCCTTGTGAAGAGCGCATTAAAAGGGTTATAACCAAAAATTATTTGCAAAGTTGACTCGTTTTTACCGCCATATATCCATTGGTCCTTTTTTATTTGCTTTGCTGCAATTCTCAACCCTATTTGTTTTCGGTTCGCAGCCGGTTTTTAATCCAAATGAGGTTTATCAACAGGATACTTCCAAACTCCACTTTCCCATTCCCAAACCAACGCATACGGGTCAACAGCCCACATCTCCCCTTTATTTAGGGCAACCCTCCAATGTTACCTTCGAAGTGGCTTATAACCCTCAAACCAAAACCTACACTGTTTACGAAAAAGTTGGAGGCATAAACATTGGGCCACCAAGGGTTATGAGCGAGGATGAGTACCGTTCGTTCCAGTTTCAGCAAACCATGCGCCAGTACTGGCGCGAGAGGCAAATAGGTGAAACCATAATGCGAGGTTCGGGCATTCTGCCCCGATTGCAGGTGGGTGGCGAAACCTTCGACCGCATTTTTGGTAGCAACGTAATTGAAATAATTCCGCAGGGAAACGCCGAGCTGATTTTTGGTATTGCTCACAATTATACCGAAAATCCCCTGTTGGCCGAGGATGTTAGAAGCATTACCACTTTCGACTTTCAGTCGAAAATTCAGATGAACGTTACAGGTAATATTGGCGAAAAGCTGAAGGTTGATATTAATTACAATACCGAAGCCACTTTCGACTTTGAAAATAATGTGAAGGTTGAGTATACTGGCTTTGAGGATGAAATTATACAGAAAATTGAAGCGGGTAACGTTTCGCTCCCATTGCCGGGGACCCTTATTACCGGAAGCCACAGCTTGTTTGGTATAAAAACCCAGTTGAAGTTCGGAAACCTTACGGCTACCAGCATCTTTTCGCGGCAAAACGGGCAGTCGCAGGTAATTGAGGTGCGGGGCGGTGCGCAAATTAAGGATTTTGGGGTTCAGGCCGATGAGTATGAGGCCAACCGACACTTTTTCCTATCCAAGTATTTTCGCGACACATACAACCAGTCGCTGCGCAACCTACCTATGATAACCAACGGCATTACCATTACCCGTATTGAGGTTTGGGTAACCAACAAGCAAAGCAATTTCGAAAATGCCCGAAATATTGTTTCATTCGTCGATTTGGGCGAAAACGCTCAGAATATTTCATCCCCATTGTTTTTTCAGGTAAATTCCGGAAGCAACCCCGATAATGCCCGAAACAATTTGTACGAGTTAATGACCGGAACCTATTCGGGCATTCGCGATATTTCGGCAGTAAATTCGGTTCTCGAACCATTAACAGGAGGAAGTGACTTTTCGGGGGGTAGAGATTTTGAAAAGGTAGAGAACGCACGTAGGCTGAACACTTCAGAGTATACATTTCATCCACAGTTGGGATATATTTCGTTAAACTCAGCACTCAATTCCGATGAGGTTCTGGCAGTTGCCTACGAGTATACCTTTGCAGGTCGCACATTTCGCGTTGGAGAACTTTCCTCCGATGGGGTTTCAGCACCCAGTGCACTAATTGCCAAACTTCTCAAAGGCACCAACCTGTCGCCTAAAATGCCCACCTGGCCCCTTATGATGAAAAATATTTATTCCATTGGTGCATACCAGTTCGACAGGCAGGACTTTTCACTGAATATTATGTACCAGAACGACCTAACCGGGGCCACAGTTAATTACATACCCGAAGGGAATATTGCCAACAAACCCCTGCTTTCGGTTCTGAATCTCGACAACTTAAATACCAATAACGATTATGGTGCCGATGGGGTTTTCGACTTCGTTGAGGGGGTTACCGTAAGGCCCAATAACGGACGAATTATTTTTCCAGTACTCGAGCCATTCGGCAGCGATTTAGCTGCAAAGATAGGTGACCCAGTCGTAGCTCAGAAATATGTTTATCAGGAACTATATGATTCTACCCTATCGAAAGCCCGACAGGTAGCTGAAAAGAATAAATTTAGGCTCGAGGGCTCCTACCAGTCATCGGTTAGTTCCGAAATATCGCTCAATGCGCCCAATGTGCCCAGGGGCTCTGTAGTTGTAACCGCTGGTGGTGCAAAACTTGTTGAGGGGCAGCACTATACAGTAGATTATGTAATGGGAACTGTTAAAATTATCGACCCCGGAATTATGCAGTCGGGCACTCCCATTAAAATTTCGGTGGAGAGCCAGGCCCTTTTCAATTTTCAAACTAAAACCCTTATTGGAACCCACTTCGATTACAAAATATCCGAAAACTTCAACATTGGGGCAACCATAATGAACCTAACCGAACGACCCTTTACCCAAAAGGTTTCGTTTGGGAACGAAGCTATAAGTAATACTATTTGGGGAATGAACGTTTCGTACAGAACCGAGTCGCCCTTTTTAACAAAAGTAGTCGATTTCCTTCCGTTCATTCAAACCAAAGAGAAATCGAACCTTACACTCGAGGCAGAATTTGCACAGTTCCTTCCAGGCCACTCGAGCGTAATTGGTAAGGCGGGTACAGTTCATATCGACGATTTTGAGGGAAGTAAAACTGCTATCGATCTGAAAATGTGGTCGGCATGGATAGTT
The DNA here is from genome assembly GCA_037442025.1 of Bacteroidales bacterium. GTDB lineage: Bacteria > Bacteroidota > Bacteroidia > Bacteroidales > Tenuifilaceae > UBA2287. The sequence goes on along the minus strand of JBBIRB010000005.1, from coordinate 79,796 downwards.
GCAAGCACTCCTCAGGGTCAAAACGACCTTTTCCCCGAAGGGAATCTCAATAATAATTTGGTTTATGGTTACCGAAGGGCCAAGATGGCATGGTTCACCATCGACCCACTATTCCTCAGAAACAACTCGCTTACTCCGGGGCATATTCGTCGCAACCCCAATACTCAGAGCAGCCACTTTGTTCGGGAAATATTCCAGAATGAGCTGTTCCCAAATCGGAATACTCCGCAGGGTTTGCCAACCAATATCCCAGTGCTAAACATTTCATACTATCCTAAAGAAAAGGGCCCCTATAATTACCGTACAGGGGGTTTAAGCCCTGGGGGGTTTATACAGAACCCGCAACAGTCGTGGGGGGGAATTATGCGCGCCCTACCCAGCACCACCGATTTTGAAACGGCAAACATTGAGCATATTGAATTCTGGCTAATGGACCCATTTGTTTACGACTCCCTTAGCAATGGTGGGGATATGTATATACACTTGGGAACCATATCGGAGGATATTTTGCGCGATGGTAAAAAGGCATTCGAGAATGGGTTACCAACCTCTTCGCAGACTGTGAATGTCGATACAACAGCGTGGGGAAGGGTTTCAAAATTACAATCGCTGGTAAATGCCTTTGCCCCCGGCGATACAGAGCGCCAATTCCAGGATGTTGGACTCGACGGGCTAAATTCCGACGATGAACGAAGTTTCTTTGCTGCCTACCTTGCTGCTTTGGGCGCTAACTATGGCGAGGATTCCGAGGCATTTCTCAATGCGTTTGGCGATCCTTCGAAAGATAATTTCCGTTACTACCTGTCCAACTTTTACGATGCCAATCAAACCGGAATCCTCGATCGTTACAAAATGTATAATAACCACGAAGGGAACTCAATTTCACCGGGCGCATCATCTACAACTCTCCCCGATGCCGAGTCGATGGGTAACGATAACAACCTCGACGACATTGAAAACTACTACCAGTATCGCGTTTCGCTTCGCCCAGAGGATTTAGAGATTGGTAGAAATTTTATTACCGATAAGGTAACCTATAACGCCCGAATGGCCAATGGCGAACGTTCCAGGGTCAGCTGGTACCAGTTTAAGGTACCTATAAACGACTACCAACGTATTGTTGGAAATATTGAAGACTTCAAATCCATTCGGCACATGCGAATTCTTCTGAATGGATTTTCAGATACCCTTCTCCTTCGGTTTGCATCGCTCGAGTTAGTACGCGGAGAGTGGCGCAAGTACACACGAGCACTTATTCAGGGGCAGGAAGGCATGCCAACATCCGATTTGCCCGTGGGAAGCTTCGATGTTTCTGTAGTGAACATTGAGGAGAACGATACTCGCAGCCCAGTTAATTATGTGCTACCTCCGGGAGTTGAAAGGGTAATTGACCCTAGCCAACCCCAGCATACAGAGCTCAACGAGCAGGCTATGGAAATTAAAATAATCGATTTGGCCGATGGCGATGCTCGTGCAGTTTACAAAAATGTTAATTACGATATTAGGCAATACAAGCGATTACAAATGTTTGTGCATGCTGAGGAGATTCCCGGATTAACCCTTCAGAATCACGAGTTAACCGTTTTCATTCGCTTGGGAACCGACTATACCAATAACTACTACGAGTACGAAGTACCTCTGGTGCTTACACCACCAAAACCGCAGGGCGGTTATTCGAATAACCGAACAAGCGACAGGTTGCTGGTGTGGCCCGACGAGAACTTTATGGATATAGACCTGAGCCTTTTTCAGGACATTAAACTTACCCGAAACGATGAGATGCAGAAGCCGGGGTCGCTGGTTAACTACCTTACTGTATTTACCCAAACCATTGGGAATAGAAAGATTAAGGTTACCGGAAATCCCAGTTTGAGCAACATTAGGGTGCTTATGATTGGGGTGCGAAATCCCAGCCGTTCGGGGAGCCCCACCGACGATGGCATGGCCAAATCGGGTATTATTTGGGCTAATGAGTTGCGATTAACACAGTTCAACGACAGGGGCGGATGGGCAGCAAACGCCCGGATGTCGGCCAAACTGGCCGATTTGGCCATGGTGAATGCCTCGGGAACTACCATTAAGCCGGGGTTTGGGTCTATTGAGAAGAAGGTGAACGAACGGAATCTCGACGATTTTTACCAGTACGATTTGAGTTCCACCGTACAATTGGGCCGTTTCTTTTCAGCTCAGTCGAAAGTTAATATTCCATTGTTTGTAGGTTTCTCCGAATCGTTTGCCAACCCCGAGTTTAATCCTGTAGACCCCGACATTCCACTTAAAGTTGCACTTGAGAGGGCTAACTCCCGTGCCGAGCGCGATTCCATTCGAAAGATATCGCAGGATTACACACGACGGAAAAGTATAAACCTTACCAACGTTAAAATTAATAGCACCGAAGGCAAACCCATGCCTTGGGATGTGTCGAACTTTGCTGTTAGTTACTCGTTCTCCGAAATGTTGCAGCGCAACATACGAACCGAAAGCAGAATCCAGCGAAACACCCGAGGTGGTTTTACCTACAGTTACAATATGCAGCCCCCCAAAGTGGAACCTTTCAAAAAGTCGAAGTTTTTATCTAAACCTTATCTAAGAATTATTAAGGATCTCAACTTTTCGTATCTCCCCAGTCAGCTGGCCTTCCGAACAGAACTCAACAGGAATTATTTCGAACAGCAACTGCGCAATATCAATAGCCCTAACGTAAAGCTGCTTCCTACCTACTCGAAAGACTTTACTTGGAACAGAAACTACAATTTAACATGGGATCTTGCCCAATCGCTTAAGCTCGATTTTGCAGCAAACAACATTGCACGTATCGACGAACCTCCCGGTATTGTTGACAGAAAAAAGGACCCCGATGCATACGAGCAATGGCGCGACTCAGTATGGACAAACCTCAAGAATTTTGGGCGAAATACCAATTATAACCATCAGTTTAACCTAACCTATAACTTACCCATAAATAAAATTCCATTATTCAATTGGGTAACCTCCTCCGCACGGTATACTGGCAGCTACAGCTGGACTGCAGCGCCTATTCTTTCTGAAACAAGCAACTTCGATCCGGGCAACACCATTCAGAACTCTAATACTATTCAACTCAATGGTCAGTTGAATTTTACAACCCTATATAATAAGAGCAACTATCTAAAGAATATTAACCAAAAGTTCGACCAGAGGGCCAGAGGAGTTCAGCGTCAGCAGAAAATGCAGAACGTTAAACAGGAAATTGAAAATGTATCGCTGCGCGAAAACATGGCTCGTAACCTGAGTCATAACTTAAAAACCGAGAATGTTACTGTAAAGGTGTTCGATGAGGAAGGCAAAGACGTGAAAGTAGAACTTACAGTGCGCTCCGATTCGCGAATTGCCATAAAGTCCACAAGATCTGTTTCAAAAGCCAAGGTTGTAATAGAGGGAAAAGTACCTGAGCGCGAAAGTGTGGCCAAATTCTTAACCGAAGGAACCCTTCGGATGCTCATGGGAGTAAAGAACTTTTCTGCCACTTACTCCGAAACCAATGGTACTTTGCTTCCAGGTTATAAACCGAAAACCGAGTATTTGGGTATGACCGATTGGGGTCAGACCTATGCCCCGGGTATGGCCTTTGTAGCAGGGTGGCAGGATCCCGATTTTGCATGGAATGCTGTTCGGAATGGATGGCTAAGTAACGACACCAGTCTGAATTCGCCCTTTGTTTTATCGCACAACCAAACTATACAGCTGCGAAGCACCATTGAGCCATTACCTGCTTTCAGAATTGAACTCTCTGGTACCCGTTCGTTCTCAAAGAATAAGAATGAGTACTACTTAGCCGATGCGCAGGGCAGCTTCAATGCTTACAACCCCATTTACAACGGAAACTTTTCCATTAGCGTAATAACATTGGGCTCAGCCTTTGAGCGGTCGAGCAGCAAGAACAACTACAGTAGCGAAACTTTCGAGCAGTTCAAGAAAATTCGAATCGACGTGGCAAAGCGATTAGCAGCTGGTAGAATCCCTAATGCAGCTGAAAACTACGATCCTACAGAGATCGATCCAAATACCTTCTTCCCAGTGGGCTACGGGCCATTATCGCAGGAGGTGCTAATTTACTCATTTCTGGCTGCCTATACCGGCAAATCGGCCGACAACCTTAACCTGAACCCATTCCCAACATTCCCCATGCCCAACTGGCAAATAACATACGATGGGTTGTCGAAGCTCAAGTATTTTAAAAAGCATTTGCGTTCTTTCTCCTTGCGGCATGGTTATAGGTCGACCTATAACGTTGGAGCTTTTACATCGAACCTCGACTATCAGGTAGGCGACGATGGGTTCAGCTACGTTAGGAATTTAAATAACGACTTTGTGCCCCCAAATGAAATAACTAACGTATCTATAAGCGAACAGTTTAGCCCGCTAGTTGGGGTCGATATGGTATGGATTAATAGCCTAACCAATAAGTTCGAGGTGCGTAATAGCCGTTCGTTGGCCATGAGTTTTGCTAACAATCAGCTTACTGAAATGGTGAACTGGGAGTTTATTTTAGGATCGGGTTATCGTTTCGAGAATTTGCCATTAACCTTTGGCAGGGCATCGGGGGAGCAAAAAACCCTTAAAAGCGATCTGCGCTTAAATGCCGACCTAAGTATAAGAAATAACCAAACTATACTACGAAAATTGGTTGAACACCAGAACACACCAACTGCCGGACAGATTATTCTAACTATCAAAACGTCGGCAGAGTATGTGGTTAGCGAGCAGGTTACCATTAGGGTTTTCTTCGATAGGGTAGTGAATACTCCCGTAGTACAGACATCGTACCGCATGACTAACACCAACTTTGGCTTTAGCTTAAGGTTTACCATGGTTCAGTAGTTTTTTCAAAATTCATGCGATTTATCAATCCGAGCTAATCCATTTTTTTATACTTTTGGCACATATAATCATTCGAAACTAATATTAGCACTTTAAAATTATCCCTATGAACATACCATCGAACCTGAAGTACACCAAAGATCACGAATGGATTCGCATCGAAGGCGGCGAAGCCGTTGTGGGTGTTACCGATTTTGCACAAAGCCAGCTGGGCGATATAGTTTTCATTGAAATTGAAACCCAAGGCGAAACCCTCCAGAGGGAAGAGGTTTTTGGAACCATTGAGGCTGTAAAAACCGTATCGGACATGTTTATGCCTGTTTCGGGTGAAGTTGTTGCGGTAAACGAAAAAATTACTTCAACCCCCGAGGTGGTTAATAAGGATCCCTACGGCGATGGCTGGATGATACGTATTAAAGTTGCCAATGCTGCTGAACTGAACGATCTACTTACCCCAGAACAGTACAAGGAAATTATTCACGCATAATTGGTACAAAATTTAACGCCCCATTTCAATTCTTTAAGGTTGAAATGGGGCGTTTTTTTTGGCTATACAGCTAAATGAAAAGTAGCAAACTTACTGCCATTACCCCCATGCCTGCAATAAGGCCATAAATCGATAGGTGATGTTCACCGTATTCTCTGGCAGCAGGTAAAAGTTCGTCGAGCGAAATGAAAACCATGATGCCGGCCACACCCGCAAACAGAATTCCGAAGAACAGAGGAGTCATAAAAGGCATTAGTATCAGGAAGCCAACCAATGCACCCACCGGCTCGGCCAAGCCCGACAGAAATGAAAGCATAAATGCTTTGCGCTTATTACCCGTGGCATAGTAAATGGGAACCGATACTGCTATTCCCTCTGGGATATTGTGTATGGCAATAGCTACTGCTATGAGAACGCCTAAACTAGGGTCGTTGAGAGCCGCTGTAAAGGTGGCCAAGCCCTCCGGAAAATTATGGATGGCTATGGCTAAAGCAGTAAACATTCCCATGCGAATCAGCTTTCTGTTCTTCCTATGGGGCTTATCCATGTCCTCAACGAGCTTAATCTCATGTGGGTTTTCAACCGAAGGGATAAGCTTGTCGATGATGCCAATGAGCAAAATTCCTCCAAAAAAGGAGATAACAGTGATCCACGAGCCCACATGCAACCCCGACGCTTCAACCAGCGATAAGCGAGCCTTAAGGAGAATTTCAACAAACGAAACGTATAGCATAACACCGGCAGAGAATCCCAATGAAACGGACAGGAATTTGGTGTTGGTTTTATGAGAGAAAAAGGCAATGGCGCTTCCAATGCCCGTAGAAAGGCCTGCAAATAGGGTAAGACCGAATGCTATCAGAATGCTATTGGTATCGTAAGTTGGCATGGTTATTCTAGTTGTGCAGTAAGAAATTCAATTTCCTGTGAAAAATTAATGTTACTATTATTCTTTCCTAACAGCTTAATAGTTTCGAGTGTTTGGTTCAAAAAGCGTTTGTGTTCTGGAGTTCCTGGCTGCTGTATTCTGTGGTCCAGAGCCTTCAGAATCTTCTCAACTTCGAGCATGGAAACTCTAGCATCAGTATCGATGCAGGAACTAGCAAATTTTTCCCAAATGTAATCGATTGCCATTTGCGATGGGTGCAGCATGTCGGGAGCATAAAATCGGTAGTCGCGCAGGTCGTCCATCATTATTTCGTACGAAGGGAAATACATACAATTTTTTGGGAATGCCTTTACTAGTTCGTGGGTTGCAAGCACCAGGGTCGACTTGCTAACGAGATTGCCCGAGGCGCCATCCTTCCAATGCCTTATGGGGCTAATAGTAAAAACCACTTTAATATTGGGTTTTAGCGAAATCATTTCGCTAAGGGTGCTTCCCCAAACTTCAACTATTTCTTTAACGCTCAGAATTCGATTATCGAACTCCCCCGATGGAATTTTATGACAGTTGGCTACAGGTCGGTTGAGCCGCTTATGAAAATAAACTCTTGCGGTGCCAAAGGTTACCACAAGATGCTCGGTTTGCTTCCATGCCTCATTTGCCTCCTGCAGGTTCGAGTTTATTGAGGCTAAGCACAGCTCCTTACGGGGATTTGAAAAAGCAGTATAATGTAAAAAGCTAAACCATTTGTCGTTGTAGAAATCGAGTTCAGTTTCTTCAAATGGTTGGCCGCTCATAATCCGCTTCAGCACAAGTTTAACCGAAATGGGGTTGTAAATTACCCCAAAGGGGTTTACTAGCACCCGAAACTTTCTTCTCAGAAGCATTTCTCCCATATTCTGAGCAAAGCACGAACCCAGCAAAAGGCAATTGCTGTCGTACCCCAACTGAAAAGCCGAGGGTGGAACATCAATAACCGTTCGAAAGCTGTTACTCATGAATATCAAATGAGTCGAGATTACCGTTGAGCCATTCTACCATAATTGAGAATACCTCGTTTCGAACCGTTTCGTGGTGGAGTTCGTGGTACATGCCATTCCAGGGGATGAAACTGCACTTCTCCATGGTTAGTGCAGTTTGACTGGTTGCTCTGAACGAAGTAATGGAATCGGCACTACCATGAAGCATTAGTGCTGGCACCCTAATTGTACATGCCCTATGCATGGCAAACTGCCCCTTTTGGGTAATGGTATGCAAAAGGCGAGGCGTTATTTTTGTATGATTAAGGGCATCGTTAGCATACTTGTAAGCCTCCTCCTCTACATGAGTTATAGCCCTCGGATTGAGGGGTGCCTTTAATGTTATGCTGGGTAGGGTTGCGCTTAATACTTTAACTGCAAACCTGAGTATTGGAGAAACAGGCTTGGCCAGCTCGAGCCAGGGCGAAGTGGCAATAAGCAATTTTATTTTCTCCTGTTTTTTTATTGCGTAGTTTAGCGCAATATTTCCACCCATACTATGACCGTAAAGGGTAATGGGCGATCCAGGGAAAATTTCAGTGCATTTATCAATTGCAACTTCAATTTCGTTAATGAATTGCTGCATGCTCCGAATGTGCCCCTTTTTTCCATCCGATTGGCCATGCCCGGCATGATCCCAAGCGAAAAATGCGAAGCCTTCTGCCACAAACTTCTGAGCCCAGCTGTGGTATCGCATAGAGTGCTCTCCATAACCATGAACCAAGCAAATAACCGAATGGGGTTGTGAATTGGGGCGAATGTACCAACTCCAAATACCCTCGTTGTACTCGTTTTTCCAGTTTACAATATTGGGTTTCATCTCCTAATTACATAATTTTCGGAGTAAATGTAAATACAATTCAATTATTGAGCTGTTGTTCCCACCATTTTTTTAATCGATTAGCAGATTCATCCGCATTCTTTCTAATGTTATTCGCTCAAAAGGGGTGCCTTTTACTGTTTTTTCCCATTGGGTTGGGCTTATTGTTCCCTCTTTTGCTGCTTTAAGAAGGTTCTTTAAATCGATTTGAAGGGGTAGGGATGTTTGTTTACGCCCTTTTTTGTTGTTCCATGGGCAAACTTCCTGGCATGTATCGCACCCAAAGCACCAGCCATGTAGCACCTTCTGCTCGCTGGGGTTGAGAAACCCCTTCTTTTCTATTGTAAGGTACGAAATGCAAAGTCGAGCATCGAGTAATCCTGGTGAAACTATGGCATTTGTTGGGCACGCCTTAAAGCAGCGAGAGCAGTTTCCGCACCTGTTTGTTGCAGGGATCCATGTGCCATCAACGGTTGCATTTACTATAAGCTGCCCAATGAAAATGTAAGAACCATACCGCTGGTTAATAAGCAAACCATTTTTCCCTATCCAGCCTAGGCCTGCTCTGGTGGCCCATGCTTTTTCGAGCACAGGTGCAGAATCGACAAAGGCCCTCCCTTCAATTTTACTGTTTTTTTCCTTTAGAAAATTTAAGAGTTTAATAAGCTTCTTTCTCAGTTCGGTGTGATAATCGGGCACAAGTGCATACCTCGAGATTTTTGGAGGTACAGTCCATAGCACTTCGTTTTCTGGAGAGTAGGGTTCAATCACTGAAATAACCGATTTGGCTCCATCAACCAGCAGGGCCGGATTCGTACGCTTCTCGAAATAGTTCTCCATATAACCCATTTCGCCATGCATTCCCTTGCCCAACCACTCCTTCAGCTGTTGGGCTTCAGCTGTAAGTTCTTCAACAGCACTTGCCCCGCAAGCAATAATACCCGCACGGTTGGCCATTTCTTCCAGTTCAGTTCTTGTTATTATAATAGGTTCTGCCGACAAGATCTTTCAATTTTTCACAACAAAATAATCTAATTGTCAGTAAAGAAAACTATATTTCGGTAATTTATTACATTTGTGTATGTAAACTGAATATTCATGCAACCAAAGGGCTAGCATTTTTCGTAAGATATGACTAATGCCCCCAAGGGTAGTTGTTATTTACCCTCAATTTTTTGCTTGAGTATGGAACTTTAACCAAACCGTTGCCGAATGAAACCTATTTTCATTTCAGTCCTTTTGATTCTTCTCGTTCCGTTTGCAACTTCTGCTCAAGATGACGAAAGGGAAGAAAAAACGAACAAATTTCAAGCAGCTTACGAAAAGGCCACCGAGGCGGTGCAAAAACTCGAAGAGGAGGCAACTGCCATTGAGGAGCAAATATCAGAAGCTCGCGACATGGCTAAAACAGCCAAAAGGGAGATGAAGCTGGTTTCGCGCGAGATAAACATGCTCACAAAAAACCATGATAAAGCACAGGCAGCCCATGTGAAAAGTTTACCATACCTCGACAAGGATGAGAAAGCCGAAGCTAAAGCCGAATTCAAAGCAGAAACTCTTGAACACAAACAGGAGCTTAAGAATCTAACCAACAAACTAAAAGAAAATAGCAAACTGCTCACCAAGGGCGAAAACCAAATGATAAAAGGTAAGGCGAACCTTAGTAAGGTTCAGGCCAAACTGAAGGAAGCCAAAAGGAAGCAGAAACTTGCCCAGAAAAAGATGGAGGAAGCCGAAAAATACAGAAGACGGAAGTAACCGCTCCTGTATTTTTCGCACTAAATCACCACGTTAACAATTTTATTGGGCACCACAATAATTTTCTTGGGCGCCTTCCCCTCAAGGTATTTGGCCGAATTCTCGTTTTCAATTACCAATTTTTCTACCTCTTCCTTAGCAAGATTTAAGGGGATTTCAATGGTAAAACGGGTTTTTCCGTTGAACGAAACCGGACAGTTGAAAGTGCTGTCGATAATGTACTGCTCGTTCCATTTAGGCCAATGGGCATCACAAACGCTGCTGGTATTACCCAGTAGGCTCCAAAGTTCTTCGGCTATATGTGGTGCGTAGGGAGCAACAAGAATGGTTAAGGGCTCCAATATGGCACGCTTATTACATTTCTGTTCGGTTAGTTCGTTTACGCAAATCATGAATGTGGAAACGCCCGTATTGAAACTGAATTTTTCAATATCCTCAGTTACCTTTTTTATGGTTTTATGAAGCGATTTCAGCTCTTGGGGGTTGGGTTCACCGGTCGAAATTGCGAATTGGCCATTACTATCGTGGAACAAGCGCCAGAATCTGCGTAGAAACTTGAAAACTCCATCGATGCCATTGGTGTCCCAGGGTTTCGATTGCTCTAATGGGCCTAAGAACATTTCGTATATACGAAGCGTATCGGCTCCATAGCGCTCCACAATGTCATCTGGGCTTACCACATTCCACATGCTCTTGCTCATTTTTTCAACAGCCCAGCCGCAAATGTATTTGCCATCTTCCAGAACAAATTCAGCGTTAGCAAATTCGGGTCGCCAGGCTTTGAACTTATCGGTATCGAGAATATCGTTGGTTACAATATTAACGTCAACATGAATTTCGGTTACATCGTATTCGTTTCGCAAATTATACGAAACGAACCGATTGGTCCCTTTTATTCGGTATACAAAGTTTGAACGACCCTGAATCATGCCCTGATTGATGAGCTTCTTAAATGGTTCGTCCTTGCATATATAGCCCAAATCGAACAGGAACTTGTTCCAGAAGCGTGAATAAATGAGATGCCCCGTTGCATGCTCGGTACCCCCTATGTATAGGTCTACATTTTCCCAGTACTCGTTGGCCTCCTTGGAAACCAATGCATTTGTATTGGTCGGATCCATATAGCGCAGGTAGTAAGCCGAAGAACCTGCAAAGCCCGGCATGGTACTCAGCTCGTAAGGAAATCCTTCAGGGGTATGCCAAGCCTTGGCTCTTCCCAAAGGAGGTTCTCCTTTCTCTGTTGGCAGGTAAGCATCCACTTCGGGAAGCTCCAGCGGCAGCTGGTTTTCGGTTAGGGGGTAGGCAATACCATCCTTATAGTATATTGGGAAAGGCTCGCCCCAGTAACGCTGACGGCTAAAAATGGCATCGCGAAGGCGAAAATTCACCTTTCGTTTTCCAATTCCCTCAGTTTCAATGTGGCTGTTTATTCTGGCAATCGCTTCCTTTACATCGAGGCCATTGATCAATTCGCTGTTAATTACAATTCCTTCTTTCGAATCGTACGATTCCTCCCAGGTTGAAGGGGCTGAAGGCGTTTCGCCCTTTCGTATTACTGTCTGAACGATTGGTAAATTAAAGGTTTTGGCAAAAACAAAGTCGCGACTATCGTGGGCAGGAACTGCCATAATAGCGCCAGTGCCGTAACCAGCCAGTACGTATTCGCTAATCCAAATAGGAATTGGTTGCTTTGTAAATGGATTGATTGCGTAACTGCCTGTAAACTGTCCAGTAACCCTTTTGGCCTCGGCCATACGTTCACGTTCAGTTCGTTTTTTTGTTTCGGTAATGTATTTTTCAACTGCTTCCTTAAATTCGGGAGTAGTTAATTCCTCAACAAGTTCGCTTTCGGGAGCAAGAACCATAAATGTTGCACCGTATATGGTGTCGGGGCGGGTAGTGAAAATGAGTATCTGTTTTTCGCTTCCCTTTATAGGAAAGAGTACCTCAGCACCCTCGGAGCGGCCAATCCAGTTGCGCTGAATCTCCTTAAGCGATTCGCTCCATTCAAGGTTTTCCAAATCGTCGAGCAACCTTTGTGCATAGGCCGATATGCGTAAACACCACTGCTTCATTTTTCGTTGTTCAACAGGGTGCCCTCCGCGAACCGAGAGGCCCTCTTTTACTTCGTCGTTGGCGAGCACTGTACCCAGTGCGGGGCACCAGTTTACCATTACATCGGCCAAATAGGCAAGCCTATAACCTAAAAGAAATTCCTGTTTTTCATTTTCGCCAAAGGAGTTCCATTGACTGGAAGTGAATTCTGAAACATCGCCGTGGGCAGCATTTGTATTTGCATTGCCGTACTTTTCGAAATGGGAAATGAGCGATTCAATAGGTTCGGCTTTCTGGCTGAATACATTGAACCAGCTATTGAACATTTTTATGAAGGCCCACTGGGTCCATTTGTAGTAGCCAGGGTCGCAGGTTCGAACCTCGCGGCTCCAATCGTAACTGAAACCAATTTTATCGAGTTGCTCCCTGTACCTTTTAATATTAATGTCGGTTGTAATCGCTGGGTGCTGTCCGGTTTGAATGGCATACTGCTCTGCGGGCAAACCGAAGGCATCGTAACCCATTGGGTGAAGCACATTGAAACCTTTAAGCCTTTTGTAACGGCTGTATATGTCGGATGCTATATAGCCAAGCGGATGACCAACATGAAGTCCAGCCCCGGATGGGTATGGAAACATGTCGAGAACATAAAACTTGGGTTTGCTTTTATCTTCTATAACCTTATAGGTGCTGTTTTTTTTCCAGTACTCCTGCCACTTTTGCTCTATTTCCTTGAAAATATAATCCATATGCCTGAATTTTTAACTTTTTTCAACCTGCGAAGATAGCAAAAAGGATTCGATTGCTTTGAAAGATGGGCAAAGTAGATCTGAAATATCTGTTTCATCTATTTTCTGTTATAAAAATATAATTCACAGAAAAACAGCAAGATATGGATACTGTATTAAAAAAACCGTCAAAATTGAACAACCTATATTTTTTGTAAATACTTTTGAGTTGGTGGGAAAATAAAAAATGGTTAATTACTTAATAACAAAAAAGAACCGGATCCTTTCGGGCGAAGTAACATTAGCCCCTTCCAAAAGCATAAGCAACAGGAAAATTGTTATTCGCGTTGTAAAGAATGCCGCCACGGATTCAAAAAACCTTGAAAGCAAAAAGGCCGATAAGGTTTTCGACCGTACCATACGCAAGGGTAGAAGAAGCCTCGAAGAGGGACTAACCGGTGTGGCCATTCGGTTGCTCAGGGCTGTGCTTTCATATTTTGGTGGCGAGTGGATTGTTACAGGTTCCCGTGAAATGGGCCGTAGGCCCGTTGGCGATGTTATAAAAATTCTCCAGCGCGATGGGTTCAACATTAAATATTTTGAACGGAGCGGTTTTCCGCCGCTTAAAGTTATAGCCAAAGGATTTCGTGGAGGAATCACGCGCCTCGAAGCATCGGTTTGTAGCCAGTTTGTTTCCGTTTCACTATCAATTACCCCGTCCCTCTCAACCGAAGATTTTTTAGGTCTTCGAGGAAAAATTAAGAACTCTCCCTATGTAACGCAAACATTCAAAATGCTCAATATGCTGGGCATTAACTCGGGTTGGAAAACTGATGAAATGCTGATTGACCACGAGTATTACGATGGGAGTGAGCTTTCAGTTGAGGCCGATTGGACCGCAGCCAGCTACTGGTACGAAATGGCTGCTCTCTCAAAAAAAGTTAACTTTAAAATTAATGGGCTAAACCCCGATAGCATTCAGAGCGATGCCATTGTGAAAGATATATTCGAGTCGCTTGGTGTTAAAACTACTAACATTGATGGGGGCATTTTACTTTCGAAAGTTAAACCCACTCTCAAACAGTTTGAACACGATTTTTCCAACAATCCCAATTTGGTTCCCACAATAGTTGCTACTTGCGTAGGATTAAAAATACCCTTCAAATTTACCGGGGTTGAAAGTTTACGTGTTAAGGATTTCGACAGGCTAGAAGTTATCAAGTCGCAAATGGCAATACTTGGTGCTAAGTTAATTATTGAAACGAGACCCATTGGCGAGACCATTTCGTTCGATGGTACTCGTAAAAGGATTTCAAAAAAAGTTAACGAAATAAATACTTTCGATGACCATAGGGTTCTTATGTCGATGGTGCCAATGGCCCTAACCTACGGAAACATTCAGGTTAACTTCCCAAATGCTGTACACAAGTCGTACCCTTGTTTCTGGCGCGACTTAAAGAACGTTGGGTTTGAGGTGACCGAATTACAAGGCTAACTTTTGCCAAATTTTTATACCATTTGCTTTTTACTCCCTTTTTTGTCAACTTTGGGTGCCTGAACAACTTGATTCGAGCATTTTTTATGCTTTAGTTCTTGTATTATTTCAATTATTTATTAAAATGGGGACCTTCCAATGAAATTCGACAACGAAATTAGTGCAAATAAAATTCAAATACAGAAGCAGCTCTATTTCATTCTTATAGGAGCCATAATTGCATTCATGTTTTCGTCGGACCTTTGGCAAAACGTTGAAGAATTTACGGGTACCTCCAGGTGGTTTCATGCTGCATTTCTTTTAGCCATTTACATGGTTTTTTACCTTTATCATATTATTATTCGCTCTTCTTTCCTGCTTTTCAGCGACGACGGGAAATCTATAATTATTAAGTACTATAAACTCAATCCGTTCGATAATAAGAAGAACGCTTATGAGATCCCGAAAGAACAATTTGTTGGTTATACTCGGAATAAATCACTTTTTGGGCTCCGAGAGAGCGTATCGGTAATTCGAAAATTGGGTAATGGAAATGCCCAGTACCCCCCATTCAGCATTTCAGCCTTGCCACAGCCACTAAAGAAAAAACTGTTTGCGGCGCTCGATTTTTACACCCAAAAGTAAGTAATTCGTATACATGTCAACCCCTTTGCTAGCATACCAAATTGGCATTGATATGATTCCCAAAATTGGGTCTATCAATGCAAAAAAGTTAATAGCTTACTGCGGAGGCGTTGAGGCCGTATTTAAGCAGTCGAAAAAGGCTCTGATGAGCATACCCGGCATTGGAGAAGTGCTTGCTAACGAAATAGCCAACAACTCAGTGCTCGACAGGGCCAAGCATGAAGCAGAATTTGTTCACAAACACAGCCTAGCCGTTTGGTTTTACCTCGACCCCCAGTACCCCGAAAGGCTTCGCCAGTGCGAAGATGGCCCCATTGTTCTTTTTGTTAAAGGGAATCAGTCAGTTAACTTTAATCAGTCAAAAACTATAAGTATTGTTGGTACCCGAAGTATAACCGATTATGGCAAAGAGATTTGCGAACGCCTTGTTGCCGAAATGGCTTCTCGTGGCCACAACCCCATTGTTTTTAGCGGGTTAGCCTATGGAGTCGATTTGTGCGCTCATAAAGCAGCCCTAAAAAACGGACTCCCAACAGTTGGCGTTCTGGGTCATGGGCTCGATACCATTTACCCTTCGGGTCACCGCAGCATTGCAAAGGAAATTGTTGCAAGCGGCGCTTTGGTAACCGATTTCCCTTCAGGAACCAGCATTGAACCCCAAAATTTCATAAAACGAAACAGAATTATAGCGGGCCTTTCCGATGCAACTCTTATAATAGAGAGCGGCATGGAGGGTGGCTCCTTAATCACCGCCGACTTGGCCATTTCGTACAATCGCGAGGTAATGGCAATACCCGGAAGGGTAGGACATAAGTACTCGTCGGGTTGCAACTCGCTAATTAAAAGGAACCGCGCTGCGCTAGTTGAAAAAATTGAGGACATTGAAGAACTATTAAATTGGGATATCATTGGTGCAACTAAAAAACCAGTTCAAAAATCGCTTTTTCATCAGTTTACTCCCGAAGAGCAACAGATTGTCGATGTGCTTTCGGACAATGGGCAGGAAGTAATTGATGTAATATGTTTTAAAACAAGAATGCCCGTGGCTAAAGTATCGTCGGTGCTGCTAAACCTCGAGTTTGCTGGCGTTGTTAAGTGTAAACCCGGAAAACTTTTCGCGCTGGTTCAGTAAACTTATGCCTTTACTTTTCATAACATTTCTTAAGTTTGCACCGTAAAAGGGCCAATTCAAACCATATAGTGCAACTCTTCGATACCCATTCGCACCTCTATTTACCCGAATTCGATTCCGATAGGTCCGATGTAACACTGCGTGCTCGTGAGGCAGGGATAGTAAAAATTGTTTTACCCGCCATCGACAGTACTTCGCATGGTAAAGTTGTTTCGGTTGCACAGCAAGCCCCCGACCTGTTTCTTCCCCTCATGGGGCTTCATCCCACATCGGTGAAAAGCAACTGGGAGAACGAACTGGAGCAAGTAGAAACGTATTTAAAAAAACATAGGTTTTATGGTATTGGCGAGGTGGGCATCGATTTGTACTGGGATAAAACCTTCGTTGAGCAGCAAAAACTGGTATTCCGTAGGCAGGTGCAACTGGCCAAACAACTCAACCTGCCTGTAATAATTCATACCAGGGAGGCATTTCCAGATGTTTTACAAATTATCGATTTGGAGAACGATGCCAATCTGAGGGGGATTTTCCATAGTTTTTCGGGCACTATCGACCATTACAAGCATATTGCCAGCTATGGTGGTTTTTTGGTTGGTATTGGCGGAGTTGTTACCTACAAAAATAGTGGCCTTGCAGAGTTAGTAAAAGCAATGGATTTAGAACACATAGTTCTCGAAACCGATTCCCCCTACTTAACGCCTGCACCCCACCGTGGAAAACGAAACGAAAGTTCCTACTTACCACATGTAGTTTCAAAAATAGCTCAAATTCATGGACATACGGTTCGGGATATTGCACGAATTACCACGCAGAATGCTGCCCAATTGTTCAATGTAAGTATTTAACTTATGCAAACCCATTCAACCTCCATACTTATAATTTACACAGGCGGAACCATAGGTATGAAGCAGAACCCCGAAACGGGCGCGCTGGCCCCATTCAATTTCGATCAAATTTTGACCGAGGTGCCCGAACTACGAAAATTTGGGTTTAAACTCGATACGCATTCTTTCAATCCTCCCATCGATTCATCCGATAACAATCCCGGATTTTGGGTTGAACTTGCTACAATTATTGAGTCGAACTACAACCACTACAATGGTTTTGTAATCCTGCATGGAACCGATACCATGTCGTTTACCGCATCGGCGCTCAGTTTTATGCTCGAGAACCTCGATAAGCCCGTAGTTATTACAGGCTCGCAGCTACCTATTGGTATGCTTAGAACCGATGGAAAGGAGAACCTTATAAGTGCTATTGAAATTGCTGCTGCGCAAAGCAATGGGCAGCCCATGGTGCCCGAAGTTACCATTTTCTTCGAAAACCGGCTTTTCAGGGGCAACCGAACCACCAAACATAATGCCGAGCATTTTAACGCTTTCCGGTCCGACAACTATCCGCCCCTTGCCGAAGCAGGCATTTCAATAAAATATAATTACGCATTCATTCACTATAGCACCTCAAAACGCGAATTAAAAGTTCATAAGCAACTCGACACAAATGTTGCTGTTATGAAACTCTTTCCCGGCATTTCGGCTAGTTTGGTCGATTCAATAATAAGCACCCCTAATCTTAAAGCACTAATAGTTGAAACCTTCGGTTCGGGCAATGCACCCAACCAAATGTGGTTTTTAAAAAGGGTGAAACAGGCAGTTGAAAAGGGTATTTTGGTTTATAATGTTACCCAATGCCATGCCGGTAGCGTAGACATGGATAAGTACGACAACGGGTTGCAACTAAAAAAGGCAGGTGTTATTGGCGGAAACGATATTACCTTTGAAGCAGCCGTTGCGAAGCTCATGTTTCTATTAGGTAAAAATTTACCTTTTGAGCAGTTAAAAGAAGAAGTAAAAAAATCGATTAGTGGAGAAATTACAACACAAATTAGCTATTAATAAAGATTTTTTTGTATTTTTCGCCCCTGAATTTCGAGTGCGAAATTGGAGAGATGGCCGAGTGGTCGAAGGCGCACGCCTGGAAAGTGTGTAAGCTCCAAAAGGGCTTCATGGGTTCGAATCCCATTCTCTCCGCGATTTTTGAAATCATAAATTTGCTATTTTTGTTGAACTAAAAACCAATAGTAATAATTAAACGTAATCACACAATGAGAAAACTACTAACTTTTTTTGCGGTTGCCGGTATGCTTGTACTTAGTACATCTACCTACGTTAATGCTCAGGACGCAGCAGCTACTCAGGCCGACACCGTTGTTACTGAAGCTCCCGTTGCCGAAGTTCCAGTTAAACAGGCCGAAGAAGTTTCGATGCACAAGCAAATTAAAACCAAATTTATTGAGGGTGGTCCCGAATTCATGGGTATCGTTCTTTTGGCCCTTATTCTTGGTTTGGCCTTGGCAATTGAAAGAATTATTTATTTGAACCTTGCCACAACCAACACCGAAAAACTTCTGAAAAAAATTGAGGCTGCTTTGGAGCAAGGTGGCATTGAGGCTGCAAAAGAGGTTTGCCGCAACACACGTGGTCCTGTTGCCAGCATTTTCTACCAAGGTCTCGACCGTTCTAACGAAGGTATCGATGTGGTTGAAAAATCGGTAGTTACTTACGGTTCGGTTCAAATGGGCCAACTCGAGAGCGGTCTTACCTGGATTGCACTGTTCATTGCCTTGGCTCCTATGCTCGGGTTTATGGGTACTGTAATCGGTATGATCGATGCATTCGACGCAATTCAAGCGGCTGGCGACATATCTCCATCACTTGTTGCCGGTGGTATTAAAGTTGCGCTTATTACTACAGTATTCGGTCTTATTGTTGCTATTATTCTCCAAATCTTCTATAACTATTTGGTTTCTAAAATCGACAAGCTGGTTAATAACATGGAAGATGCTTCCATCTCGCTTATCGATATCCTAATGAAATATAACCTTAAAAAGTAATACGCCATGTCCGAAAACATTGTGAAAATATTGGTTAAGGTATTCACATGGAGTATTATGGTAATTTCGGTGGCATTGGCCGTGCTGTTCTTTCTGGGTTACATTAACGAGGCGCCTTTCATTGTTTGGGCCTACGTATTAACCCTGGTAGCAGCATTCTTGGCAGTGCTCTTCCCCATAATCTTCATGATTGTATACCCCAAAAAGGCTCTCAAGGCCCTAGGTGGACTTGCTATTATTGGTTTGGTATTCCTCATTGGTTACATGTTTGCCGATGCTACCCCAATTAAGGATATTAGCAGCGCAAACCCCAACCCCAATTTTGCAAACATTGGCGTTTTGGTGTATTCCGACATGGGCCTTATTGCCACCTATTTACTAGCAGGTGTTGCTGTATTTCTGCTGCTCTTTACAGGAGTTAGAAGCATTTTCTCACGTTAATATAACACGAACCCCTGCCTGGCAGGGGTTCATTTAATAACATTTCATCATGGCTAGACCACTTGGAGAAATAAATGCGAGTTCCATGGCCGATATAGCATTCTTGCTACTAATCTTCTTCCTGGTTACAACAACCATGAATGTCGATACCGGCTTGGCCAGGATGCTACCACCCATGCCCGACCCGAATGTCAAACAAGAACAAGTTGATATTAAACAAAGAAATATTTTCACTGTTCTTGTTAACAAGAGCGATAGGCTATTGGTTGAGGGCCAACCTATGGATATTTCTACGTTAAGGGAAAAAACAAAGGAATTTATTCTAAATTCTAATGACGATCCTAATTTGCCTGAAAGAACTGAGGTGGTTGTTGACTTTTTTGGGACAGTATTGGTAAGTAAGGGTGTTATTTCGCTTCAAAACGACCGGAATACATCTTACAATATGTACATGAAGGTGCAGAACGAACTGGTAGCCGCTTACAACGACCTTCGCGAGGACCTTGCTCGTAATAAATTTGGGAAGTCCCTTAAGGACCTTACCGAGGAACAAAAGGATGCAGTTCAGAAAGTAATTCCTCAGCGTATTTCTGAGGCCGAACCCAATGTAGGAGGGAAAAAGTAATGGCAAAATTCGAACGTAAAGGAAAAAACAAGATGCCGGCTATATCAACCGCATCGCTCCCCGATATTGTATTTATGCTGCTCTTCTTTTTCATGGTTAGCACCACACTGCGCGAAACGGAACTGTTTGTAAAAAATAGGATTCCTTCAGCAACCGAGGTTGTTAAACTCGAAAAGAAGTCGCTGGTATCGTACATATACATTGGGCCTCCAACAACCAGTTACCAGAGGCTTTATGGAACTGAACCCCGCATTCAACTGAACGATAGTTTTAAATCGCTCGATGCTATTCGCGATTTCATCTCATCCGAACGCGATGCGTTAGGTGAAAACGATAGGCCTTTCTTAACCATTTCACTTAAGGTAGATGAGGAAACCCGCATGGGTATTGTTACCGATGTGAAGCAGGAACTACGCAAGGCAAGCGCGCTTAAAATTAGTTACGCCGCAAAACGTACCGAAAAACTTGAGTAATGTTTTAATCCAAAATAATGAGAAAGGGGCAGAAGCCCCTTTTTTTTAACTGCTAATTGCAAAACCTTATATTTTTTCTATTGTTTCTTCTGTAAATAATTCTTATAAATGAAACAGTTAATTAAAATCCTCATTGTTGTTATTGCTATTGCATTTGCTGGCTGCTCGTCGCAAGAAAAAAATCTTGTTCCAACTCCAAAGTATGTATTCTTATTTATTGGCGATGGAATGGGAATTCAACAGGTTAATGCTACACAGGCCTACCTGGCTGCCCTCGACTCAACGAATGGTAATTATCATTTGAGTTTCACAACCTTTCCAGCAACGGGCTTTGTTACAACTTTTGCGGGAACCAGATATATAACGTGCTCTGCAGCAGCCGGAACGGCAATTGCCAGCGGTAATAAAACATCTACAGGAACCATTGGATTGAATGCTGATCACACCGACTCGCTGCTCTCAATTGCTCATTATGCCCATCGGAATGGCTTTCAGGTTGGGGTGGTATCAAGTGTAAGTATCGACCATGCCACCCCCGCAGCATTCTATGCGCATCAGCCCAATCGCGATATGTACCATGAAATTGGACACGATCTTATAAATTCAGGTTTCCGCTTTTTTGCCTCAGGGGGCTTTCGCGATCCTATGGGAAAAAAATCTGAAAACCCACGCGGCAACTTTATAGAAATGGGCGCAAATAATGGCGTTTTGTTTACATCTTCGCTTAGCCTGAGTGACGATAACCTTGCTAACCACCAAACTATAGTTTATACTGCTCCTAATTCAGCCGCTTCAAGTACATTACAGTACAGGATCGATGCAAAATCATCGGAAGTAACACTTGCCCAATTGACCCAAATGAGCATAGATGTGGTTTATAACCCTAAAGGATTTTTCATGATGGTTGAAGGAGGAAAGATTGATTGGGCCTGCCACGATAACGATGCAGCCACAGTTATTCACGAAACAATCGCTTTTTCCGATGCCATATTGGTGGCCTACGAATTTTATAAAAAGCACCCAACAGAAACCCTGATTATTGTTACTTCCGACCACGAAACGGGTGGCATGTCGCTAGGGGTAAGGGAACATGGTTATGAAAGTAATATTGCTCTTTTGTTAAAACAGAATGTTTCAAAAGAACGATTCGATAATTTGCTCCTAGAACTGGCCAATGCCAAAGGAGGTAAACCACTTTTTAACGATGTAATGCTGTTGATTAAGAAGCATTTCGGGCTGGGTTCATCCGAAGTTCCTTTAACCGACCAGGAAGTAGCTTTGCTTAAAAAAGCATTTCACAATCAATTTTACGAAAAGAAGAAGCCTAAATCGATAAACGAAGACTACCGTTCAGAGTTAACAGTGTCAATGCAAGCCATTGCCATACTCAATAATAAGGCAGGAATTGGTTGGACCTCATACTCCCATACCGGCAGTCAGGTTCCTTTGTATGCCATTGGTGCTGGTCAGGAGTTTTTTGTTGGGCAGTTGGACAACACTCAACTAGCTCCAATTATAACCAAGTTAATGGGAATTCCATTCTAGCGAATACATAAAATATCAAAAAAGCGAACTTAGTGTTCGCTTTTTTTGTTTTTACCAAACGTAAATACACTTTCGCAAAAAAAAATATAGTATTACAAAAGTTTAAACTTTACATTGACCCTCTGTACAACAATTTTCATAAATTTACTTGTTCAACCTATTAACAGTTTTATTACCTATGAAACACCAATGTAAGTCAGCTTGCGTAACCGAGAAGTTTTTTGCAAGCTTGCTGGCTGCAAGCAGGTACGGCGAAGCCAATAAAATATAGGTACCTGCCTGACGGACAGGCCTGCCTGTCCGTCAGGCAGGTTCCATCGTTGTAGGCAGATGTAATATGTAAACACATTGATAAGCAACCAATTATTAACCTGACTTAAATTTTATTCGAATGAAAAAGTATATTTTTCTTGTTTTGCTTGTAGTGCCTTACTTACAGGCCCTTTCGCAGGATGAAGCGAAAATTAAAAAAGTTCCAACTACTTATGATAGAAGTTCGCTGGGTGTTTTCTTCTTCAATAATGGGAACGAAAACCATTCTGCCAAATTCATCCAAAAAGTTGGTGGCGTTACCTTCCCCGACAAGTACAATAACAACAATTTTCCATCTGTATTGCTGAAACCAAATTTCAACAGAGCTGAAGCTACTGCGGCATACGATGTAAAAAAATTACTCGAAGATCAAAAGGTTGGTCTATTAACACTTGCACTTTGGTACAACCGCCAGCCCGATGGCACTATGAGCATGGATGTTATCCACCAACGCGGACGCTTTTCAGCCACCGACGAGGATTTTCTTCGGGCCCAAACCTCGAAACGAGGCAACGCAGCACTTGAGGATTATGGGAATCGCTTGGTGAACCTCAGCTACATCCTTACCATTGATGTTAAAGACATTAAGAATGTTAAGGAATTGGGAATGAATAACATGAAGGGTTGGCAGGCGAATGTTACCGGCTACCTTTACCGTATAAATTTCTCCGAAGACACCCAAAACGCCTTTTACGACTCGTGGATATACAGCGACGACTCACCAAAGGTGAAAGAGGAAAAACGCAAACTTTTCGAAAAGTTGAACATCCCCCTCGAACTGGTTACACAGCAAAGCATTAAGGTGACTGCCTCGCAACCCGAAAGCACAACCGGATTAGGTCTTTTGGTTAAACCCAAGTCAGAGGATGAACTCATGCAGGAATTAGCACAAAAATCGCTCGACGAATTAATTTACCAAATTGAAATGAAGGTGGAGGAGTTCAAAGTGAAAACCGCTATCCACCAAGTTAAACCTATTCGGTCGAAAATTGGCCTTAAAGAAGGGTTAAAAACCGATAGCCGATTTTTTGTATACGAGTTCGTTTGGGACGAAAAACTGAACCAAGCAATTCCTAAACGCAGGGGTGTAATTCGGGCTACTTCAAAAATTGTTGATAACCGAAAAGAGGCAACAGGCGATATGGAAGTTTCAACCTTTTACCAAGTAGCGGGCAGAAAACTCGAACCCGGATATACCCTACAACAGCAGAACGACTTTGGAATCGAAATAACCCCCGGAGTTGAAGTAGGGGGCATTGGTGGCCTATACGCCCGTGCCGACTTGCGTTTGGGGCGCTACCTTGGCATGAAAGCTACCTTTGTTTATGTTGAGGGTGGTATCGATGCAGGAGAATACTTTAACGAAAAGTTTGCATTTCTCCGTTATGGGGGAGGGCTAGCCAAGGGGTTCCAAATGTCGCGAAATGTAGAACTCCGACCCTATGCTGGTGTTGGCATCGAGAGGGCTAATGGTGAATGGCTTACCAATCAAAGTGTCGATTATTTTGAAGTCCTTTATTTTAAAGGTGGCGCAAATTTGGCATTGAATTTGAAACACAACTTCCAACTTGTTGGGGGTGTTGGTTTTTATGCTCCCATAAGCAAAGCAACTGATGAGGACAATAATGAATATAATGATTGGACCTACTATTTCGAAGACAGAATAGGCGCGTCTACATTACTTGGTATAAAAATAATGTTTTAGCTTGTAAATTAACCATAAAAGTTTAACCCAAAATCAATAACCATGAAAACGATACGTAATATTCTAGTTGCATTAATTGCGGTGGTTGCATTCATGCCATCTGCTGATGCACAGGCAAAGTACAAAAAGAAGGAGCGTAAAGCACACTACAACAGCCAGTACAATTACGAAGTTGAAGTGCAGGGAGTAGGCCAGGACGGAACCAAAGTTATAAAAGTTTGGGGTTACGGTAAAAAGGTTGAGGATGCCATAATTGAGGCCAAAATGAATGCAGTGGCAGCTGCCATATTCAAGGGTATTCCCGGAGGTAATGGTGCTGCAGCAACACCCGCAATACTGTCCGATCCTAATGCCGATCAGAAGCATTCCAACTATTTCGACAACTTTTTCTCCCCGGGCGGTAAATACCTTCAATTCATCGCTCTTACAACCGATGGGTCTCCAAGTGGTCAGGACAGACTAAAAATTAAGGACGGATTTAAGGTTGCCATTTACGTTCAAGTAATGTACGATAATCTCCGCAGGCAGCTCGAGGTTGACGGAGTAGCCCGAAGACTCGATTCAGGTTTTTAGTTCAAAAATCAATTAAACTCATATTATGAAATACATATTTTTTACTGTAACAATACTTGTGGCAAGTATAACCCTTTTTGGGCAAGCTAAGAAGCCAATTATTATGGTTGTACCTAGCGACCAATACTGCATAAGCAGAGGCTACTCTATGACCTTCACCAATCAGGGGGCCACCCAAACGCTGCCCGATTACAAGAAGGCTATGCAAACCGATTCAGATCTCCGAATGGTTATTACCAAAATGGGACAAATTATGGCCGACAGGGGATTTCCTCTCAAAGACCTCGAAACTGAAATGAAGAACCTAGAAAAAGAAGCCGCTGAAGCCTCAATGCTTACCTCTTCAAGTTCGGGTTCCGATATGTCTGAAAGTCCTATCGATATTTTAAAAAGGACCGCCAAGGCCGATATTATTCTCGACCTGAGTTTTGAAATAAAGCGTCAGGGTCCTAACCGTTTCATCACCTTCAACCTCAGGGGCCTCGATGCTTACACTGCGAAACAGGTTTCGGGCGCTGCCGGTACGGGTAAACCATCATCCTCCGCACCAGCTGAGTTGCTCCTTGAAGAAGCAGTTCTGAGCCACATGGACGGTTTTAATGCCGGTTTAATGACCCATTTCACCGACATGTTTGAAAAAGGACGCGAAGTAAAGGTTATGGTTCGTGTTTGGAGCAATTGGGGAGAAAACCTAGAAACTGAATATAATGACAAGGAACTTTCTCAAATTATTGAGGATTGGATGTTCGACAATACCGTTCAGGGCCGTTTTAACCTGTCCGATGCTACCCAAAATTTCATGAGGTTTGAACAGGTTCGTATTCCAATGATGAAGTTGGATGATAGAGGCCGCGAAAGGGCAGTTGATACCCGCAGTTTTGTTACCGAATTGCGAAGCGAACTTCGTAAGAAGTACAACATTGAATCGAAGGTGTACCTCAGGGGTTTGGGCGAAGCATGGCTTATTCTCGGAGAAAAATAGTTTTCACTTATAAACGCTACTAAAATGAAAAGAATCATTTTGATAATTGCTATTGCTCTGCTGCCTGCATTAACTTTTGCCCAAAACTCCGTGGGTAAAGCCGATGACTTAGGCCGTATTGCAGTTGCAGCAGTTGTTCCCGATGCTGCCAATATCCCCAATGGTGCCAGTAATATGCTTAAAAGTAAACTACAGCAGATTGCTGCTCAAAATGGCCTGGGTGCTTCAGAATACAATGCTCGTTTTGCCATTATTCCTGTGGTTTCAATTATTAGCAAAGAAATTACCCCTACCGCTCCGCCAATGCATG
Source organism: Bacteroidales bacterium (assembly GCA_037442025.1). Classification (GTDB taxonomy): domain Bacteria; phylum Bacteroidota; class Bacteroidia; order Bacteroidales; family Tenuifilaceae; genus UBA2287. Next base: position 54,076 of record JBBIRB010000005.1, on the reverse strand, counting down.
CATTAAATATGGAAATAACCTTTTTTATTGCCGATGCTGTAAGTCAGAATATTTTTAGCCAAACCTCCATTTCGCTCAAGGGGGTAGACCGTACTGAAGAGAAGGCGTATATTCAGGGAATAAAAAACATTAACCCCAAACATGGGCAATTCCGTGGTTTCATTGAGAAGGGCAAGGAGAAAATTTTAGAGTTTTACAACTCCCAGTGCGATACCTATATTAAAGGGGCACAGGCTTTAGCTGGTCAGAAAAAGTATGAGGAGGCACTTTTCCTTCTACTCTCAGTTCCCGACCTGAGCCGCGAGTGTTTCGACAAGTGCATGGATCTTTCGGTAGATATTTACAAGCAGTATGCCGACCAGAAGTGCAATGAGTACCTGCAGGCTGCTAAGGCCGCTTGGGCTGGTAAGGAGTTGAGCAAAGTTGAGGAGAATTTAGGAAAAATTACCCCCGATATGGCCTGTTTCCCCGAAGCCGAAAGGCTTATTGCCGATATTACAGCTAAGGTAGAGGCAGAAGGTGCTTCGTCGTGGAGTTTTAAAATGAAAAAATACGACGATAGCGTTGAAAAAGAGAAAATGATGATACAAGCTGGCAAGGAAGTTGCTATGAGTTGGGCATATTGGGGTGCTGCTCCATACTTTAAGTGGGATTGGCTCTACAAGAACAAATAACATAACTCTAATTTTTTTTATTATCACTTAATTATTAACCTAAAATTTTCAATCATGAGAAAGCTTGAACTTGCAAAAATTCTTTTCCTAGCTTTTGTGCTAGTAGGCGCTGTTTCGTTGAGCAGCTGCGGTGGTAAAAAGAAAGCAACCAGCAGCGCACTGGGCCAAGAAATTGAAACCCCCTGCAGCGATCAACAGTACCGTACCGATAAAAACTTTTTCCGTGGCACTGGTATTGGTATTAGCACCGATTTGAGCACTGCAAAACGTAAGGCCAACCTCGATGCCAACGCTATGCTGGCTGCTGGTATTAACCGCACAATCAAGTCGGTAACCGACCGTTACACCAACGAGCGTCAGTTTAATAATGCCAGCGAGTTTGAAGAAAAATTTGAAATGCTTACCCGCGATGTGGTAAATCAGGAGCTTAACAATGTTGCTGTTCCATGCACAAAAACTTTCCAAAAGGATGGCAAATACCATGTTTACACAGCAGTTGAGGTTGCTAAAGATGAACTTCTTAACAACATTAAGGATCGTATAAGCAAGGATCAAAAACTGCAGCTCGACTATGATAAAATGAAGTACGAGCAAATCTTTAATCAGGAAATGGAAAAATTAGCCAACGAGCGTCCCTAATTTGCTATTTCCTAACGATTTCAGCAACCCTTAGGGGTTGCTGAGTTGTTTTTAGAAGGCTAAAATCCATTTACAATTGTTTTCAATACCTATTAGAAATGAAGAAACTACTCATAATAGCATTATTACTTCCGGTAACCGCTTGCATGGCCCAACTCAAGGTGGTTGATAAAAGCGGCAAGCAACCCGGATGGGTAAACGGAATTCAAAAGGATTTCATTATAGTAGCAGGGTCGGGTGCATCGGTACAGGAAGCGCAACAGAATGCCCTGAATATGGTGAAGGAGCGTATTGTGAGTTCAGTTGCCGAAAATGTAAAAACCCGTTCCGAGATGCGAACCGAGGAGGCTAACTACAACAATAACATTTCAGTTTTCCTCGAGAAGTTTGCATCCACAACAACTACTGAATCTGGGAAAGTACCATTCTTACAAGGCATTTCACTCTCCAAGGTTGAGGAGTTCTACTGGGAAAAGACCGAGGACAAAAAAAGGGGTGTTGTACGGTTCAACTATCATATTAAGTACCCATTCCCCGAATTTGAACTTAAAAAGTTAGTTAGCGATTTTAAAATGCGCGATCGCCAGCTTACCGAACAGTTAGAAAATTTGCTAGCTGCTGTCGATAATGTTGCTAGCGTTGAAGAGATTGAAAAGAATATCGACGAACTGAATGTACTGTCCAACTACTTTATGGATGGCCGTAAGGACCAATGCGCATTGGGCATTACCCGCTACCGCTCGTTGCTAGCCAGTATCGAATTGGTTGAACTCGAAAGCGGGTTGGGCATGCTTAAATACGCTCTTCGCTTGGGCGATAGGTATATTGGGACAGTTAAAAAGCCAACCATAAGGTCGGAGTGCGCCCGGGTTACCAGCACTGTAAACAACAAGGAGCACGTTATAATTAAATTCGATTACGATAATTGCTACGAGGATCCAGAGAATCATATTCTAGTAACCTATAGGCTTGGCAATGCCAATGTTCAGAAAAAGTTCTATTTTGATATTACTGCCGATAAAGCTGCCATATTTGTAAACGAACCTTTCCATTTCGTTGCAGCCGACAAGGATGAGATTTCCGTTAATGTGGCATCGCTCGATATAACTATTGTTTCTAAATATCAAGCACCCTTTACAATCGATAAGGTGGTTTTAGAATTCAAGGGCCAGGTACCTGTAATTATTGAAGGGATTGGCCAAAGTTTTTCGGGAAAGGGAAATCATAGCCTAAAACTAGTGGTTAATCAACCCATTCAAATTGCAGGGACTACAACTGCCGGAAAAACCATCTCAATGCTTTCGGGCTACGTTCACTTCCGATCTGACAAAACCGGCGAGAAAAAAACCTACCGCATTTACAACCACAATTACACAACCAATTGGTAACGAAAAGCGGGGCATCGACCCCGCTTTTCTTCTTCTTCTTCTTCTTCTTCTTCTTCTTCTTCTTCTTCTTTTATTCTTTATATGCCCTAAATTCGAAGGGAATTGAGACGTTCTCGGAGTAATCAACCCCAGCATCCTTCATGTCGGAGTCATCGTCGGGGTAGTACCAAATGACCTTAATTTTCTGGCCGTTCTTGCTGATAATATCCAGTTTTTTAAACAACTGAAATATAATTTTGGAACTTGGAGTGTTGTAGTAGGTCATTTTGAAACTTACAATGGTTTCAAGATTCGGAGATTCAACGTAAGCATCAATCCATTCAAAAATAGGGTCGAAAAAGCCTTTGGCATTTTCGGGAAGCGAGTTGCCAGAAATTTCAATTTTCCCCTTGCGATGGTCGAGCAATACCTCGGGGTATTGGCTTGTCCCTCTAATTGATAGCACTTCCATTTGGAATAAGTGTTAGTTATCTAAGCAGAGATAAAAATATGAAAAAAAAACAAGCGAGTAGATGTTTTAACTTTTTTTTATAGTAAAATAGTAGTACTTAATCAAAAAACCATTTCAATTTATTTTTTTGTTAAATAAATGTATTCATTAATTTTCGAATCGTATAATGCTCCAATAAATAACACCAAGGGGTGATTGGTTTTTAGAAAAAGAGATCCTATTTGGTGTATTGGAAGCACTTTAGGAGAAGTGCCCGTTAAAAAGGCAGCCTCGAAAGAGGTCAGTTGTTCAATATGTATAGGTATTTCTGAGCATTGAATTGCTTGGTTTTGGCAAATTTCAACTACCTTTTTTCGAGTAATCCCATTTAGCACATCGGGAGAAGGAGCGGTAAAAACTTGGTTATTCTTAACCGCAAAGAAGTTTGATCGGCTTCCTTCGGTTATCTCACCCTTTTCATTCACCAGCAGAACTTCGTATACACCTTTGGACTCAATAATTTCGTTGGCTTGCTGCCTGAGCGATTTGTTTTCAACCTTTGCATTTGGGCTTTGTCGGCTGGCAGAAATCAGCTCCGTTGTTACACCCTTCTCGTAATCTGATAGAGACGGATATTTGGTAGGTATGAAATATGAGAGAAATATGGGTGGAACGCTTGCCAATTCATTAAAAACAGCCGAGAATTTTAGGTTCTTTTCTGTAGTTTGAGAATTGGTAATGCACAATTCAATGTCCTTTAAAACTTTGCAGGTATTAATTTGGTATCCCATCAGATTACACGATTCTTCGAAGCGAGAAATGTGGTCCTCAATAAAAAGGGGAATTCCAGAGTTTACCCTAACGACCTCGTAAATTGTTTGTTTTCCTTGTAGCCATTGTGGTTGAAAAGATTCACGCACAATCAACAAACCATCCTTTACGAAAAATCTTTCGCTCTGCTCAACAGGGTTTTCCATGACGACATTAAAAGATTATCGCCCTAAGGTACTGTAGTAATTATTTAAAATGGAACTTGTAAGTGGCAAATAGTAATTATTAAAGAATGCAGATTCATTGGGCGCAGAAACGCGAGTAATAAGATTATTGAGCACTCTTCCCCCTGAGATTTTTGCTGTGAACATTCGAGTTGGATTGTCGGCAAAATCTCCACAGAAATAGTAAAAATTCTTTTCCCCATTCCCTTTTATAACTGCAGGGAAGGAGTTGGATAGTCCATGCCTAGCGAGAATACTGTTTCCTTCGCTGGTGGTTTGAAGGTAAAATTGCGAAAGCACAGTGTTGTTTGAAGCATTTGCTATTTCGAACCAGTTACTGAAAGGAACATTTTGGGAAACTCCATATTTTTGAGCCACCTCTTGTTCGGTTACAATGCTAGGCATACCCCTCTCTAAATGAACGCCTTCCAGCAGCAGTTCGATTACCCCATCGTTACTAAGCATAATAATTCCTGCTCCGTCGTTTGGCCACACTCCCATATGCTGCGATTCGAATAAATTCTTCATCCACTCTTCAGGACCATTGGGGGCATTTGTGTTGAGATTTTTGTAGTACCTTGCTGCCCAACCGCTCCATGTAATACCAAGCAACGACTCGGTTTTGCTTCGAATAAGTGAATTGGTTGGAGTTCCAAAAATATTGTATTCTGCAATAACCAGCTTTTTGTTTTCAAGCATTTTGAGCATAAGTAGGTAATCGTTCTGGTTAAGCCCACCTAAAACTTTTTGCGACCTTACCGACTTGGTTTTGCCCTTGTACCACTCGAATGAGTATACACCGTAACAGTCGGAAAAGTATGCCATATCGTAGGTAGAGGCATAGGTATCTATTTCATTTATTCTGTAACTTTTAAAGTCGAAAAGTTCATTTTTTAAATCAACAGGGAAAAACCCAAAGTAGTCCTCTTTATGTTTGTACGCTACCATGTTGGGCAGGACGTACCTTTGGTTGTTTAGAATCCAAACGAACGACTTATGCTCGTTACGGTCCATTGATTTAACCGATTTATCGACAATGAAAACATTGAGCATTTTTTTATTGGTTGTCGACCAAAGTGCACGCAATAACCCAAACGTGGCTATGGTTAGCACAATGATTACTAAAAAGTACTTGGCAATTGCTTTCATAGCGCTTATTTATATTGATAATGAAATTACATCAATTCTTTCAAATTTACCCAAATTTAGATTAAGTTATCATGCTTTTTGAAAATTTAATAAAAAAAGGCCCCTTTTGGGGCCCTGGAAAAGATGTAATATAATGTTTTAAAAAAGAAAACTAAGCAAAATACCCGCTGCTACTGCACTACCAATCACACCGGCTACGTTAGGTGCCATTGCGTGCATGAGCAAGTGATTGGTTTTGTCGTAGTGCAATCCAATGTGCTGCGAAACCCGGGCACTATCGGGAACAGCTGAAACACCTGCGTTTCCAATAAGTGGGTTGATTCTGTTTTCTGGTTTTAGGAAAACGTTCATGAGTTTAACAAACAGAACACCTGCCGAGGTAGCTATTATAAATGAAGCTGCTCCAAGACCAAAAATTAAAATGGAATCGGGCTTTAAAAATACATCGGCTTGCGTTGAAGCACCAACGGTTAACCCAAGAAGTATGGTAACAATGTCGATAAGTGGCCCTTTTGCTGTGTCGGCTAATCTTTTGGTTACGCCGCTTTCTTTCAATAGGTTTCCAAAGAAGAGCATTCCCAACAGCGGTAGGCCGCTAGGAACTATAAAGGTTGTTAGAAGTAAGCCAATGATTGGAAACAGTATTTTCTCGAGTTTCGATACCACACGTGGTGGTTTCATACGAATAAGCCGCTCCTTTTTGGTAGTAAACAGCCTCATAATGGGAGGTTGAATTACAGGAACCAGGGCCATGTATGAGTATGCCGATATGGCAATTGCTCCCATAAAATGTGGGGCAAGTTTAGAACTTAAGAAAATTGCCGTAGGACCATCGGCACCTCCAATAATACCAATTGCACCCGCTTCGGCACCAGTAAAGCCCATTGCTAGAGCAATGGCATAGGCTCCAAAAATACCGAACTGAGCTGCTGCACCTATTAAAATAAGTTTCGGATTAGAAATGAGCGTTGAGAAATCGGTCATTGCTCCAATTCCTAAAAAGATAAGAGGAGGATAAATGCCATACCTAACACCAAAGTAAAGGTAATTGAGTACCGAACCATCTTCATAAATGCCAATTTGGTAACCTGAAGTAAAGGGAATATTGCCCACAATTATACCAAAACCAATAGGTATAAGGAGCATGGGTTCCCACTCTTTCACAATGGCAAGAGTAATGAAAAAAAGGCCAATGGCAATCATTAGCCCATGTTGCCAAGTGAAACTGTATATGCCTGTAAACTTATAAAAAGAGAACAGGTGCTCAAGCAGGAATGATAAGAAACCAGTTTGTTCCATTGCTGTTCCTCCCTTAGCCTATGGTTAGCAAAATGTCGCCCTCCATTACGGAGTCACCTTTTCGAACGCTAATTTTTACAACCTTGCCATCCTTGTCAGAGTCGATATTGTTTTCCATTTTCATGGCCTCGAGGCATAGAAGTTTTTGCCCTTTCTTAACATTGTCGCCCTCTTTCACAAAAACATCGAGTATGACGCCGGGTAGTGGCGATTTTACCTGTCCGCCAACACCCTTAACCTCAGCAGGGGCAGTAGTTTTAGTAATTGCCGGATGGCTGTCGGTTGAGGGTATGGTTGTTGGTCTAACCAAACGGGGTGTTTTGGTTTGCTGAAGTGCTTTATCAACTTCAACTTTGTAAAGGGTTCCGTTAACTTCGAGTTCAGCAATGTTGTCTTCAACCGACATGATATTAACTTCGTATTGGTTGCCGTGTATTGTGAATTTATATTTTTTCATGGTTCTGCTATTTCAAATTTACATTGCTACTTTTGGTAAGGTTATTCATAATTCCATAAATTTTGCTACTCCAAGGCGAATAGGTTCGCGAGATGCGATTAAGTGTAAGCCTTAAGCTTTCGGAGTCGTGTTGGTCGCTTATGTACATATGAAGCGCAAGGGCTATTGCTGCTGCTTCCTCACCACTAGTGTTTGTTTTAATCTCGGGTTCTGCAGTTTTCTTTTTACGTTTAGAAGAAATTTTTAGTGCAAAAATTATCAAATTGTCAATATTCTGAAAAATGGTTGCTGTAAAAGCTAGAACGGCTATAACCACAAGCATTGCGATTAGTGCCATGCCAAACCCATAAGGATCGAGGCGAACAAATTCGTCGGCTGTTGAATGGGCTCCTGCTTGTGCTAAAACTATTAAACTATTCATTGGCCCAAGTTTATAAAGGTAAATTGGAATGCTTACGTGGTGGATTCACCAATTTTTTAGTTTGCAGCGACTGCAGAGCCCTGATGATGCGGAATCGGGTATTGCGCGGTTCAATTACATCGTCGATATAACCAAACTTAGCAGCTACGTATGGATTGGCAAACTTGTCCTTGTATTCTTGCTCCTTACGTATGAGCATTTCAACCTTGGCTTTTTCGTCCTCAATCGATTCGAGTTCGCGGCTTAGCAGCACTTCAATGGCTCCCTTGGGGCCCATTACGGCAATCTCGGCACCTGGCCATGCGTAGTTAATGTCGCCACGCAGGTGTTTTGAACTCATTACATCGTAGGCACCTCCGTAGGCCTTTCGCAGAATAACCGTTACTTTGGGAACGGTTGCTTCGCCATAGGCAAATAGCAGCTTGGCACCATGCAAAATAATACCGTTGTATTCCTGTCCGGTTCCCGGTAGGAAGCCCGGAACATCTACTAGCGTAACCAGCGGGATGTTGAATGCATCGCAGAAACGCACAAAGCGAGCTGCTTTTCGCGAAGCGTTGATGTCGAGAACGCCTGCCAGATACTTGGGTTGGTTTGCTACCAAACCTACCGAAATGCCATTGAAGCGAGCAAAACAAGTAATTATGTTGGCAGCAAAATCGCGTTGAACCTCCAAATATTCGCCATAGTCGACAATGGCTTCAATAACCTCTTTTACATCGTAGGGTTTGTTGGCGGTATCGGGAATGATTTCATTCAGCGAGTCCTCTAAGCGGTCGATGGGGTCGTCGCAGGGTGCTACGGGTGGTTCTTCTAAATTATTTTGGGGCAGGTAGCTCATGAGTTTGCGAATGAGTAAAATACCCTCCTCTTCGTTTTCGGCAACAAAATGGGCTACGCCCGATTTCGATGCGTGAACTTCGGCACCTCCCAATTGCTCTGCTGTTACCGTTTCGCCAGTTACGGTTTTTACCACTTTGGGTCCGGTTACAAACATATAGCTAGTGTTTCGGCTCATTACAATAAAGTCGGTTAGAGCTGGCGAGTAAACAGCACCACCTGCACAAGGACCGAAAATAGCTGAGATTTGGGGGATAACCCCAGAGGCTAGAATATTGCGTTGGAAAATATCGGCATAGCCGCCTAGGCTTTTCACTCCTTCCTGAATGCGTGCACCACCGCTATCGTTTATGCCAATAACGGGAGCCCCAACCTTCATAGCCATGTCCATAATTTTACAGATTTTTGCAGCGAACATTTCCGAAAGGGAACCGCCAAACACTGTAAAGTCTTGCGAGAATATGTAAACCAAACGGCCATCGATAGTGCCGTAGCCGGTAACAACTCCGTCGGACAGATAGGTTTCCTTCTCTAAACCAAAATCGATACAACGGTGCGAGACAAACATGTCGAACTCTTCGAAACTGCCCTCATCGAGCATTAGGTCGATTCGCTCGCGGGCGGTTAGCTTACCTTTTTTATGTTGGGCCTCAATACGCTTTTCGCCTCCGCCTAGCTTGGCCTTTTCCCTCAGTTCAATGAGTTCTTTTATTTTTTCCTTATTAATGCTGGTCATGGGATTTATATTTGGAGGTACGATTATTTCTTCTTATTCTCGCAAAACTCTGTTAACACACCAAAGGTGGATTTGGGATGTAGAAATGCAATGTCGAGTCCTTCGGCACCCCTGCGAGGAGCTTTGTCAATTAGGTTAATGCCCTTCGACTCTGCTTCGCTAAGTTGGCTTTCAATACCCTCAACGGCATATGCAATATGGTGCACTCCCTCTCCCTTTTTTTCAATGAACTTTCCAATGGGGCCTTCGGGGTCGGTCGATTCGAGCAGTTCAATTTTGGTTTGCCCAACCATAAAGAAGGCAGTTTTAACTTTTTGGTCCTTAACTTCCTCAATGTTATAGCATTTAAGCCCAAGAACGTTTTCATAAAAAGGAATGGCTTCGTTTAGATCTTTTACTGCTATTCCAATGTGCTCAATGTGTGTTATTTTCATGGTGGTAGTATTTTATTTAATGGCACAAAAATAGAACCGATATTTTTATGTATTGCTGTTAGTTAACCGGTTTTACAGCTCATTTTCAATTGTTTTTCAACATAAAAAGGCACTATTTTTTATCATGTTTTAGCACCTCCAGAATATCATTAAGTGTTGAAAATTAATTTATTACAAATACTTGTCCTTGCAATTTATGATGTTTAATTTTAATCGATTGGCCATAAAAAAAACATAGAAATACTTTGAATTATCGGAGTTTTCGCCTATTGATATAAGGATCTTTACATATTTTTGGCTAGAAATTGAAATGCATGAGCTGGTTGGAACGAACCAAATTGTTGCTAGGAGCAAATGCCATTGCTAAACTTAACAGGAGCCATGTGCTGGTTGTTGGGTTAGGTGGAGTTGGAGCCTACGCCGCCGAGCAAATATGTAGGGCTGGGGTGGGTAGCATGACGATTGTTGATGGCGATAGCCTTCACCCAACCAATTTAAACCGGCAGTTGCCTGCGCTCACATCCACCATGGGGCTCCCCAAGGCAGAAGTGATGGGCAAGCGGTTGACTGATATCAATCCCGACCTCAAACTTCAGGTGATTCAGGAGTATATTCGCGACGAACGTATGGTTGAGATCCTTTCACAACCCTACGATTATGTGGTCGACGCAATCGATACGCTTTCGCCCAAGGTGTTTCTTATTTATCATAGTATGAATTTTGGCCTCAAGCTGGTAAGTTCGCTCGGAAGCGGTGGTAAAATCGATCCTTCCAAAATTCAGATTGCCGACATAGAGGATTCGTATGGCTGCCCATTGGGCAGAATGCTTCGCAAGCGCCTTCATAGGCTTGGTATTAGAAGCGGCTTTAAGGTGGTTTTCTCTACCGAGGAGGTCCCTAACGAGGCCATGCGTCCATGCGAGGGAGAGCCCAATAAGAAAACAACCATTGGAACCATTTCGTACATGCCACCCATATTTGGTTGCACTATTGCCTCGGTAGTTATTCGCGACCTGATAGACAAGTAGTATCAACGCTTGTTTTGAACCCGCTAAAGGTTTATATTTAAACCATCCAAATACCTAGGCATGAAGTTAGAAGTTATGGGCTCCCAGCAGCAGTTGGCTTACCGGTATAGGCAGTTGCTGAAGGCAATTGGCCAAAAGGTTTCGCCATCCGAAATTAAGCAGATTCGTTCCGCAATAAAGCATGCCTCAATTCTTTTTATTAATAAGAAAACGGCAGCGGGATTACCCTATGTTTACCATTTAATTGACGTGGCCCGAATTTGTGCCGAAGAACTTGGCCTTGGAGTTAACTCTGTAGTTGCAGCCCTTCTTCACGAAACTTTAAGCGAAAAGTTGGTAACTTCCATTGAATTGGACAAGCGATATGGGGCTGTGGTTACGCAAATAGTTGAAGGCGTTACACGGGTTTCGGCCATCGACCCTAAAGATCCTAAAACCCAAGCCGACTCTTTTCGCGAACTCATTGTTACGCTTGCCAATGATGCTCGTGTAATACTGATAATGCTAGCCGACAGACTCGAAACCATGCGAACCCTTGGTTATGAGGAGGTAGATATTCAACTCAAAAAGTCGTGGGAGGCATTCTACCTGTATGCACCTTTGGCCCATCGGTTGGGGCTTTACAAAGTGAAGTCTGAAATGGAAGATTTGGCAATGAAGTTCACCAATACCGAAGATTACATTAGAATAGTTAGAAAACTTCGTAATAGTGCCACTCGTCGGAATCGATTTATTAAAGAATTTATTTCACCTATAGAAAGTGAGCTTAAAAAGCGTCGGTTTAATTTTGAAATAAAGGGCAGGCCCAAATCCATTTATTCTATTTGGAAGAAGATTCAGAAACAAGGCGTTCCTTTCGAGGAGGTGTACGATGTGTTTGCCATACGAATAATTCTCAACAGCCCAGCAGAACGCGAGAAATCTGACTGCTGGCAGGTATATTCCATAATAACCGATTGGTGGACACCTAACCCAGAGCGGCTTCGCGACTGGATTTCGGTGCCCAAAAGCAATGGCTACGAATCGTTGCATACAACAGTTGTTGGCCCCGAAGGTAAATTTGTTGAAGTGCAAATCCGTACCCAACGAATGGACGAGGTTGCCGAGAAGGGTTTGGCAGCCCACTGGAAATACAAGGGCATACGTCAGGATCAGGGACTCGATAGCTGGTTGACCCGAATCCGAGAATCGCTCGATTCCCCGTCGGCACTACCCGAGGACATAGTTGACTCATTTCAGTCGAACCATTACAGCAAAGAAATATATGCTTTTACGCCCAATGGCGATCTGAAAAAGTTACCAATGGGAGCCACCCTGCTCGACTTTGCTTTTGAAGTGCATTCAAATTTGGGCTCGCAATGCGTTGGGGGAAAGGTGAATGGCAAAAATATTCCAATTAAGCATGTGCTCCAAAATGGCGATGTAGTGGAGGTTATTTCATCTAAAAACCAGAAACCCAAGATCGATTGGTTGCAATTTGTTGTTACCAGTAAGGCAAAAAGTAAAATTAAACAGAGTTTAAGGGAAGAAAAGAACAAGCAGCTTTCAGTAGGAAAGGAGGCTCTTTACCGAAGGCTAAAGAACTGGAAAGTGGAGAATTCTGATGCTGCCATTAGGATTTTTTGTAAGCACCTTAAATTGAAAAATTCGGCAAAACTATTCGAGCTCATTGCTGCCGAAGAGATTAACCTTAGCCAGCTGAAAGAGTTGCTTGCCAAACCCGAAAAACCTGCCGATTTGCCTGCAGAGCAAGCATTAAAACTCGACACAAATACTATTACAACCGATGAGCAAACCGAGCCCGTTTCGACCGATTACCTTATAATTGATGAGAAACTGGTTAATGTCGACTACAAGCTTGCCAAATGCTGTAAACCCATTCTGGGCGATAATATATTTGGTTTTGTAACGGTAAACGAAGGTATAAAAATTCATCGTACAAGTTGTCCCAATGCGGCATCGCTGCATTCACGATACGGCTATCGTATTGTTAAAGCCAAATGGAAGCAAACTGCAACAGCCGCTGGTTCGTTTCAAACAACAATAAAGGTTACAGGTTACGATGAGCTGGGTATGGTTAATCGGATCTCGGAAGTGATAAGTAAGGACCTGAAAGTGAATATCCGTTCTTTTTCAATGGGGTCGGCAAACGGAATGTTTGAGGGAACCATTCAGCTATACGTGTTCGATACTAAGCACCTCGAGATGCTACTTTACCGGCTTGGAAAAGTTAAGGGAATAGTTAAAGCCGTAAGACTTAGAGGGAATTGAAGCTGATAACCGATAACCCTTTAATCATTCTTCCTCAGTAAGTTTCTGAATTGCTTGCTCCAATTGCAGCGACTTGAGCCGCAGAAAATGCTCGAGGGCTTTATTTACTAATATTTCAACGGGCTCATTTTGGTATCGGGCCAGAATTTTAAACTGCTTTAGGGTTCTTACATCGATTGTAACATCGTTTTCGACTTTCTCAGTAGCCTGCGCTTGAGCAGCAGGTTCAGCAGCAATTGGTTGCTCTATTATTTCGAGGGGTTTTTCGGGTTCCTTTATGAAACGTGTGTGCGACATGAGAGCCTTTTGTATGTCGCCTATGCTATGCCTATTTTTTGCCATGGCGCTTCAGTAGTTCGTTTGCAAATTCGTTATAATCGAGCGATCCCCTGCTTCGCGGTGCGTAATCGAAAACCGACTGTTTAAAGGCAGCCGATTCCATAAGCGAAATATCTTGCCTTATGTAAGCATTAAATAGTTTGCCTTTAAAACTCTCGTTTTCCGAAAGGTTAGATATTACGGCGCGGCTAAATTTAGTATGAGGTACAAGTTTAACAAACAGAATTCCTTCGAGTTCTAGGGCAGGGTTCATGCGTTTTTTAACCTTTTCGGAAATTTGCATTATTCGGTCGAGGCCAATAAATGCAAAGTTTTCGGCCTGCATGGGCACTATAAAGGTTTGGGCAGCAACCAGCGAATTAATGCTGAGTGTACTCAAGCTAGGCGGACAATCGATTAAAATGTAGTGGTACTTATCAGCAATTTGTTCCAACCTTTCCCGAAGCATATATTCACGCCCTGGTTCAGTATTCAGTTGGTATTCAACATCGGGTAGTTTTTCGGTTGCAGGAATTAGGTCGAGTTTGCCAACCGAAAAAATAACCTCGCTTATGCTTGCTTGGCCAAGCAGCAGGTCGCCTATTCCTTTGCTACTCGTATCGGCAGCCAGCGATATAGATAAATTGCATTGGCTGTCGAGATCGATTAGCAGAACTTTCTGCTTCTTACGGGTTAATGCTGCTCCAAGATTAAGAACGGTGGTGGTTTTTCCCGTCCCCCCTTTATTATTAATTACAGAAATTATATGAGCCATCTTGCTTCCAGTTGGAATTAAGTCCTAAATATAGAAAAAAATGAGAAACAATCATCGTGGCTTAAGCCTGTAACACTTTTTCAACATGTAACTATAACTTTTTTTCATTTTTTCGGGTATATTTGTAGGGATTCAAAAAATGTTTGCCATGAAAAGAAGGTTTGCATTACTGTTTTTTTTGTTAGCAAGTGCTGCTTATGTAAATGCGCAACTTGTTAGAGACTTGCATAAGGTATATACACCCGGCTATTTCGAACAGAATAGTAACAGGGATACATCGGAGTTTAAGCCATGGAAAAGGTATACCCCCGGTAAAGCCAACTATTCATTCGAGGTAGGAACCAGCTACTCTTCGTTTGGAAGTGGTATGGGAATGTCCTCTTCATACATAAGCCCTTCTGTAGTTTTTTCACCTACTCAAAATTTGATGATTGAAGCGGGAGGACGCTTCTCTTACAATAATTTCAGTGGCGCTCCAATGTTAATGCAAAGTAGTAACGGGCAAATTGAACCTGCTAATACCGGAAATCCAACCGAAGCCTATGTTCGTGGTCATTATATTGTTAACAACCGCCTAAGCGTTTATGGTTCCGGAGCATTTGGGCAGAATCAGGTTTACTATTCTCCCTACAGCCGAACTTTTGGCTCATCGAATTACCAGCATATTTCTTTTGGCATGGACTACAAAATAAGCGAAAAGGTTTCCATTGGGGCCTCGTTTGGGATAACCAATGGCCCAGCATGGGGAACCCCATATGGTCGTTATGGCTGGAGCCCCTTTATGCCTTAAGCACAAAAAAGAAATTAAAAAAGCCTATTGAAATTTTTTCAATAGGCTTTTTTAATTTAAGCAGATTATTATCCGTATATCTCTTTTTTAAAGGCTTTCAGAGTATTTTTTAAGAGGGACACTATGGTTAGCGGCCCAACTCCTCCTGGAACCGGAGTAATGTAACTACACTTTGGGGCAACCTCGTCGTACTTTACGTCGCCTACAAGTTTCCAGCCCGATTTTGTGGTGTTGCTTTCAACTCGTGTAATACCAACATCAATAACAACTGCACCTTCCTTAACCATTTTCGCCGTAACAAATTCGGGTTGGCCAAGTGCTGCTACAAGAATGTCGGCAGAACTGAGAACTTCTGCAAGGTTCTGTGTGCGGCTATGGCAAAGTGTTACTGTGCAATCGCCGGGGTAACCCTTTTGCGAAAGCAAATTGGCCATGGGACGGCCAACAATGTTGCTTCTGCCTAGAACCACGCAGTGTTTGCCCGATGTTTCAATTTTATAACGGCGAAGCAATTCCATAATACCGTCGGGCGTAGCCGAAACGTAGGCGGGAAGGCCAATAGTCATGCGTCCTACGTTCACAGGGTGAAAACCATCAACATCCTTTTTGGGATCGATGGCCTCAATCACTTTTTGGTCGGAAATGTGCTTGGGGAGCGGAAGCTGAATAATGAAGCCATCTACATTCGGGTTTTGGTTGAGTTCGTCAACTTTGCCAAGTAATTCGGCTTCTGAAATGGTATCGGGAAATCGGAGAACGGTACTTTGAAAGCCAACCTGAGCACACGATTTTTCTTTGTGACCCACATAGGTTTCGCTTGCGCCGTCGTTGCCAACCAAAATAGCTACTAGGTGAGGAGCTCGCTTACCGTTAGCTACCATTTGCGCCACCTCAGTGGCAATTTCTTGTTTGACCAAATCGGCAATTTTTTTTCCATCGAGAATTTCCATAGTCTGGTGCATTATGTTTGTATTGGAAACAAGATAATTTGAAAAATGTTGGCTACCTTCGGGGAGCGTTCTGCATCATTCTTCCCAGCTGTTTGGCACCCCCCGATGATACCATTTTCATCATTTTACGCATATCGTCGAACTGCTTGATGAGCCTATTCACTTCCTGAATGGAGGTTCCGCTGCCTTCAGCTATCCGTTTACGCCTGCTACCGTTGAGCAATTGTGGGTTTTCCCTTTCACGTGGGGTCATTGATCGAATTATGGCCTCAACACCCTTAAACGAATTATCGTCAATATCCACATCCTTAATGGCTTTGCCCATACCCGGGATCATTGAGGCCAGATCCTTCAGGTTTCCCATTTTCTTAACCTGCCCAATTTGCTCCAGAAAGTCGTTGAAATTGAATTGATCCTTAATAATCTTTTTCTGAAGTTTTCGCGCTTCCTCCTCGTCGAACTGTTCCTGAGCTCGCTCAACCAGGGTAACAATGTCGCCCATGCCCAGTATGCGGTCGGCCATACGTTCGGGATGGAAAACATCGAGCGCTTCCATTTTTTCGCCCATGCTCACAAACTTAATGGGCTTATCGACAACGGAGCGAATGGAAAGGGCTGCACCCCCTCGCGTATCGCCATCGAGTTTGGTTAGTACAACCCCATTGAAGTTGAGCCTGTCGTTAAACTCCTTGGCAGTATTTACCGCATCCTGTCCGGTCATGGAGTCGACCACAAAAAGAATTTCTTGAGGGTCGATAGCTTTTTTAATGGCAGCCACCTCCTGCATCATTTGTTCATCGATGGCCAAACGACCCGCCGTATCGACAATAACAACATTGTGGCCATGATTTTTAGCATGCTTAACCGCATCGCGGGCTATTGAAACGGGATCGGTACTCCCTTCAACCGAAAACACAGGAACTCCAATTTGTCCTCCCAAAACTTTCAGCTGCTCAATTGCAGCTGGGCGGTATACGTCGCCTGCTACCAGCATTGGGCTTTTGCCCTTTTTGGTTTTGAGCAAGTTGGCTAGTTTGCCCGAGAAGGTGGTTTTACCAGAACCCTGAAGGCCAGCAATTAGAATTACTGATGGATTGCCCGATAGGTTTATATCCTGAGCCTTGCCCCCCATAAGTTCGGCCAGCTCATCGTGTACAACTTTAACCAGCAGTTGGCCTGGTTTTAGGGTATTTAGCACATCCATGCCCATTGCTTTACGCTTAACCTCATCGGTAAACGTTTTGGCTACTTTGTAGTTAACGTCGGCATCGAGAAGGGCTTTGCGAACCTCCTTGAGGGTTTCGGCCACGTTTATTTCGGAAATGCGCCCTTCGCCTTTGAGTAGCTTAAAGGATCTTTCGAGTTTTTCGGATAAATTTTCGAACATATAAACAGAGTATTTCAATGGAAATGCAAAAGTATAAATATTTAACGGGTTAAAGAAATGTACATTTTATAAGTTGGTTAGCAGGCTATGTGGAACATATTATCGACACTTTTAATTGGTTTTTACTTGAAATAAAACTATATTTGGTCGAACGGTTGAAAGCATACCCTTACCCTAAATACTTTACCATGAAAACATTGCAAATTTCAAAGAATCGGGTTCGCGATTATTTGGCCGATAGGCTAGCCAGAAACATAGCCAAATCGGAACTTGAGGATTTGGTTACCGTTTTGCGATACAATTCTCTGGGTGGTTTCGAATATCTCGATGATTTCGATCTCTTTGAAAACCTTGTGGCAGCATTTCCCGAATTGGAGTTAGTATTTTTAGCCAATGTAGACGAGCACAACCTGATTGTTGCCGTTAAGCCCGAATATATGGAGGAGGAGGAATCCATAATGGTGGATGTGCGAAAAGTAATACAGGTAATTGTATAGGATTTACTGCAAATTTCTCTTTCATGAAAAAAATTATTGGTGCTTTGGCCTCACCCAAACTGATGGCTTTTCTACTTTTTTTAATTGCATTTGCTGCCGGCTTTGCCACCTTTGTTGAGAACGACTATGGTTCACCAGCATCACGTAGCTTGGTCTACAATTCATGGTGGTTCGAGCTGCTTTTTATGCTATTAAGCTTCAATCTGGTTCTATCCATATTTCGCAATAAGTTGTATGCAAGGGGCAAGTTGCCTGTTGTTCTGTTTCATATTTCCTTTGTTGTAATTATTATTGGCGCAGCCATAACACGCTACACATCGGTTGAGGGCACAATGCATATTAGGGAAGGAGAATCGATAAATTATTTTACCTCTACCGACACTTGGCTTACCATTGGGGTGAACAGTATTCCTGCATATAGCAAAAAAGCCAATTACACTGTACTCTCTTCGAGTTCGTTGGTTAAAAGAGTGAAATCGAATGGGAAAGTTTTTAGAATTAAGTTTAAAGGTTTTATTCCCAATGCAACCGAAAAATTGATTGAGGATAGAAGCGGTTCGCCGTTGGTAAGCCTAATGATTATCGATTCCACAAGAAGTAGAAACCTTATGCTTAAAAAGGGGAAAACCTTTAGAGTAGGCCAAACCCTTTTTGGATTCGAAAGTGCCGATTCGGCAACCCTTCAAATGCACGTTACAGATTCGGGGGTTGTTGCCGTTTCAACTAATAAGGTAGAAGCTACTGTTATGGGGCAACCGGCAGGTGAAAGATACGAGCCATCTCAGGCCTTCTTGTTAAAAAGGCAAACCATCTACCGGGTTGGCCAAACAAGGTTGGCATTCAGTGGTTTCTCGCCTTCGGCACGTAAAATATGGGTATACAACCCCGACCCAAATTCGCAGGGACGACAGGTTCTATATTTCCAAATTGAGCACGAGGGTGGAATTGAAGAGGTATTTGTTCCTAAACTAAATAGCAACGAAAGTGCACTTTTAGAATATATCAACGGAGTTGAATTCTCTTTTGCTTATGGAAATCCTGTAGTTAGCATTCCGTTCGAGATTAAACTGTACAAGTTTGTGCTCGAGAGGTACCCTGGTTCCGAAAGCCCCTCCTCATTTACATCGCATGTTACTGTTATTGACAGGGAACAAGAGGCTGAGAAGCCTTTCAGCATTTTTATGAATAATATTTTGAATTACAGGGGCTATCGGTTTTACCAGAGTTCCTACGATACCGATGAACAGGGAACCTACCTATCGGTGAATAGCGATGCCCTGGGTACTTCGGTTACCTATTTTGGTTACTTCTTAATGATACTGGGTATGTTGTTGGCCCTAATACTTCGAGGCAGCAGGTTCAGGATGCTTGTTTCGAAGAAAGTCACATTGGTTATTTTACTCATAACCATTACCGCATCTGCTCAAAGCGCTAATGCTCCTAACACCAGCAACCCCATTGCTCCGCAAAGGCAACATGCCATTGAATTTGGGCGCTTGGTTGTGCAGGATAAGGGAGGACGAATGAAGCCACTGAGTACCCTAGCAGGTGAAGTTCTCAGAAAACTCAACCGTAGCAATAGCTTTAAGGGCTTAAACCCAGAGCAAGTTTTTTTAGGCATGTCGGCTTTCCCCGATAAGTGGCAGGAAGAACCGATAATACTAGTGAAAAACGAAGAACTCAGAAAAGAACTTGGAATAGCTGGAAATAAGGCCGCATTCATTAATTTTTTCGATTACGAAAGGGGCGGGGAATACAAACTTAAGAATTTGGTTCAATGGGCTTTTACCGAATCACCCGCAAAGCGAACTGCCTACCAGAAAGAAGTTATTAAAGCCGACGAAAGGCTTAACATACTATATCAAATTTTTTCGGGCCAGATAGCCCGTATCTTTCCGCTACCCGGATGTGAACAAAACCAGTGGCAAAGTATGGCCCAAGTTGCAACCCATGCCGATTCAGTAGCTTACCAGCAAACGGCTGCCATATATGCTCAATACTTAACACAGGTGCGGTTTGCTTCGCGAAAAGGTAACTATACAGAAGCCAATTTACTTCTGAAAGCGCTCAAAAACTATCAGCAAACGAATGGTGGGGCTGTTTTGCCAAACAATACCAAGTTAAAAGCAGAAAGCCTGCTCAACAGGTACCTTATTAATGAACGGCTAATTCCCTTTTACGGAATTCTGGGTTTTGTATTATTGGTATTTGCTATGGTGCAAATATTGGGTTCGAAGGTTAAAACAGTTCAATTTGTATCGTTTTCTATTAACTATCTATTGGTTTTGGGCTTTATTGTGCATACAGTGGGTATTGGTTTGCGGTGGTATGTTGCAGGTCGTGCACCATTGAGCAATGGTTTCGAAACCATGATTTATATTGCATGGACCACCATGCTTGCAGGGCTTATTTTTAATAAACGAAATTCGATTATTCTGCCAGCAACAGCATTGCTTTCAACAATTACCCTATTTGTAGCCCATTTATCGTGGATGGACCCCGAAATTACCAATCTCGTTCCGGTTCTTAAGTCGTATTGGTTAACCATTCATGTTTCGGTAGTTACCGCTAGTTACGGGTTTTTGGGAATGGGTTCCATATTAGCACTTTTCAATCTTTTTCTAATTGCCCTTTCGAAAAAAGTTGCTGCATTAACGGTGCTGCATCAGATTAAAGAATCGAGTCGAATTATTGAAGCTGTGCTAATACTAGGACTGTATTTGTTGACCATTGGATCCTTTTTGGGAGCTATTTGGGCAAACGAGTCGTGGGGTCGTTACTGGGGCTGGGATCCAAAGGAAACCTGGGCACTAATAACCATCATAGTTTACACCTTCATAACGCATATGCGTCAGATTCCTAACCTCAACTCGCTATATGTTTTCAACTTTGCATCGGCATTAGGTATTTCGTCGGTGCTTATGACCTACTTTGGGGTTAATTATTACCTCTCGGGTTTACACAGCTATGCTGGTGGAGAAGCCGCTCCATTCCCGAAATGGATTGTATTGGTAGTAATAGCATTTTTTGTGCTGAGTTTTTTTGCTTGGATTAAAAGCAGAAAGTTAGCGGAAGACGAGTCTCTTACAATTTAATTTCAATTCCTGCTCTGATTTACATCTTCTTCGCCTTTCTACAGGGTAAACAACTTTGTTGGATTGACCTAAGTGCCCCAATCTCCCGAAAAGGGTATATTCAACCCTGAAAAGTATCGATATGCGTCAACAGAAGCGCAGGGTTGAAAGCGATCAGCTGGCTTCCATTGTAGCGAACGATTTTGGAATTGAAACCATAGCCGTCTCGATTTGCCAACTTTATAAAGAAATTCTTGAAGTGCAGAAGGATTAAAATCTGGCGAACACTCCATGCGGTAGTATCCTACCGTAATTGTCGGGTACTACAAGTTCTCCCGATTCAATATTTTTCCTGTTGAAAACGGTAGTGAGCAAACTTTTGGCAACGTTCGAAGAGAATCCCATAGAGTATAGGTTGAACACAATGAACAGATTCTCGGGATCGCCTATTTCGTGGCATATTTTAAGCAGCTCGTTCACCGATTTTTCAAGAATCCACTTTTCACCACTAGGACCCCTTCCGTAGGCCGGAGGGTCGAGAATTATACCGTTATAGCGGTTTCCACGCTTGGCCTCCCTGGCAGCAAATTTCATTGCATCCTCAATAACCCAGCGAATGTTCGATAGGCCCGACAGTGTCATATTTTCATTAGCCCATGTAACAGTAGGTTTTACTGAATCCACGTGGGTTACCTCAGCCCCGGCGGCACAAGCGGCCAACGAAGCTCCACCAGTATAGGCAAAGAGGTTCAGAACCTTTGGTTTTTCTATTTGAAAGCTTTTTACCTTGTCGTAAATAAAATTCCAATTCGATGCTTGCTCAGGGAAAATACCCACATGCTTGAAAGCTGTAAGGCCCAAACGGAATTTTAGTTTCATTTCCTTATAGGAATACTCAACCGACCACTGCTTAAGTGCATTGGATTTGCTCTCCCAGTCGCCCCTTTCGGCTTCCGAAACGTAACTGCCCTGTTTATATATAAAGGTAGAATGGGCTAAGCGCTTCCATTCCCTCTCGGGGAGGGCTTTATCCCATAGGGACTGGGGCTCAGGACGAGCCACAATTTGATTGCCGAAGCGTTCGAGTTTTTCGAAATTACCGGAATCAATTAGTTCGTATTCGGGCCAATTGGGTGATAGTTGAAGCATAAAACTGTTTTTTGCAAAGGTAATCGATTTACATAAATGCACTAATGTGGAAATATTATGCTCATTTCGCAGTTTTTACAGTCGAAATGCAAAGGGTAGGTTTTATTATTATCCTTAAGAAATAGTTTTTTTGGTGTTTTGGGTTGCTTCTCTTTGCCATTGCAGTAACCCAATTCGTGAAGAATACAGTACCGCATGGTCATTACCTCTTCGCCTGCAATTTGCGATTGCAATTCGAAAGCGGGCTCAATGGTATTAACCCCATGCCGTTGGTAGAATTTTTCGGCTAACCGATTCGAAACGTTCGCACGGAAGTCGATATGGCTCTGCGGGTAAGGATGGCTATTGGGAATTAGGGTTTTTGTTTCCCTAGGATGTTTTTGTATCCGATTCTGGGAATGCGTTTCAAAAAGTTTTCGACGGAGCGAATTGAGCTGCGAAAGGGTTACAAAGGGAATTGGTCTGTCGGCAACCTTTACTTGCACCTTGGTTACTCGAAATGGGAATTCGCCTGTTTTGCTTAGCTGTGTTTCAATGGTTTGCTTTGCCTTTTGCGGTTCGTTAGCTGGCTCAAGGGTTAATATCTGGGTAAGGCTTGTGCAAAGGTTATCTTCATCAATTAGTGTTATGGTGAGCCCATTTTTGTTGGGTTCAATCGAAATTTCGCAAGCAATAAATCGACTCGAAACGTTCCGCTTAAGCAGGTTGGTAAATGCCTTGTCGGAGTTTCGAAAAATTTGAGCACCCTTATAAAGCCCATTCATATCGAGCGGATATATTCTATTGCTTTCAACCCGGTTCACCTTAATCCCAACCAACCGTTTTTTTTCACTGAAAAAACAAAGCCCATCGTCGTTGGCTACATCGAAATCCGATTCAATCGAAAACCAATTATTCTCCACTCGAATTACCTTTCCCAAAGGTTGGCCTATTGCTTTTTGGGTATGATGAGTTGCCATGTTATTTTGCCTTCCATGGGCAAAATGGGATGTAAATCCCCTGTTGAAACTGCGAAGCGGGTTAGGCTCAAATGCAATCTCAACACTGCCCGAAGAGGCTCTCTTTGCATGGGGCCTATTTCCTAGAATTTTGTCTATTTCCTTCCTGTAGTAGGCTGTAATGTTCTTTACATATTCAATATCCTTTAGCCTTCCTTCAATTTTAAACGTTGTAACTCCGGCATCGATGAGCGATTCAATGTTACTGCTCTGATTCAGGTCGCGTAGCGAAAGCAGGTGTTTGTCCTTTTGAAGAATATTTCCATTTTCATCAACTAAATCGAACGATGAGCGGCAGGGTTGGGCGCATACGCCTCTATTGGCACTTCGGTTTGCTAGGGCTTGGCTTAGGTAGCACTGCCCACTGAATGAAACACATAAGGCACCATGGACAAAGGCTTCGAGTTCAATATTTGTATGCCTTTTAATTTTGTCAATTTCGTTTATTGAAAGTTCGCGAGCTAAAATTACCCTGCTGAAACCCACCTTCTCGAGGAATGAAATGCGCTCTAATTGGAAATTGTGAGTTTGGGTACTGGCGTGAAGAGGTATGGGTGGAAGGTTCATTTCGAGGATCCCCATATCCTGAATAATTATGGCATCGGTTCCAATATTGTAAAGCTGGTGAATGAGCTGTTGTACCTCTTCAAGTTCGCTATTGTAAAGAATTGTGTTTATTGTTACATAAACCCTCGCATGGAAAAAATGAGCATAATTTATTAACGCTTCAATGTCTGAAAGCGAATTACCAGCCGCTTCGCGGGCTCCAAACCTGCTATAGCCAATATAAACTGCATCGGCTCCATGGTTAATGGCAGCCTTGCCAAATTCAATATTTTTTGCAGGGGCAAGCAGTTCAATAGAATCGGTGGACTTCAATTTATATTTATTTTCAGACAAATTTAGAGCATAATGCCCATAAAAAAAAGGTGCACTCTCAAGTGCACCTTTTTTGAAATTGGAGTTTGTTATTATGCTAGTTGCATTTTAAAACCTCTTTCATTTCGTATTCAGCACGGGCTTTAAACGCTCCGTTAACGTTGCTAAAGGCTTTACATGCCTCAGCCGTATTGCCTTTGCCATAGTATGCAGTTCCAAGCTGAAAGTACACACCATTTACATCAATCGATCCATTGGTGTTTTTTTCTAGTGCCTTATTAGCGTTGGTTATGGCATTATCCCAGTCCTTTAAGGCAATATAGTTTATGGTAAGTGCAAAATACACCGAAGCATCGTTGGCATCGAACTCCAATGAGCGGTTAAGCCACTCAATGGCATCGCGATTTTTATTGGCCTTAAGCGCCTCGTCCCCTTTACGCAACAGGAATGCTTTTGCCTTGGTAGTAGCATCATCGGCCTTTGATCGCTCGTTGGTTGCGTTAGCAACCTCAATGGTTTTCTTAAGGGTTTCGAGCATTTTCTCGAAGTTGTTCATCTTCTCGTACGAGAGGGCCATGTTTATGTATGGATCGGTATAATCGGGTTTAATGGCTAACGCCTTGTTAAAGTACTGAATTGCTTCTTCAAATTTGTTTGAGCGATAATTGGTTACCCCCATTTGGTTGTATAGTTGGGGAATAGTTCTATCCACTCTCTGCTTGGTTGTGTTATCGCCGTACTTGCCGGCCATCACCTTAGCCTTTTCTAGCTGTTCAAGAGTTTCGTACATTTTCTTTTCCTGGTAGAGTTTCATAGCGTACTCAAGGTGTGTGCGAGGTATTAAGCTCTCGGCAAGCACCTTGGTTTCTTCACCTTCTTCGGCCAGTTCGGTGCTAATTTTTAGTGAAATGTAAAGTTTGTCCAATGCTCCTTTTGGGTCTTGCTTAATCATTTGAGCCCCCTCGTTATATGCATCAACGGCGTCCTTCTTTGTCGATTGAGCTGCTGAAACAAGAGAAAATAGAACTGCAATAGCGGTTACAAATACTTTAGTCTTCATATTATGTTTAGTTAAAGGTTTTATTTTTAAAGGCCTTAAAATTAGAAACTTCATTTATTCTTTTGCAAGCAAAAACTTAATTTATAACAATTTTAAATAAGTTTCAGCTGCCAATTCTTCGCATTTTAAAAAAATTAGTAATCATTCTAGAGGACTCATCCTCGAGAACTCCCTTCTCTACCTTGGTTTTCGGATGCAGGATGTTTTTGCCTAAAAGAGAGTAACCCCTTTTAGGATCTGAAGCTCCGTAAACGACCCTATCCATTTGCGACCAAAATATTGCTCCTGCACACATGATGCACGGTTCGAGGGTTACGAAAAGAGTACATTGGTTCAGGTATTTACCCCCCAAATACGATGTTGCCGATGTTATTGCCTGCATCTCGGCATGTGCTGTGGGGTCGTTCAATGTTTCGGTAAGGTTGTGAGCTCGTGCAATAATTTGGCCTTCGCAAACAACTATGGCTCCTACTGGCACTTCGTTCTTGCGGAGAGCCTTTTCAGCTTCCTTTATGGCTTCGGCCATGAAACGCTCATCGGATTTAGTTGTCGGTTCCATGTTTTTTAGTAAACCCCAATTGGTTTTCAAAAATAGTGCCATTGGTTGGGGTTTAAACTATTTGCCATAATGCTAGTAAATTACACTGACATTGAAATAATTATTGTGTGTATATCTGGGGAATAACTTTTAAAACGATTCTACTCATTAAATTGTCAATATTTTTGCTAACCTAGTTCAATCTTTTTACCTTCGCACCTCTAAAAAGAAAGTGTATGTATAGATCGCACAATTGTGGGGAATTGAGGAGTACCCATGTAAGCATGAATGTAACCCTTTGCGGTTGGGTTCAACGGGTTCGTAAATTGGGTGGTATGACCTTTATCGACCTTCGCGACCGCTGGGGAATTACCCAGCTGGTAGCCGACGAGAAAGCCGATTCGGCTATTCTTGGAACAGTCGATTCGCTTGGTCGCGAATTTGTTGTGCAGTGCGAAGGGAAGGTTATTGAAAGGACCAGCAAGAATTCAAAGATGCCTACAGGAGACATTGAAGTAGCAATTGATCGAATAACGATTCTTAATACCTCGGAAATTCCACCTTTTACAATCGATGATGATACCGATGGGGGAGATGAAATACGCATGAAGTATCGGTATATCGACATCAGGCGCAATCCCGTGAAAAACGCACTCATCCTGCGCCACAAAATGGCTCAGGAGGTTCGAAAATATCTCGATTCTAAAGATTTTCTGGAGATTGAAACCCCTTTCCTAATCAAATCGACTCCCGAAGGAGCCCGCGATTTTGTAGTACCCTCTCGCATGAACCCAGGGGAATTCTATGCACTTCCCCAGTCGCCCCAAACCTTTAAGCAGCTATTGATGGTTGCGGGAATGGATCGCTATTTCCAAATAGTGAAATGTTTTCGCGATGAGGACCTACGTGCCGACAGGCAGCCCGAATTTACGCAAATCGACTGTGAAATGTCGTTTGTTGAGCGCGACGATGTTTTACTAACCTTCGAAGGACTTACACAGCATTTATTTAAAACAATTAAGGGCATTGAATTTCCAAAACCATTCCCTCGCATGTCGTATTCCGATGCCATTGCACTTTATGGTTCCGATAAGCCCGATATTCGTTTTGGTATGGAAATTCGTCAGATCGATGCGCTAGCCAAGGGTAAGGGTTTTCCTGTTTTCGATAATGCCGAGTACGTTGGTGGAATATGTGTTGCCGGGGCTGCTAATTACTCTCGTAAGCAAATCGATGAGCTAACGCAATTCGTTCAGCGACCCCAAATTGGAGGAAAGGGTTTGGTTTATGTTAAACTCGACTCGGATGGTACCGTTAAATCGTCGGTTGATAAGTTCTATAATTCTGAAGAACTAATGGCTTGGGCCAACTACATGGGTGCTAAGCAGGGCGACATGATTCTTATAATGGCGGGCCCCCAAAAGAAAACACAGGAAGCATTGGGCCAATTAAGGCTTGAAATGGGAAACAGATTAGGCCTTAGGGATGCCAACGTCTTTGCGCCGCTGTGGGTGGTCGATTTTCCATTGCTCGAATGGGACCAAGAGGCCCAGCGATTCTTTGCCATGCACCATCCATTTACCTCGCCTATTCTTTCAGATATTCATCTTTTCGATTCCGACCCTGCTGCTATAAGGGCAAATGCTTACGATTTGGTTATAAATGGGGTTGAAATTGGGGGCGGCTCAATTCGAATTTTCGATAGGAACCTTCAGGAAAGGATGTTTGGAGCCCTAGGGTTCACTAAAGAGGAAGCCGAGCATCAGTTCGGATTTCTGCTGAATGCCTTTCGATATGGGGCTCCGCCCCATGGTGGCATAGCCTTCGGCTTCGATCGGATTTGTGCAGTTTTTGGTGGTTCCGAATCGATTCGCGATTATATTGCATTCCCAAAAAACAATTCGGGGCGCGATGTAATGATAAATACCCCATCGTCAATTAGCCAGCAGCAATTGGATGAACTCACAATAGGTATAATTAAAAAGTAGTTCTTACCTAAAGAAAAAAATTAAAAAGCCTGCCTCGAAAGAAGCAGGCTTTAATTTTTTTTGAACCGCTACATTACTCGTTAACAACGGTAGTGTCTTGCTGAACAGCAGCAGTGTCGGCAGCAACTTCCTCAACAGCTGCAGGCTCTTCGGCTTTTTTCTCGGTAGCAGTACCGCAAGAAGCAAACATTAGTGCAAGAGCGGCAAAAGAAACTAGAAAAAGTTTTTTCATGATTTGATAGTTTTTTGTTGAACAACCTTGCAAAGGTAATGTAATATTCAATAACACTTTCTTACAATTTGTATTTTTTTTAGCATAAAATGGAATAGCCATTTTCAATCAAAAAAATATAAACGAATTAAAAGAATATGATTGTCCGCTTTGGTTCCTAAAATATATTCTTGATTTTCTTCATTTACCCCTACCCTAAAGGGAGCGAAGAAAATCAAGCTGCTCTCTCCAGGGTAAGAGGTAAACAAGTTGATTTTCTGAGCGATACGATTTTATTAGGAATCAATGCGGATACTCATTTAATTCTTTTTTAGTTTGTAAAAGTTCTGGAGAGTAGTTTGTTAAAGGTTGCTTCGACAAAAAAATGACGGTTTTTTCAATTTCAAAAGATAGAAATTGATTATTTATAAATATTTAATTTAAAAAACCTCTTAATTCCAATTATAATAGCACATTCGAGATATTATAATATTATTTAAATTTTATTTTGAATTATTTAAATGTTGATTTAAATTTGAAACCATTAATTATCAGTTAATTTACATTAGTTAATAATCCTAAAAATTAAAATAAATGAAAAACAATCCTTTTACTCCCTCCCAACTTGCTCAAATGAAGAGTTTTTATCAAAACGAATTGGAGCAAACTCAATCAAAGCTTCGGCATATTATTGATGTATTAAATAAACTCGACAAGCAAACAGCAGTAGACAGTTCGTTGCTTGAGGAAAAGAAAAAGAGCGTTAAGAAAAAAGTAGTTACAAAAAAAGCAGCAATTCAAAATGCTCCTGCCAAGCGTCGCGGTAGGCCCAAAAAGATTGTTGCGGCAGGCTCCGAAATTGTGGCAGAAACGAAGGTTAGCGCTCCAAAAGGTAAAAGAGGTAGACCCGCCAAAGCCGTTGCTAAGGTTAAAGCCAAGCCAGCAATTAAAGTTGCTCCTACAAAAACAGTTGCTAAACCAAAAGTTAAAAAAGAAAAACTATCTAAGGTTAAAACCAAAAAAGCAAAAGTAGTTGCAAAACCAAAGGCTAAGGTAATTAAAGGTAAAAGAACGCCCAAAAAACCCATTAAAGTTAATGTTGGAGGGCAAAAAGTTAAATGGACCGACTTCATTGTAAACGCACTTTTAACCGACAAAAAACCCTACGTTTTAGCTGATTTCACCAGTAAGGCAATTAAAGCATTAGATATTTCAGCAGCCGATGCCGAAAGAGCTAAGATGGCCATAGCAGGTACACTTACCCGCATGGTAAAAGAGGCAAAACAAATTTCAACCGTGAAAAAGGCAGGGCAAAAAGCTAAATTTTATGCTTTAAAAGATTGGTTAAAAGACGGTGCGTTAAAACCTGAATTTGCAGTATAAATTATTCTTTCAATAATATTTAAGGGGGCAAGTGCCCCCTTTTTTTAATCGTTAATTATTTTACCTAAAAGGGTTGCCGGAGTACAATCGGTTATTAATACTGATACGTAGTCGCCAATTTTATAATTTTCGCGGGGGAAAACTACTACCTTATTCTGTGAAGTTCTGCCAAAGAATTCATCACCCGATTTTTTTGACTCACCTTCAATTAGCACTTCGAACTCTTTTCCTAAATCGCGTTTTTTGCTCTCTTCGGATAGTTTGCCTTGCAGCTCGATGATTTCGGTAAGCCTGCGCGACTTTACCTCTTCAGGAACGTCGTCGGAATACTTGAGAGCAGCAGTGGTATCGGGACGCTCAGAGTACTTGAACATAAAGGCAAAGTCGAATTCCACCTCGCGCATAAGAGAGAGCGTAAGGTCGTGATCAACTTCTGTTTCGGTGCAGAAACCAGCAATTAAATCGGTAGAAATGGCACAGTCGGGAAGAATGTTTCGAATGGCCTCAACCCTGCTTAGGTAGTACTCGCGCGTGTAGCCTCTGTTCATTAGTTTGAGCATATGGGTCGATCCCGATTGAACCGGAAGGTGAATATGGTTGCAAATGTTCTCGTACATGGCCATTGTGTACAGCACCTCGTTGCTCAGATCCTTAGGATGCGATGTAGAGAAACGAACCCTCATTTTTGGGTTAAGCCTTGCAACCATTTCTAAAAGTGATGAGAAATTAACATCCAGTCCACTATCGGTTTTCCATTTGTAGCTATTAACATTTTGGCCCAAAAGGGTTACCTCTTTGTAACCAGAATCAATAAGATCTTGCACTTCGCGAATAATGGTTTCCGGATTTCGGCTACGTTCCCCACCTCGAACGTAAGGAACTACACAGTACGAACACATATTGTTACAGCCTCGGGTTATGGAAACAAAAGCCGAAACGCCATTCTTATCGAGCCTTACTGGGCTAATATCGGCATAGGTTTCTTCACGCTGTAGCAGTACATTTATTCCTTTCTGGCCCCCTTCGGCAGCACGTATGAGAATAGGTAACTCTCTGTAAGCATCGGGTCCAACAACCAAATCGACCAGTTTTTCATTATCGAGCAAATTATCCTTAAGCCTTTCTGCCATGCAACCTAAAATGCCAACTATAACCCACGGTTTCTGCTTTTTAATTTGCCGGAAAACGTCAATGCGACCCCAAACACGGGTTTCGGCGTTTTCGCGAATGGAGCAGGTATTGGCAAAAATGATCGATGCATCCTCAATATCGTCGGTTATTTCGTAACCATTGCTTTTAAGAATTGAGGCAACCACCTCGCTGTCGTTAATATTCATTTGGCAACCATAGGTCTCAATAAATACCTTGTTGTGCAAATTCGGGTTTGAAGTTGTCATTGCATATATTTTGTAATCGCTGCAAAGATAGTTGTTTTCTTTTTTTCATTTTTATAAGATATTCTTTCGAAGATGTTGAAATGATTTTTTGCATACTGAAGTTAGATTAGTAAATAAATTAGGTAATTTTGGCCCTGAGGATTAAAAATTGTATATAATGCGCAACTCAATATTCGGATTTCTTCTACTTCTTATTCTTTCAGGATGCGGTAAGGTTAACGACATTAAAATTACCGGAGTTAGCGATGTTACCTTTAGAGGTCTAAAGCAGAATGTGGTGCTACTTACACTCAATATTGAAATTGATAATCCCAATACCCGAAAAATTTCAATTACAGAAGTAAACTTCAAGGCTTGGCTTAATGAACGAGATCTTGGTACTTTAAGTACTTCCGGAATCATTGCATTAAAGCCATGCTCACGTAGTAAGTACCCTGTAGATGTGGAAATTAAACTGCGAACGGTTGCCGATGCATTCAAGTTGATGGGGGGTAACTTTGAGGAGATATTAAAAAGGATAGAGGTTGAGGGATATATTAAAGGTAAGTCGTTCCCCGTTCGAAAAAAGGTAGTTGTTAAGCGTCAGCCTTTTAGCGAATTAGCAAAATCGCTTTAGAGTTGCAAAAAGGCCATTAATTTTTGGAACCAAAGTTGTACATTTGCACAGCAAATTCCTTTCAATGAAAACTGTTTTAAATATATTCAATCGCTCTAATTTAGCCCTTAAAATAGCAATATTAGGCGTGTTGTTTGGATTTGCTTTCAGCAATATTGCAGCGCAAGAGAGCAGCAATAACCTAAAATTAGGCGAGGTAAGGGTTTTTCAGTCCGAATCAATAACTCGCATGCTCGACACCTATCTGATTAGCAATGCCTCTCGTCCTGGTATGCAGGGTTTCAGGGTGCGCATTTTTTTCGATCTGGGACAGCAGTCGAGGAAAAATTCAGAAGATTTGCAATTTAAATTCATGGAAGCCTTTCCGGGAGTTCCTGCTTACCGCACCTTCGATAGTCCCTACTATAAAGTATCCGTTGGCGATTTTCGTACCCGCGACGAAGCCCTTAGATTTTTGAAAGTTATTGAGAAACAATACCCTAAGGCATTCGTTGTGAGCGAATGGATTAACTTTCCGCGGCTCAACTAAAAAACCTACATATGTTACCAACGGCTTTGAAAATGAGGTTAACCCATTACAAACTTAAGGGGAGACCGCATACAGAGCCTTTTGTATTTTTTTGCAATTACCACACCCAAACTATACATTTGAAATGAGCGACCAGTTGCAGCACGAATGCGGAATAGCCCTTATCCGATTACTGAAGCCGTTGGAATACTATCAGCTGAAGTATGGTACATGGACCTATGGCCTGCAAAAGCTATATCTTCTTATGGAAAAACAGCATAACAGAGGGCAGGATGGAGCAGGCGTAGCAAGTATTAAATTCGACTTACAGCCAGGCCTTCGCTATATCGATAGGGCTAGAAGCTGCTCTTACTCATCTATTCGCGAAGTTTTCGATACTATTGAGTCGGGTCTTGGGGGCGACGAGAAGCGCCAAGCACTTGTTGATGACCCTTTGTGGGCAAAGCAAAACTTGCCCTTTGCCGCTGAACTTTACCTAGGCCATCTTCGCTATGGTACCTTTGGAAATAATTCCATCGATTTTGTTCACCCCGTAATGAGAGAGAATAACTGGAAGTCCAGAACCCTTGTACTTGCAGGTAACTTTAATATGACCAATGTCGATGAACTTTTCCAGAAACTGGTTGATCTGGGTCAGCATCCCAAGGACTATTCCGATACTGTTACCGTGCTCGAAAAGGTTGGCCATTTTCTCGACGAAGAAAACCAGCTCATTTTCAGGCAGTACAAGAACGAGGGGTTTACTAATAAGGAAATCAGCTCACTAATAGCCGAAAACCTTAATGTTAGGAAAGTTCTTCAGGAAGCAACGAAGGATTTTGACGGAGGCTACGCCCTAGCCGGAATAGTTGGACATGGCGATGCATTTGTTTGTCGCGACCCATGGGGCATAAGGCCCGCTTTTTACTATGCAAACGATGAAATTGTAGTAGTAGCATCGGAACGGCCAGTTATTCAAACGGTAATGAATGTTACCACCGACGAGGTTCAGGAAGTAAAGCCCGGTTATGCGCTAATAGTTAAGCATAACGGACAGGTTAGCATGGATGAAATTCGCATTCCCCAGCAACGAACTTCCTGCTCGTTCGAGCGTATTTACTTTTCGCGCGGTACCGACAGGGATATTTACCGCGAACGTATAAAATTGGGCGAACTACTTACACCTCAAATTTTAGATTCCATTGGCCATGATTTAAAGAACACTGTGTTCTCTTTTATTCCCAATACAGCCGAGGTTGCCTTTTATGGGATGATTAAAGGCATTGAGGATTTTATGCTAAAAGAAAAATCGAGGATTATTAAAGAAAGAAACGGGTCGTTAACCGAAACCGATATTGAGACAATTATTTCTGCAAGGCCAAGAGTTGAAAAAATAGCAGTGAAAGATGCTAAACTACGCACTTTTATTACACAAGACAAAGGAAGGAACGATTTGGTTGGACACGTTTACGATATTACGTATGGCACCGTTCGCCCCGAAATAGATAATTTGGTTGTTATTGACGACTCAATTGTTCGGGGCACTACGCTCAGGGAAAGCATTCTGCGAATACTGGGTAGGTTAAAGCCCAAAAGCATTGTAATTGTTTCGTCGTCGCCACAAATTCGATACCCCGATTGTTACGGCATTGACATGGCCAAACTGGCCGACTTCATTGCGTTCAGGGCAGCAATTGCCTTGCTTAAAGAGACGGGACAGGAAGCGGTAATTAATTCAGTGTATAAAAATTGTAAGGCACAACAGAACCTTCCGAAGGAAGAGATGGTGAACTATGTAAAGGAAATTTACAAACCTTTTACTCCAGAGCAGCTTTCCGATAAAATTGCCAATTTACTTACTCCAAAAGATATGAAGGTAGAGGTGAAGATTGTTTTCCAAACCATTGAGAACCTACATGCTGCCTGCCCTAACGATAGGGGCGATTGGTACTTTACAGGCAAGTATCCTACACCCGGAGGAAACAAAGTGGTTAACACCTCATTTATCAATTTTATTGAGGGCAGAAACCAAAGAGCCTACTGAAAATGTGAAGCGCTGGTGAGTACCAGCGCTTCATGATTTTAACCTATTCCTCCGTTATTACAATTTTTTCAATAGTATCGCCCTGCCTTATGGTGTCAATAACATCGAACCCATCGTATACCTTGCCAAAGCAAGTATGGTTGCGGTCGAGGTGGCTAGTGTTTCGGCGACTATGGCAAATGAAGAACTGCGAGCCCCCAGTATTTCTACCTGCGTGAGCCATTGACAGAACACCCCGGTCGTGGTACTGGTTATTACCTGTTAATTCGCAGTCGATTTTATAACCAGGGCCTCCGGTACCTACTCTGCGGTCGGTCATATCCTTAGAAAAGGGGCAGCCTCCCTGAATAACAAAATCGGGAATAACCCGATGAAAGGCTAAACCATCGTAAAAACCACTTTGGGCTAGCTTAACGAAGTTATCGACTGTTTTTGGAGCATCGGTTTCGAAAAATTCAATTTTCATTACTCCCTTTGGGGTGATGATTTCGGCTTTTTTCATTTTTTAATTATTATGGGAAATTAATAAAAAGTTACAAGGGAAACAACCACGGTATGCAAACTATGCCCCTTTGGCGGCCCAAAATTACAAAATGTTATAAAGGTTAAATCAGTTTTCGCTCTTGGGCAAAGAAAAATATTTGGTTAACTATTTCTTCGGGGGTAAGTGTAGAGCGGTTAATAATTAAATCGAATAGTTCGCTGTCGGGTTTCTTACCTCGGAAAAACTCCATAAACGTATCGCGGCGCTTATCGGTTTCCCTAACCATTTTTTCAGCATCCTGCTTCGAAATTCCAAAGCGGTTCATGATTCGGGCTACTCTCCACGAGAAGGGTGCTATAAGACGAATGTGAATTGAATGATCGATATGGCGAGCAATTACGCAACCGGCTCTTCCAACAATTACGGCATGTCCTTGCTCAGAGTAGGAGCGCACAATTCGGGAAATTGTGCGTTTTATATGGTTGTCGCTGAAATACTTATCCTTTGAAAAGAGCAATACCAGGTCGCCAATAATGGTTTTTTCTTCAGCGCCAAAAATATGGGCAATGTCGTGGGGTTCGGCATCGAGTTTTTCTGTAGCATCGTGTAGAACCTGATGGCTAACGTAGCACCATTCGTTCCGCTCCGTTTTTTCGGGCCGGGTTTCGTTTATTTTCTCAACCAGTAAGCGGGCTATTTCGCTGCCATAACATCCGTACTCCCTTGAGATGGTGATTACTGGCCCCAACTCGTGCTTCACCTCTTCTTCCTGGCGCTTCACCCGCTCGAACATGTAGTGCAGAAATAGATTTTTCATGGCATCAATTTTCGATAAATATACAAAAAAAAGGACAGGATTTCAATTGAATATATACCATGGGGAGTCAAAAAAAGCCCAACCGGTGTTGGGCTTTAAAAAATTATTTGATGAAGTTGCTATTCGTCGTCCGACTCCTCTTCGTAAGCTTTCAGAAGCTTATCCTGAACATCGGAGGGAACTTGCTCGTAGCTCGCAAATTTCATACTATAGGTGGCTCTTCCGCTGGTAAGCGACGAAAGGGTGGTAGAGTACTTGTGCATTTCTGCAAGAGGTACACGGGCATTAATTTTTTCGAAGCCCTTTTCGCTATCCATTCCCAGAATGATGGCCCTTCGGTTCTGAAGGTCGCTCATTACATCGCCCATCTTTTCACCTGGCACAAGAACCTCTACCTCGTATACTGGTTCCATAATTTTGGGGCCGGCATTTTTAAATGCATTTTTAAATGCATTTCGGCCAGCAAGTTTGAACGAAATTTCATTGGAGTCGACGGGGTGCATTTTACCGTCGTAAACAGCAACGCGAATGTCGCGAGCATACGAACCTGTAAGGGGACCCTCTTCCATTTTCTCCATAATACCCTTTAGAATGGCTGGTAAGAACCGAGCATCGATTGAGCCCCCCACAATACAGTTGTAGTATATCAGTTTTCCACCCCAGTCGAGGTTTATTTCTTCTTTTCCGCGAACGCTAATATTTACATCTTTCCCGTTTATTTTGTATTTCGAGGGGTCGGGAGCTCCTTCTACGTGGGGCTCAATAACAATGTGTACTTCGCCAAACTGTCCGGATCCGCCACTTTGCTTCTTATGGCGATAGTCGGCAGCGGCAAGTTTTGTTATGGTTTCGCGATAAGGGATTCGTGGAGCAATGAAGTCTACCTCAATTTTTTGTAAATTGGTGAGTTGCCATTTTAAAATATTCAAATGGTGCTCGCCTTGCCCGTAAACAATAATTTGTTTCAGCTCCTTTGAATATTCAATTACAATTGTGGGATCCTCTTGGTGTGCACGATTCAGGAATTCGCCCAATTTCTCAACATCCGACTCGTTTTTGGGCTTAATGGCAGTCCGATACTTGTGATTCGGGAAAATCATATTTTTAAATGCCACCGAAAGGCCCGAAGTGCAAAGGGTATGGTTGGTTTTGGTATTCTTGAGTTTAACAGTGGCACCTATGTCGCCAGCTACCAACTCAGGAACTTTAACACGGTTTTTACCAGCAACAACGAAAAGTTGTGAAAGGCGCTCTTTACCATCGTTTGTTGAGTTAATCATGTCGGCACTTTCGGTAATTTTACCCGACATAACCCGGAAATAGTTGATTTCGCCAATATGTTGCTCCACAGATGTTTTGAAAACAAAAAGGGATGCTGGTGCGCTTGCGTCGCACTTAATTTCCTTCCCCTCCTTGGTTGGCATGGGTGTTACATCGGCAGGGCTGGGGCATACATTTATAATGAAATCCATTAACCTTTTAATTCCAATGCTGCGCTTGGCCGATGTGCAGAAAATGGGAAGAATTCCCCTCGATTTTACACCAATGGCAAGCCCTTGCTTCATTTCATCCTCGCTAAGGTTGCCCTGCTCGAAGAATTTCTCCATGAGTTGCTCGTCATTTTCGGCAGCGGCCTCCACAAGAACATTGTGGAGTTCGGAGGCCTTGTCCATTTCCGAATCGGGAATTGCCAGCTCTTCGCGCTCCCCGTTGTCGCCTTTAAACTTGTACATCTTCATCATCAGCACATCGATAAACGCATCGAACGAAGTGCCTGCGTTAACGGGATACTGAAAAACTAGGGCCTTGGGGCCGAAGCTAACTTTTAGCGATTCAACGGTTTGGTCGAAGTTGGCCTTATCCTGATCGAGATGGTTAACGGCAAAAACAATGGGCATGTTCATGCGCTCGGCATGGCGATTGAAAATTTCGGTTCCAACCTCAACACCGTACTGCGAATTAATAACCATAACACAAGTGTCGGCTGGGTACATGGATGAAATAACCCCACCCACAAAATCGTCGGAACCTGGAGTGTCAATAATGTTTAACTTATGGTTTTGGAATTCGGTATGAAGAACTGTAGAAAAAATGGAGCGTTGGTTTTGCTGCTCAATTTCGGAGTAATCCGAAACGGTACTTTTAGCCTCAATAGTTCCCTTACGTTCAATAACTTTTCCCTCGAACATCATGCATTCGGCCAACATGGTTTTACCAGAGCCAGTATTGCCAACGAGGACAATGTTTCTGATTTGATTAGTTGAATAGGTTTTCATGAATTTCTCGCGTTTATTGCGGTTCAACAAAAAGTAATTACTCTGCCTTGAACATCCAAAGCCGCATTTTTAATGGTTTAAAAACGAAGAAATGCAGTGGGTGTTTTTAAAGTCCCCAAAAATAGTAAAAATTTGATTTAAACAAGATAATCCCCTTTTTTTCAGAACTATTTCTGCAAAACGGTTAAAGGAAGAAGAGAAAAACTCCTACAATGGCTATTATTGGCCCAATAAACTCTTTGGCTTTTAGTTTCTCTTTGTGAAGGAAAATAGAGGCGGGTATTATGAGAACCGGAACTATAGACATGATAGCCGAAGCAACACCTGTGGTTGTGAACTTTACTGCCCACAGCGAGAAGGAAACGCCGAGAAATGGGCCAAAAAATGCTCCAATCGAAAGTCTTCCGAGGGCTTTTTTATTTTTTAGTGCTAGGCTAAGCGCGCTCCATCGGTTAAGCAAAGCAAAAAGTAAAGTGAAGCCAATTACGCCGGTAATAACCCGAATCTGTACAGCTGAGAAAACATTGTAATCGCCCATACCATATTTACTAAGTACCAGTCCTCCTCCCTGTCCTAGTGCACCCCCAAACGCCAGAAGTAAACCTGTAAGAGGGTATGAAAATTTAACACGTCGTCGGTTACCATTCAACTGCTCGGGGCCGGCACTTTCGCGCTGAAGAACAACCATGGCTATGCCAGCAAAAGTGAGCACCATACCTACACCCTGTTTAAGGTTTAGTTGCTCTCCCAAAGCAATCCACCCAATGAGTGCGGCAATAGGAGGAGCCAGCGACATTATAAGCATGGATATTCGTGCCCCAACAACCACATAAGCCCTAAACAGGAACAAATCGCCTAGCACAAATCCTACCAATCCCGATAACGAAAGCCAAATCCAGTTATGGGTTGAGGCATCGGTAGGGAAAACTACGCCACGCGTTATCCATGTGAAGGTTGATAATAGAACTAGAGCCAATACGAGGCGAATAATATTTACCGAAAGGGATCCAATTTTTTTGCTTGCCGATTCGAATGCGAGTGCAGTTATGGTCCAAAAAAAAGCCGTAAGTAGGGCCGCAAACTCACCTTGCCGCGAGGCAATAAGATCTATCATAAAATGAATGGATTACTTTGAATAGCGCGTTAGAGTACTTAGTAGCCGAATGGTTTAAACATGTTTTCTTGAATTTCAACTTCAAAAAAAGAAAAGGCTTTAGGTTGCAGATGTTTCAGATGGAGCAAAAAAGTATGCAAAAAGTTGCCAACCTAGCAGCAATAGTTAAATTTGCTCTCAATTCTACACTTCAATTTTCATTCATGAATAAACTGGCACGATACATTATTTGGGGAACTGGACTAGCCATTGTGGTTTTTCTGCTTTGGTATTTTAGCAGCATTGTAGCATACATTCTGGTTTCGGCTGTTCTGTCGTTAATTGGCAAACCCGTTGTCGATTTGGTTTGTAAAGTGAAGGTGAGAGGTTGGAATCCGCCAAAAGTTTTTGGTGCCATTGTGGCCATGCTGGCATTATGGTTGGGATTTATTCTTTTTTTCAGAATTATGATTCCACTTGTTATTAGCCAAATAAATGAGCTTAGTACAGTAAATGTTCCCAATTTAGTTGCCAGTTTTCAGCAGCCCATTAGCGATTTCGATGCCTTTATTAAAGAGTACCTCCCCGTTTCGGCTCAAAATTTTTCAACACAGGAACTTATTATTGAAAGAGTAACCGGGATGTTTCATGTAGGTATTGTGTCGCAGGTTTTCAGTTCAACTGCAACCTTGCTAGGCAATTTGGTTATTGCAGCTTTCTCTATCACGTTCATTACATTCTTCTTTTTAAGAGACGAGGGGCTTTTCTTCGAAGGCGTAACGGCACTTTTTCCCGAAAGGTTCGAGCTCAACATTAAGCATGCTCTAATAAGCATAAACAGGCTGTTACGCCGTTATTTTGTGGGGATTATTATTCAGAGTTTATGCATAATGACCCTCAATACAATTGGGCTGTCGATTATTGGAATTCATATCCAAACGGCATTGGTAATTGGTTTCTTTACAGGAATCCTAAATGTAGTCCCCTATGTTGGTCCGTTAGCAGGTATGCTACTTGGTTCGTTAATAGGGCTGGCTACCAATTTGCAACTCGATTTTGCCACCCAAATGATCCCTTTACTTGTATATATGCTAATTGTTTTCTCAATTGTTCAGCTAATCGATAATTTTGTTTTTCAACCGCTTATATTTTCTAATAGTGTGAATGCGCATCCACTTGAAATATTCATTGTACTTCTTATAGCCGGCAGCTTAGGAGGCATACTGGGAATGCTTTTAGCCATTCCGGGATATACCATTCTGCGTGTTTTTGCCAAGGAGTTTTTTAACAATTTGCGGTTGGTTCAGAAATTGACTGAAAAGTTATAATTGTATTAGCCTATTTGCTATATTTACACTCAAAAATCAATTAAATGCGAAAAGTAATAGCACTTATAGCACTTTTAATATTAGGAGTAAACAGCTGGTCACAAACCCTCGAACCATTCACATACAAATTACTTCCTACCAATAACCCCCAAGGGCAGTCGAATGTTCAGTTTATTTGCCAGTTGCCGCCATCTGCCACCAATTTATTGTGGGATTTTGGACAGGGTGGCGGTACTTCAACCGAAAGGGACCCACAGTTTACGTATAATGTTTCGTCCGATATCGAATTTTTGGTGCAACTTCAATTCACTCTTTCGGGCGAAGCCCATACAGTTGAATTAACCATTAACGCAAGTCCCGCCTTTTTTAGAGTTTTCCCCGATCCCAATTTTCAACAGTTGGCTTCGCTTAAACGGGTGCTTCGTAGCGCCTTTATGATTGAAACGAACGATGAAGCAAGCATTGGCGACATGCGATTTGAATGGGCTATTGATGGCGTTAGGCCAACAGGCAATGCTTTTGCGGGAAATACCATGGGCGACTACCCCAATATTTACCACACATTTCTGCAAGGAGGCAGCTACGATGTTACACTCAGGGTTCATCACTCATCTAATTCTGCCAATTTTGCTGAGTTTACACACACATTGAATCTTGAGCCAAGCGGAACAACTAAACTGAACTTCGAAAACCTGCCCCAATTCATTACCCCCAATGGCGATAGTGTCAACGATTTCTTCGAGGTCTCCTCAACCGGCACATCACCGCTGCTTTTCATGGTTTTTTCTCGAACTGGCGCGGTTTTATACCAGCAGGAAACGAATGTAATTCGTTGGGATGGTACCAATTACAATGGGAAAGATTTACCCGAGGGCATTTACTTTTACACCATAGAGGACAAAGGAGGGCTATACAATCCGGCCAAGGGTTTCTTCTACATTTTCCGAGGCAAGTAAAGAAATGAGTGCTCATGAAATATGTTAGTATTCTGAGGCGAATCTTCAATTTCTACAACAAAGGTTTTGCAAGTATTACAATTGGTAAAGCTTTAAAGACTTTAATTATTTACGGTACTATAATGTATCAGGTACATTGGTCTTTAATTCTTCCCTAATAGCTTAACTCTAATTTTTAAACGTCCGCATAACAAACCGCACAAGTACTAGATAATTAAACGAATTCAAACAAATAGAGTATGATTGAGAATATTGATCTGGTGAACTGGTCGAGGGCACAATTTTCCCTAACTGCCATGTATCATTGGGTATTTGTGCCATTAACATTGGGCCTTGCCTACATAATGGCATTTATGGAAACCCTGTACGTTAAAACCGGTGACGAGGAGTGGAAACGGATTACCAAATTTTGGCAAACCCTGTTTGGTATTAATTTCGTAATTGGGGTGGCTACAGGACTTATTCTTGAGTTTGAATTTGGTACAAACTGGAGCAACTACTCGTGGTTTGTTGGCGATATTTTTGGGGCACCTTTGGCTATTGAGGGTATATTGGCCTTTTTTATGGAGTCGACCTTTATTGTAGTTATGTTTTTTGGGTGGAATAAAGTAAGCAAAAAATTCCATTTGCTTTCAACCTGGCTGGTTGCTATTGGAGCTAACCTATCGGCATTATGGATATTAGTTGCCAATGCATGGATGCAGTATCCGACAGGAATGAAATTTAATCCCGATGCTTTTCGAAATGAAATGCATAATTTTTGGGATGTACTTTTTTCTCCCCTAGCAATCAATAAATTTCTGCATACCATTGCTTCAGGATACGTTCTGGCAGCCATATTTGTAATTGGAATAAGCGCCTGGTACCTGCTAAAGGGACGCCATATATTAATGGCCCGGCGCAGCATTGTTATTGCTTCCGTTTTTGGGTTACTTTCGTCCCTATACTTGGCCTTTACAGGCGACGGTTCGGCATACCATGTTGCCCAAAAACAGCCAATGAAACTAGCGGCTATGGAGGGTTTGTACAACGGACAGCAGGGTGCAGGGTTGGTGGTGATTGGTGCCCTAGAGCCAGGCAAGGTGCCCAACGATGACAAAGATCCATTCATTTTTAAAGTTGAAATTCCAAAGTTACTTTCGTTTTTAGGCCATAGGAACACCGAAGCCTTTGTTCCAGGGGTAAACGATATTATTAAAGGGGGCTATACATATACCGATGTGGATGGAAAGCAGCAAGTGGCGCTTTCGGCCGAGGAGAAAATTCGGAGGGGTAGGCTGGCAATTCAGGCTTTGGCCGATTATAAAATAGCTTCCGATGCGAAGGATACAGCCCAGAAAAAGGAATATAGAGCCATTTTAGAGGAAAATTTCCAATTTTTCGGTTACGGTTATTTAAACAACCCCAACAGCATAGTCCCCAATGTTCCGCTTACCTTTTATAGTTTCAGGGTAATGGTTGGCTTGGGCTTTTTATTCATTGCATTTTTTGCCGTTGTGCTGTTTCTGGTTATGAAAAATCGATTAGTAAGTAACAGATGGTTGCTATGGGGCTCTGTATTTCTTATTCCCTTCGCATACATTGCTGGGCAAGCAGGATGGATAGTAGCCGAGGTTGGCCGCCAGCCATGGGTTATACAGGATATATTACCAACCATAGCTGCTGTATCGAAAATTGATGCTGGAGCGGTTCAGGTTACATTCATTTTATTTACATTAATTTTCACTATTCTGCTTATTGCTGAAATTAAAATAATGATTAAACAAATTAAACTTGGACCCAAAGAGGGAGGAAAATAGTTATGGCCGATGCAACTTACATACTTTTGCAGCACTACTGGTGGCTTGTAGTTTCGCTTTTAGGGGCTATTCTGGTATTCCTGCTTTTTGTTCAAGGAGGGCAAACCCTGCTAAATACCATAGGGCAAAATGAAACCGAGCGATCCATTCTGGTAAATGCCTTAGGGCGTAAATGGGAATACACTTTTACAACTCTTGTTACATTTGGTGGTGCATTCTTCGCATCGTTCCCTCTATTCTACTCAACAAGTTTTGGTGGAGCATACTGGGTATGGATGGCTATACTTATCAGTTTTGTTTTGCAAGCAGTTTCGTACGAGTACCGCTCCAAGCCAAACAATTTCCTAGGTTCCAAAATTTTCGAGCGTTTTTTATATTTCAATGGGTTAGTTGGGCCCGTTCTTTTGGGAACCGCAGTTGCCACATTTTTTACAGGTTCTATGTTTTCAGTAAATAAAATGAACCTTACCAACCTCTCGCAGCCAGTAATATCGTCGTGGGAAACACCATGGCATGGGCTTGAGGCAGCGTTGAACTTTCATAACCTGTCGCTCGGTTTAGCCGTCTTTTTTCTTGCAAGGTTGCAGGCCACGCTTTACTTCATGAACTATGTGAACCACGAGGGGATCTACACCCGTTCGCGAAAGCATCTCATGATAAATGCCATTCCGTTCGTAGTGTTTTTTCTTATCTTTTTAATATGGTTATTACTACGTCAGGGGTTTGCACTTAACAGTGAAACAGGCGAAATTTTCATGCAACCCTACAAGTATTTCATTAATTTGATAGAGATGCCCGTTGTAGCCGCGCTATTACTAATTGGTGTTATACTTGTGCTTTTCGGTATCATTCGTTCGTCTTTCTGGTTATACCGGAAAGGTATTTGGTTTACAGGTTTTGGAACCGTTTTTACAGTTGTATCATTGCTTCTATTGGCTGGCTACAATAATACAGCATACTATCCATCAGCCTTCAACCTTCAGCACTCGCTTACAATTTTCAATAGCAGTTCGAGCAAATTCACACTTACAGTAATGAGCTACGTATCGCTTTTTGTACCCTTTGTAATTGCATACATTTGGTACGTATGGCGAGCCATTACTAAAAAGAAGATTGATGCCGATGAAGTGAATAATGAAAGCCACGTATACTAATAAACAAATGCCATGAAGTACTTACCCGAAATTTTACTTTTGCTTAGTTGGCCCCTACTTATATTTGTTTGCTACAAATTGAGCCTCTGGGCAGTGAAAAAGTTTGAGGATGGCAACACCGAGGATGTAAAGTAATTTTAATTGGCATAGATAAATTGTTTTTTTAGTTATGTGGCCAATCCCTTTTGCATTTCATTTGTTAATAGGATGGGTTTTATATATTTAATTAACCCACATGAATTAACTACCTTTCGTATTAAATGGAATTCAAAACCATATCTCAATGGTTTAACAAACCGATTGATGGCCCGCTGCTGATTGCGGGCCCTTGCAGTGCCGAAAGTCGCGAACAGGTTCTCGAAACGGCCAGGGGAATTGCAGCGCTGAATCGATTTCAGGTTTTTCGTGCTGGAGTTTGGAAACCCCGTACAAGGCCTGGAACCTTTGAAGGGGTAGGCCCAAAGGCTTTTGAATGGCTTGCCGAAGTAAAGGATAAGTTTGGGTTGCTAGTTGCCATTGAGGTTGCTACACCGGATCATTTTGAGTTGGCCCTTAAAAAAGGTGTCGATTTGGTTTGGGTGGGTGCACGCACCTCGTCAAACCCCTTTTCGGTAGACGAGTTGGCGGCTGCTATGGCCGGGTCGAGTATACCTATCCTTGTTAAAAACCCGGTTTATCCCGACATCGAACTTTGGATGGGCACCATTGAGCGCTTCATGAAGGTTGGCATAAAAAAGTTGGGAGCTATTCACAGGGGCTTTTCTCCCTTTCAACGATCGGCATACCGAAACCTTCCCAAGTGGGAAATTCCCATTGAGTTGAAAAGTCGCCTTCCACAATTACCCGTTATTTGTGACCCTAGCCACATATCGGGGCGGCCTTCGCTTCTACTTGATGTTTCGCAGAAGGCGCTCGATTTGTCAATGGATGG
The DNA here is from genome assembly GCA_037442025.1 of Bacteroidales bacterium. Classification (GTDB taxonomy): domain Bacteria; phylum Bacteroidota; class Bacteroidia; order Bacteroidales; family Tenuifilaceae; genus UBA2287. The sequence continues at coordinate 9,915 of JBBIRB010000005.1, read as the reverse complement.
GCTAATGATTGAAACCCACATTAATCCTACCGTAGCGCTAAGCGACGCTCGGCAGCAAATTACCCCAGCACAGCTCGAAGAACTATTTGTAAAGTTGGTTTTTAGGGATGCTACAATTGCAAACGGTGAAGCACTCGATAGGTTAGAGTCTCTCCGAGAGATAATCGATTCAATCGATACGCAGCTGCTCGAACTTTTAGCCCAACGCATGGAAATAGCTCGCGAAATAGGAGCGTTTAAAAAGGAGAAGAATGTGGCAATAATGCAGTTGCGAAGGTGGGAAGAAATGCTGGCATGCCGTGCCGAGCAGGCAAAGGCCCTAGGGCTTGACGAGGATTATGTAAAAAGCCTGCTTCGACTAGTTCACAGGGAATCTATTCGCCAGCAGGCTCTAATAATGAACAACTCAAAGGATTTCCCGAAGGAATAGGCTCTATTTTACTGCGGTTACCTGGTAATCGAATCCTTCCATAACCGGGTTGGCAAGCATTTGCGAACAAACCTCGTTTACCCGCTCAAGAGCAATTTCACGGCTTGCAGCCTCAATTTCAAAAGTAATATGCTTGCCAATTCGAACGTTCGAAATTTCGGAAAAGCCCGTATTATGCATGGTCATTCCAACCGCTTTCCCCTGCGGGTCGAGTAAAGCCCTCAGAGGCATTACATTTACTTCGGCAATAAATTTCATAACTATTTTTTTTCAAAACTAATTAAAAAAAACCAAATCAACCACCGTACCTAATCCATTTCCACATTTCTTTCCAAGTATGCTTTTTGCCATACATAAGTATACCAACACGGTATATCTTACCTGCCAGCCATGTTATTAGAATAAATGTTACTATAAGCAACGAAGCCGAAAGGAGCAGTTCCCACAATTGGGGTTCGTAGGGCAAGCGGGTCATCATTACAATGGGCGAAGTGAATGGAATTATGGAGAACCAGAAGAGAATTGTACTTGCCTTCTCGGGGGCAGTAAAAGTGCTTGCCATAATTATCAGGCCCAAAATTAGGGGCATGGTTATAGGTAAAATGAGCTGCTGGGTATCGGCTTCGTTATCGACCGCCGAACCCACAGCTGCAAACATAGCCGCGTAGAGTAAATACCCTCCAAGGAAAAAGAATATAAACCAACCAATAATGAATATAAAATTGGTATTGCCAAAGGCTGAAAGTACGCTGCTTGCAACTCCATCGGTTGCAGCCTCGGCAGGTATTGCTTGCATGCTTCCCCCTTGATTCATAATGCTGGTGGGCATTTCTTGTTGGGGTTGATTTTTTGTTTGATTGCCAGCCAGGTAGCCACCAAATACGGTTACCAAACCATAGGTTAATACTATCCAAATAAGAATTTGGGTAATGCCTACTGCCGCAATGCCCAGAATCTTTCCCATCATAAGCTGAAAGGGCTTAACCGACGAAACAATAACCTCCACAATGCGGTTGCTCTTCTCCTCAATAACTCCACGCATTACCTGTGAACCGAACATGAATATCATCATGTAAATCATGAAACTTAAAATGTAAGCAATTCCCATGGCCAATTCGGTTGAACTTTCCTTGGCTTCACCGTCTTTAGTCCACTTTACCGTTCGAACCCGAACATTGGTTTTAATGTTCTTCAGAATCTCATCGAGATTTTCGATGTTGTACGATTTCAGCTTCTGGTTTTCAATTTCCTTACTAATTGCGCCAGATATATGCGAAGTTATATCGATAGATGGTTGGGAGTTGGAGTATAGTATAACCCCATCGGGTGAGGTGGCAATAACATGGCCGATGTAAAGAACCGCGTAGTATCCCGACTGCTCGAAAGAATCCTTTACTTCATCAATCCCCTTGTCTTCAATATATTGAAATTTAAGGTATTCGGTTTCGGGAAGTTTGTTATGGAAAAGATGCGAATCGTCGATTACTGCTATGGTACGCTCGTTCTTATCCTTCATAGAAGCAATAAATGCGGGCACCAGTATCAATCCGGCAAAAAGAAGCGGGGAGAGTATGGTCATTATAATGAACGACTTTTTCTTTACGCGAGTAAGGAATTCTCTCTCAATAACAAGTAGTATATTGTTCATGTCCAATAATTTTTTCTGGTTATTTGCTTTCTATTGCTGTTTATGGTTGCGATTGTACTCCTCTACTACCTGAATGAAAATTTCATTCATGCCCGGAACAACGGGTTGGAAGCCTAGAACCTCTACAGAAGAAATTACCTGTTTAAGCAGGCGGTTGTCGTTTGAGTAGTTATTAACCTTTACGTGAACCAGGTCGTGCGCATTCTCCTTGCGGTGTTCAACTATTTCATAGTTCGAATCGAGACTGCTCCGCAGCTGGTCTACTTCACCCTTAAAATCGATCTGGTAAACATTGCTACCATACTTCAACTTAATCTCATCAATTGGGCCGCTCAGAATATTTTTCGATTTATTAATGAGCGTAATATAGTCGCACATTTCCTCTACGCTGCTCATGTTATGGGTTGAAAAAATGATGGTAGCACCATTCTTTTTCAACTCTAGAATCTCATTTTTAATTAGGTTGGCATTTATGGGGTCGAAACCGCTAAAGGGCTCATCGAATATGAGCAGCTGAGGATTGTGGATTACAGTAACCACAAACTGAACCTTTTGGGCCATACCTTTCGAAAGTTCCTCAATTTTTTTATCCCACCAGCTCTGAATTTCGAGTTTTTCGAACCAGAATTTCAGGCGCTTGAGGGCCTCTTGGCGGCTGAGCCCCTTGAGCCTAGAAAGGTAAAGCGCCTGTTCGCCCACTTTCATTTTGCGATAAAGCCCACGTTCCTCAGGAAGGTATCCAATGGCGAATATATCGTTAGGCCCCATGGGTCTTCCATTAAAGAGTACCTCACCCCTGTCGGGGCCAGTAATACGGTTAATAATACGGATAAGGGTTGTTTTACCTGCACCATTTGGCCCCAGAAGTCCATATATGCTTCCGGCAGGGACATTAATGCTAACATCGTCGAGCGCAAGTTGAGTGGCATACCGTTTCTCAATGTTGCTGGCGGATAAAATATTCATAAGAGATTAAGTATATTGGATTGATGCACAAATTTATAAAAACCATCGTGCCCTATTGTTTAGCCAATGTTACTAAAAGCTAAAAACATAAAAAAAGCGGAGAAGCAAATGCTTTCCGCTTTTTAAAAATGCTATTCGAAAAAACTTCGCATCCGTTCAAAAAAGTTCCGCTCGCTACTATCGGGGTTGGGAGCAAAGTTCTGCGATTTTAATAGTTTTTCAATAGTAGCCTTTTCATCTTTCGAAAGGTTTTTGGGCACCCAAACGTTAATGGTTACCAGAAGGTCGCCCTTGCCATAGCCGTTCACATCGGGAAGTCCTTTGCCCTTTAATCGTAATATTTTTCCGGGCTGGGTGCCAGCCTCAATTTTAATTTTTACTTTACCCTCAACAGTTGGTACTTCCACCGGGGCCCCCAGAGCTGCTTCGGGGAAGCTAAGGTAGAGGTTGTATATTAAATCGTTCCCATCGCGAATGAGTTCTTCATGCCTTTCCTCTTCAATCATTACCAGCAGGTCGCCGTTAACACCTCCTCGTCGGGCAGCATTACCCTTTCCCGATACAGAAAGTTGCATTCCCTCGCCAACACCTGCAGGAATTTTTATTGTAATCACTTCCGAGTCGTAGGTAACACCCTCGCCAGAGCAGCTGCTACATTTACTGGCAATAATTTTACCTTCTCCCTGGCAAGTGGGGCAGGGAGAAGTGGTTTGCATTTGGCCTAAAAGCGTGTTGGCCACACGTGTAACATATCCCGAGCCACGGCAGGTTGAGCAAGTGGAATACGATGAGCTTTTGGCTGCTCCCGTTCCCGAGCACTCTTTGCATCCAACGTATTTATTTACTTTAATCTTCTTTTCAACGCCATTGGCTATTTCATTAAGATTAAGTTTTACTTTAACGCGAAGGTCGGTACCCTTATTAACCCTTCGGCCCGAAGAGCGGCTCCCAAAACCGCCGAACCCGCCAAAATGGCCGCCAAAAATATCGCCAAATTGCGAGAAAATATCTTCGATGGTCATGCCTCCCCCCGAATACTGACCATAACCGCTATTCATGCCGGCATGACCAAACTGATCGTAGCGGGCCTTTTTATTCTCGTCGCTCAGAACTTCGTAGGCTTCGGCTGCCTCCTTAAATCTTTCTTCTGCTTCCTTATCGCCGGGGTTCTTATCGGGGTGGTATTTTAAAGCCATTTGCCGGTAGGCTTTTTTAATTTCGTCCTTGCCAGCATTCTTGCCAACACCTAAAACCTCGTAGTAATCTCGTTTTGCCATTGCATTTTATTTTTCAACCTATTCGCCTACCACCACTTTCGAAAAACGAATTACTTTTTCGTTTAGCAAATATCCTTTTTCAACCACATCGATTATTTTTCCTTTTTGGGCATCGTCCTGAACCGGAACCTTTGTGATTGCTTCGTGCATATCGGTATTGAGTTCGAGCCCAACGGCCTGAACCTCCTGAACACCATTGGTGCGTAAAAATTCACCAAACTTGGAGTGGATAAGTTGAAGCCCATGCTTTACGGCTTCAATATCGGTGGATGCGTTTGTGCTCTTTATGGCCCTTTCAAAATCGTCGATTACCGGAAGTAGGCTTTTTAGCACATCCTCAGAAGCGTACTTAATGAGGTCCATTTTTTCGCGCTGGGTTCTTTTGCGGTAATTGTCGAATTCGGCCGAAATCCGAAGGTATTTATCGCGCATTTCCTCGAACTGGGCTTCGAAATTGGGTTGCTCATCACTTACCGCCTTGGTTTCTTCTTTGGTAACTTGCGCTTCGGTGGTTTCAGCAGATTTGTTATTCTTAATGGGTTCCTCGTTTTGCTTATGTTTCTTGCTCATATGCCAATTACTTATTTTTATTACAGATTAAAAAATAGCACCTTTTATTGTGGGCAAGTTGCTATTCAAATTGCATTCCATAAGGTAGTTTGCGACAAAATGGCACAAAGATATTAAAAAGGTTCTGAAAGGAAACCATTCAGAACCTGAGGTGAAAATAATATTGAATTATTTTGATGTGAATTAATTTCTATTTGCGTTTCTTTTTGTTAGCTGGAGCTGGTTTAACCGGCTCGTCGGGTGCAAATAATCCTTCGCGCGAGAGCAAATGGTTAAGGTTGGCTACGCCATATACCACAATGGCAGTAACAATTGAGGTGTGGTCCATATAATCTGCAGGGCATTTCTCGTAAGTATCGCGTTCGGTATGCCAAATTTCACCGTAATTAAAATCGTATCCATTTATGTCGTCGGTTCCAAACTGGAAAGTGGGTACCCCTTTCATTATAAATGGTGCCGTATCGGTACCCCCTGCTGTTTTTGGTTTAGGTCGTGGGGTTGCTTTACGCACAGTGAAGGGGAATTTGGGATTAATGCTGGATATGGGTTGGCAAATGGTTTCGAAATCGGTCATCATGGCTGCAGGAACCGTAATGCTTGTTGCAACGTTGGGCCCGCCATCGCGGTTGAACATGGCCGAGATACTATTGAGTTTATCCGTATTATCGTTTACCCACGCAGTCGATCCCAATAAACCAAACTCCTCGCCCGACCATAGGCAAACCAAAATGGTACGTTTGGGTTTGCCACCGGCTTTCATAATAAGGCGGGCTGCTTCCATAGCAGGAACTACTCCCGAAGCATTATCGGAGGCTCCGGTGGCCACATCGAACGCATCGAGGTGTCCTCCCATAATTACATACTCTTCGGGGAGTTCGGTGCCTTTTATAATACCAATTACTGTATGGTACGCTATAGGCCCAGGCCTAAAATGGTTGCGTATGTCGAATTCGAGCTGGAAGTACCGACGTTCCTTTGCCATTTGCTCAATCTGTTTATACTGGTGCTCGTCGAGCTTAATATCGGGAACTTTGGGAAGGTTGTTCCAGGTTAGGGCATCAATATTCTTGCGGTCGTACAGTGCGCTTATGGGTACAGGGCTCGATTGTATTATACCAAGGATTCCGGCCTCTACCATTTCCTTGTAGAATAGGCAAGGCTCATCAGCCATGGGTAGCAGCTCTTTTTGCTCGCCACCGTTTCGATTCATCCAGTTTTGACGACGAATTTCATCGTTCTTTCTTTCCGTTTCGGTATTTATGGCTATTATTGAGTCGCGTCGCTTGTTTGCACTTTCCGAAAAATCGATGGGCCATCCAGTATTCTTGCCAGCTATCAGTACCCAGGCTCCTTTCAGTTTCCCTTTCATGCGGTCGAGTTCACGGCGGGTTTTGGGCTCAAAAACTACGTGCCCCCTCTGTACTCCTTTGGTTCCAACAGTATACGATGGGGTTGCAAAATGGAGTATGGTGCCATTCTCGTCGAGCAATCGGCCAAACCATGGGCCCCGATTAAAGCCCACCGGAAGGGTGCCAGTTTGGTGTAGAACTACCTCCATGCCCCATTCGCGGAACTTTTGTGATGCCCATTGCACCGCCGACTCGTAGTTAGATGAACCTACCGGGCGGCCTCCAATTCGGTTGCTCAGTACATCCAAATGCTGCATGGTTTGGTTGTCGGTTCTGCCCAGTTCAATAATCCGTTGGATTGCAGGATCGGTTTGGGCGAAAGCCTCGGATATCACGATGAACAGGGAAAGCCAAAAGCAAATGAAGCGTTTTTTCATTTAATTTTATTTTTCTCATTGGAAGTGCCCCAAACCTAAAGGTTTAAGTTCAAGTACGATTATTTTTTAATCCAACCTTTTCTTCGCTAATGCCTTGCTAATAAGTCGAATAAATAGTCGTAGCGGGTCCTGTGGCTGTTCATTACTTGGCCCAATTGTTAATAAACTCTTTTCGCAACGGCATTTTTTATTTCTACTTTTGTGGGTTACTAGGGACGATTTTATATTATGGACGGAAACTATTCAGAAGACAGCATTAGAACCCTCGACTGGAAGGAGCACGTGCGGAAACGCCCGGGCATGTACATTGGCAAATTGGGCGATGGCTCACAACCCGACGATGGTATTTACATATTGCTGAAAGAGGTATTCGACAACTCGGTTGACGAGTTCATGATGGGTTTTGGAAAAACCATTGAGCTGAACATTAACAATCAGGAAGTTACTATTCGCGACTTTGGTCGCGGAATTCCGCTCGGAAAATTAGTAGATGTGGCATCGAAAATGAATACTGGTGCCAAGTACGATTCGAAGGTTTTCAAAAAGTCGGTTGGTCTTAATGGAGTAGGTATAAAGGCTGTGAACGCCCTTTCGAAATCCTTCGTAATACAGAGCGTACGCGAAGGCAAATCGAAGCTCATTGAGTTTTCAGCAGGCGAAAAACTGGCCGAACACGATATCGATTCTCTAAATGAAAGCAATGGCACCTTGGTTCGCTTTCTGCCCGACGATACCATATTTGGGCGCTTCAACTTTCAAATGGAGTACGTTGAAACCATGGTTCGTAATTATACCTATCTTAATACGAGCCTGATAATAAAACTTAACGGTAAACCGTTCGTTTCTAAAAACGGGTTGCTCGACCTGCTTAACGAGAATATTAAAGGCGAAACTCTTTACCAGCCCATCCACCTGAAGGGGCCCGATATTGAACTGGCAATTACCCACGGAAATGGTTACGGAGAAGATTACTATACCTTTGTTAACGGGCAACATACCACCCAGGGAGGTTCGCACCTAGCTGCTTTTCGCGAGGCGTATGTTGAAACCATCCGTAGGTTTTACAAGAAAGATTTCGATGCATCCGACATTCGAACCTCAATTATTGCAGGTATTAGCGTTAGGGTTGAGGATCCCGTGTTCGAGTCGCAAACCAAAACCAAATTGGGTAGCAAGGATATGGGACCCAACGGGCCATCGGTTCGGCAGTTTGTGGGCGACTTTATTCGAACAACCCTCGACAATTTCTTGCATAAGAACCCCGACATTGCCAATGGCCTACTACAGAAAATTCTCGAGTCGGAAAAGGAACGAAAAGCCATTTCGGGAATCCAAAAATTGGCCCGCGAAAGGGCCAAAAAGGCGAACCTTCACAATCGAAAGTTGCGCGACTGCCGGGTGCACTACAATTCCAAGGATCCCCGGGCAGAAGATTCTACTCTGTTTATAACCGAGGGCGACTCGGCCAGTGGCTCCATTACCAAAAGCCGCGATGTAAATACGCAAGCCGTATTTTCACTCAAAGGGAAACCCCTCAACTGCTTTGGCTTAACCAAAAAGGTTGTTTACGAAAACGAAGAATTCAACCTGCTTCAGGCTGCCCTCAACATCGAGGAGGACATGGAAAACCTCCGCTACAACAGGGTGGTTATTGCAACCGACGCCGATGTGGATGGAATGCATATTCGGCTACTACTCATCACCTTCTTCCTGCAGTTCTTTCCCGACCTTATTCGTCAGGAACATCTTTTTATTCTGCAAACTCCGCTTTTCCGGGTGCGTAATAAGAAGAAAACGAACTACTGCTACACCCCCGAAGAAAAGGAAAAATCGATTCGGGAATTGGGTCCAAACCCCGAAATTACCCGTTTCAAAGGCTTGGGTGAAATTTCGCCCGATGAGTTTCGGAATTTCATTGGACCCGAAATCAGGCTCGATCCGGTTCGAATAACCTCCCACGATTCTATTTCCGATTTGCTCTCGTTTTACATGGGTAAAAACACCCCAGAGAGGCAAGAGTTTATTATCGATAACCTTCGGATAGAGGAGGATGTGGTTGAAGAAACCGAAGAGTTGAAAGCAGATACCGATACTGCCACCCTCGAACTCGAGCACCACGAAGCAGTAGCATAAACCCAATTGTAGTACCCATTCATATATTCGCCACATGCGACTCGATGATTTTGATGCGGAAGCCATTTTAGATAGTAACGACTCACGAAATACCACTCCCGAAGAGCACGAACGAATCGCTCGCCTCACCGGCGACTCGGCCAAAAAGGTGCACCTTACCGGAATGTACAGGGACTGGTTTCTCGACTACGCCTCGTACGTTATCCTCGAACGGGCCGTTCCACACCTCGACGATGGGTTGAAACCCGTTCAGCGGCGCATTCTCCACGCCATGAAGCGTCTCGATGACGGACGCTACAACAAGGTGGCCAACATAATTGGTTACACCATGCAGTACCACCCCCATGGCGATGCATCCATTGGCGATGCTTTGGTGCAATTGGGGCAAAAGGATCTGCTAATCGATATGCAGGGAAACTGGGGTAATATTTTAACAGGCGATGGTGCAGCAGCTCCCCGCTACATCGAAGCTCGTCTGTCCAAATTTGCTCACGATGTGGTGTTCAATCCCAAAGTTACCGAGTGGATGCTCAGCTACGATGGGCGCAACCAGGAACCCGTTACATTGCCCGTAAAGTTTCCACTTTTGCTGGCACAGGGGGTTGAGGGTATTGCCGTTGGATTGGCTTCGAAAATTCTGCCCCACAACTTCAACGAACTCATCGATGCGGCCATATTTTACCTGAAGGGTAAAGATTTTGAATTATATCCCGATTTTCCAACAGCAGGACTTATGGACTGCTCGCGCTACAACGATGGATTGAGGGGAGGTGCCGTAAAGGTACGCGCCCGCATTTCGAAGATAGATAAGAAAACGCTTGCCATTACCGAAATTCCCTTTGGAAAAACCACCACATCGCTCATCGATTCAATTATAAAGGCTAACGACAAGGGAAAAATAAAAATTAAGAAGATTGATGATAATACCGCCGAAAACGTTGAGATTCTTATCCATTTGGCTCCCGATATTTCGCCCGATATTACCATCGATGCACTGTATGCATTCACCGACTGCGAAGTGTCAATATCTACTAATGCCTGCGTAATTTACGACGATAAACCCCGATTTATGGGGGTTAAGGAGCAACTCAGGGCTTCGGTTGAC
>JBBIRB010000004.1:80561-104054 GCA_037442025.1 Bacteroidales bacterium | reverse complement strand
ATTAATTTTCGATTACCTTTGGATGAAATGCTAAAAAACGCACATAAACAATTCCTTTGTGTTGATTAGTTAAAGAGCAAGCCATACTAATCCTTAGTAAAACGCAAGGATGAAAGCCAAAGTTCCGAACTACACATCCTGCCTGTCCTTGGCAAGGCCAGTAACAGGCAGCGGTTCACCTGACCGAAATACCGGTAAACCTTGGCTGGTAAGCCGGGCTGGCTCAGCATTGTTAAACTTTAGCTGGCAGCGTACAGCCACAAAAAAAGGCAGCCCAAAAATGGCTCGCAAAAGCCGGGCTGCCTGAGAAATATAAAACGTATAAAGATACATAAAAATGAAAAAACTATTTGCAATTCTTTTATACAGCCTAGTAGCTTTCAGTTGCCAAAAGGAAGAATCCCAAGTTCAAATTGAGCATAACCCCGAACAGGGGTTAACCGAACAGCAAAAAATTCTGAAAAATAATCTGACCCAAACTGCCAAACTATTTGCGCAGTTCATAAACGAAAAGGATGTGCTTGAAGAGCTTATTCAGATTAGTATTGAGGAACGTATTAAAGACAGAATTTCGTTTAAAGAACTTGCCGAAGGTCATACTAAAGGCTCTGCTTTTAAATTCGCCAAACTGACAGAGCGGTTCCGGCAAACCTGCTCCAATGCCAAAATCAATGGCGATGACCTGATGAGCTACCTTGCCGAAAATAGTTGCTACTTATACATCCCCTACCCATTGAATTGGTACCCAGCCGGAAACCCAATTACCGTTGCAGGACACCCAATTGATAATACTGATACCGGCATTGGATATAGTATTTCAAACTCTGAGGAGATTCAAACGTTTATAGTGAACGAGCCATATGCTAATAATAACTCCGTTTTATTAATAATGCCTTATGACGACGAACTACCTATAGACAATGAAGGTGGTAGCACAAACCTAGATCCTATATTTGGTACTTTTGGTTCAGGTCCAAACAGTATACATATGGCTTATATTGGATATGTAAGACTGGCTGATTACTGCGGGGGCCCTTTTGAGGGCCCTATTAATTTAAGAATAAAAAGAATAGAACCTAGTTGGAACTCAATAACTAATAGCCCTGGGGCCAGTGAACCAGTCGAACTACGTATCAGATATCCCAGGTCTTACGCAAAAGCTGCTGTGAACAACTGGCAATGTTGTAATGGAGGATGGTTTAAAGTTAATGCCACCTGGGATACTAATTGGACACCAGAAAAGGATCGACAAGGTATTTTGGCCTATGACCATGACTGGGATGATGCTATTAGAAAAACTTCGATTTCATTAACCTATAAAGGTGTTGGTTTTACTGTTAGTTTTGAGCGAGATGTTCAATATGAGGGAGACTTTCTGGGTAAAAATAATCAATGGTGGAGGAACTGGTTTTACTTAACCAACCAGAATCCAACACCTTTTGATGAATTTAAATACGGTTTTACTGTGCGGAGCTTTGGTTCATTAAAATTCACAACCCCACATTACACTTTGTATTACTAGCATAAATTGCGAGCCACTTAATAAGTGGCTCGCATATAACAAAACTACGAGTACTAACCTCTACAATAACCTAACGTAAAAATATGCAAAAGTTAATGTTATTAACCGCCCTATTGCTTTCAACGCTCGCTCTTCAATCACAGGATGTTAGACCAGATTCAGCGCATAAAAACAAGTTCAAAGGGGGGGCGGGTTTTTTCCACTGTTTTCCGGCAGGCAGCAACGGAATATCCATGTGGTTAGAGTACTCCCGAGGGCTTAAATCAGGGTTCGATATAGACATTAAATTCCAGTATTCCCATGCAAACATGCGGCTGGGCAGCTATTGGGGCCCATGGGAAGGTAAGTTCAAACCCGACTTGTTCTATGTGGTCGATATCTCCTTTTCAAGAAAAATATCTCTGTCAGCCAGGCAGTATATTACGCCAGGGCTGGGTATTATGATTCAAAAAGGCTACTCGTGGCTTCCTCCTTTCGAAATTATTAACGGCAACCATATTGTTTTTAGGGAAAACTTTGGTGATGTATCTGAAGATCTTGGTTTTAGCTTTAAGCTGGACTACTACTATTCCCTAACTGAAACTATTAGCGTAGGATTAAGGGTTCAAAGTGCTTACCTTTGGCCAATGTGGGTAGAGAGCATTGTGGTTACACCAGTGATAAGTTTAAATTTTTAGCGGATTTAAAGCAATTATTGTGAATTTGAAGGCTTATGCCAGGCCTGAGTTTTAAAAAAATAACCTGTTTTACAAATGACAAAATTTTTCCTTCTTCTATTTTCCATGAGTTTATTTTGCTCTACCATCTATTGCGACCAAACAACTGACAGCACAATACATACTATTTCGTTTAGCCTAGGAATAGACATTACCGATGATTTTACAGGTATAAATAAAACCCTGAAAAGTCGTGACTTTGCATCATGCTACTTTTTTAATTACACTCTGGCAAAAAAATGGTATGGGTCTACCTTTTTTATTGGGTATTATGGGAATCGGAATTACCTTGTGCCCAAATCCGATTTGTTTCATACATTTTATGTTCCGGAAAATGTAACTGGATTTTTGTTTGGTACCAATGTATTTATAGCCCCGGTAAGTAACAAGTTTTTTAGTTTACAATTAGAAACCGGTTTGCATTACTCGTACATAGTATATAAATACTGCTATACATGGAATTATACAATTGAAAACCAAACACCCACGCTTCAGTGGACAAAGTATAAACTTACTACCTATAAAGGTTTTTCGTTTCTTTTCGGTGTGAATACTAACTTTAGGATTTACAATGGGTTTTCACTACTTCTTTTCGGAAGGGCAACAAGCTCTTTAAATGATGATTACATTTCTATGTTTCTTGCAGGTACGGGTATTGCGTTTACATTCTAAGAATGAAAGAATACGATAATTCTAACTACCCTATAACAACTTAATGCACTTTTCTATTGTTTTAAGCATTGGGTAACCTTTAAATGAATGTATTTATATGCTGAAATTGAGTGTGCCCGAAAATTCAGCCAGAGTGCTTTAGCTTAGAGGGGAAATAGTATATTTCCTTTGTTTTTTTACCAGTTCGCATCAAGTCCAGAAAGAAATGATATTATTAAAGGACCGGCAAATTCTACGAATCATTCAAATTGGTAAAGTTAATCAATATTAACATGGGCACAGGGGTTGTTGAATATATAGAATCGAAAGCGATTTGGAACGATCTATCCAATTTTCTCTCATCCAGTAATAGGGTAATTTGCCCGAGCATGGAAAATCGGAATTTGGAGCCGAAGCTGCCACAATGGAAATTCTTGCTACAAGGGTTAAGCAGCTGTTCGACCAACTGAATATTGGAAAGTGTGTTCTTTTAGGGCACTCCAAGGGTGGTTATGTGGCACTGGCTTTTGCCGATTTGTTTCCGCAGCACCTCAGCGATTTGGATTAGTACATTCGCACCCTTTTACCGATAGTAACGAAAAAAGAGCCAGCCGCATGAGCGACATAGAAGCAATTGAAAGGGGCGAAAAGAGCACGATTGTCGAGAGCAACATACCCAAACTATTTGCCAACCATAACCTTATTCGGCTGGCAGCTCAGGTGGAGAAATGGAAACAAATTGCTAGTAGAACCCCCGATTAGGGAGTTATTGCAAGTTTAAAGGGCATGTCGGCACGTGTGGTCAGGAGCTATGTAATAGATAAGCTATCGGTTCCGGGAATCTTCATTTTTGGGAAAAAGTACAATTTGATTCCGAATGAGATAGGTTTAAAAGCAGAGCATGCCCATTCGCACTTTCGTACCATTTGGCTCGAAAAATCGGGACATCTTGGTTTTGTTAAAGAGCCCGATCAAATGAGGTTTGCAATAGCCTCCTTTTTAAAGGAAATGACCTCGCGTGCCTGAAATATTTTCGTAATGCTTGCCCTTTTACAGTTTAATTGTGAATACTGCTGCACAGTACTATCCGACGAAATAACTTCAAGGGCCTTTAACAGCGTATTATCTATTTGCTTGATAATTGGGTAAAAACCTTCATTATCGATTACATTGCGAGCAATGCTTGCCATAAGCTGAACTTTAAGCAGTTCTTTGGATTGACTAATGTGTTGCTTGTTGGGGTCGACCCCATTTTTACGGGCAAAATCGATAAACTTTTCAAGAACGTCCTGCCTCTCTAAAAATGTCACTATCTCCTTGTAATCTTTCATTTTAGAAAGGTTCTTTCGATTGCCATCGGTGAAACTAAAGGCAAATCGGTATATAAGATTTCGGTTAGCTACCCGATTGAAGTATGGCGAAATTCCAGAAGTGTCGAGCGGGACAAAAATATCGGGCATTATTCCGCCACCGCCATACACAATACGACCACCTGGAGTTATAAATTTGAGTGAATCGGAGAATTGAATGCTATCCTGCTCCTGAAACTCGCCATGCAAAAAGCGATTATTAATATCCATAAAATAGTCGTCGCTTCCTGCTTTATAGGGTTTCTGAATGCTTCTTCCTGTTGGTGTATAATAGCGGGCTATGGTAAGGCGCAGACCCGAACCGTCGTTAAATAGTATTTGTTCCTGAACCAATCCCTTTCCGAAAGAGCGACGGCCAATAATTACGCCCCTGTCGTTATCCTGCAGGGCTCCGGCTAATATTTCGCTTGCCGAAGCGGCAAACTCGTCGATAAGAATAGCAACAGGTGTATTTAGGCACGAACCCTTTGGGTTAGAGTAAATATTTTGACGTTCGCGGGCCTTCCCCTGGGTATAAACTATGAGTTTCCCTTCGGGTAAAAACTCGTTTGCAATGTTGGTTGCAGCATCGAGGTAGCCACCTGTGTTCCCTCTCAGATCGATTATAAGGCGATCCATTCCCATTTTTTTCAACTTTGCAATAGCTTCTAAAAATTCCGAATAGGTTGTGCGGGCAAATTTTGAAATTTTGACGTACCCAACTATATCGGACACCATGTATGCGATGTCTATACTATACAAAGGAATTTTATCTCGAATAATTTCGAAAACAATAGGTTCTTCAACCTCATCGCGTTTGACCCCAACGCGCACCATAGTTCCATTGGGCCCCTTTAATTTTTTAACAATATCATTCTGGTTAATTTTTCTTCCAGCTACTAGCGAGTCGTCGATGGAAATAATCCTATCGCCCGCTAGTATACCCACCCTTTCCGATGGGCCACCCGATATGGTTGTAATAACAACAACTGTATCGTTGGGCATATTGAATGATATACCAATACCATCGAAACCCCCCTCGAGTGGCTCATTGGCTTCTTTTAATTCGGAAGCGGGAATATAAACCGAATGGGGGTCGAGATTTTTCAGAATGGTTGGAATGGTTGCTTCAACCAGTTGGCCCATGGAAACGGTGTCGACATACTGATTTTCAATATACTTAAGTACGCTGGTGAGCTTGTCGGCGCGGGGATATATGTTTAGCGAAGTTCTATTGGGAGTATTTCTCAGTTTGACACCAATAATAATCCCCGTGATAAGAACTAATGCAAGCCCAATTGGGTACACAATATCTTTGCGCTTGTTATTGTATATCATAACAACAAAGGGTTTTGGAATTTTCCAAAGGTAATACTTTTCAAACTTTAACTCTGCATGAATTAATCGAAGCTCTGATTTTAACCTTTTTTAGTACAGGAATGGCACGAACTTATTTCCTTACAACTATTCGTTTGGTTATTTGCCTCTGGTAGCAAGTAATGCTAATAAAGTATATTCCGCTCGACCAACTAGTTGTTGATATTTGCATGCCACTTTTTAATTCACCTGTATAAACTGACAAGCCCAAAGCAGAGTATATTTGAACCGCACATTGAACGCCACTCGATTCTTCAATAACTATATAATCTTCAGCAGGATTGGGAAAAACAGAAATTTCGAAATTGTGGGTTACAACCGAATTGCCATCAAATTCGAAACTGCTTACCATGGAAATTCCTTCGTTAGCAAATAGGCTAACATTGGGCATTTGGTTGCTGAAACTGGCAGTTATAAGCCTGTCGGTCTGGCCAGACGAAGAGTAAACTCTCAGACGAATGGGGTCGTTTTGTAAAAACCCATCGGTATCGTTGGTTGTTATATCGTTTGAGTACAAAACCAAGGCATGGTTTTTACTTAAATCGTCTATCAGGATGGCTCCAGCACATTCTCCGCCTGGAGTAAATCCCCCAATGTAATCGCCTACCTCTAACTGCTGCAAACTCGTTGAAGGGAAAAGTACTACGTGCGAGTGGGGCTTAGGATCAATTACTTGCCAGGGAAAACCATTTTCTGTATTTGAAGCAGGCTCAATTCTATTTCCCAAAATGGGGTAGTTAATTTGGCAGTTTGCTTTTACATTAACTAAATACGATTTGCCGGGATGGAATTGGGTCAAGGTTCCAATTGCCATGCTAGGCCAATAAATAGAACTACCTGCTACTTGCTTTGCAAGTACCAACTTGTCTAAAATTCCTCCGAACAAACTTTCAGTACCCACATTTCCCCTGCTGAAAACGGGAATTAAATTCCACCCCTGATTAAGCGATAGGGTGCCATTCTCTTTAGCCAAGCCTGTTATGTTTAATGAGGTAGGCTCGCTGCTTTTAACAATATAGCCAGAATTTACATTCCATGTTGTTAGAGTATTTAATCCCAAAGTGGGAGCATAGGCCGAATTTAAATTGTGAACAATACAAATAGCATCGGAATTTGAGCCAAGCACTTGGGGAATTGACGTGTTTTCGGGTGCTATATAGCTAGAAATGCCGCTCCATCCTTGGGGAATGATAATGTTTTGCGTTTTAAAACCGGGTCCGGTAACAGTCACTTGAAAATCGTCGATGTGCATACCGTCCTTTTTTATTGAAATGTCGCTTGTAAAACGAAAACGAAGGAAAACATTAGCTTGGTTCAAATAAGCATTTAAAGAGTGCGATTGAAAAACCCAGGAACTTTGAATACCCGTATAAACAGCCAACTGATTCCAGTTGCTTCCGTTTGTTGAAGCTTCCAAGTACATGTAATCATAATTGGTTTCAAGGTCGTATTTGGTCCAAAAACTTAGTGCAGCAGAGTTATATCCCTTTAAGCTGAATGGGGTAAGTTTTGCAATGCTGTTTTCGCCGTTTTGATAAACTCCACCGGGGCTTTCAGTGAGTGAGTGGGAGGGTGAATAACTAGCTGTGCTGGTTGTGCCCCAATTTGATTCGAGATTCCAGTAAGGAGTTCCATTCTCAAAATTTAATAACAGAGGTAACGTTATTGGCGGAACCGGAGTGACTTTAACTTCGTTCGATGGAGCCGATTCCTCTCCTGAATCACTAAATACTGCGGTAACGTAGTATGTGTATTGTGTAAAATTTGTGACGCTATTATCCTCGAAGGCATTTTCGTTTACAGTTGCCAGGTGCTGGCCGTTACGGTAAACCTTGTAGTAATCAATGTCGAACATAGCATTCCATGTTAAACTAACTCTGCCATCGCGAGGAATAGCTAAAAGGCTTTGTGGCGGCATTTTCAGGTTGGCCAAAGTAATTACCGATGCCAAAGAAGCTTTTGTGAAAATGGCTGCCTGATTTTCGCTGTTATAACTTAAGCCAACAACATCGTTAGAGGTGTGAATGTATGGGCTATATGCATTTATATTTTCGAAAGGGAAAATGCCCATATAGCCATTCTGGTTAAACGAGGTATGGTCGCTATCGCCACCTGAGAGGGTACCTGTTTGTATTGTGAATTGAGGTAAATAGGCTGAGCAAACCTGAGTATAAAAAGTTGCTAATGGTTGCGCCGACTGGGGATAAATTAGCGTGGTAATTATGCTATTCCCTAATTGAAGGTAGCCTATCATATCGAGATTGAAATACCCCAAAATGGACTTCCCCTGCTGCCTGCTTCTTGAAGCAAAAGCCGAACTGCCATATAAACCGTATTCTTCACCAGAAAATGCACAAAAAATCACGCTCCTGTCGAGAGGGTATGAACTAAGAATTCGTGCAATTTCCAGTACGGCAGCTGTACCAGAGGCATTATCATCGGCCCCGGGGGCAGTACCCGATGAGCTACGCGAATCGTAATGCCCTCCAACAACCACATACTCGTTGGGGTATTTAGTACCCGTAAGGGTTGCTATCACGTTGTCGCTTGCTGAACCTCCTGGCATTGCAAAGTCCATTATCTCAACGCTAAGTCCCAACAATTGAAACTGCGAAGCAATCCACTGCTGCGCCACAACGCTTTGACTATGGTAAGCATCGCGTGTTCCGTAGTTTTGCAAATGCTGAACCGTTGCCGTTATATTGGAAGCGACAACCTCATTAAGCCTTTCGGTTACAAAGGGGACAGGACCAATGAACCGCTCAATAAATGGAAAAGATTGGCTGGGTAATACAGCTGCTATATTATGTATACGAACCATTCCATCGTTTTTTGCAGGAGGAAGTTGCCCGTGCTTAACCTCATTGGTTGAAACAATTATAAATGCATCTCCCTGATATAGAATCTTGGTTTGTTTACTAATTGCTTTCAGATACCCCTCATAATCAACGTTTCGGTTGTAATAAACCAGGTAGTAGCTTATACTGTCGCGCCACGGATTCGATTCAAGCACAATGGCCTTTCTCCCCACGTCGGATTTTGCAGTGGCAATAACCAGTTGGGAGCTGTAAAAATGTACAGTAAGATTTGGGTTATTCAGCAAACTTTGGGTTTGTTCGAAATTCGAAATTTTAAAAAGCACAAGTTCCGAGGTGAAGCCCTGGAATATTAGAATGCATAGCAATGCGGAAAGCAGATACTTTTTCATGTTAGTAACTTTTATTTGTCAGCCTGTTCAGTAAACAAAATTACCTAAAAAAACAAAGGGGCCATTGAAAGCCCCTTAAAAAGAGATACAAAGGGGCTTATTTACAATTCACTTTTTACCACTTCAATCCTGGCCCTAAGCAATAGTTCTGTTCCGTCGGGTGTATGATAATCGTCGCAAAAAACTACCCGCTTAATTCCGGCCTGAATTATAAGCTTTGCACATTCCATACAGGGCGAAGAGGTAACGTAAAGGGTTGCACCCTCGCTGCTATTATTCGATTTGGCCACCTTCGTTATGGCATTCGCTTCGGCATGAAGCACATAGGCCTTTGTCTTTCCGCTATCGTCCTCACAAATATTTTCAAACCCGCTTGGGGTGCCATTATATCCATCGGAAATAATCATTCGCTCCTTAACAATGAGAGCCCCCACTTTTCGTCGTTGGCAGTAGGAGTTGCCCGCCCAAATTTGAGCCATTTCGAGATATCGGCGATCGAACTCCGATTGCCTTTCGCCATAGGGATGCAAGTTGGTTTTCTTGGTCATTGTAAAATTATTATTGCTGCTTCAGTTATTCAAACCCAGAAATGACTGTTTATGGTTGAAATTTACAATCACTCCAAATCGATAATCGGCTAAGTTTTCGTTTAAATCGTAATAAAGTTTAAAAAATGAAGTAAAAGCAAAACCATTTACCACAAACTTGGAATACTCAATTTGTGAAGTAATTAATTTTCTCTGCGGGGAATTGAATGATGGATCGACCAGCGAAATTGAGCCGTACACCTCTTGTCCCCGAGGTAAAATCATTTGCCGAGCATACCAATAGCCCAATTCAACTTTAAGATTATTGCTATTAAAATACAATTTTGGGTACATGGCCCATCCTTTTTTATAGACATGATGCGGGTTAGGAGAGGCATCTCTGCCCCAAAAAATGAGTGGTTCAAATCCGTAAGCATTTTTACCTAAATTGTAACTCAAATTTATTCCAGTGCCAAAATTTGTAAGGGTTGAAACTGGTTTACTCGTATTGTTAATCTGTCCTCCCTGGTGTACGGCTAAAGCATAGAAGGGGATATGGGTTTTAAGGCCTGAAGAAGAAACCAAAAATTTTCCCGAGAAACCAACGGTAAACTCTTCCTGTAAAGTATCGTTCGGGAATATCATCTTTTCCCAATTTATCCATGTTTCACCACAAAACGGTACGGTAGATATTAATATCTGCAAGCCAGTTTCGGGTAAATGCGTCATTAATCGTTCAGGTTTAAAAATGGGTTCAGGAATATTCTTTCTCATGCAAATATCGAGGGTTCCTAAAACCACATTTAACCAATGATTTAACTTTGTATTTAGGGTTAATACAGGTACAATCCTGTGGATTTCAGATTGACCAGCAAACTGAAGCAAATGAAAGCCTGCCGAAACCCTTGAACCCTGAGCAAGGCGGTAACCCAAAGTAGATTCAAGATTAAATCCGGTAAGGGTGTAGCCTTTCTGAATATTATTGAAAAATTCGAGATTATCGAAAAAGCCATTGGCTTTTACTTCAATGTAAACTTTTGAATGGGTGGAAACCGAATCGGATTGGGCCTTTAAAAAAGATGCAGTAACTATTATCGAAAACGGTATAGAAATCAAAAAGAATAGAGTCCTCTTCATATCAATCATTGAACGATTCTAAAATCCAAAAGTACTCTTTTTAGGAATTCGTAAGCAGCTGAATACTACCTAAAATAAAAAATAGTACTTTTGGAAACCCAAAAAACGAAAAATTTTTTAAAATGATTGATTATAAGCTATTTAAAAAAACCAACAATATTATTGGTTGGGCAATATTTACCATTGCAACCATTGTATACTTTTTAACCATTGAACCCACTGCCAGTTTTTGGGATTGCGGAGAATTTATTGCAAGCGGCTATAAACTTGAGGTTGGACACCCACCCGGAGCTCCCTTTTTCATGCTGCTTACCCGTCTGTTCACAATGCTTGCTCCAACTGCCGAATTAGTGCCCGTTTTTGCGAATGCTTTATCGGCTCTGGCAAGTTCTTTCACCATTCTCTTTCTTTTTTGGACCATTACGCATTTGGCTCGAAAATTCTTCGAAACCGACGATAAAGAGATGATTTCGTGGCAATTGGTGCTTGTAATGGGTGCAGGAGCAGTTGGTGCTTTAGCCTATACTTTTTCCGACACATTCTGGTTTTCAGCAGTTGAGGGGGAAGTATACGCAACCTCATCGCTTTTCACGGCGCTAGTTTTTTGGGCCATTTTAAAATGGGAAAATGTAGCAAACGAACCCCATGCCAATCGTTGGTTAATTCTTATTGCCTACCTAATGGGGCTATCTATTGGCGTTCACCTTCTGAACCTTTTGGCCATCCCGGCCATTGTTATGGTTTACTACTTTAAAAAGTATAAGGTAACCCCATGGGGAATAGTTTCGGCCCTTGCCTTAAGCGTTGTACTTCTGCTCATTTTAATGTATGGCATTATTCAGGGTGTTGTGGTTTTTGCATCGAAATTTGAACTTCTTTTTGTTAATTCCTTTGGGTTACCATACAAATCAGGCTTTATTTTCTTTATTTTAGCAATCATTGGTCTTATTGTTTGGGGTATTAAGTATAGCACCCGCAAATCATTTCCTGTTCTTAACTCAATAGTAACAGGGTTACTTGTTGTTCTAATAGGATATAGTTCTTTCGCCATTATTGTAATCCGGTCGGCCGCCAACCCTCCAATGGATCAGAACAGCCCCGATAATATGTTTTCTCTGCTTTACTACTTAAACCGAGAGCAGTATGGCGACAGGCCATTAGTAAGCGGACCCTCCTTTAATGCTCCAATTACCGACCGCACCGACGGTTCGCCAGTTTACATTCCGCGAAACGGCAGGTATGAAATAGTCAGCTACAAATCGAAGTTCACTTACGATGAACGGTTTGTATCGCTTTTCCCCCGCATGCATAGTTCTGAAGAAAACCATGTAAACGCATACAAGGAGTGGACTAATATGAGGGGTAGGGCTGTAAGAATTCGAACAGGGGGCGAGCAGGAGGTTCGATATGTTCCCACATTTAGCGAGAATCTGAAATTCTTTTTCAACTATCAGTTAGGTCATATGTACTGGCGCTACTTTATGTGGAATTTTGCCGGTAGGCAAAACGACCTCCAGGGGCATGGCGAAATACACAAGGGTAACTGGATTAGCGGAATACCGCTTATAGACAATCCGAGATTAGGGCCCCAGGAAGATTTACCCGCCACCTTTAAAAACAAAGCGCACAACCGGTATTACCTTCTACCTTTATTGTTAGGAATAGCGGGACTACTTCACCAATTCTTGAGAAGACAAAAAGACTTTTGGGTGGTAACCCTACTCTTTGTGCTAACCGGAATAGCAATAGTTGTTTACCTGAACCAAACCCCCTATCAACCTCGCGAACGCGACTATGCCTTTGCAGGATCGTTCTATGCCTTTTCAATTTGGATTGGCCTCGGTGTGCTGGCACTCTTTAAAGGAATTCAAAAAGCAGTAGATAAAACTCCCGGAGCACTTATAGCATCGGGGCTTTCAATAGCATTTGTACCAACATTAATGGCCTACGAAAATTGGGATGACCACGACCGTTCGGGCCGTTTCGTTTCGGTCGATTTTGCCTACAATGCGCTGAATACCTGCGAACCCAATGCCATAATATTCACTTACGGCGACAACGACACATTCCCATTGTGGTATGCACAGGAAGTTGAAGGTATAAGAACCGATGTAAGGGTAAGTAACCTAAGCTATTTAAGGGCCGATTGGTACATTGACCAAATGCTGCGAAAGGCCTACCAATCGGATCCCATACCCATTTCAATGGTGCCCAGCCAGTATGTAACAGGAACTCGCGATGTAGTTATAGCTACCGATCGAATCGCTTCGCCAATTCATGTAAAACAAGCTATTGACTTTTTGTTAAGCGACAAACCCGAAACCAAATTACCTTCGCCCTTCGAAAGAAATGCAAAGGTAGATTTCTTCCCCTCAAAAAATTTGTTTCTGCCCATTAATAAGGGTACAATTCTTGCAAACAATGTGGTTCGAAAAGAGCGCATTTCTGAAATTGTTGATACAATGCGCTGGCGATTGCCAACAAACTACCTGATGAAAGATGGAATTTTTCTTATGGATTTAATGGCACATAATAATTGGGAGCGTCCGGTTTACTTTGCCATTACGGTTAGTAGCGATACCTACCAAAACTTAGAAAAATTCTTTCAGGTTGAAGGGTTAGCCTACCGAATTGTTCCAATTGAAGCCGGGCAAAGCGGTAGAAATATAGGGAAGGTTGATACTGAGAGAATGTTCAACAATTTAATGAATGTATACAGGTACCGTAGCATGAACAACCCCAAGGTGTACATTGACGAAAACAATACACGTATAATTTCAAATTATCGTAACATTTTTGGGCGTTTAGCCATGGAACTGGCGGCCCAAAATAAAAAGGATTCGGCCATAGTTGTTCTCGATAAATGCATGGAAATTATTCCCCCAAGTATTGTTCCGTTTAACTTTTTTGCTTTGCAACTCATTGAAGGTTATTACAAGGCTGGAAATAACGAAAAAGCATCGGCAACTTCAAGAATCTTTATGGAGCAATGTGCCGATGAATTGAGATATTTCCTTGCCCTGCCCGAACGATTAGTTGCTAACATCCGAAGCGATATTCAAATAAACTTATACATTGTTCAGGAGCTTCATAAAATGGCAATGAACTACAGGGCAATAGAGCACAAAAATGAACTAGAAGAGCTCTTTAGGGTTTTAGAGAGTAAAATTTCAACAGCCGGATAAACATGCTTAACCTTAGCCCTCCACGGTTCTTCACCAATTTGTTTCCAAACCTCGTTTGGAATATCCCTAATGAGGAAAACAAGGTTTTCGTCACTTTCGACGATGGCCCTACCGAAATTATAACCCCTTGGGTGCTCGATTTGCTTAGAAAACACAATGCCAAAGCCACCTTTTTTTGCCTTGGGAAAAAAGTAGAAATGCACCCCGAACTATTTGAAGCCATAAGGGCGGATGGGCATGCCATAGGAAACCATTCGTACAGCCACCTTAAAGGTTGGGAAACCCCAACAGGTCAATATGTTCAAGATGTTGATTTAGCCGCCGAATTCATACCCAGTACCCTTTTCAGACCCCCTTACGGACGAATTAAGCCCTCGCAATACCGGGTTTTAAGAAGCAGATACAAGGTAATTATGTGGGACCTCTTAAGTATGGATTACAGCCGTAATGTTACAAAGCGCCGCTGTGCTAACATTGTGGTTAACAATCTTCATTCTGGAGCAATTATAGTTTTTCACGATTCGAAAAAAGCTGAAAAAAACCTACGCTACGCTCTCCCAAGGGCTCTCGAAGCCATTTGCGAAAAAGGGTACTCGTTTGGAATTATTGAATAATAATCGGGAATACGGAGCCGACTCCCCGAGGCGCATCCTTTTTCTTACCCATTTACCACCACCGGTTCATGGAGTTGGCCTGGTTAATGGGGCAGTTTTAAAAATAGTTAATAGCCAAAAAAACTTTTCAACTAGAGTAATACCAATTCGCCCAAGCAATTCGCTTACTACTATTGGCAAGCTAACACTTAGAAAGTACGTTTATTCACTAGGCCTTTTTTTTAAACTTCTTTATCATCTTGCTGTTTTTAGGCCTCACTTTCTCTACTTTTCATTAACGCCTATTCCCCCAGCACTTTACAGAGACGTAGGGTTAGTTGCACTGATTAAGTTATTTAAAACCAAAAGAATTTTTCATTTACATAGGCAGGGAATCGGTAAAATAATACAAAGGTCGAATTTCCATCGAAGGCTCTATAAATTCCTTTTTTCGAATGCTACTATAGTGCACTTAACACCACTTCTTGCTCAACGGGAATTATTGGATACATGTATTATTGACTCGAAAAGGGTTCGTATTATTGGCAATCCACTAATAGCCCCAGTACAGAAGATTGAAACTGTAAAGAAAGAAAAGCAACTACTTTTCTTCTCAAACCTAATTGCACTTAAAGGAATCGATTTGCTAATAGAAAGCATGAAAATGGTTATTATCGATGAGCCACAAGCAAAACTTGTAATAGCTGGTGGCGAAATCGACCCTACATACACACAATCTTTACAAACTAAAATTCAGACCCTTGGTCTTGCCAACAACGTAACTTTAGTTATAAATCCGAAGGAAAGCGCTAAGATTGAACTTTTCAATCAGTCATCGCTGTTCATACTCCCATCGGTCGACGATTGTTTTCCGCTGGCAATAAACGAAGCGATATGCTATAAAATTCCCGTTTTAACCAGTAAAATAGGTGGCCTTAATTCGGTTTTTTTATCCAACGAAGGGGTAGTTTTTATCGACCCTATTAATGCCGATACCATTTCAAATACCATTCTCTGGGCTCTAAAAAACAGATCGAAACTAGGCATTGAAATTGAACGTGGTGCTACACGGGTCGATAGGTTTACTCAGGATTTTCCAGAATGCATACTTGCACTTTTCAAACATTAAAAATGGCCAAAAAGTATAACGAACACCAAAGATTAGTTGTTTTCGCTCCCTATATTAAACCCATTTATATGGGCGGTGGCAACAACGCTCATTCGTTTGTTGGCTTTTTACGCTCAAAGAAAATTGATGCCAGGCTAGTTTGTAAATCATCGATTGGCAAACCAGTTCAAGCAGATAGGCTGAATGGTGTAATACAATTCCGATGGTATAACAATTTGTTTTTAAAATATGTTAGTTTAATCTGGGTTGTTGCAATTAGTGCATTTCTGTGCATCCGTAGTTCACATGTGTTTTTTGTTGGAGTCCATTTTCCTGCTATGCCTGTTCTGCTTTTAATAAGTAAACTATTCCAAAAAAAGGTTGTATTCCGGTCAACCCTTCAGGGCGACGACGACCCTATCTCCATTAAAAGCCGAAAGGGTTTTTGGGGTTGGTTGCTACGTTTTTCAATTAGTAAAATTGCTATTTTTCATGCAATTAACCCTAATATGACCGATGGTTTCCGAAAATCATTTCGTTGCAATGCAAGAATAGCAGAAACGGTTCAGGGAATCAACACCCATATATTTAACACTCAAAAAAGAGCCAACAGGGACATAATTTGTAAAAAATATGGCATTGAATCGTCCCATTTTATTATATGTTCGGTGGGTTTTATTATAAACCGAAAGGGGTTTCCTGAAATTTATAATATAGTAAATGGGCTACGGGGCGAACTCACCTATTTGGTAGTTGGCAATGAACTGTTTGAAGTTAACCACCCATTACGTTGCATGAATTCAGAGGTTATTAAAAATGTTAATATGGGGAATCAGCTTCTGGGCAAAAAAGTAAAGTTTACAGGCCCAATAAATGAAATTGAAGAGGTATTTAGCTTGAGCAATATAATTTTACTGAACTCTAGCCAGGAAGGGATACCTAACGTTCTCATCGAAGCAATGGCTTGCGGAACTGTACCCATTGCAAAAAGAATTGCTGGGGTAACCGACCAAATAATTGATCATGGTATCAATGGATTTTTGTTCGACCAAATAGACGAAGCCCGCACAATAATTCAAATGCTTATGCATAATCGGGTACTTCTAGATGCCCTATCGCAAAACGCTGCTGAATACGCAGCAAAAAAATTCTCGTTTGAAACTGTATGGAGCAAACTTAATGTGTAGAGGCGCAATGCTATTTCAATTTTGCCATAACGGCTTGGGCAACTTTATCGAGAGTGAATTTTTCTTGAATTGTTTGAGTTGCTATTTTCGAAATTTCTGTTCTTAAGCTTTGATTAGCTACCAGCCTTTTTAAAATACCTATAGCTTCTTCCAGTCGGTTAAAACAAAACCCATTCTTCTCATTTTCAATCAGAAAACCTTCCAAACTAAGGCTTTTAGGAACAATAGGCACAGCTCCACATGCCATTGCCTCAAGCAGGGAATTAGGTAGTCCTTCGGCATGGGAGTTCAAAATGTATACATCGGCTACCCGAAGGTACTCTTCAACATTAGCTACCCAGCCAGTGAAATGAACCTTATCGCCCAAAAGTTTTTTCCCGGCACTCTCAATCCTAACCATTTCCTTCGGATCATGCCAGTCATTGTAGACTGTTACATTTTTGGCACCAAGTATTAGATATTTGAATTCAACATCCAGTTCATACATCACATTAAATAGCGACTCATAGCCTTTTCGGCTCACCAAATTTCCAACTGAAACAATTATAAAATCATTAGAAGAAAGACCCAGCCTACTTCTTAATCTTGATTTTTCTTCTGCCTCAATTGGTCTAAATCGACCAATATCGACCCCAGCCCAGGCCCTTACCATCTTACTGTTCGTATCAGGAAAAACGGTTAAAAAATCACTTAGGAAAATTGGTGATACTGGGTAATACGCATCCAACCTACCTAAAACACACTTCTTTAAACGGCTTCTGCTCGTGAGCACTGACAGGTTATCGGAACCGTACATGGTTGATCGGAAAATTGTATTCATTCCTAACACTTTGGCAACAAACAGAGCCACTAGATACCCTGGGAACGATCCGAAAATGAATAAGTTTTTGTGCTTAAATGATAACCTTAAAATGAAAAGCGGAACCAAAAAACGTATTACCACCTTAATCCAAACAAAGTTTTTACGAAACGGAATCCTTCTGATTTCAATTCTAGAGTCAGATTGGATTTCACTATTGTTTGCAGCTATACCATATGTGAGAATTGTAACCCGGCATCCCCTATTGCTCAATTCAGTTGCCAAGGAATAAGCGCTCCTTCCCGACCCCGAGCAACTCTGCCATGCATTTGGAGTAAATATTATGGTTCCGCTTTTATTCAAAACATTTTTCTAAAGAGTGAGCGAATTTTATGAAAAACAGCATTTAATATAAACTTTATCGACTCAGTTATTAAGTAGTAGAAAACCCTTATGCTCAAATTGACTTTCGAATTTTCATAAGAAAAAAGACTGCGAAAATCCTTTGTAAAAAAATCTATTGTGTATATGTCTTTTTCGTTCAATTCATTTTGCCATGCGTTAATTCTAGGGGGTTTTGGTTCAAGCGGAACGAGCTTGTGCAAATGCTTTTGCGATTCGGGTATTCTTTTATAGTAGTTTCCTTCAGTTCTATATGAAATGGTAATTGGATGACCCCATACATTTTGAACATCTGTATTAGCAATGAAGTCTTCATATTTAATTATTTTCATTTCATACTTCGCTTCTAACTCAGTTATTTTTTTAACATATCGATTCCAACTGAACGAGAAAGAAACTGCACTCTGCACAAAGGGTTTTTTGCCAATAGAATCAACGTTTTTTAACTGTGAGTTGTAAATACCTCTCGGGTCGCGAACAAGTCCAACTGTAATGAATTTGCTTGTTTGAATTAACTTCGGGTAGGTTCTTAAAAAATCGATCACCTTTGTTCCTTTAAATGCAATGGCATTGGCTTCAGGCAATACTTTATTTTTATACGCCTTTAATATAAAAACAAAGGCATCGAAATTGGTTTTTACATTTAAAAGTCCCTTTAATTCTTCGGAACCAAGATTCCAATGTATAAATTTCGGGTCGTTAGCAGACCAATCGAGAACCTTTTCAAATCCTATTTTAGTAAAGTGGTCGAAAGGGTGCATTAGCAATTCGTAAATTAGAATCTCTGACTCAAGGCACACGCACACATTAGCATACTTACTCAATTGCTCGAACAAAAAACTCGAGCCCGACCGATTTTGGTATGCAAGCAAAATAATGGACTCCATCTCCTGCATCAATTTTGATTATTGAGTGGATAGCCATATTTCTCTAGTTTCTCTCGCCCGAATAAGGGAACCAATAGCTCGTTGCTGCTCCGGTAAAAATCGATTAAACGCCAGGCTTTTGCCTTGCCTAGCAATTGTTTAAGTTTTGGTTTTCTGCCAAATATGGCTAACCCGTTAAGTTTCTGATAAATTCTTAAACTTAACTGATGCCAATAGGGGATGTGTATCAGGTAATACTTGTCCCTTCTATTGTATCGCGTGAAAATATTTAAAAAGCGTAATATAGGATAAAGGCCTCTGCGCAAACCATCGTTACGGGATGAAAAATCAAGAGTATTCGTTTTAAATTCAATGTTATGCTCTAAGGAAAATTTATCGATAAATGCCTTAGGATTTTCAACAAAATCTTCGAATAAATAAACAAAAACATGGCTCATGCCAAACAGATTGTTGAGGTAATTGATTACCGAATGGTAGTATAGGTATTCGAGGTGAAACCTTTGAAAATTATGAACCCTGTGCCAATATGGGTCGGAGCCAAAGAAGCGCTTAGCGCTTTCGGTGCCTTTATTTTTATAGATGTACTGAGAATATTTAGATACTAGCATGTCGGGCTGATTTCTGATAAACAGAACAATTCTAACCTCATCGAATACCGATTTGATTCTGTGAAGCGACTCAGCAGCAATGAATGGATTTCCACCAATAATTCCTTCGTCGCAAACTATAGTATTGCTATTAGCAAAATAATGCTTGCCGTTTTCATCCAATTCGAATTGAAACGGCAAGGAATCAGTAACTAGCTTTCGAAACTTATCTCTATGCAAATAATTCCAATTGGAAACGTATGGATAAAAACACTGCTGAAACCAAGTGCTGCCCGTTTTTGGATACCCTACATGTACTATTGCCTTTGCCATCTTATAAATAAATTGAGCACTGTTATGTACAAAAATAGCGTTTAAATCAAATCGGTCTTGAAAAAAGAGCGCAATGTTGTATCTTTACTTTTTAAAACCTTATTATTTGAAAACAAACCGCTTGGGGCCATGAACAAAATAATAGAAAAAATACTATTTCTTATAATTTGCTTCTCATTGGTATTATTAAAACCATTGACCGCACAAAACTGGGAGTGGGCCGAGCAAGTTGGCAGCATAAATATCGACCAATTTGAAGGAGTTGAATTAGCCAACAACCAAATTTATTCAACTGGCCTATTCCGTGGAACTGCCAGCTTTAGAAGCACACCCGGAGCCGAAAATAATCTGGTTGCCACCCTTACAGCAGGTGGATTTATTGCCTGCCATTCGCTTGCCGGAGTAAAAGTTTGGGCTAACGTAATTGAAACAACTTCTGAGGTACAACTGAAAGGAATTACGTCCGACGCAACGGGGAATATATACATTACGGGCAGCTACAACGGAACTCAGGCAATATTTCATAGCAGAAACAGCGCTAATAACATAACCCTTGGCGCAAGCCAAAACCACGATGCATTTATTGCCAAATACGATCCGAATGGTAATTTACTGTTGGCCAAAATCGTAGCTCAAAGTCCCAATGTCGACCGTGGTTTTGGCATTCAGGTTGACGCTTTGGGCAATATTTATATTGGAGGGTTCTGGAGGGGTGGAACTTTAAATTTTTTGGGCTCAACAATTACTATTCCCTATGTTAGTTCAGACACCTGGGGCAATGGTTTTGTTGCCAAATTCAATAGCAGCCTTGCTCCTTTATGGGTAGCCACAATGGTTGGTGCAACCGATGTGAATGGGGCTGTCCGTGCCAACGGAGGCATTGCCCTTGCACCCGGAAATGGCATTTACGCTTCAAGCACGTTTTACAAAAAGGCGCTGTTTAATAAAACCTATTACGCCGATGGCAGCCAGATAAATCATCCGGGGACTACTTTCGATGCCGGCACAAATCTTACTCAGGATGTTCTGGTTTTCAAATTGGGTTCCAATGGTACGCTCGATTGGGCCAGGCATATTACTAACTATAACATTACCGCCAATTGCGGCGATGCCATTGCCACCAACAGTTCCAATGGCGATGTATTTGTAATTGGCAACTTCAGCACCAATATTACCGCAGGTAACGCTTCGGGACTTGATCCTGTGGTTTTAGCCTCAAAGGGAGGTACCGATAATTTTGTAGTATCGTACAATTCGAACGGACAAATTAATTGGGCCTACTCCTTTGGTAGCACTGCTGGTACTGAAATAACCGAGTTTGTAAATTCCATAACATTCAGAAATGGTGTGGTTTCAACGGGCGGAAGATACCAGGGCGCAATGTTCCTGGGTCTGACAAGCAGCGTTCAGGACACCCTTGCGCACCTTGGTAACGGAGATGCCTACCTGCTAAACTTCTCCGCCAGCAACGGGAACTACCTTGGTTCAACCAGAGTGGGTGCAGCAGGAGGCATTGAAGCCACTCTTACTGTTAAAAATGACGGACAAGGGAATTCATTGATTGGGGGCCACTTTGCCTCGCCCTCAATTTCCATAGGTAGCACAACCCTTACAAATGCTGGTGTGCAGGATGGCTTCATGGCAAAGCATGTTAATTTCAACATTCACCCTGTTGCTTCAAATGTTACTTGCTATAATGGCGACGATGGAACGCTATCCCTAAGCATTTCGGGAGGCTATACAGCACCGCTAAACTATGTTCTAACTTTACTTAAGAAGGGAACTATTTCAAGCGGAATCTACACGCAGCCACTTCTTTTCGAAGATCTCAAGGCGGGAACCTACAAATTGGTATTAACCGATAACCTTGGAAGGTCGGTTACAAAATACTACCATATAACCCAACCCAATAAAATAACTACCACTGCAGTAATTAATCCTATAGTTAAAAACGAGTTTGGGGTTATTACTTCTAACGGCAGCATAACCCAAACTGTAACCGGGGGAACTCCGGGTTATACATACCAATGGGATCATGGTGGGTTAACCACAAAGGATATTAGCGGCCTTTCGCAGGACAAGGAGTACACTGTAACCATTACCGACTCTAGGGGTTGCTCTATGGATACCTCCTATTTTGTTCCAGTTCAGGGTGTTTTTGCCATATACTTGCAGAGCAAAACCAATGTAAGTTGCCACGGGGGGAACAACGGGGCAGCTACGGTATTGCCCAATGCATTTGGAGTGGCACCAATTGTTTACCAATGGACTGGTCCCGGCGGGGTTCTCGCTGAAACAAGCAACACAGCAACAGCGCTCGTAGCTGGCAATTATAATGTTTTGGCCACCGACAGCGACTCCAAAACCTACTCCATTTCCTTTACAATTCTTCAACCATCTGCCCCATTGGGCGCATCAATAATTAATTTCCCGCCAAACTGCTACAACGAAAGCAATGGCAAAATGATTCTTTCGAGAACCGGAGGTACTAGGCCCTTTTCTTATATTTGGAAGGACGAATTGGGAAATACCATAAGTATAGCTAAGAATCTAGTCAATGTCCCTTCCGGCATTTACTCGGTTTATATAACCGATGCCAATGGTTGCGAGTTTTCAATTGAAGATCATTTTCTTAATCAACCTGCTCAAATTTCTGCAAGTTTTATTGTTACAAACGTAAAATGTTATAATGGGAGCGATGGGACAATTCATGTGAACTCGCTAGGGGGAACCGGAACACACCAGTACTCGCTAAACGGGGGGCCCCATCAAACCTCTAATGTTTTTTCGGGTTTATCTCAAGGCACTTATAGCGTCACCATTATTGACGACAACAGCTGCTCAAGAACCTTCGAATCGATTATTATTACCCAACCCTCTCAAATAGTAGTGAGTCCTTTAGCAAATTCGCCCACATGCCCCGAGTCGACAAATGGGAGCATTGGATTAAGCGTAACGGGTGGCACTGGGGTTAAAACCTTTATATGGACGGGTCCCGGCATTTCAAATCCATTCCAACAGAATCAAACCGGATTGGGTGTTGGTACTTATAATGTTAGAGTAACGGATGAAAATGAATGTTTTGTTGATCGAGAAATTATTTTAACTGCTGCAAACCCCTCACCCATTGCTGAACTTGTTTCAACCGAGCCATCTAATACAATTTGTCAAGGATCTCCAATAACTTTTAATGCCTCGGGTGGGGTAACATACGAGTTTTACTTAAACGACGAATTAGTTAAAGGACCGGGGCCATCTTCGTTTTTTACCTCCAATGCTCTTCAAAATAACGATGAAGTTTATGCTGTTGTTTTCTCTTCAGCAGGTTGCAGGGCCATTAGTCCCGTTATAACTGTTACTGTCAACCCGCTTCCTTTTGCCTACACCGTTAATGGCGGTGGGGGTTACTGCCAAGGATCAGTAGGAACACCGATTGGACTTTCTGGCTCACAAACAGGGGTTAATTACCAACTCCTGCTTAATGGAGCACCTATTGGAAATCCTTTAAGCGGCAACGGACTTTCACTTGATTTTGGAAACCAAACCGCAGAGGGCACCTACACGGTGATGGCTACTAACGCTACCACCCTGTGTGAACAAATTATGAACGGAAGTACCATTGTTTCCATTAATCCGCTTCCGACTGTTATTGTGCCTGCCGATTTTTCTGTTTGCTCGGGTAATGAGGCTATTCTAAATGCCACTGGAACCGCCGATACTTATAATTGGGATAATGGGGTGGTAAACAATATACCTTTCATTCCAACTGAAACTACAACTTATACAGTTATTGGAACTATCGCTGCAACGGGTTGTCAGCAAACAGCACAGGTTCAAATTACTGTCGAGTCGAGCCCAACTCCAACTATTGCCACAACCGATCCGCTCGCCTACTGCGAGGGGCAAACCATTGCCACCACATTCA
>JBBIRB010000004.1:0-80461 GCA_037442025.1 Bacteroidales bacterium | reverse complement strand
GGCTACTACCATCAGCTACATAGCCACGCAAGGGGGCATTTATACTGCTGAGGTTGCCATTGGGAACTGCACGGGTAGCAGCAATGCACTAACCGTTTCGGTGAGCCCGCTGCCGCAGCCCGTCATAGCCACAACCGATCCGCTCGCCTACTGCGAGGGGCAAACCATTGCCACCACATTCACCGTTGCCCCTGCGGGCGATGCCTACCAGTGGTACCGCAACGGCGAACCCATCGGCGGGGCTACTACCATCAGCTACATAGCCACGCAAGGGGGCATTTATACTGCTGAGGTTACCATTGGGAACTGCACGGGTAGCAGCAATGCACTTGGAATATTGATAAATTCAATTCCAAATCCTACCATTTCCACGGATGATCGGTTGAGTTGGTACGAAAACGAGAACATTGAAGTTCTTTTATTAACCAATATAGATAATGGCGACAACTACCAGTGGTTGCTGAATTTAATCCCAATTCCAGATGCAAATAGCAGCACTTATAGTGCAAATACCTCTGGAACATATGCTGTTGAAGTTACAATAAATGGATGTACTGGAGTTAGCAACAGCATCGAGATTATTACCCTTTCCAACCCCATTATTGCTAACGACGATTACTATGAACTTTTTGTTAATAGTAATATTATTGCTAATGTACTTTCAAACGACGTAGGTTTAGTTGGCTCTAATTTGGTTGTCACCATCGAGAACTTCGTTACAAAGGGAATGGTTCAGGTTAATTCCGACAACACCTTAACGTATACTCCCGACTACCATTTTGCTGGACGCGACTCCCTTACATATCGTGTTTGCGACGAGTATGGCAATTGTGGTACAGCAAAGGCTCATTTTTATGTTAAAACTGAGCGATTAATCATACCAGAAGGCTTTTCGCCCGATGGCGATAATATTAACGATACTTTCCAAATAATTGGATTAGAGCAGTTTGGAAAATTGAGTATAAAAATCTACAATCGTTCTGGCATTTTGGTTTACAGCAATTCCGATTATAAGAACGATTGGGATGGCACTTCAAATACTTTCTCGGTTGGAAAAACCCTTCCGAACGGGACCTACTATTACTTTATAGAGGTAGTCTCGACTAAAGAGAAATATTCGGGAAATGTTTTCTTAAAAAGGTAAAAAGGGAGTTATGAATAGACAATTGAAAAAACTGGTCATTGGGTTAGTAGTGCTCATTGTAATAGGAGCAAGCCACTTATATGCGCAACAAGACCCAATGTTTACCAACTACTTGCAAAATCCAACCGCCTTTAACCCCGCAGTAGCTGGAACCATTGATGGTTTAAACTTAAGTTTACTCACCAGGCACCAGTGGATTGGAGTAGATGGCGCTCCTAACTCTTTTAGCTTTGGGGCACATACTCCCTATATTAAGCAAAATATGGGACTAGCAATTAATGTAACGACCGATAAGGCAGGTCCTTTAAGAATGACCCATATAACGGGCTCCTACTCTTATCAAATTACCGTGGTTAAGGGGTTGAGGCTTTCCATGGGGTTAAAGGCAGGAGTTAGCAACTATATAGCCAAGCTGGGTGGGCTGCTTATAAACGACCCAACAGATCCCCAGTTTCAAAACGATGAAACAAGAACCAGCCCCAATTTGGGTGTAGGTTTCTATTTATACTCGCATAATTACTACGCAGGCGTTTCAGCTCCTCGCTTGGTTGAGGCCAGATTGAAAAAGGCACAGAGGGATAATCAGGAACCCTACAGCCCACAAATATACCTTATGGGGGGATATAAATTTCCCATTAATAGGGATTGGGACATTGTGCCATCTGGCATTATAGGAATTATGAACGGACAGCCCCCAGCAGTTGACATTACCGCTCAGGTTGACTATTTAAAAAAGTTTTCGTTTGGGCCACACTATAGAATTGGCGATGCTGCTGGGCTCTTTTTTAATGGGAAGGTTAATAAGGACTTAACGCTAGGGTATGCCTTTGACTTTTCTCTTAATAAGCTTTCGAAAATTAATAGCGGCACACACGAATTTATGATTCGCTACACTATTAACGGATTGTGGTAAAAACTCTTTATTAATCCCCTCGTCATGAGCCCCTTTTATCAATGGGGCTTTCTTTTTTGTATGTCTTGTTTATCAGCCAGTTAATCTATTTACAATTCATTATAAATATTCCTTTGCGATTCAAAACATATGGTCTATTTTTATAGCAAAAATTAAACAATAATGAATGTTCTGGTATTAGGATCGGGAGGGAGAGAGCACGCAATTTCGTGGAAGCTTAGCCAATCGAAGATACTTAGCAAACTTTACATAGCCCCAGGGAACCCTGGTACACAGTTGCTTGGGATAAATGTCCCCATTAACCCATCCTACTTCGAAGAATTGAAGATGTTTGTCATAAAAGAGGGTATCGATTTGGTTTTTGTAGGTCCTGAAGATCCCTTGGTTAAAGGGATATACGACTATTTTAAGTTACAGCCCGAACTTAATAAAGTGAAGGTTATTGGGCCTTCTAAAAGAGGAGCCCAACTCGAAGGAAGCAAGCGTTTTGCCAAAGAGTTTATGACAAAATATGGAATCCCTACCGCTTCATTTAAAAGTTTTGTGCAATCCCAGCGGAAGGAAACTCTGGATTTTCTTTCGAACCTTCAACCACCCTATGTTATTAAGGCCGACGGACTTGCCGCAGGCAAGGGGGTAGTTATTTGTGGAACCCTACCGGAAGCCACAGCCGTTGTCGACGATTTTTTTTCGGGTAAATTTGGCGAAGCAAGCAAGACTATAGTAATTGAGGAATTTCTCGAGGGTATTGAACTCTCCGTTTTTGTATTAACCGATGGGCAATCGTATGTTATTCTTCCCGAAGCAAAGGATTACAAACGTATTGGCGATAACGATACCGGTCCCAACACCGGAGGAATGGGAGCCATATCGCCGGTACCATTTGCTGATGCTGAATTTATGAGAAAAGTGGAGGAGAGGGTAATTAAACCAACAATATACGGGATAAAGAACGAAGAAATTGAGTACGTTGGGTTTATCTTCATTGGGTTAATGAATGTAAAGGGGAATCCTTTTGTAATAGAGTACAATGTCAGGCTCGGGGATCCCGAAACCCAAGTAGTTATGCCAAGAATTACCGGAGACTTTTTAAGTCTATTAATTGAAACTGCTAATGGTAACCTTTCCATGTGTCAAATTGAGCATGCGTCTAATTGGGCTAGCACTGTAATATTAGCTTCTAAGGGGTATCCGAACAAATACAGAAAGGGAGATAGGATAGAAATTGAGGGTACTGTTATGAATACCATTCTTTTTCATGCTGGTACTTCAATTAATGAAAATGCGGAGTTGATTGCTTCGGGGGGTAGAGTAATGGCCTGCACTGGCATTGCTGACTCAATAACCGACTCAATTGCAAATGCATACAAATTAGTAAATACAGTCAATTTTAATGGTAAGTATTTCAGACGCGACATTGGGCAGGACCTATTGCATATTAAAGAAAAAAATAAACCATGCTCCTGAGCTTTTTTCGGCGACCCTTACCCATTAGCATTTCGGCAGTAGTTGGAATATCTATTCTGATTTGGTTAAATACCATATTGCATCCGAGTTTAGAAAGGGTTCTTTTCATGGAACCACTTTCCCCCTTATCGCCCCATATTATGGTTCTCCTTGGCGACAATTACCAAGTTTATCTTTGGGTGGCCTTTGCATTTAATTTGTTTTCGGGTCTGTATTTAATACAACTCAATTCAAAATACATTTTAATTAAGTATAGAACCTATTTGCCCGCATTGTTTTACATTATCATTACCGCAAGTAGCCGATCTGTACAGGCATTCAATCCGTCAATTATTTCTGCCTTTTTTATTATTTTATCAATCGACAGTTTATTCTCTTCGTCGCAGGAAGGAAGTGATCTTAATAAACTTTTTAAAACAGGTTTTACCACTGGAATAGCTTCACTTTTTTATTTACCTGCTGCCATAGCCCTTCCACTTGCTTTTGTTGGCTTATCCCTATTTCGTTCATTTAGCCTAAGGCATTGGTTAGCCATTCTATTTGGATACTTGGCCCCATGGTTTTTTATTACATCATACTACTTTCTTGCTAAAAATGATTCTCAATTTTTAATTACAGTTGCCACTAATTTTTGGGCTCACTCAGAACCGTTCTTCCAAACCAACCGTGTTAACATTTCGCATCTAATATTAATCGCTATTTTTTCTGTTTTTACCCTATATAGGTTATTGCTCACCCTTTCAACCCAAAAAATTATTACTCGAAAGTACTATAGCATATTCATCTGGTTGATAATACTTGGCTTAAGTTTGGTTTTCTTTTTGCCAATTGGATCTTTTGAGGTACTATATATCATGGGCATTCCTTTGGCATTTATTTTCTCTCACTATTTTTCATTTGTTCGAAACCGATTTTGGGGCGAAATATTATTTTCAATGCTATTCGCAATAACCATTATTCTTCAATTTGTATAAAACTACGAAAGGGGCTTTAAGCCCCTTTCGTTTTATTTAAAAACCTTAACACTAAATAATGAGCATTGCATCGCCATAGGTTCCAAAGCGATACTTCTCCTGAATTGCCACCTTGTATGCATCGAATAGCAGATCGTAACCAGCAAAGGCCGACACCATCATAAGTAAAGTTGACAGGGGCAAGTGGAAGTTGCTAACCATCATATCTGGAATGCTGAATTCATATGGTGGAAAAATAAATTTGTTGGTCCACCCGGTGTATGGTTTTAATCGGCAATTGGTTGAAACTGAACTTTCAAGGGTTCGCAGCACTGTAGTACCCACTGCACAAATTCTTTTCTTTTTGTCTTTGGCGCAATTCACAATGTTAACTGCATCCATTGGAATATTAATTTGCTCCGAATCCATTTTGTGCTTGGTTAGGTCCTCAACATCTACGGAACGGAAGTTTCCCAAACCCACATGTAATGTAATCTCGGCAAAATGGGCCCCCTTTATTTCGAGGCGTTTGAGGAGCTCTCTACTGAAATGAAGACCCGCCGTTGGCGCAGCAACTGCTCCTTCGTGTTTTGCATAAATGGTTTGATATCGCTCCCTATCCTCGGGCACAACATCCCTTCTAATAAATTTTGGCAGCGGAGTTTCTCCCATTCGATAGAGGGTTTCTTTAAACTCCTCGTAAGAACCATCGAAAAGGAAGCGAAGGGTACGACCCCTGCTAGTTGTGTTGTCAATAACCTCTGCCACCAGTACATCGTCGTCGCCAAAATACAGTTTATTTCCAATTCGAATTTTTCTGGCTGGATCGACTAAAACATCCCATAACCTCTGCTCTTTATTTAATTCGCGCAAAAGGAAAACCTCAATTTGCGCTCCGGTTTTTTCCTTATTTCCGTAAAGTCTTGCAGGAAAAACTTTGGTATTGTTGAATACCAACACATCGCCTTCATCGATATAATTTATAATATCCTTAAAAATCTTGTGTTCAATGGTTTTTGTTTTTCTATTAACTACCATTAAGCGCGATTCGTCCCTATTTTCAGCAGGAAACTTAGCAATTAGGTCTTGCGGAAGATTAAACTTGTACTGTGAAAGTTTCATATTTAGTTGGATTGCTGATGATTATTTCATTGGTTTTAAAAAGCACGGAAGTTATACGTACTTTATTTGTCTAAGTTTCAACTGTTTTTGTAATTGATTGCAGAAATTGTTCGCTAAAACCCTCTATTGATTGGGCACAATCAACGCTATAAGGGCCGCTGGCAGTTCGTCGTAGTTCTACCAAATGCCCGCCAGTGTTGAGAGCAGCACCAATATCGCGAGCTAACGAACGGATGTATGTACCCTTACTACAATGTACCTCAATGGTTAAGTAGGGTTCAATATAGTGGATAACAGAAATTCGTTCAATTTCAATTGGAACTGCTGGCAACTCCATTTCTACCCCTTTGCGGGCCAGTTCATAGGCTCTTTTGCCGTTAACAAATTTTGCCGAGTAAGTTGGTGGCACCTGCATATTAATTCCAATAAATCCCTTCAACTTCTCCTCAATCATGTCTTGTGTTATGTGGTCAGTTGGGTATTCCGCATCAATAGGCGTTTCTAAGTCGAATGAAGGGGTTGTTGCACCCAACCGAATTTTAGCAACATACACTTTTGAATGGCTTTGTAGGGTATTTACCATTTTAGTAGCCTTCCCAACACAAACAATAAGAAGGCCGGTGGCAAGCGGGTCGAGAGTTCCGGCATGTCCAACCTTCAACTTTTTAACTCCCAATGCTCTCTTCAGCACTGATTTAACCTTATTTACTAAATTGAATGAGGTCCAATACAAGGGCTTGTCGAACAGAAGCAAAGCACCCTCTTCTAAATTAATATTCGCTGCAAACCCTTTCTCCATGCCTCTGTAATTATGCTAAAAACAAGCAAACGGTTCCTGCTAAAAGACAATATAGGGCAAACCATTTCAGGTTACCCTTTTTAACAATACCAATCATAAGCCGGCATGCCAAATAGCCCGAAATAAAAGCTGAAACAAAACCAAAGACAATTGGTAGTGCTCCTACTCCCTGTGAGTTAGAATAATTAGCGTTTAAAATTTCAAGGAAATTGGCCCCAATAATAGGAACTATTACCATTAAAAACGAAAACTTGGCTAACTCATCTTTCCTATTGCCAATCATTAATCCAGTTGCAATTGTAGCCCCCGAACGGGATATACCCGGTATAACCGCAACAGCTTGAGCAATTCCGATAATAAAAGCATGAACAAAACCAATGGGTTTAGGGTTGCTCCATTTTATTACTCCCGACATGAATAGTAAGAGTGCTGTTACAAAAAGCATTGAGCCAACAAGGATTAGATTTCCGTTGAAGAATGACTCTACAGTATCCTTCAATAAAAAAGCGACCAGACCAACCGGAACCATCGAAACTATAAGTTTCGACACATACTCAGTTTCATTATTCCACGAGAACTTAAACACCCCTGCCAATAAAGTTGCTATTTCCTGTCGGAAAACCACCAACGTGCTAAGCACAGTTGCCCCATGAACGGCCACTGTAAACGAAAGGCTTTCTTCAGCATTAACAGTTAAAAGAGCCTTGGTTATTTCTAAATGCCCCGAACTACTAATTGGAAGAAACTCGGTTAACCCTTGAATTAATCCTAAAACAATTGCTTCAAAAATGCCCATAAACTAGTCCTTGGGTCTCTTCATTATGGCATAAATTTCAAAAATAAACCCAAAAAGGATTACGAGAGGTGCAAGTGTAATACGCCTAAAGCTAAAGAGCTCTCCTTCATTAAAAATGTTCGGATCAGTAGATCCGCCACCAAGCATAAGAATAAAGCCTAAAACAATAATGCCAAAGCCAATTAACAGAAGCTTGTAGTTTTCTTTCCCCAGCGGGAATAATTTTGTGTCGTTACTATTATCCTGTTTTATCTTGCTCATGGGTTAAGTATTGAATTATTTAATAGTACAAATCGTCGGTTTTTAAACGTAAAAACTTGTTAACTGCAAAAAATGTTGAAACAAGATTTATTATAACACCTAAAGCAGTAACTAAACCAAAGAGAATGGCAAGCAGTTCGACTTGCTCGAAGTTTAAAATTTCGTAAAACTCACTTTGAACCAAATATACCACTCCACAAAGCAGCAAACAGGCCAAAAATGAAGCGTATACTCCGTGCCAAATGCTTCTAATTAGAAAGGGAGAGC
Organism: Bacteroidales bacterium; assembly: GCA_037442025.1. Taxonomy (GTDB): domain Bacteria; phylum Bacteroidota; class Bacteroidia; order Bacteroidales; family Tenuifilaceae; genus UBA2287. The sequence continues at coordinate 72,739 of JBBIRB010000004.1, read as the reverse complement.
GTATAAAACCCCAGGTAGCACCAACCAGTTTCATGGTATTAATTAAAAATCGTTTGGAGTATACCGCAAGCCGTATAGTATTATTAATAAGAACTAATGCCACAAAAAAGAGTAGACCGCTAAAAAGCAGTAAAATAGCACTAATTCGGCTTACGTTTTCGTTAACCAAATTCACTAACGACTTTTGGTAGAATACTTCTTTCACTGGCCGTTGGGCCATGAGTTCATCTTCAATTTTTCTGATGCTATCGGGGTTAGCGTATTGAGCCTTTAGCCTAACCTCAATGGACGATGATAAAGGGTTATATCCCAAAAAACCAATAAAATCTTCACCAAGCTCCTTTTGAAGTTCCTTCGCTGCAACCTCTTTTGAAATGTATTCGGTTGAACGAATGAAAGGGGTAGCATCCAGCGTTTTACGTAAAAAGTTGGCCTCAACATCTCTCACATCATCGTGAAGTACTACGGTAAACCCAATATTTTCCTTAACATAATCGGAAAGCTTTTTAGCATTAAAAATCAATAGCATTACTACCCCAATTGTGAAAAGGACGAGAGAATTGCTAATTATCGACGATATGGAGGAACTTCGGAGCCTCCACTTTGTTATTTTGCTTTCCGTTTTCATAATGAGGCACAAAGTTAGCTCATGAAATGCGTTTTGATACTTGTTGCAACTAAAAAAACCTTTGAAATGATCAACATAACATTTTAAAATGGCAAAATATTATAGTCTGAATTTTTTCTTAATAGTTCAAATATGCATTAACTTTGCGGGGTATTGGTTCGCATAGCGATTAAAAGGGAATGCCGTGCCCCGCTGTAATTCACAAGGAATTCGGCAACAGTTCCCGCTGCTGTGATCCCCTGCGTTTCGGAGATGAAACCATTTTGTTTTCAGCAAAAAACCACTATAAACTGATTGTTTATGGGAAGGCGTTGAAAACGGGGAAAGTCAGAAGACCTGCCAATATCCTATCCAGTTCAGATGCGCTTTCGGGATAAAAGCGAGGATGAATTTCAACTCATCCAATACAAATTTCCCGCGTATCTGCTAGGTACGGACTGTTTCACAAAAACAGGAGGCCCGGAGGGTTTGTCTGCCATAACGAACCTCCGTGACCCTGTTTAATAAGTATGTTGCTTTTATAAAACGAAATGAAAACAAGGGGATTTATATACCTAACTTTAATACTAATGACTTGCGCGCCAAAGAGCATGTATGGTCAACCGTCGTTGAACGACACCATTAAATTAGACCCCATCTCAGTTTCCCGTTTGAAAAAGAAAACCAACCCCATTCCCGGCACAAAAATCGAAACCGTCGATTCGGTAGTCATGAAAGAAAAGTCGACATTGACACTTGCCGAACTTCTTGGGGAAAACAGCACTATTTTTATAAAAACATACGGAAGAGGGTCCTTGGCAACCGCCTCGTTCAGGGGAACAAGCGCATCGCACACTCAGGTTTTTTGGAACGGAATGAAAATTAACTCTCCGATGAGCGGGCAGGTCGATTTTTCTCAAATACCACTTGTTTTTGTCGATGATATCAGCATTCACTTCGGCCAGTCGTCGATGAATTTTGGCTCAGGCGGTCTTGGCGGGTCAGTTAACCTAACAAGCACACCCAATTGGCAAAACAATGGCATAAAGGTCATTCAGTCCATTGGAAGCTACGAAACATATCTAACGGGGTTAATGTCGGTTTACGGCACAAAAAGAATTAAGGGACAAACAAGAATTTTTCGAGAATCCTCCGAAAATAATTTTTCGTATATAAACAAAGCCCGTAAGGGTTTTCCCATTGAAAGGCAAACCAATGCCGACTATAATAAAATGGGAGTTTTACAGGAAGTTTACCTTCGCCTGAATACCCATAGTATGCTTTCGTTCAAATCGTGGGTACAAGAGAATAATCGTGGCATCCCCCAAATAATGTCCAACTCTCCAGTAAAAGAGCACAATAGGCAGAAGGACTTTAACACAAATTCAATCCTCGAGTGGAACTACTTCGGTAACCAAATTAAGGGCTTTGCATCGGTTGGCTTCTCTTCTCTGAACTTTCATTACAATTATTATAAATTTTCTGTTCAAAACGACACCATGGCCATTGTAAATGCTTCAAGTTTTGCAAAAACTTGGCAGGGGCGGGTAGGTACCGAATTTAAAATTAACCACTGGTTGAACTTCAGCATTGAAAACCGATTTCAAAACGACTGGGTCGATAGTTACGAGAAAAAACTAATGAGTGGCTACAAAAAGAGTATTTGGCAAAATTCGTTGCTTTCGAAACTGGTAGTGAGTCCCGGTAAGAATTTTAATTTCTCCGTTTTGCTTAACGAGGAGATCTATGGGCCAAATCTTTCTCCTATAATGCCAGCCTTCTCGGCAGAATACCGTTTACCAATTGAAACAAAAATAAAATTTAATGGGTCGGTTGGACGTAATTTCCATTTCCCTTCGCTTAACGATCAGTATTTTCAACCGGGAGGGAATCCTAACCTGAAGCCCGAAATGGGCTTATCCTACGAGGGAGGGGTACATTACGCTTTTGAAAATTTATTTTTTGCAACCGATATTGGTGTTACATTTTTTCGATCGGAAATAGAAAACTGGATTATGTGGCTGCCCCACCTGAAGGGCTTTTGGGAGCCCATTAATATTAATAGCGTTAGGACGCAAGGCAGCGAGATTTCTATTTCTGCCCTGCTCAGCAGGGGTAGTTTAAGATTCAAAATAATTGGTCAATACAGCTACACCCTGTCGTCGGTTAAAAATTCTGGAGGGATAATAAGCCCAATTTGGGAGGGCCGTCAATTGCCATTCATTCCCATTCATTCTGGCGGAGTGGTGCTAAGTGCAAATTGGCGCTCATTTTATACTACCTATACTTTTACCCACTTCTCTGAACGCTATACCACCACTCGCTCCAACACCAATTCGTACCGAAGGCTATATCCGTATTACATGAGCGCAGTATCGATTGGAAAAAATATCGAGATTGGAGGCAAGGCTCTAGGTATGCAATTACGTGTTGACAACCTATTCAACGAAAGTTACCAAACCATTCTGTGGCGTCCAATGCCCGGCAGAAACTACAATCTTATTTTCCGTCTCGAAATATAAAATGAAACATCCATGTTAAAGGCTTTAACCCACACTACGATGACTATATAATGGTTGTTCCATCCCTGACTCGCCCTGACTGCCAGCAGGCAGGCGGCAGGTAGGTGTACCTTTGAAAAACACTAAATAGACAGATGAAAAGGGTTAACCTCGTAATTTCACAAATTGTTGCTATTGTCCTTTTGTTCGGATGCATGGACGATAGCGTAATACCTACATCACCGGTCGATTTATATGGAAGTCGGGGGGTTTTTATTGTGAATGAAGGTAACTACATGTGGGGCAATGCAAGTCTTTCGTATTACGACTTCGACACGAAACTTGTAACCCCCGACATTTTCTCTCTAGCCAATGGAATTCCGCTAGGCGATGTGGCCTATAGCATGACCATTAGAAACGGCAGGGCATACATAGTTGTAAATAATTCGGGTTGCATTTATATTGTTGACTCAAATACCATGCTCATTGAAGGGCAGGTAAATGGACTTGTTTCGCCAAGACACACCCTTTTTCTGAACGAAAACACATTACTTGTAAGCGATCTGTATGCACGAGGCATTAGCTTGGTTGACATACCAACCCGTATGGTTACAGGGAAAATTTCTACAGGTAAAGCAACCCTCCCCTTTTATCAGCACCCCACTGAAAATCTCATTCGTATTAACAATACGATTTTTTCAAATTGCTGGAGCTACGACAATAAAATTCTGCTTATTGATACTGACCAACTTAAAGTTATCGACTCCATAGAAGTAGGAGTTCAACCCCTTCATATGGTAACCGATGGTCACGGTAAAATTTGGGTAATGAACGATGGTGGCTACTTGGGAAACCCGTTTGGGTTCGAGAAGCCCTCGCTTATGCGAATCGATCCATTTACCTTACAGGTTGAAGTCCGACTCAACTTCCCCTCGTATACCGATATGGCAGGTCGATTGGCAACCAATCCTGCAGGCGATACACTTTATTTTATATGCAACCACCTTTACCGAATGCCGGTAAGTAGCAATACGCTTCCAACACAACCATTTATTCAAAGGAACGGAAGGAACTTTCGGGCACTGGGTATCGATGCCCTTACCGGGAATATACTGATTGCAGATGCAGCTGACTACCTAAGTGAGGGCAAGGTATATATATATAGGCCTTCGGGATTACAAATTGAAAGTTTTAGCGTTGGAATTATTCCAACTGCCTTCTGTTTTAATTAGGTATTCTTACCCTTTCGAAATCGCTTTATTATTCCGTAAACGCTCATGCCAAAAGCCAAAAAGGCAACTGCACCCGATGCAAATAGCAACCAAAGGCTCTTCTCACCCGTTTCAATCCGAACCCAAACCCAAGCCATTAACAAAATAAGAGCTACAAAAAAAAGTAAATACGATCGCACTCCAAAAAAAGGGCTAGGTGAACTTCTATGATTACGACGAATGGATATCATTGGTATTTTTTTTATGATTAAATTATCAATTTCCTATAGTTGCTCCAAAAACAAGGTACAAATTCTCTTCGTATGGATTAGCGAAAAGTTTAACAAAAATGGGCAGTCGAAACCCACTACTTATACTAAGGGTTTGCTTTGCCCCAAAACCCACATTTACCAAATTAGCCTTTGGAGCATAATATCCCTCGAAAGGTGTACCACCTAGAAGGAACTCGAATTCCCATACCTTTCTATATTGCCAGGTATAACCTGCCTCTATATAAGTTGAATAGAATTTGTTTCCTGATACATTATCATTGTCATCGCCCCAAATAAGAGTCGATGCCATTACCCAAAAAGGCATGCGCTCTGTTCCCCCATAGGTTAAGGTAGCATCTACAGTGTGTTGGGTTGAATGCCTGTTAAAGTCGAAAAGACGATTGAATTTCAACGTTTCGTTAGGGCAATAATAGTCGTAAACTGTAAATGTAACGTTAGCAAAACTATAGGAAGCATAAAGATTCACTTCCGAGTAACTGTTGTCAACAGTATAGGCTCCCCAAAATCCAAACAAAAAATTCTTTTGGCTTACGCTTAAAGAGGGTTGAACATTCCAAGCACTGCATGTTAGGTTTCCGCGCCAAATGTGTCGAGATTGAAAATTGGCCGAAAGATGCACGCTCAGCGAATCTGACGGTTTTGGAACTTTATCATGCGTATCGCTTGAGGGGCTAGTGTTTGCAGACGATACCCCTGAATAAATGAAAAAACCAACTATTACAAGAAATATTTTACTGTAACCCATTTTAAAAATTTTGGCAAAAGTATAGCTTTATACTTAAAAGAAATTGAAAAAAACGATGTTATGCAACTACTTGCAATCCTTTAATTGACCAATTACAAAGTGTTCAGCATTTTTACTTATTTTTGCAAGTCTATGTTTTAAAAATATAACTGAACTTAAACACTTTTGCCCCCATGACCCAAGAGGAACTTTTCAAAAAACTGATAGCACATTGCAAAGAGTATGGTTTTGTATTTCAAAGCAGCGAAATTTACGATGGTCTCAGTGCTGTTTACGATTACGGACAAAATGGTGTTGAACTGAAGAATAACATACGCCGCTACTGGTGGGAAGCAATGACCCGCCTTAACGAGAATATTGTAGGGCTCGATTCTGCAATCTTTATGCATCCGCAAACGTGGGTTGCCTCGGGACACGTTGGGGCATTTAACGACCCCCTTATCGACAATAAGGATAGTAAAAAACGTTACCGAGCCGACGTGCTTATTGAGGAGTGGATGGCCAAACAGGAAGAGAAGGTGAACAAGGAGGTAGAAAAGGCTGCCAAACGATTTGGCGATAGCTTTAACGAGGAAATGTTCCGCCAAACCAACCCTAGGGTTATAGAAGTTCAGGAGAAGATAAACGCCGTAAACTCCCGAATGGTTAAGGCGCTCGACGCCAACGACCTACCCGAAGTTAAAAAGATTATTGAGGATTGCGAAATAGTTTGCCCCATTTCGGGGTCGCGCAACTGGACCGAGGTGCGCCAGTTTAACCTAATGTTCGACACCAAAATGGGCTCGGTTAGCGACGACGCCAGCACCATATACCTTCGCCCAGAAACTGCTCAGGGAATTTTTGTGAACTACCTTAACGTTCAAAAAACCGGACGAATGAAAATTCCTTTCGGTATAGCTCAGGTTGGGAAAGCGTTCCGTAACGAAATAGTTGCTCGTCAGTTTATTTTCCGCATGAAGGAGTTTGAGCAAATGGAAATGCAATTCTTTGTTCGCCCTGGCGAGGAGATGAAGTGGTACGAGTTCTGGATGGAGAAACGCTTGCGCTGGCACAAGGCAATGGGCTTAGGCGACAGCAAGTATCGTTTTCATAAGCACGAAAAATTGGCGCATTACGCCAATGCAGCGTCCGACATTGAGTTCCAGTTCCCATTTGGCTTTAAGGAGGTTGAGGGTATTCACTCCCGCACCGACTTCGACCTAAGCAGCCACCAAAAGTATTCGGGTAAAAAGCTACAATACTTCGACCCCGAAACCAACGAAAGCTACGTGCCATACGTTGTTGAAACCTCAATTGGCCTCGACCGCACATTCCTTCTTATCCTCTCGTCGGCTTACACCGAGGAGAAACTTACCAAAGAGGATGGCACAACCGATGAACGTGTTGTTCTCCGCATTCCTCCAGCGTTAGCACCTGTTAAGTTAGCCGTTTTCCCACTGGTTAAGAAGGATGGACTTCCCGAAAAAGCTCGCAAAATAATGGACGAACTTAAATTCGACTTTGCCTGCCAGTACGAAGAAAAGGATACCATTGGCAAGCGCTATCGCCGTCACGATGCCATTGGTACGCCTTTCTGCATAACTATCGATCACCAAACACTCGAGGACGACACCGTAACCATTCGTCACCGCGATACCATGGAGCAAGAGAGGGTTCCTGCTTCACGCCTCCGCGAAATTATGGACGATAAGGTGAGCATGAGAAAACTGTTGATGAGTATTTAGTTGCAGTTGCCTGTTATCGGTTGTCTGTTAAAAAAGAGCAAACGCGCCTACTACCAAACTGACAACCGACAACCCACAACCGACAACCCACAACCGACAACCCACAACCCACAACTGATAACTGACAACCGATATTTTGCCCAAAGTCCTAATCATATCATACTATTGGCCCCCCGCAGGAGGAAGCGGAGTGCAGCGTTGGTTAAAAATGGTAAAATACATTTCCCACTCGCATTGGGAACCGATTGTTTATACCGCCCTCAACCCTGAAGCGCCAATAAACGACGACTCCTTAGCAATGGATGTTCCTAGCAACCTCATGGTAATTCGTAGTAAAGTACTTGAACCGCATCAACTATTTCGGGTTATTACACGCTCCTCATCTAACATGGGACCCGGCTTTACTGCAACATCGGGGAGTAGTTTAAGTTGGATAGGTAAAATTGCGGTTTGGATTCGTGGTAACCTTTTTATTCCCGACGCGCGTGCTTTGTGGATAAAACCTTCTATTCGCTTCCTGAAAAAGTACTTAAAGCATAATCCCGTTGATGTGATAATAACCACTGGCCCGCCCCATAGCATGCATTTAATTGGGCTCGGATTAAAGCGCAAAACCGGCATTAAATGGATTGCCGACTTCCGAGATCCGTGGACCAATATTGATTATGCAAACGATTTGATGCTAACCAAGCGGTCTATTTCAAAACACAAAAAACTTGAGAAAGAAGTCGTTGAAAATGCCGATGCGGTTATTGTTGTATCGAAACAAATGGGAAACGAATTTGGGTTATACAAACAGGCAAACCTTCATGTTATTCCTAACGGTTTCGATGAAGAAGATTTTTCTGCACAACCCATTCAACAGTCCAAACATATTATTTTAACCCACGTTGGAACCATCCCTCCCAATCGTAACAATCCTCTTCTTTGGGATACCTTTGCCAAACTTGTTGCCTCTCGGCCCGAACTGGCTACCAGTTTAAAATTGGTTTTTGTGGGGAATGTTGATTCAGCCGTTGTAAAATCTATTAAAACAAGCGGTATCGAACACCTCTGCCAGTTCGAGGGCTATGTATCGCATAAAAAAGCTATTGATTTCATGGCCGAGGCTTCTGCTTTACTTCTTTTGGTCAACGACAGCCCGAATGCCCAAGGCATATTAACGGGGAAACTATATGAGTATATGGCTGCTAAGCGACCCATTTTAGCATATGGGCCAAAAAAAGGGAATCTAGATGAATTACTTGAAGAAACAGGCTCCGGAAAACTATTTCAGCACAATGACCCTCACCAGGTTGAAGAGGGTTTAGGTTGGTTAATTAACCTACACAAAACAGATTTCAAAGCATACAATCCCGAAGAAGTAAATAACTACTCCCGAAAGAACCAGAGTTTAAAGGTTGTGAAATTATTGGACCATTTAAATGGTCGTTAAAAATTCTGTGTTGTTGAAAATTGGGGATAACATTGCCCTCCGGTTATCTTTTTGTTTCGTAATTATGATTTATATTAGACGACTGAACAACCCTTTACTGTTATGCGCTATTGGCTCCACCTTATAATACTCATTCACTTAGTATTTCCTCTGCATTCACAGGAAGGCTCAGATTCAATTTCGCTTTTAATGCAGAAATCGACATTATTAACCCCATTCAATGCCGATTCAGCGCTCCATTACGCAAAAAAAGCGAACTATTTAGCCGAAAAAAACAAAAATATAAATGCATTAATGAAAACTCAACTTCAAGTTGGGTTTATTTATTATAACTCCAATAATTTCGATCGGGCCCTTCAGCATTTTAAAACTTCGTTAGAAATTGCCAGAACTTTAAATAACCCCGAGGGTGAGGCCATTGCGCTAAACCGAATAGGTAATGCCTACCAACTTAAAACCAACTTTCTTCAGGCATTGGAGCATTATATTTTGGCCCTCGAAATAAATTCAAAAAACAATTATCAATCAGAAATAGCTCGAACTCTAGTCAACCTTGCCAATACTTACAGTTCGGTAGGCCAATACCAACGATCCATTGAACATTTCTTAAAGGCAATGGATATTCATGAGAAAACCGGAGACGAAGAGGGTATGGGCTGGGCCTCTCTAGGGACTGCAAGGCTCTTTAAAACCATTGGAATGTTCGAAAAGGCAATGCAATATGCCGAAACCGCTTTGAACCATTACCGCCGAATTGAAAAAGCAACAGGAAAAACGACAGGTATCACCCTCTGTTTAAACGAAATGGGCAGCATATACCAAAGAATGGGCGACACCAAACGTGCTCTTGAGTATGTTCGAATGGTACTTGAAATAAACGAGCGAAACAATAATTTGCATGGTCAGGCTGCAAACCATATCAATTTGGGTAGCATCTTTTTAGAACAGGGAAACATTTCCGAGGCTGGCTTTCATTTGCAAAAAGCCTTGCAAATGAAAATAAAAGTGAACGACAGCATCGACTTAGCTATGCTGAACAGGTATATTGCTGAAGTGGAACTAAAAAATGGGAACCATGAGCAGGCTATACGCTACCTCAATACAGGAATGCAATTCGCTTTAAAACAAAAGCAACTCTCAGAAATTGAGCAGAACTATTTTGCACAAAGCAAAGTTTACCAAGCAGCAGGAAACTATAAAGCTGCGCTTATTTTTTTTCAAAAGCATAGTAATTATAGAGACAGCCTAAACGCTACAGAAATATCGAAACTCGAAATGCAATATGAGTTCGATAAGCGCGAAAAGGAACAGGAGTACATGGCTCAGCAACGCGAAGCGTTTCACCAGCTGCAACTCGACAGGCAACAAGTTGTTACTCTATTCTTCGTTGTTGCCTTCCTGCTGGCAGGGGCTTTGGCATTGTTTGTATTTTATGCTTATAAAGAAAAGCGTAGAACAAACATGCTTTTGGTTGCCAAAAACGAAGAAATTGTCCGGCAGAAGAATGAAATTGAACAGCAAAAGGAAGAAATTGAGCAGCAACGCGATTACGTAACAAAGCAACGTGACCAGATTGCCGAGCAGCAAAGGCTCATTACCGATAGCATTCTATATGCAAGTCGTATTCAGAACGCAGTTCTTCCAACTACTCGAATTCTAAAGGAACTTCCTTGGCCTGCCTTTATACTTTACAAACCTAAAAACATTGTTAGCGGCGACTTCTACTGGTCATCAGTTCTTAAAGACGGTAGGGTACTCCTAGCCGTTGCCGATTGCACTGGGCATGGAGTGCCTGGGGCCTTCATGAGTATGCTGGGCATTACTTTGCTTAGAGAAGTAATTGCGCACGAAACCAAGCCTACACCCTCTCTAATTCTTTCCAAACTCAGAGAAATGGTCATCGATTCGCTTATTCAGCGAACAGGGCAAATTGAACAATCAGATGGTATTGATATGGCCATTTGCATAATAAATCCCGAAGATCTTCAAATGGAATTTGCAGGGGCATATAATAGTGTTATTGTTGTTCGTAATAATGGCTTCAACAGTTCAGCCTTGCCAACTAAGGCCCGGTTAAACCAGTGCAATGGATACAACCTTCTCGAAATACGTGGCGATAAAATGCCCGTAGGGCATTATGCAATTGGCCCACAACCTTTCTCAAACTCCTCCTTTCAACTAGAAGCGGGCGATTCCCTTTACCTTTTTACCGATGGCTACATCGATCAGTTTGGCGGTTTAAACAACACCAAGTTTTTACTACCAGCATTCAAGGATCTTCTTTCAACAGTTCAGCATTTGAGTTTGGAAAATCAATGTAATGAACTCGATAAGACTATTGAGCAGTTTAAAGGGCCTCAAAAGCAGGTTGACGACATGCTTGTATTGGGATTAAAACTTTAGTTAACCCTTTTTATGGGCTGTAATAATCACACTTTCAGTGTGTAAATAGCCGTTGCCATTGGTAATACTCCCCGAGGTTATGGGGTTAATTGCGGTCACCGAAAAACCCTGTTCCTCCAGCTTGTTGCACTGAATCTCAATCTCTTTTGCCAAATCATCGGCATCAACTACGCTATATACCTCATTAGTTTCGTTATGGGTCCAAAATGAGGAACGGGTGTGGATTGTTATCGTTCGATACATACAATAAGATTTTATTTTAAGGTTTACGTTAGGACAAGTTAGAATGTTATTTGAAACCTAAAAAAAAACGTGGGTTTATAGTAAATCCATTTCTTTTTGTAATTTTAAAGCGGCACAAATTGTTATAAAGGTTTTTGGCTTATCTCTATTGAAGTTTCTGCAAATTTTAAAATTTTTAAGCATGAAAAGTAGGTTTAAAATGCGCATTCGAACAAAGATGCTTCTTTTTGTTCTACTAACCTCTATACTAATTCTTTCTGCAATTGGCATTTATATTCAATATAGAACCTACACCATGGCAGAAAACGATGCCGAAATCATGGCTAAAAATTATGCCGAAAACATGGCCAACCAAATTAAAGCTGAACTCGATCTCGATGTTGGATTCTCCAGAGCTTTGGCTCACGCCTTTTATGGTTTTCACAAACTCGACTCCATGTCTCGGGATTCTCTATACTTTAACATTGTTAGAAACCAAGTAGAGCAAAACCCACGATACATTACGGTTTGGTACAATTTTGAATACTCTGCCATTAGGAACAACTATAAGAAAAGCTACGGACGCAGGTCGATTTCCGCTTTTCTGAAGGATGGTGAAAGCCAAATACTAATAGAGCATAAAAACGTTACAGGCGATAATACAACCAGCGGCTACTATAAAGCAAAAAGTACAAATACAGAAATCATCCTCGACCCATACCCCTACTCTTTCGATGGTGTAAACGAGTTTTTAGTTACCAGTATGTGCGTTCCTATTCGTAGAAATGGCAATTTTGTTGGATTAGCCGGAGTTGATATTCTTCTCGACAAATTTCAAAATAATATCAAAAAAATTAATCCTTACCCAAATACTGTCTCTTATTTACTATCTCACAATGGGACTGTAATAGCACATACTAATCCAAACTTGGCCGGAAAGAGTTTTGCCGAACTATATCCTGAAATTGAAGCCGAACATAAAATTGACTCAAAAGTTAAAAGGGGATCCGACTACACCTTTACTTGGAATGAAAATAACGAGGTTCGAGTCCATTTCATTGCCCCAATTCACATCGAAGGGACCAATACTCCATGGTCCATAGGATTGTCTATCCCAAGAGATGCAATAATGGTTGAAGCCCGAAACGCTATGGTTAGCGGTATTTTTGTAGCCCTTATAGGGCTTATTATTCTTGGTATTGTTTTATACTATATTTCCTCTTCCATTACTAAGCCCATTCACGAAACCACGATGGTTCTTAGCGACTTAGCTAAAGGAGACATTGACCGGTCCAAAGCACTTAATGTTCAAAGTGGCGATGAATTAGAGGAAATGGCCAATTCGGTTAATCAGCTCATTGAGGGATTAAACCAAACCGAAAACTTTGCTCGAGAAATTGGACGAGGTAACCTCGATGCCCAATTTCAACTTCTTGGCCCAAAGGATATATTAGGCATCTCCCTTCTCGAAATGCAGAAGAGTCTCATACATGCCCGCGAATTTGAAAATGAACGCAAGGAAGAGGAACAGAAGCAGAACTGGGCTACCCAGGGAATGGCCCTGTTTGGCGATATACTTCGCCAGAACAGCAATAACATTAAAGATTTCACTTTTAGTATAATTCAGAATCTGGTTGGCTTCACTAATTCAAATTTAGGCGGTGTTTATATTATAAATGATAATGAAAAAGACCATCCCGTTCTTGAAATGACGGCATGTTATGCATACGATAGGCGAAAATACCTCCAAAAAGTTATTGAAGTTAACGAGGGGCTTATAGGCCGTTGCTACAGGGAGCAGAAAACAATTTTCATGACCCAAGTGCCCGAGGATTATATTAAAATAACAAGTGGCCTAGGCAAAGAAAGGCCCCGTTGCCTAATTATTGTTCCACTAAAAACAAACGACGATATTCTTGGAGTACTTGAAATTGCTTCGTTTAGAGAATATCAGTCGCATGAGGTCGATTTCATTGAAAAAATTGCTGAAAGCATTGCTGCTACCATTGCTAATGTTCGAATTAATATACGAACCGCAGAATTACTTGCCAAATCGCAGCAGCAGGCCGAGGAAATGCTCGCCCAAGAAGAGGAAATGAGGCAAAACATGGAGGAATTACAGGCAACACAGGAGGAAATGGAGCGTAAAAGGCACGAACAGGAGCGCATTCAAGAAACCCTTAATCAGGAACTTTCTCTTCTTAATGCTTTAATGCAGAACATTCCCGACTTTGTTTACTTTAAAGATACCAACAGCCGATTCCTGCGAATCAGCAAATCGATGGTTAAACTTTTCAACGCCAACACAACCGACGATTTAATTGGCAAGTCCGATTTCGATTTCCATTCCCAGGAGCATGCCCAAAAAGCCTTTATGGAGGAGCAGGATATAATGCGAACCCTAAGTCCCATTGTCGACAATGTGGTTCACGAGCAATTCGACGATGGTCGTGACCAGTGGGTTTCAACTACTAAAATGCCGTTGGTAAACACGCATGGCGAAGTTATTGGTGTTTGGGGTATTAGCAAGGTTGTAACCGACCTGAAACGGGCAGAAATAATTGCTCAGGAGAAAGCGAACGAGGCTACTTCACTTAAACAAAAGCTAGCAAAGTGCGAAGAGGAATACAAAGCAGTTGTAAAGGCCCTCGATTCATCTACCCTTGTTGCTGAGTTTCTTCCAAATGGCACTTTTATAAGGATTAACAAACCCATGTCGAAACTATTGGGAATAAGTGAAACTGGTATTGCAAAAAAATTGCACAGCTCCGTTTTGCGCATGAAAGGGGAAAGCGATTCCGACTATGAAAACTTATGGTCCGACCTGCAAACTGGTATAATTAGAACTCGTTTATTTAAAGGGATTATTAACAATGAAAAGGTTTCGTTAAACGAAACTTACTCCCCCATTGTTAATACTCGTGGCGAAGTTGATAGGATTATACTAATAGCCTTCAAATCGTAATTATTTTGCAATTATAAATCCTTTAAGTTTAAAGAGACTTCGTACCCTGCGTGCGATCGAATATTTATTGCTTCTCCGCCCTCGAAAAGAAGGTACTGCCCCTTAATCCCATCGAGTATTCCGCTTATTTCTGGAACTTTATCGAATGTCAACGAATTTACTTTTTGCGGATATTTGGTAACCGTGAAATCTATCGAATAAACCTCATCGGATGCTCCATTGAATTCAATGGAAGTATGCTTGAGTTGATGAAGCGCTTTCTTTTTCATTTCTAGCAAATCTATTTTTTCGTCAATTCCTTGTAGCATTTTTCTCCAGTTGGTTTTATCGGCAAATACAGTTTTCAAAGCCACCTCAATTACTCCAGCACTATAACGATTTTTCGTTTCTAACACTTTAATGGCACTGGTTGCACCTTGATCGACCCAACGTATTGGCACTTGATGGTAACGAGTTACCCCAACCTTTAGCCCTCCCGAGTTAGCAAGATAAACAACATGATTAATCAGGCAGTGGTTTTCGGCATATTTCAAATCTCGAGCAATGCCTTCGTGTGCTCTACAAAGTTCGGGGCGAAGAACACACTCCTCTGTTTCGGGAACGGAAATGAAGCATGGGTAGCAAAAACCCTGTCCAAAAGTTTTTTTTATAGCTTTTCCACATGCAACGCAGAAAATTCGACCACTAAATCGAAGGTTTAGTCGCCTGCCTATAAACTCACTTAGTTCAACTTCGTTATTACTTCCTAGAAAATATTTTGGAACCACATGCAGTAAGGTACCAGCATTTGTAAAAGTCATCTTTTGAAGCAGCATAATTGGTTTTTTTTCAAATGTATGAAATAAATACTCATCGCTACGGCATTTCAGTGTTTTCTAAAAAAGCTAATTTTTAAAAAAATTTACTACCTTGTTTTGCATATTACCATTTTACGCTCTATATTTGCATTACTAAAGTACCTTTTCATGCACCATAACCTTAATTATAATGAAAAAGATTGTTCCTATTAGTTTAGCCGGCTTACCCTTTTCACTCGAAGACGATGCTTACAATCGAATTGAGCGGTATCTGGGTGACTTAAAAAACTACTTTTCGGCGGAAAAGGATAGTGCCGAAATCATTTCGGACATTGAGCTAAGAATTGCAGAGCATTTGAGAACAAAAGCTCAAACTTCCGAAAAAGTAATAACCCTTTCAGACATTGAATGGGTAATTGGCATTATGGGCCAACCCTCCGATTTTGGTGAAAAAAACAAAAGCAATTCAAGCAGTACCCAGTTTCCCGGTCCTCGACGAATGTACCGCGATCCCGACAATCGATTGCTAGGAGGAGTTTGCGCCGGAATGGGAGCATATTGGAATCAGGACCCGCTCCTGTTTCGAATCCTGTTTTTAATAGCAGCCATTTGGGGTGGGGTTGGCATTGTTGTTTATATAGTACTTCTAATTGTAATTCCCGAGGCTTCAACAGCTGCAGAAAAGCTAGAGATGAGAGGGGAACCCATAAATGCCGAGAACATAGGTCGAACCCATTCAAGTAAATCTTAATAGCCATGAATGTTGAAAATGCAAATGCGCAAATGCGCAAAGGTGTGCTTGAACTTTGCATTCTATCCATCCTTTCTAGGGGCGATGCTTACACAACCGACCTAATTAATATGCTAAAGGAAGCTGAAATGATTGTTGTTGAAGGAACCCTTTATCCAATGCTTAACAGGTTAAAAAACGCCGGTTATTTAAGCTACCGTTGGGAGGAATCGCCACAGGGCCCACCAAGAAAGTATTACACACTAACGGAAACCGGAAAGCAGTATCTTTCGGATATAGATAGGGGCTGGAGCCAGCTTGTCGACACTGTAAATACCATCAGAAATAGCAACTAAAACAATCATTTCATCATCTCAAAATATTAAAAAATGAAAAGGACCATTAAAGTAAGCCTTGGCGGAATGGCTTTTAACATGGAGGACGATGCGTGCCAAAAGTTTGAAATGTACATTAATACCCTTAAAGAAAAACTGGGGGCAAATAAGGATGCTGATGAAATAGTCCGCGACATTGAAGAGAGAGCCTCCGAATTATTTTCGGAATTGCTTGCGGGGCAGGCAGATATCACCATAGATATGGTAGAAAGCGTTATTGAAACCCTTGGAAACCCCGAAGAGATTGCTGACACCGACGAGGGCCATGCTAATTCAACGCAGCAAACTGAAGAAAAACCGAATAGAAGGCTTTACCGAGATGGCGAAAGGGCTATCTTGGCTGGAGTATGCTCCGGACTAGGAACTTATTTCAATGTTGATCTGGTGGTTTTCCGAATTATATTTGGTTTGCTGCTCTTTGTGAATGGACTTGGTTTGCTGCTTTACATTGTACTTTGGATTGCTGTTCCAAGAGCCACAACGGCCAAGCAGCGTCTTGAAATGAAAGGTGAACCAATAAACATGTCGAACATTGAAAAGGACTTGAAAAGAGAGTATGGTGAGGTTCGTAAAAACTTGAATAAAAAGGAAGTTACCCAAACAATTGACAAGGGCATATCGTTATTTAGTAAAATTCTCATTCCCATACTTAAGTTGCTTGGGGTAATAATTAAAATAATTGGAATTTTAATTGCCATAATTCTAATAATTACTGGCTCGTTAGCACTTATTGCTGTCATTGGATCCATTTTCTTTGGTGGAGTAGCACTATCGTCGGTCGACCCCTCGTTTACAGAATTTTCGTTAAACGAACTTTTAGTCTCAACTTTCGATCTGGGCTCAACTGCCTGGGTTACAATCCCTCTCTTTTTAATTATAGCAATTCCATTGCTGTCAATTGTATTCTTAGGAATACGAATTATTTTCAATTTCCGATTACGTAGTGCCATAATTTCATCGTCGGCTGCAGTAATTTGGGTAATGGCAATAGTTACCCTTGCTGTAACTGCGTTCCTTCAGGCAAGAAGTTTCACAATTCGCGAATCAATTTCGGAAATCTATACACTTTCAGTACCCGAAAATACCAGTAAGCTTTATATCGAATCGACTTCAACTGCCGACACTACTTGGATTAAACCCTACGAAACCATTACGTTAGATGAGTATAAGATTGGTTTATTAGAAGACGGATTTGCCATCTTCGGGAAACCAAAAGTATCATTTGGCACGGCAATGGGTAACGAATTCGAAATTGTTGTGGAAAAGAAATCGAGAGGTGGAACAAAATCTGGGGCTATTCAGAATGCAAGGAATGTTCAATACGATTTTATTTTGCAAGATTCCATACTAAAATTCAGCCCCCACTTTAAACTGCCCAAAGGGCAGCAATGGCGTGTTCAAGAAGTTAATATCACCATAAACCTTCCTCGTAACAAAAGAGTTTATGTATCGGATAGCATGCTCGAAGTATTGAACCAAACCCAAGAACTTTGTCACTGCTGGCCCGACGAACTGGTAGGAAAAACATGGCTTTTAAGGAACGACCGAATGGTTGAATATTAATGGCGGGTTTCTTTTCTTTGAAATTGCCCATACATCCATTTCATTTTTTCATCAAAGTTTTGTGCAATTCAAAAAAGCATTATATCTTTGCCTCGCTTTTGAAAAAAGCACATAGGATTGACCTATGGTGTAATGGCAGCACAGCAGATTTTGGTTCTGTTAGTCTAGGTTCGAGTCCTGGTAGGTCAACAAGCCCCTTTTTATTGAAAGAAGGGGCTTTCTTTTTTCCATTCTTCATGTTTTCTTGTTCAGTTTAGGTTTTTTAGCTTTAAACAAAGCTGATAGTAAAATTATTAGTTGCAAATTCGTCGTACTTTTATTTCAGATACTTATTTCATTTGAACCCACGTTTATGAAAAATACAACCAAAAAAGCAGCTTTTCTATTATTGCTTATCGTTCCCTTTGGGCTTAGCTCCTTAGCACAGGACACTTGGAGCCTCGAGCAATGCATTTCATATGCAGTTGAAAACAACATTCAGGTTAAACTTCAGGAAATGAATGTAAGGGCAAATGAGATTAATCATTTACAATCCAAACTAGATGCGCTTCCTTCACTCAATCTTAACGGGAGCCATTCATACAATTTTGGCTTAGTAACCAACATCCTTACAAATACGAACGAAAGTGTCAACACCCAGTCATCCAGTCTTTCATTAAGTACGAGCATTCCGCTTTACAATGGCTTTCAACTTACCAATACTCGTAAACAGAGCCATTTTAATCTAATGGCCTCAGTTAGTGATGTTGAAAAAGTAAAAAACAGCATAGCCCTGGCCGTTGCCTCATTATATTTACAAATTCTTTATCAAGAGGAACTTGTGGATGTGGCAAAAAGGCAAGTAGAACTTTCGGGGCTTCAGCTAAACAGAACGGAGATATTGGTAAAAGCAGGCAGCATCCCTGAAGGAAACTTGTATGAAGTTGAAGCCCTTCTGGCATCTGATGAACTCCAACTGGTAAATGCCCAAAATCAACTTTCCCTTTCATACCTTAACTTAACCCAACTTTTGGAACTTAAAACAACTGAGGGATTTAAAATTGCCAAACCTCTAATCCCACTTTCTGAAAGTTCAGCATTAGCAAAGCAGACCCCAAATCAAATATTCGCTATTGCCGAAGGTTTAATGCCACAAATTCAAGGGGCTCGTTTCAGGGTTCAAAGTTCTGAAATGGGGCTAAAAATTGCACGTGGAACCCTGCATCCCAGATTGTCGTTAGGCGCAAGTTACAGCACTGGTGCCCAGTACCGAATTGAAGATAACTACGATTTCACAGGGGATCCAATTCAAACTCAAATTAAAAACAACGCCAAACAGTCAGTTGGATTGAGCCTAAGTGTTCCTATCTTCAATGGCCTAAATGCACGTAACCGAGTTAAGTTGGCTCGAATAAACCTAATGAATGCTCAATTAGCCATGGAAAGCGAACGAAATGCTCTTTATAAGGATATTCAACAAGCCTTCACAGATGCCATGGCTGCTGAAAAAAAACTAGTTGCGTCTGAAAAAAGTAAAAATGCCGCTGAGGAATCGTATCGATACACTGAAAATAAATTCAATTTGGGATTGGTAAACGCTTTCGATTATACTAATGCAAAAAACAAACTAGCTAAAGCTGAAACGGATCTTTTACAATCGAAATACGAACTTATTTTTAAGTCAAAAATACTCGATTTTTATAGAGGCCACCCCTTAAAACTTTAAAAACAGAAAACATATTAGCACATGAAAAAGAATAGGACCCTCATTATCGCACTTGTTGCAATTGTTGCACTCATAATTTTTGCCATTGTTGGCAAAAAAACCGGAATGTTTGGCAAACCCGACCTGATTGAGGTTAGTGTAGAAAAACCCGAACTTCGAACGCTAACCGAGAGCATTACTGCAAACGGGAAAGTTCAACCCGAAATAGAAATCAAAATCAGTTCTGAGGTATCTGGTGAAATCATTGAACTCAATGTTCGCGAAGGAGATCAAGTTAAAAAGGGACAATTACTTTGCAGAATAAAACCCGATACTTATATTTCAATAAAAGAGCGTACAATCGCAGCCGTAAACTCATCGAAAGCACGTTTGGTGCAGGTTCAAGCGCAACTTGCGCAAAGCGAACTGGCATTCAACCGCAGCAAACAGCTATACGAGCAAAAAGCCATTTCCGAATCGGAGTTTGAAACCGCTAAAACTTCATACCAAGTAGCTAAAGCCGATGTTCAAGCAGCCACGTATAACGTTGAAAGCGCAGAAGCTTCGTTAAGAGAAGCCAACGAAAACCTCAATAAAACTACCATTTACGCTCCTGTAAGCGGCACCATTTCGAAACTTAGCGTTGAGCTTGGCGAAAGAGTTGTAGGAACTGCTCAAATGGCAGGTACCGAAATTATGAGAATAGCCGACCTTTCGCGAATGGAAACCCGGGTTAGTGTTAACGAAAACGATATTGTTCGGGTTAAACTAAACGACACTGCCCTAATTGAGGTTGATGCTTACCCTACCGAAAAATTTAAGGGATTAGTAACCCAAATTGCCAATTCGGCCAGCACTTCGGGTTTAGCAACCGACCAGGTAACTACATTTGAAGTACGCATTTTTCTTCTAGAAAGTTCTTACTTGCACCTAATTTCCAAGGGAATCAAAACTCCCTTTCGACCGGGTATGTCAACAGCAGTCGATATTCAAACGCAAACAAAGAGTAATATTCTAACAATTCCAATTCAGGCAGTTACAACACGTTCCGACACCCTTAAAATGGAAGCACAGGGCTTAGTTGAAGCAAATGCAGCAGCAGAGAGAGAAAAAAAGCCTAACGCCAAGCTTCAGGAGGTTGTTTTTATTACAGTTGGAGATACAGCGAAAATGGTTAATGTTAAAACTGGAATCCAAAATAACCTGTATATCCAAATTCTTGAGGGCCTAACAACCGAAAATGAAGTTGTAACAGCCCCCTTCAGTGCAATTTCACGTCGACTTTCCGAAGGAAAACTAGTGAAAAAGGTTAATCCCGCTGAACTGAGCAAGAAAACCAAGTAGCTAACCTATGGTTAAAATCCTTTGCATTGAAACGGGAACCTCTACCTGTTCGGTTGCGCTTTGCGAAAACCTAAAGCCAATAGCAATAAGGGAAAGCCACGAAGTAGAAAGTAACCATTCGAAAAATTTGGCCCTTTTCATTCAGGATGTTCTTGATTTAGGGGGTATTACAGCAAGTCAACTAAACGCTGTAGCGGTTAGTATGGGACCCGGTTCATACACGGGTCTGCGCATTGGCGTATCTATAGCAAAAGGAATTTGTTATGCTTCCAGTATTCCTCTTATTGCAATAAATAGCCTATTGGCTTTAGCACAGGGGGTGTTATTAAGTGAAAATAGTAAACTAGGCAATGATTTTCTTATATGCCCTACCATCGACGCTAGGAGAATGGAAGTATACACTGCTCTATTTAACAAAAGGCTGGAGTTTATTGATGAAACTAAGGCTCACATTCTTGATTCAAATAGTTTTAGTAGCCTACTTGCTAAAAATAAAATTGTTTTTGTTGGAAATGGAACCCTAAAGGCTAGTACGGTAATTAGCCATCCAAATGCCCTATTTGAATTGAACATTAAGCCATCGGCACGATTTATGATACCATTGGCTCAAGAAATGTTTGAACAAAAAAAATTTGAGGATGTTGCCTACTTCGAACCATACTACCTTAAAGCCTTTGTCGCTAAAATGCCAACCAAAAATGTTTTGGGAAGTGGTTAAACAAATATTATTAACTGCATTTTTCATTTTTGTTGCTTATGGTACCATTTTTTCGCAACAGAAAGCAGCTTTTATGCAAGGTGAGAAGCTAAAGTATTCTGTTCATTACGGTCCTATAAGGGGAGGTGAGGCCATTATTGAAGTTCGATCAGGGGCTTATGAAGGGAAGCCTGCCAATCACTTGTTTTTAAGTGGAAAAACCGTGGGAATGGCTAATATGCTTTACAACGTTCACGATATTTATCAAAGCTTTACCAATCCTCGAACCGACTTACCATACAAGGCCACTCGCGACATAAACGAAGGTCGTTACAAGCATTACAGCGAGCAAGTTTTCGACCACTGGAGCCGTAACGATTCAACAATTGTGCATAGCACAAAAGTGGGCACCGTGTTGGCACCTAAAAATAGCAACGATATTCTTTCTGCCTTCTACTTTCTTCGTAACCACCTAATGTGGAAACCAATCAAGGTTGGCGACACTTTAACAGTTACTACCTATTTCACCGATGAGGTTTTTATACTAAAGGCACGATTCATGGGTTACGACAACATAAAGCTGAAAATTGGAACGATAAGGGCCATGCGTTTCATGCCCATTGTAATAACTGGTAGAGTATTCAAATCGCAGGATGACATGACTGTTTGGTTTTCAGCCGATAAAAATTTTCTACCCGTTCGAATTAAATTCGACATTTTCGTAGGATCTGTTTACTGCGACTTATTCGAATACAAAGGTCTAATGCACCCTTTCGATTCGCTTAAAAAATAGAACAACAGATAAAAAAAGAATACGTTTATCGCTTTTGTAAATTAGGTAATTACTATTTTTGCCAAAATTTTAACAAAAATACTAATGGCAACTACCGCTGATTTTAAAAATGGAATGTGCATCGAATTCAATGGCAAACTCTATACGATAGTTCAATTTCAGCATGTTAAACCCGGCAAGGGTGGCGCATTTGTGCGCACCAAATTAAAAAACCTTGAAACAGGCAAAGTTATTGAAAATACCTTTACATCTGGCGTTAAAATAAACCCTGTACGCATTGAACGCAGGCCATACCAGTTCCTTTATAAAGATGAATTGGGTTACAATTTCATGCATCAGGAAACCTTCGAGCAAATTAGTCTGAGCGAAGATCTTGTTGAGAACCCTGACCTTTACAAAGAAGGACAATATGTTGAAATGATGGTACATGCTGAACAAGAAACCATTTTAACCTGTGAGTTACCACCGTTTGTAGAACTGGAAGTAACATACACTGAACCTGGCTTAAAAGGAGATACAGCATCCTCTACTGCCTTAAAACCAGCTACTGTTGAAACCGGAGCAACCATTCAAGTTCCTCTTTTTATTGAGATAGGTGAACGGATAAAGATTGACACCAGAACACGAGACTATTATGAAAGGGTAAGATAAAATAAAGGGTTCCGCTTGGAACCCTTTTTCATCTCTTCTTATTCCTATATAATTAAACTGCACACAAAACTTGAGGTTTTTTTGCTATATTAGCACTTAATTAAGAGAGGATTTCTTGAACTATGGCCTTCAACACCTCATCGAAAAGACTTAAGTTAAGCACCTTTAAGTTGAATGCGTTGCTAAGTATGGCGCAAGCTATTAGCAGCGAAATGAAAATAGAGGATCTGATTGACCGTTTTCGAACCATCCTTAATGACGACCTTGAGATTGACAGGGTACTTTTCTTCAAACGCGAAAAGGAGTGGGAACTTCTTCTTAAAACCAATTGTACCGATAAAATTATTGAAAACATTGATGTTGAACGCGACCTGATTCAGTATTCGGATATTACTTTTGTTAGCACTTCTGACAATTCGGTTCTTCAAGAGTTTGATATAATCATTCCGGTAATACAAAACAATCTGCAGCTTGCCTATATACTTATTGCCGACACCAAAGAATTCGCGAAGGGAGTTAGCGCAACAATTAAGCATTTAAACTTTGTACAAACCCTATCCATTATAATATTCGTTGCCATCGAAAACCTAAGGCTTTTCCTCAAAACCATTGAGCAAGAGGCCATGCGAAAGGAGTTAGAACTGGCTTCGAAAATGCAGAACCTGCTAATCCCCAGCCCCAATAGTCTGCCCCAAAGTTCTAAACTCAGTATTCATTCGTACTATAGGCCCCATTTTGAAGTAGGCGGCGACTTTTACGATGTCATTCAACTAAACCCTTCAGAGGTCGGTTTTTGCATTGCAGATGTTTCTGGGAAGGGCATCTCTGCTGCGCTCCTTATGTCGAACTTTCAGGCCAATCTTAGGGCTCTATTTAACTCTGAAATATCTTTAAGGGGGTTAATTGATAAGCTTAATGAACGGGTAATGGGAACGGCTAAAGGGGAGCGTTTCATAACTATCTTTATTGGCAGGTTCAATACATCGAACGGGTTATTAGAGTATGTGAATGCAGGTCATAATCCTCCCCTTCTTTATAATACTAAAACTCATGAAAACTTAATGCTAAAGGATGGCTGCGTTGGGCTTGGCATGCTCGATGATATTCCGCACATCAATGTTGGCTCCTTATACATTTCTCAGCACTCTAAGCTCCTTTGCTATACCGATGGCTTAGTAGAATACACCAAGGACGATAAAGTTGAGTTCGAAACAAAGTCAATTGAACGAGCTATTTCGAATAACCTATCGTTAGAACAAAACATTGAAATTTTAATTGAAGATCGGTTTGGGATAGACGGAAACAAAGACTCGGGTATATTCGACGATATCTCTATTCTGGGGTTTGAGTTTAAACCCTAAATGGAGTTTTCCCGCTCTCTAGTGCCATTATTTATTCCCATTGTAAAGTGTAGGTTTATGGCCACAATTATGGCAATGAACCCCCAGAAAGGGGCTGCAATTTTGTCGGCATCGAGGAAATTGTTGAGAAACCCATGAAATACGTACGTAATAAGTCCAATTACGCAGGCAATGTTAATTCTCCTGTATCGTTTGTCGGGGATTTTCGATAAACCCTTCAATCCGGTTGAGAGGGCAAAAACAATTATTAATACATAACCCAAAACGGCTAAAACACCTGCATCCGACATTAAACCAAGGTACTCGCTATGCGCATTGCCTCCCGTTCCTAGGTTCGTTGATATTATTGTCGTATTCTGGCTTCGCTGAAAGGGGGCGTATAAAAACATATAGGTTCCGGGCCCCCATCCAAAAAAGGGTCGTTCAACAAACATATCGAGAGCCGCATTCCACCTGTTTACCCTCTCTTTGTTTGAGGCATCGGTTCTAATATTATAAATTGATTGAACGTGCTCCATAAGGTTTCCGCTCGACTCCGTAGTGTTTTTCTCCATGTGGCTAATTATGTCGCCTATAAAGAAATATAGGAAAGCGCCAAGCAGTATAGAACCGATTGCAACAGTTCGAAATTTTATTCGCAGAGCGATTAACAGCCAAACCCCAAGGCCTATAGCCAGGCTAAGCCAAGCTGCCCTAGAATAGGAGAATACCAAAGCAAAAACAAAAAAAATGGTTAATGCTCCAATCAAAAATTTTTTTAGTTTACTCTTTGCGTGAAATGTGAAGGCAACAAGAATAGGGATGCTAAAAGCAATTGCAGCACCATAAGAAGTGTGATCGATAAAAAATGGTGTGCTAGCACCATGTGCTGCCTTTTGGTTCAGAAACCCAAGGCTAACCTGCTTATACGATGCCCAAAGAATTACAACTAGCATTCCTGCAATATAAGCCCAAAGAAATCGATCGATATTGCTCAAGTTTTTTCGAAAAAGCATGTATGCCATATAGAAAAAAACCCCTATGAACCAGAACCGAACCAGAAAGTATTTAAGTGAAACAATAACCATTTCGCTTGCAGCAATAGTTACTAGAATCCACCCAAGGAAAAAGAGTATAGCCCAAAATACTGGCTGGTTGAATAGTTCTATTCGAAAGTATCGTTCGCTTAATGACTTGGCAATTAAAAGAACCAAAAGGAACACCAACATGGGTTCGGTTGGAAACCAAAAATCGAATGATAAATCTGGTATAATCCACCTAAGAGTTACCGATAGGGGTGCTAAAAATACAAGTGCATAAAAAACCTTTGAAGGCGAAAAAATGGCCCAAACACCAACAATAAGAAGGATTGGTAATGCTAGGAAAATATAAGTTTGTTTGTAAACAAAAAGAGCCGATGCAAGTACAAAAAGCATACTTGCTCCCAATAACATCCAATTCTCTCTATTTGCCCTATTCAGGAACATTTGGCACGATAATCTTTTTAAAGAAATCGAAAACTATGATGGCAAAAATTGAAAAAAAGATGGCCGAAAGCGTTGACATTATTACTATAAGAGCCTTCTTTGGGTATGCCTTCTTGTCGGATGGGATAGCCTTGTCTACAACAAACTGGCTGGGGATACCCTGTTTTGCTTCAATCTTTAGTACTCGCATGAAGTTTCTCAGGTCTTTCAGATTGTTTAAGCCCATATAATAGTTATTAGTTAAGTTGGTAAGGGGAAGCCCCAACCTGGCCAAATCATCGTAAAGAACCCTAAGCCTTTTCTCGGCTGAAACATTGTTATTCTCTATTGCACGCGCTAGGGCACGATAAATTTCTTTTGTTTGGGCTTCGAGGTGAATGGCTCCTGCTCTCATAACAAGGTCCAACGAGTCGCCAATCGAATTTACGTCCTCATTGGCGAGTTTGTACTGTTCTTCTAAAACTGCGAGCGCTTTTAATGCCATATCGGCCTTTATGCTGCGCATT
The DNA here is from genome assembly GCA_037442025.1 of Bacteroidales bacterium. Classification (GTDB taxonomy): domain Bacteria; phylum Bacteroidota; class Bacteroidia; order Bacteroidales; family Tenuifilaceae; genus UBA2287. Next base: position 46,646 of record JBBIRB010000004.1, on the reverse strand, counting down.
AAACTATCGGACACATGTACAATTTCGTTAGCAACTTCGGCGGCCTTTTCGGGATCCTTATCATAAACAGTTATTTCAACCGAATTGTACTTGGTAGGGCGAAATGCAATATCGGAAATAAAAATGCCATAGGCCTCCGAGCGAACATATTTCCCTTCGGGATTTAGTTCCCAATGCTTTATAAGATTCTGTTTTTTAATAACAATATCCCTGAGCGTTTGGGAAGAGAGGATTTGTAGCAACTGCTCTGCCTCATTCCTATCGCCAAAAACAGTTAAACCTCGCTGAAAAGTAGTGTTAATTACTTCTTTCGAAGATTGGTTTTCAACAGGCGGATACAATATGGCCACCGACTTATACATAGGTGTAATTAAAAAAGAAACTATAAGTGAAACAGCAAACGCAAATATTGCTATATAAACTATAATGAGTCTCTTTTCCCAAACCATTTTTACAAGGTTTGTTGCATTTAGGTTAAATTCTGTGTTGCTATTCATGGCCGACAATTTATTATAAGGTCACTTTTATAATGAAATAGTTTTTCTTCCCTTTTTGAAATAAAATATATTTTTTGTTCAGCAGGAAGGTTGAATCGATATGCATTTCGGGGTCCGAAATTCGTTCCTTGTTTATTGCTACCCCGCCACCGGCAACATTCCTTCTTAAATCACCCTTCGAAGGGAAAACGGGAACATGCTCTGCAGCTAATACCGAAAAGGGAACACCAACATTTAAAATTTTAGCTTCTATTTCAAACTGCGGTACCCCTTCAAAAATGGCAAGGAATGTTGACTCGTCAATGGCCTTTAATGCGTCGGAAGTAGAATTACCAAAAAGGATTTGAGATGCTGATACGGCCTGATCGAATTCGCTTTTCGAATGAACCATAGTTGTAACCTCCTGTGCAAGCGCTTGCTGAAGTTTACGCATATGGGGTGCTTGCCTGTGTTCGTTTATGAGCGATTCTATAGATTCGCGCGAAAGGAGGGTAAATATTTTAATATACTTCTCCGCATCCTCGTCGGATGTATTTAGCCAGAACTGGTAGAATTTATAGGGAGAGGTCAACCGGGGATCGAGCCAAACATTCCCCTCTTCAGTTTTACCAAATTTTCCTCCATCGTTTTTGGTAATGAGCGGACAAGTTAATGCATATGCCTCGCCCCCCAATTTACGACGAATAAGTTCGGTTCCGGTGGTTATGTTTCCCCACTGGTCCGACCCTCCCATTTGCAATTTACAATTGAAGTTTTGGTACAAATAGAGATAATCGGTCCCCTGCACCAATTGGTATGTGAACTCGGTGAACGATAGGCCACTTCCACTTTCTCCGGCAATCCGCTTTTTCACCGAATCCTTGGCCATCATGTAGTTTACAGTTATATGCTTCCCAATGTCGCGAATGAAGTCGAGGAACGAGAATTCCTTCATCCAATCGTAGTTATTAACCATTAAGGCCGCATTGGGGTTCCTCGATTCGAAATCGAGAAATTTTGACAACTGTTTTTTCAGGCACTCCTGATTGTGGCGAAGGGTTTTCTCGTCGAGCAGGTTTCGTTCCTGCGACTTCCCTGAGGGGTCGCCAATCATGCCGGTAGCCCCACCTATTAGCGCAACGGGTTTATGGCCACAACGCTGAAAGTGGATAAGCATCATAACCGAAACGAGGTGCCCAATATGAAGCGAGTCGGCCGTGGGGTCGATACCTACGTAAGCTGTGGTCATTTCTTTGGAAAGCAGTTCCTCGGTACCTGGCATTACATCGTGAATCATCCCGCGCCAGCGTAACTCTTCTACAAAATTCAACATGGTAGACTATAATAGTAAAATATAAATGAAGGAGGCAAATATAAGAAAAAGACAGCCAAATATAAACCCCTGCCTACAGATAGGTTAATCCTCCTGATTTGAGAAGGTTTCTTTAATTTTTCCTTGAATCTCATCGAAATGAAGGTAGGGGAAAATGGCGGGCGACACATTGCGAACAGGTTTGTAAAAGAGCGACTTCTCCTCGATATTAGTTGGAAATATCCTGAATTTTTCTTCAAATTTTTCGGCAATTACAATGATTACACTCAGAATTAAAACGCTTTTTACGACACCAAACACAACCCCTAAAATACTATTGGCAAAACCCAGCATAGCCAAATCGAAAATTTTGCTTACTAGCTCTCCCAAAAAATGCACTGCAATCAGAATACCCACAAAGGTTATTGCAAATGATATTAGTGGTAAGTATTTTGTTTTAACCGAAAGGTTTTCAACTAGGAAAGTAGCTGTATAATCGGAAAAATGTATTGCCCCCCATATTCCGAGAAGCAAGCCCGCAAGCGAGGCAACTTGCCTTACAAATCCGCTCTTATAGCCACTAAATCCGGCAAGAATAAAGATGGCAAGAAATATTAGGTCAAAGTAACTCATATGTTTAGTTTTTACGGTCAACTATATAATTTGCGAGTTCAATTAGCGACTCCTTATAGGGATTATTCGAATAGCCATCTATATCCGCAATGGCTTTTAGTCGATATTGGTTCATTACATTTTCGGCGTAGGCTATTCCGCCATTCTCGTGCGCAAATGCAACAACCCTTTCGACTGCCTTCGAATCGCGTTTGCTTTCTCGAATTAACGACCTTATTTCCCTCTGCATCGATTTTCCTACTTGGCTTAGTGCGTAAATAATTGGAAGTGTTAACTTCTTCTCTTTAATATCGTTTCCTGTAGGCTTTCCTAAAATACCTTTTGAGGTATAGTCGAATAGGTCGTCGCGTATTTGAAAAGCCATACCTAAATTAAACCCAAACTCGCGCATTTTTTGTATTTGTTGTTGTGTGGCCTCTACAGAACAAGCACCATTAACTGTGCACGATGAGATGAGTTCGGCGGTTTTCATACCAATTATTTGGTAGTAAGTTTCCTCATCAATATTCATTTTTCGGGAGCGTTCAATTTGAAGCAATTCCCCTTCGCTCATTTTTTTCACAGCATTGCTCATGTTACGAAGCAAATCGATCTGATCCGACTCAAGCGCCAGCTGAAGCCCTCTCGAGAGTAGAAAGTCGCCAACAAGAACTGCAGCCTTCGAACGCCAAAGTGCATTAATGGAAAGAAACCCTCTTCTTTCGTAAGCCTCGTCTACCACATCGTCGTGAACGAGAGTAGCAGTGTGCAGGAGTTCTATCATAGCCGCAGCTACTTTTGTATTTTGGCCGATAGTCCCATTTAGTCCGGCAGACAGATATACAAGCAAAGGCCGAAGCTGTTTACCCTTAGTACGCAAAATATAATTTGTAATAACCGACAAAAGGGGCACGCCTGAGCGCATTGTTTCTCGGAAATAGGGCTCAAAATCGTGCAGTTCCTTGGTTACTGGTTTTCTTATAGTATTCAAAGGCGACATTTACGGCAGTTTGATATGAACAAGCAAATTAAGCACTTTTTAATGAATAATATTATTTTTTTGAAAAACTAGGATTTAACCAAGGTATTAATTGATATATTTATATATTTGCATGGGTTAAATATGTATAAAATGAACATTAATGTTGAAATGCTTGAACAAGCTGCCTCTACCCTCAAGGCCCTTGCCCACCCAATGCGAATTGCCATTCTGAATATGCTTGAAGACGGCAAGCGCCTTACTGTATCCGAGATTCATGAAAAACTAAATATTGAACAGTCGGCTGCATCGCATCACCTTGGAATACTTAAAAGCAAAGGGGTACTTCATTCGAAACGGGAAGGTAAGAACACTTTCTACTTTTTGCAAAACGAAGGCATGTCGAAGATTTTGGATTGTCTTGGCCGGTGTAATACCTAATAAAATCTAAAGTCAAAAAACCATTCCAGCTTTGTATCGTTTAATGTTGAAATATTAAAAAAATGTCTCTTATTCGAGTTACCAAAGAATTTACTTTCGAAATGGCCCACGTACTTACGGGTTACGATGGCCCATGCTCCAACATACATGGCCATTCCTACTGTCTTTCCGTTACAGTTATTGGCTCGCCAATTTCCGACGAGAAAAATACAAAATTAGGAATGGTGATCGACTTTGGCGACTTAAAAAAGATAGTTAAGCAAACCATCCTTAATCGGTTTGACCATATTCTTTTACTAAAGAAAGGAACCGACCTATCTGCCCTTGCGCATTCAGGTAAACTCCAAAAAACTGAAATTGTTGACTACCAACCTACCTGTGAAAATTTTCTGCTTCATATCGCAGAGCTTTTAGCCTGCGAACTTCCGAAAGGAACAAAACTGCATCACCTTAAACTGCACGAAACGTCCACCAGTTTTGCCGAGTGGTATGCTAGCGATAATTAGTATTGAAGATGCGAAGTAACCCTCTTTTTCTATTCATTTAGATTTTAACTGTGGTAAAGGGTTAAGGTTAAGGATGTAAACGTGTGTAAAATTCCCCTCGTTTTTTTCTAATTTATCTCCACTATTGTGCGATAAAAAATCATTGCTGGTTTTTAGTGCTCAAGCCGCACGGGCTCTTACTTTTTTTCTCCAGCAAAAAAAAGTAAGCAAAAAATGCCGCCGCGGCAGATATTTTCCTAAAAATCAGATTAATTGACTAAAATCCGGGAACTCGCTTCGCTCAAACAGCCCGGATTTCTTAACGTCCATTAATCTGATTTTCTTTACGGAAATTCTCTGAGGCGGAAAGCTACCCCCCAGTAAGCTGAAAACTACCGATTTCCTTATTTACAAACACATTCATGTATATTCAAAAAATTTAATCGTACACCAATGATTTATCTCAATAATTTGGGGAATTACAGGTTGCAATGTTTTATACATTTTTATTTTACTTTTGCGTAAACCTGTTTGGCTATTTATGAAACTTTTTCTTCTAATTGCTTTACTTTTAACCTCTCTCGGGGCAATCGCCCAGAACGCTGGCTCAGGGTCCATGATAATCATGTTCGTTGGCGATGTTATGGGGCATGGTATGCAAATAAAAGCAGCATTCGATGATAAAACCGGAACCTATTCGTACGATAGCGTATTCTCTCGCGTTGCCCCTGTATTCAAGCTAGCCGACGTTGTCATTGCCAATTTAGAAGTAACCTTAGCTGGTGAGCCCTATGCAGGTTATCCACAGTTCAGTTCGCCCGACGCGCTTGCCGATGCCCTAAAGAGTTCAGGTGTTACCACTCTGGTTACGGCAAACAACCATTCTGTTGACCGAGGGAAAAACGGTATTATTCGAACAATCGATGCTCTTAACCAACGTTCAATCCCATTTGCTGGAACATATAAAAACCAGGAAAACAAGGACTCAACCTATCCGTTACTCATTGAGCGAAACGAGATAAGGGTTGCACTGCTTAATTATACTTATGGTACCAATGGCATACCCATACCAGCACCTACCATTGTGAACCTAATTGACACAATACAAATTCGAAACGATTTCGAAAAGGCAAAAAAAATAAATGTAGACGAGGTTATTGCCTTCATGCACTGGGGTAACGAATACCAAAGTTCGCCCAATATTGAACAGCTGAAACTCACATCGTTCATGCAAAATTTGGGTATAAGAATAGTAATTGGTTCGCACCCACATGTTTTACAGCGTATGGAATGCTCGTTCGACACCGATAGCACAGTAGGTCGCGTTGCGGTTTACTCCCTTGGCAATTTCGTTTCGAACCAGCGAAACAGATACAGGAATGGAGGAGCCATTGCTGCAATTCGAATTGAAAAGGGTAAAGGTGGCACTCGAATTACGCATGCAGGCCACATTTTAGTATGGGTACATACTCCTTTAAAAAACGGAAAGCGGGCATTTCAGGTTCTACCCGTTTCAAAATACGAACAAATACCCGATTATTTCAGCATTGACTACGAGCAGCTTGTCACCGAATTTGCTTCCGATTCGCGAAAACTTTTTGGAAAAGAAAACTTCAACACTCCCGAAATACATTTCAGAGACGGCAGGTGGCTTTTGCCATGGAGTAGCATTGATGAAGAAAAGTTACCCCCCGAGAGGTTGCGAAGAATAGTTCCCTGGAGAAAGAAACAGCCCAATGTGCACATTCCATTTCAAGCAATTAGCGTTCGCTAAACTTTTCGAATGGCCATAGTTGAACAGATTAAATTGTTTCGCAGCGCATGGGTTTCCCTTTCTTGGTTTGCAATGTAACTCAGAAAGAGGGTGGCCTTTCTAGGGTATTCTTCTACTAGTTCCAGGCACCTCTTTTTAATACAACTAAGTATAAAATCATCAGTTTCTGCAAAAGAGCCACTTTCTACAATCTCCTCGTCTATCAGCATCATACCTGCCGCTGCAATTTGCTGCAGAATAGCCGACCTAGTTAGAACATTAGGATTTCGGTAGTCTGAATTTTCGCTACTATAGGCATCGTCAGCTATTATCAATCCATTGGGGGCCAAACACGGAGAGAGCTTGGTGAGGGTTTCGAAATGGTTTCCTAAAACCGGCCCAATGGCACCTAGTACAATAACATTGTATGGAGGCAACGAGGTTATGCTCTGTCGGATATCTCCAACCTCGAACAGGCATAAGTGGTCAACTACAAACTCAATGGCTTTTTGCTTCGAAAACAATACAAATTCGGGTATTGCATCGACTCCGTGACAATGGCATTTCAATTCGGCAGCAACCCTTACAGAAACCGCCCCTTTACCACTTCCCAAATCGAGAACTTTTAGGTTCTGAAAGGAGTCGAAGTTTTTCTGTATGAAACGAATAACGACAGAAGGGTCGGTACCAATTTCCCATAAATCCTGAAGAATGTAAGGCAAATAGGGGAAAAGATCGATATCTGACCCATCCATGGCCCTTACAACGCTCTCCTCAAGGGTTAAAATTCTGCTTTCTTTTTCCATTAGAACTATAGAATATTAAACTTTAGTGTGAAGTAAGCCGAACCCTTCCTGAGCCATTGGTCCTTGGGGAAGGAGCGTTTTACGAAAAACCTTCATTAATTTGGCTACCTAGGTTATTGGTTGCAACACCTGTACCAAGGGGGTTGCGCATTCCGACAAATAGATTCTCCAGCTCGTCCAAGTGAATATTTGAAGATATATTTTCGCTTCTCCCAATAAAATAAACAGTTTCTACAATAGGTTACATTTGCGCCTTGAACAGTCAATGTCGGCCTGATGCAACCTGCCTGCCTGTCGGGCAGGCACCCATAATTTTTCATGGGAATTTGTGCACGCTGGCTTAAATGGGTGTTTCACAAGGTTATTGCAATGAAAATTCTGGAATTATTTCCATCCCTAATATTTTAGCGACAAACCAAAACTCCTTTAGCCTGTTACTGGGAACTACCAAATGATGATTTCCCAGGGGTGATTCAAGAAAATACTTTTTCGTTTTCTCGTCAATCTCAAATGTAACTTGGGTTCTGCAGGCATCTTTCACATACTTCGATGGGATTACGCGTGCTGTGGCTGCAAACAAGCGCGACAAATTATTTTCGACCCGGAAAAGGGTTACTTCGTTGTATCGGAATTCACCTTTAATGGCTACTCCCATGTCCGTTTCAAAATGCGTTTCGAGGCTAAAGGCAGTTAACATATTGGCTGGTACGGTACAATGAGCAAGAAGCAATCCGGAATTATTAACATTAGCCACATTGGCCATCCAGGGAACAATACCAAAAATCTCTTTCGAAATCATCATCCCAATCATGCTGCAGGTATCTCCCTCGCAACCAGCAGGAATTCCATCCATTGAGAGTTTAGACAGTGCCAAACAGGCTGTGGTGTTACACTTCTGTGCCAAAGGGAAACACTCTATGGTTAAGGCCGATAAATCGTTGCATCGAATAACACTCACCAACGACTCGTACACCCTTCCTGCTAAATGAACTTCTAAATTGCTCTGTGTTTTAAAAAAATTCATAAAGTCACTGGCCACTTCCTTCTCGTTCGATGGCTTGGCCATTTCCCAGGGTAAATCGATTTGCTCAACACCCAATTTAGATTGAATAATGAAGGGATCGATTACAGATGCGACCAGCCATTCGGAGGGTTTTCCAATAAGTCCGAATTTTTTCCCGTTCAATCGTCGCAAACCGTTCTTCACCCTATAAAGGGCTTCAATTACCTCATGGGCCTCGGCATCATTTTCATCGATAAGCAGGCTCGAAATTCCGTTCTGGTTCATCCATGCCTTTACTTCGGTTGCTGCTGCCCACGAGTTCTCAATAGATGAAGCTATCATAAGATAAAAACTGTTCCTATGTAGCGAATGCAAGGCAGCCCGCTCCGATCCGCCGGTTAAAAAAACCAATATATCGGGCTGTTGGCTTACAAACTCTATTCGATCCTGATGAAACAGCTTCGAAAGTCTCTTTTTTGCGCGTGTGAAAAGGGTTGTATCGGCCGCAGGGAAGGCCAATAATTTAACTCTCAATTTATCGTTCATGGGTAATTAAAAATAATTGGGCTTTCCAAAATGTCACCACTTGAATCGCTGCATCAACCATGTGGTTCCCTGTGAATTATTCTTCTTCATGAATTAACACAACGAAAAAACATAGATTTTGATGGGGCAAATATCGACCATTTGGAAAGTCCAAGGTTTCTTACTTACTGCAATTTATTGCACGGAACGATTTATATTCAGCGCAATATCGAGAAACTGGTAAATATCAAGTGGGTTCCCTTCTATTCTCTCATCGCTTCGAGTATGACCCAGCCTAACGGCAACAAGATTGAGTTCGGGAACAATGAAAATGTACTGACCCTTTATTCCCCGTGCAAACGATACGTTAATTCCCTTATGGTTAACAAACCACCATTGCAAACCGTACCGTTGATTTGGCTTTCCACCTAATTCAGGGTCGGAAAGATGACTGGCTGGGGCAAGAGCCAAATCGACGTACTCCTGAGAAACAACTTGTTTTCCATCCCAATTGCCACGGTGGAGCATTAATCTCCCTAAGCGTGCAAAATCGCGTGCATTGGAATTGAAGCAGCAGTATGCTTTTTCGTACCCACCTTCCCTGTCAAGGCTCCAAAGAGCATCATGCTCTGCACCAATAGGTTTCCAAATACGCTCTGATGCGTATTGGCTGAGGGTTTTTCCTGTTGCTACAGCAACAATATGCGACAACAACTGCGTGTCGCCACTCAGGTAGTTGTATGCTTTACCCGGTTCTGCTATTACTTTCTGATTAACAGCCAAAGAACGGACATCCTTTCCGTAGTAAGCCTTGGTTGTTATTGAAAAAAGGCTGGCATATGCTTCATCCCAACTTAATCCCGAACTCATTTGAAGCACCTGCCTTATGGTAATATTGTTTCTCTCATCGCTTTTAAACTCGGGTATAAAATCGGAAATTGGTTGATCGATGCTTTTTATGTAGCCATCGTCGATTGCACAGCCTATTAGCAAGCTCACAATACTTTTGGCCATTGAAAATGAATTCGATAGCGACTCTGTTCCGTATCCATCCCAGTATGCCTCCCACAGCAACTGTGAGTCGCGAGCTACCAAAAAGGCAACGGTTTTATACCCTTCAATTGTCGTGCGTTCTTCCAACGTAAGGTCGTACGAATTATACATTGGATGCGATTGCCAGGGTTGTGGCGCTCCCTTCTCAATAGTTCTGTTGGCAAATATTTTATAATCGTCTATGTCGGGTTTTTGGTGAATGAGTGCCCGAACAATGTAATGATTTTGAGGCACAGCAAGGTAAACCCCAATAGCCCCAAATAGGAGAATCAGAACAAAAAGTATATGTTTTCTTTTCATGGCAATGGGTTTTAAGTTCAATTTTATGGGTTAACTGTTTAGTTTGTCTCCAGTATATCAAGAATTTCGTCGAGTTTAGGTGTTAAAATAATTTCAGTTCGTCGGTTTTTCTGACGCGCTTCGGGTGTTTTAGCAGGATCGACAGGTAGAAATTCGCTTCGGCCCGATGCTGTAATACGCTTGGGATCGATTTTGGAATTGGTTAAAAGAATTCGTACAATAGACGTTGCGCGTTTAACACTTAAGTCCCAATTATCGAGCAATTCACCTCGTGGAGGGAATCGAACGTCGTCGGTATGCCCCTCTACCATTATGTTAATATCCTTATTTTGCTCTAAAACGGGAATAAGTTGTTTAAGAGCTGCAACTCCATTTGTCTCAACAACATGGCTTCCCGATTTAAATAGCAATTTTTCGTCGAGCGAAACATATACTTTACCATTTTGAATTTTAACGCTCAAGCCCTTGCCTTCGAATCCGAAAAGTGCATCGGAAACCCTTCTTCGTAGCGCTGAAACGGCAGAGTCCTTTCTGGCGAGGATTTTTTCCAATTCTATAAGTCGGGCATTTCTTTCATCGAGCTCGGCCTTCATGGAATTGAATTTTGCCATGGACTCATCCAACTCCTTCCTTCTGTTATTCAACTTACGTTCAAGCTCCTTCAGAGCGTCCTCCTTAATCTGAAGTTCCTCCTGGGTAGCCTGTAGTTGCGCAAGAATTCTTCGGGTTTCCTTCTGATTACCACTGGCAAAACCCTCTTGAACCTGCTGAAGTTCGGCATAACGGCTACTAAGCTTATCGTTATCCTCTTTCAACCTAATTAGCTCAATTACCCTTGTGGCGCTATCGCGTTTCAACTGCTCCAATTCTTTATCGAAAACCCGAATTTTAGCATTGGCTTCGGTGAGTTTAACGTTTAGCCCAGCATTTTCAATCGAAAATCTTTCTCGCTCCTCCTCGCACTTCTGATTCTGATCCTGTAACTTTTGAAACTCTTTAGCAGGAACACAAGAAAAAAGGATAGCAATCGTTAAAATAGGAATAATTTGAACTGTCTTTTTCATTTTCAGGGTTTTTGCATGAATTGATTACTCTAGCAAATATACTAATTATTCTGGTTCGCCTGAGGAATTGCTAATCAATTTTAATGCAACTGCCGTTAGGTGCAGGTAGAGTTTTTGATAGTTGGTTAGGTACATATTCTCAACTTTAAAGTTTTATTTTTGTTATATATTTACCCCAAGTTAATTTTATGTAATGGCGAGTGAAAAAAAACTTCTTGGAAGTATTGACAATCCGGAAGATTTAAAAAAATTGAAGTTGGAAGAATTACCTCAGCTCAGCAAGGAGCTCAGGCAGTTCATTATCGATGTGGTTTCTTCAAATCCCGGTCATTTTGGAGCAAGTTTAGGAGTTGTGGAGCTAACCATCGCTCTACATTATGTATTTAACACACCCTACGATCGCATTGTATGGGACGTTGGTCACCAGGCATACGGCCACAAAATACTTACGGGTCGTCGCGATGTTTTTCACACCAATCGCAAGTATGGCGGCATAAGCGGCTTTCCAAAAAGGAGTGAGAGCCCCTTCGATTCGTTTGGCACAGGCCATAGCTCTACTTCTATTTCAGCTGCACTTGGTATGGCTATAGCGGCGCAGCAAAACAACGAAAACAGGCAGGTTATTGCTGTAATTGGCGATGGGTCAATGACCGGTGGTATGGCCTTTGAAGCCCTTAATAATGGTGGAATGCTTAAGCCCAACATGTTGGTTATCCTTAACGACAATAATATTGCCATTGACAAAAACGTTGGAGCCCTTAAGGAATATTTGGTTGATATTACCACTTCGCAAACATACAATAAGGTAAAAAACGAAGTATGGGATATGCTCGGTCGTATCGATCGGTTCATTCCCCGCTCCAGAAATCTGGTTCAAAAACTCGAAAACGCCATCAAGTCTGCTCTCATTAAGCAGAGCAATTACTTCGAGGCTCTTGGTTTTAGGTACTTTGGTCCAATTGATGGACACGATGTGGTTTACCTTACTCAGATACTCAACGATTTAAAAAATATTCCCGGACCCAAAATTCTCCACTGTTTAACAGTAAAAGGTAAGGGCTTCGAACCAGCCGAAAAGAATCAAACCATTTGGCATGCTCCCGGGGTTTTCGACAAGTCGACCGGAGAACGGATTATTAGCAAGCCCGAAACTCCCACTCCTCCGCGTTTTCAGGATGTTTTTGGGCAAACCCTTTTGGAACTCGCTCAAGCAAATCCAAACATAGTGGGAGTTACACCAGCTATGGCCACGGGTTGCTCCATGACCTTTATGATGGATAATATGCCCAATAGGGTTTTCGATGTGGGCATTGCAGAACAGCATGCAGTAACATTTGCAGCAGGACTGGCTGCTGAAGGCAAATTACCTTTTTGCAATATTTACTCATCCTTTCTTCAACGGGCATACGATCAAGTAATTCACGATGTAGCCCTCCAAAACCTTCAGGTTGTACTTTGCCTCGACCGAGCCGGGGTAGTTGGCGACGATGGTCCAACGCATCATGGGCTATACGATATTGCCTTCCTTAGGGCAGTGCCCAATCTCACCATTTGCTCACCCATGAACGAGGAGGAACTTCGCGACATGATGTATACTGCCCAACTTCCTGAAAATGGACCTTGGGTTATTCGCTATCCCCGTGGAAATGGAATTATGCCCGAATGGAAAACGCCATTAAAATCGCTTGCAGTGGGTAAGGGGAAATTGGTTCGGCACGGAGTCGACATGGTTGTGCTCTCATTGGGCCCACTTGGCAATTATGTAAGTGAAGCTATCGATCGGCTCGACCTCGAAGGCATATCGGTTGCCCAATACAATATGCGATTTGTTAAACCGCTTGACGAAAACCTTCTGGATGAAATTGCATCACGCTACAATACCATTGTAACCATTGAGGATGGTTGCCTCAAGGGGGGCTTTGGCAGCGCTGTTGCCGAATTCTTTTGCGACAGGGCATACACCAACCGGATTGTGCGATTGGGCTTTCCCGATAAATTTATTGAGCACGGCACTCCGCTAGAACTATACCAAGAGAATGGGCTCGATATTGAAGGCATTTACAGCACCCTTCGCAGCTTAATTGTTGCAAAACTAGCCGGTAACGCCCGTTAAATTCTATTTACAATCTTAACATATAGCAAAGTAAATAAATTTGCATTGCAACTTTTTGGGCGATAAAAAAAAAGCGTTTATCTTCGCAAACCGAAAATTAAACTTGCCCGGATGGCGGAATTGGTAGACGCGCTGGTCTCAAACACCAGTGGTAGCAATACCGTGCCGGTTCGACCCCGGCTCCGGGTACTCAAAAAGGCTCTATAACCAAAATGTTTTAGAGCCTTTTTCAATATGCATTAATCTGTTGTTTTGGAAATTTTACAAATACAACCCTGAATTTATTCCACAATACTCTATTAAATTTTGGTAAATAGAATTAAGGGGCTTACCAATGGCACTCTTTATGCAATTATTTTTCATAAATTTACCTTAATTATTTCCTTAAACCAAGTTAAAATGAAAACTACCATACTCTCAATTATTGGCATTGCTTGTTTGGGTTTTGCTCATGCTCAAAACCAGAATGATGCCATCGTTTCGTCCAACTCGTTTGCTTTGGACCTATATAAATACCTATCGAAAAACGAAAGGTGTAATTTATTCATTTCCCCATATAGCATTTCCATTGCTATGGGTATGACCTATGCAGGAGCGAATGGCGAAACTCAGGCAGAAATGTCGAAGGTTCTGTACTTCCCACTTAACGACAAAGGCTTTCATAAAGATTTTGGAAATACTCAAAAACTATTATTGAACTCGGGCTCCAAAGGTGTTGAAATTTCTTTAGCCAACAAACTATGGGCCGACAAGCAATATAAGTTCCAAAATAGCTATACTCGGGGTGTTCGAAAGAACTACAATGCGCCTCTGGCACGAATGGACTTCAGGAATTCCCCTGAGCCTTCGCGTCTCAAAATAAACCGTTGGGTTGAGCAACAAACTAAAAACCGCATTAAGGACCTTCTTCCCGGAGGTTCAGTAACAGGCCTTACTGCGCTAGTATTAACCAACGCCATACACTTCAAAGGGCAATGGGACAATAAATTTTTACCAGAGAACACCCGATCCGATGCATTTTTCCCTTCCTCAACCGAGAAGGTTACTTGCCAATTCATGAACCGCGATGGAAAATACCGATATAGCAAATCGGAAATGTTCATTGCCCTCGAAATGCCCTATGCTGGCAAGGTGTTCTCGATGCTGGTGCTTTTGCCCCATGAGGGTATTGAATTGGAAAAGGTTGAGCAATCCCTTTCCAATGAAACTATTACATTGCTGGCAGGCAACATGGAAGAAGCCGATGTGCGTATTTCATTTCCAAAGTTCAAATTCGAAAACAAACACGAACTGAAGCCTATGCTAAGTGCTCTGGGAATGCCCACAGCATTCAGCAATCGCGCCGACTTTACTCGTATGACGAAGAAACCCGATTTGAAGATTGACGAAGTATATCACAAAGCATTCGTTGAGGTTAGCGAAGAGGGCACAGAGGCTGCGGCCGCCACTGCGGTTGTTATTGTTCGTAAGGCAATGCCCATGTTTATTGATTTTATTGCTAACAGACCATTCCTTTTCTTTATTAGGCATCGCGAAACGGGAGCTATTGTTTTTGTTGGAAGAATGACAAACCCAAACTAAACAATTGGTTTGTGAGTAAGCATATTGCATCTCTTATTCGCCAGGGAGAGCACCAGCAACTCGACTTTAAGCATTCCATAAGCGATTCGAAAAAAATTGCCCGCTCACTGGCAGCCTTCGCCAACACCATTGGAGGCACGCTTCTGATTGGTGTTAAGGATAATGGTAATATTATTGGCATTAATTCCGACGAGGAATACTACATGGTTGAGTCGGCTGCACAAATATATTGCAAGCCTGAGGTGCGATTCAGCGTATTGCGATGGGAAATAAATGGCAAGGTAGTACTTGAAATCAAAGTTAACCCCAGTAAACAACTGCATAAGGCTCCCGATAAGAATGGCCAGTGGAAAGTTTTCTTCCGTTCCAACGATGAAAATTTAATTGCCACTCCCCTTCAGGTTAAAGTTTGGAATGCGATAAAGTACAGAAAACCCATTAAAATAAAGCTGGGAAAGTTCGACGATAAGCTGAGAAATTACCTGAGTGAGAACGGGAAAATTACAGTTAAAGAACTTAGCAAAGTTGCCTTCATTTCGAGTCGTGAAGCCGAAGAAACACTTATAAACCTTGCCGTTTTGGGCGTTGTACGCCTCGTTTCAACAAGTGAAGTTGAATATTTCGAAATTGAGGAAGGCAATGAATGAACTACTAGATTTAAATACCAATTTTTATTGCGTTAGCCAACTTAAAAAAATATATATAACAGGCAAGGTTAAAACCGAAAGCAGGGTGGTTACAAATAAATTGGCAGTAGCCAACTCATGGTCGGAATTGAATCGCTGCGACAGAACCACCACAATGGTTTGGCATGGCATAGCAGCCTGCAATATGAGTACAAAGAATGCGTTTAAATCCATTTTAATGGCAAAAACCTTCAACCCGTAGAAGTACAACAGGGATAACAAAACAGGCACAAAAAGTAACTTATTGAAACTGATAACATAAACGCTTTTCTGCATAATTGCTTTTCGCAAATTTATTGTTGCCAAAAGTGCTCCAATATACACCATGGATAATGGGCTGGTGCACTTACCTAGCCCTTCGAAGGCAACTTTGAGTGGAGCAGGTACCATTAAGCCAAATACTAGGAACACCGAACCAAGTGCTAGTGCTATTGTATTGGGGTTTATTAAACTTTTCCACCCGGCCCTATGCGAGCCATTGCTCAACTTGTAAATTCCGTAGGTAAAGGTTACAGCGTTGGATGCCAATTGATACAGCGCTCCATAAAAAACACCAATTCCATTAGGGAATAGTGCATCGAGCAAAGGGAATGCAAGAAATACCGTATTACCAAGAATTGTATGAAGTGTATGTACCGTTTTGCTTGCGTCCTTAAGCCCTAAAAGCCTACTCGACAGCCAACCAAAAAAACCTAATACAAAAAAGTTAACGAATGCAAGCAAAAAAATTAATGCCCCGCTTAGAAAAAGGCCGGGCCTAAACTCCATTCCTGTAAAGGTTGTAAAAATTAAGAAGGGCAGCGTTACATCAATAATAATACGGGCAAGACTGTTTTTAATTTCATTCGATATGATACCTCTCCAAAATGCCAAAACACCAATAATAATAAGCACTGCAAAAATTAAGAGCTGCTTTAGAATAATCTCGGTTGCCATTTGTAAAATTTATCCAACAAAAGTATCAAAAAGTTTATAGGAGCCACTTTTAACCTATTATATTATTAGAAAAACCAAAAGTTAAACGTATTTTTTTTTGAAACAACGCTTCGGTTAGCAGAACGTATTAAAAAATATGCTAAAATTGCATCAGAACCCTTTTGCAATTTTTTCGTTATATGGTAAATATTTTAAACCTAAACACTAAAAATTTTTAATTATCTTTTAAAATGAAACCGAAGAAGGATCTGCGGAAACCGGAAAAAAAGATTATTCCCATTTCCGATGATTTGAAAATGGGAAGAAAACTTAAACCCATTAAAAAAGAAAAAAACGTTAAAAGAGCCCTATTGCAGGAGATTGACGAACTAGAGGATATTGATATGAATTTTAATGCCGACGATATTGAAGAATATGATGATGAAGACGAGGACGAGTAAAGGATAATGCTATTTTTTGCTAGGGGCTTTGCCCCTTTTTTTATCCTTATAAATCAGCGTTTTATAACATAAAAACTGTATTAAATCAAAATTGCATCTTTAATATAAATATTCGATTGACTTGAATTGTTTGCTACCCTATATTTACATGAAATGCAATTCAAAAAATTTCCATATAAATTCATTCTGCGAATTACTCTCGCAACCCTAACCCTTGCTTTACCTCTGTGGGTTGGTAGCAATAATAGTTCCAATCAGGATTCTGCCAAAAGTCTCCTTGAAAGTTCAACAAACGAGCAGAAACTAGAAGTGCTTATAACATATTCAAATAATCTTAAAACAAAACAACCGCACGAAGCCATTGAGTATGGCAACATGGCCGCCGCCTTAGCGTTGAACCTTAATAAGCCCGATAAACTTGCTCAAATACAGCTAATTCTTTCCAAGGCGTTCTATGTAATTGGCAGTTACGATATGGCCCTCGATCACTTAGAGAAGGCCGAAGCCTTTTACTCATCTGTCAACGACAGCTTAGGGCTTACAGAAGCCTATCAGATACATGGGCAAATCTATACCCGGGTTGGAAATTTTAAAAAGGCTCTCGATTACACTCAGAATGCTTATAGTATTGTTACCCATTTGGGCAACAAGGTTCGTTTGGCAGAAATAGTTAGAGAGACCGGAAACATTTATTTTTACTTTGGCGAAAAAGCCATTGCCCTCGATTTTTATCAAAAGAGCCTAAAAATTAGCGAGGAAATCAAGGATATTTCAGGCATGGCGAAAGCCTACAACAACATGGGCAGAATTTATTCTGAAATGCAACGGTTCGACTTAGCCCTCGAAAATCTTAAAAATTCGCTTGCTCTTAAAAACAAGAAAGAAGATCCTATTGGCTACGCTAATACGCTCCTAAATATTGGAACCGTAAAACTTAACCGCTTTGAACTTGACAAAGCGAAAACGTTCTTTATAGAAGCAAACCTGCTCTTTACTAGCGTTGGCAATCAGGAAGGAATGGCCAATAGTTTGTACTACCTTGGCCGTTCTTTTTTTGAGGCCAAAAAAAGCAATCAGGCCATAGCAACTCTCGAGGAGGCATGGGAGTTGGCATTTCAAACAAAGTCGAAAACCCTTTTGGTTAATATATCGAAATCGTTAGCCAATGTTTATGCCGACAGGGGAGATTTTCGAAGGGCGTTCCAATTTTATAGCGAGTACAATACGCTTCGCGATTCTGTTTTCAGCGATGAAAAGAGAAAATTGCTGGTTGAACTAGAGGCTCGCTACCAAATACAGGCAAAACAGCGACAAATTGAACTTCTTAGCAAAGAAAAGCAGTTGAAACAGTCGGAAAAGACGACAGTTCGTATAGTTATAGCCCTACTCATTTCTCTAATTCTGTTGCTACTGAGCCTCTTTTATATTGGTTATGTTCGATTCCGCTACAAAAGCAAGGCTAACTTCAAGTTAATGCAGGAAATTTCGCAACGGAAGGAGGCCGAAACTAAATTACAGCAGTATAAACTTCAACTGGAACATCAGGTTGAGGAGCGCACCCGCGACCTTCAGGCGGCCAAGGAGAAGGCCGAAGAATCGGATCGATTAAAAACTGCTTTTCTGGCCAATATGAGCCACGAAATACGAACCCCCATGAATGCCATTGTGGGATTCTCATTTCTGCTAACCGATCCGGAATCGGCAGAGGATGCAAAAAGTGAGTACACAAAAATTATAAGGAACAATGGTGAAATGCTCATGAATATTATTAACGATATTCTCGACATATCGCTTATTGAATCGGGGCAGCTCAAAACCAAAATTCGCGAAGTACAGGTAATTGAAACCATAAACGAAGTGGTTCTTCAGTTTGAAAAGGAAAAGGAGAAACTTCGCAAACTTCATATTCCAATTTTTACCGACTTCGATACCGTTCCTCAAACCTTAGCAATTAATACCGACAGGGTTCGTTTGAAGCAAATCCTGTCGAATTTGCTCTCCAACGCACTTAAATTTACTGAAAATGGCAGTATTTCAGTTGGTATAAGGATGAACGACGACGATGAATTGCTCTTTTATGTTAAGGATACGGGCATTGGCATCGCTCCTGAAAAACATTCTTTAATATTTGAGCGTTTCAACAAAACACACGACCCAGAACAAAACAAGTTTTTTCAGGGAACAGGTCTTGGGCTCGCCATTTCGAGCGAATTGGTCAAAACGCTTGGAGGTAAAATTTGGCTCGACTCCATGCCAGGAAGGGGATCGACCTTCTACTTTACCCTCCCCAATTTTGTGTTGCAACCAAGTAAAAAAGAGAAAACTAAAACCGATTTCTCAAAAATATCAGAAAAACTATCGGGAAAAACCATTCTGGTTGCTGAAGATGTAGCCACAAACTATCAACTCATTAAGGCTTTCCTTTCCAGCGCCAATGTTGAACTTATTTGGGCAAAAAATGGTGCTGAAGCTGTAACCATTTTTAATAATCATAAGAATATTGACATAATTCTAATGGATGTTCAGATGCCTGTAATGGATGGGCTAAAGGCGCTACAAAAAATTCGAAAGGTTGATAGTAAAATTCCAGTAATTGTCAATACTGCTTTTTTCATGACCGATGAAATGGAAAAAAGCTATGCCGCTGGCTGCTCCGATTATATGACCAAACCTATTAGGAAAGAAGAACTCTTTCTGAAACTTTCCAACTTTCTATCGTAATCTTTTGGGGTTACTTTGCTTTTACTATCGATTTGTCCTTAACGTATACCTGGCGCTCAAAAGCCTGATCGAGCGATATGAAAGTTTCAGTATTGAGAATACCCGGAATATTCTGAATAGTGTTTACTAGCACCTCCATCAGGTGCTCATTGTCGCGGCAGTAAATTTTGAGCAGCAGGGCATAACCTCCGGTTATAAAATGGCACTCCACCACCTCGGGTATATTCTTTAAAGCATCAACAACTCCTTCGTACTGGTTGGCCATTGAGAACTGAACACCAACAAAAGCACAAACATCGTAACCCAGGGCCTTGGGTTTTACTACCATTCTAGAGCCGGCAATAATTCCTGCCTCCTCCATTTTCTTTACCCGCTGATGGATTGCAGCACCTGAAATACCACACTCCCTAGCAATTTCGAGGAAAGGCATACGGGCATTCTTAACTAGGTAGGATAGTATTTTTTGATCGACTGCGTCGACTTGAATTTTTTCCATATTCATTTCAATTTAACACAAAAAGTGTTGTAAAAATAATAAAATGTAATTAAAAAAGCCGAGTTTCATAAAACTTATTGATTTCTGAATACTTAAATAACGCAAAAACGAACAAGCCCTAAACAACTTTTTGCCAATAAAAGAAAAAGGAGTAAATTTGCCACGCATTTAAACAATGGCCCTGTAGTTCAATGGATAGAACGAAAGTTTCCTAAACTTTAAATTCAGGTTCGATTCCTGGCGGGGCTACAAAGGGCGTAATAAGCGCCCTTGTTTCGTTTTATGGAGAATCCTTTCTTCGTTTATGCTATGGTAAGTCAGGTTGATGGAAGAATCTACGTGGGCATGTCGCAGGTTGTTGATCGACGATTGGGCGAACACAATGCTGGTAAAGTGAAATCCACTAAAGGTTTCGTTCCGTGGCTCCTTTTTTTCAAAGAATTGGTCGGGAGCGCAGAGCAGGCGAGGTTCCGGGAAAAGTACTACAAAACGGCTTCAGGCAAAAAGAAACTAAAAACTATTTTGAACCGGAAAGTTTCCTAAACTTTAGATTCAGGTTCCCTGCCTGACGGGCTGCGCCAGCAGGCAGGCAGGGATTCTCTGGCGGGGCTACAAAGGGCGCATTGGGCGTCCTTTTTTTTAATCCCCATAAAACTGGCTCTTCAAAATTGAAAATACCCAAACTCCTTATTTATAATGAGTTTTAATTGCTAAATAGCCCTTTTTTACCACTTAGCAATTAACTGGCTATTTTATCCTATTTTTGGTAGGTTAAAAACTATCCCAATGCCCAAAAAGTTAATCCTGTTCGATGCTTACGCCCTTATATACCGGGCATACTTTGCTTTTATTAGTAGGCCCATTAAAAACAGCAAGGGGCTAAACACATCGGCCATTTACGGTTTTACCAAAACCATGCTCGATGCACTAAAACGATTCGAGCCTTCGCACGTTGCCGTTGCGTTCGATGTAAGCGGAAAAACCTTCCGAAACGAAATATACTCCGAATACAAGGCCAACCGTCAGGAGACCCCCGAGGATATTCGTTTGGCTGTTCCAATTATTAAAAACCTACTGCAAGCAATGAACATTGCTGTGGTTGAGAAGCAGGGTTACGAAGCCGACGACATTGTGGGAACCCTCGCTTTAGAGGCCGAAAAGGATGGATTTGAGGTGCTTATGATGACCCCCGATAAGGATTATGGACAGCTGCTTACTAGTAATGTTCATATTGTTAAACCATCGCGCAGCGGAGCCGATATTGTTGTGGTTACGGCCGAGGAGTTTTGTAAAGAGTATGGTATTGAAAACCCGAAACAGTTTAAGGATATTTTGGCGCTTTGGGGCGATACATCCGACAATATTCCGGGAGTGCCAGGAATTGGCGAAAAAACGGCCGCAGCCCTCATTTCGAAATATGGTTCCATTGAGAATATATACAGCCGTATTGGCGAACTCTCGAAATCGCAGCTGGAAAAGCTGCTTGCCAATAGGGATATTCTAGACAGGGCCCGAGTGCTGGTCGAGATTAAAACCGATGTTCCTGTTGAGTTTAACCTCGACAGTTTTAGGCGTTCTGAACCGAATATTACGGAGCTCAAGGCAATTTTCGACGAATTGGAGTTTCGAAGTCTTGCCCGCGAAATTTTTGGCGAAGCCAAACCCGTTGAAAAGCCAAAGGCCATTCAGGGTTCGTTATTCGGCGACAGCGATTTTGAGCCAGTTCAACAGGCACCAACCCATAAAACTATTGCCGATTTCAGCAAGAATTACCAGCTGGTCGACAGCGAAGCAGAAATCGATAAGTTGATTGCAAAGCTTTCGGCTCAGGGCGAGTTTTGTTTCGACACCGAAACCACTGGCCTCGAACATCACACTTCGCAGCTGGTGGGTTTGTCGTTCGCCATTAAACCTCACGAAGCGTGGTATGTTCCAATTCCTGCCGACAGTGCAAAGGCCAACGAAATTCTTTCGAAATTTAAACCCCTTTTCGAAAATGAAAGCATTGGCAAGGTTGGGCAAAACATTAAGTTCGACCTTTTAATGCTGAAAGCATACGGCATTGAGTTGCGCGGTAGTATGCTCGACACCATGCTGGCCCACTATCTGCTCGAACCCGATATGCGACACAACCTCAATATTCTCTCCGAAAACTATTTGGGCTATAAGCCCATTGAAATTGAGGAGCTAATTGGGAAGAAGGGCCCCCGCCAGCTAAACATGCGAAACGTCGATCCAAAAACCATTGCTACATACGCAGGCGAGGATGCCGATGTGGCGCTGCAGCTCAAAAACATACTTTTCGATAAGCTCGAAAAGGAGGGGTTAACTCCGCTTTATAATAAACTCGAAGAGCCGCTTATTGATGTTCTGGCGCAAATGGAGTACAACGGAGTTAGCATAAACCCATTAAGCCTAAACGAACTGGCCGTTGAGTTGAACAGATACCTTGTTGCCCTCGACGATGAAATTAAGCAAATGGCCGGAGTTCCCGACCTTAACGTTTCGTCGCCAAAACAGCTGGGCGAGGTGCTATTCGAAAAACTCCGCATTGCCACCGATGTAAAAAAAACCAAAACCAAACAGTACTCTACCAACGAGGAGGAACTGGTTAAGTACCGCGATAAGCACCCAATAATCGATAAAATACTCGATTTCCGTTCGGTAAAAAAAATGCTCTCAACCTATGTTGAAGTGCTGCCAACGCTAATCAACAAAAAAACGGGGCGAATTCACGCATCGTTCAATCAGGCAGTAGCCTCCACCGGTCGGTTGAGCTCGAATAATCCTAACCTGCAGAATATTCCCATTCGCGAGGAGCGAGGGCGAGAAATTCGGCGCGCTTTTGTTCCCGAAAACTCCGATTTTGTTATTCTGTCGGCCGACTATTCGCAAATTGAGCTGCGCCTTATGGCGCACATGAGCAACGACCCAAGCATGCTCGAGGCCTTTCAGAGCGGTGAGGACATACATGCTGCCACCGCTTCGAAAGTTTTTAGGGTTCCCCTTGCCGAGGTAAGCCGCGAGCAACGAAGTAGGGCAAAAACGGCAAACTTTGGTATGATTTACGGAATATCGGCATTTGGTCTTTCGCAGCGCCTCGACATTTCGCGAACAGAGGCCAAGGAACTTATCGATGGGTACTTTTCGACCTACAAAGGGGTAAAAGAGTATATGGATTTTTGCGCCAAGCAGGCGCGCGAGAAGGGTTATGTTGAAACCATTTATGGCCGTAAACGATACCTCCCCGATATTAACTCGGGCAACGCCATGGTGCGCGGGCTGGCCGAACGAAATGCCATAAATGCGCCCATACAGGGGTCGGCTGCCGATATTATTAAGGCTGCCATGATTGCTATTCACGCCCAATTTAAAAGGCAAAGCCTTAAAAGCCGTATGATTATCCAGGTACACGACGAGTTGGTATTCGAGGTGTTTAAACCCGAACTCGAAACAGTTAAGCAGCTTGTAAAAAATGCCATGGAAAATGTAATTGCCCTAAAAGTGCCGTTGGTAGTTGAAATGGGAGTGGGCGACAATTGGCTCGATGCGCATTAAAGGTGCAAAGAAAAGGCCAGAAAATAAGCATACTAGAATAAGCTATTTCGAACCCTCAATCGCTTCCTTGTCTTTTACTATTAAAATCCACTCTCCATTGTTTACCTTTTTGTTAGGAAAAAGTACAAAAGTATCTAAAGCTACTGCGCCTCCAACAATAACTATTCCTGCTCCATAGACAAGGGCAATAGGATAACTTGAAGCTAACAAACCCATGGTGACTATGGCTCCTGAGGTAAATATAATATGCACCCCATAGCGTGCGGCCACATTGTAACTGGTTATAGAATGAATCGATTCAATGGGAATCAAATGCATTTTTGGAAATAAACCCGATTTGACCGTAAGGGTCGAATCTGTATAAGCAACCAATTTGCCTGCCCTGATGCATTTAACTGAATTACTAAACAAAAACTGAGTATTCCTCGCAATCTCAGATTTATAAGGATTGTAAGTAAGTTTAACCCTTTCGTTGATATCCATTTTCACCTGCTTTCCATTAATTGTATTTTTTAAGGTAATCTGGCAGGTAAGTGATTGTCCCAAAAACAGGATGGGTAAAATTATTAGCAGAAATTTTTTCATTCGATTATTTAGTAAAAATATTAATATTGCTTAAGGTATCGAAATAACTCAACTGGCTCATCGCATATTTGCCAATCTTGAATTTAAAGTTAAGAAAATCATCTTGTTTGCCCCATCCCTAAAGGAAGTATAATGATTTTCTGAATACCCTATAGGGCTGGGGTAAATGAAGAAAATCCATGTTGCTCTAGTGGTAAATAAGCTATTATTAAAAAATTCAAATATCAAGCTTTTATGAAAAAGGGAGAAGTTCCATCCTTTTGAAATTCATTGTTCATTGCTATAAACTCAAAAAAACAATAAAGTGGACTACAAATACAATAGTCCCATCCATATATTGCGCAGTAAATGGCAGAGCCGAGACCCAATATTGCCCCTATTGCCATTCCAATGGGATCCCCCCAGGTTAAAATAGCTGAAGTATACACCCAGTTCCACACAACGCTAACGAAATTATAAACTGCACGCCAAGCTCTGCTTAACCAACTTTTTAAAATCTGATCTTTGTTGGATAAATCCTGAAGTGCCATGTTTAGGATTTCGAAAGTTGTAGAAAGCAGAATGGATTGGGTCGAAAGGGCATAAACTAAATACGATTTTTCAGAATAAGTTAATTGAAAATCTGAAGCAATTAACATTTTCAGGTCCTCAATTTTGTTTGAGATCTCAACTATCATTTCCTCTTCGGTGGGTGTCGCTTCACCTTCAAACAGATTAGCAACCTGAATATTCATTTCCCTTATCGCCTCTTTAAAATATTCACTAATACCATCTGACTTAACATTTGGTTGCTTCAGATTCTTTAAATGAAGATAACTGTTTTCAAAATCCTGTCCAAAATTCTTCGCGCATTGGGCAACAACCATCCTTTCAACCTCGTTTATTTTTTCAAAAGAACTTTTGAACTCACTGCCTTTTTTATTAACTACATCCAATGCATCAGTATAAAAACCTTTTACCTCTTCAATTTTTTTAATTACCTCTTGACTAACCAGGGCGACAGGGGTCTGTGGGTCAGAAACTTTCGCTTCCTTTTTACAATTAGAAAGCATAACAGGGAGGCTCGTTAATAAGATTAACACAATAAATAATTTAGTTGATTTCATAATTTTTTGTTTGTTTAAAGGTTAGTTTAAAAAAGATTCATTTTAGTTCCCAAAATCTGTTTTAATGCGATTTTTGTTGTTCAAAGCAAAAAAAAAAAAAAATGGAAACATCCAAGCGTTTGGGTAAAATATTTAAACTTAACTGCAATTTATAGTACGTCTAAATAACACATATTCTCTGTTTTTTTTATGCTATTTTCTCTCATTATTCGTTTTAAAATCTTTATTACAGAGCCATTCATCGCTTTGTTAGCACCTTCCTAAGGCTTAATAGAATAAGTATTTCAGTAATGCTGTAATGTTTTGTAATTCCAAGTAAATTCGCCTCCCTAAAAGTGCCGTTGGTAGTTGAAATGGGAGTGGGCGACAATTGGCTCGATGCGCATTAAAATACAGGGTAATCTGACGAAACTTTTCATGGAATGAGCTGTTTACTATGTAAACACTTCAACATGATAAAAGCAATCATACTATTAGCGCTGCTTGGGCTATTCGCCTGCGAAGAAGAACTTGACGATACTCGCATTTACGGTAAAGCTGATATTTCGCAAGCCCTTGCCATTGGAACCTGGCGGATAAGCCAGTACATTGATTCAGGAACCGATAAAACCGGATCCTTCTCGGGCTATTCATTCACATTTCATGTAAACGGAACCCTTTCTGCCATTAAAGGCAGTTCAGCTGTTTATGGCAACTGGAGTGTTACCGATAGTTTGGGCGACGACAATCCCGGCGGACTCGACCTCAATATTTCGTTTACAGCTCCTGCAATTTTTGAAGACCCATCGGACGATTGGGATATTAAGTACGTTTCGAACCAAAGAGTCGAGTTGGAACATGTAAGTGGGGGTAATGGCGGAACTGATATACTGAAATTCGAAAAGAATTAGCGTTTATATAGATTTATTTATACCGTACAACCACATAGGGTTTTTGGGGTAACGCCCTATATATCGATCGTGCATCTTCTCGTGAAATCTTAATAATTAGTCGATAATTGTAATTAATTGCCTCTTTGCCTAATAAAATGCTAAAATTATTGCTTTTTATTCTTCTTCTTTCTTGTTTATAATAACTATGGTAGTTTTTTCTTCCCCCTACCAGATCCGTTTCCTCCTGTTCAATTTCAACTACTAAAGAGTTGGAGAATTGGTAAAGAAAAAACACATCGGATTGTTTCGGTAGAGTGGGAGCGGCATTTGCCATACTGGCTTCTGTTGTGTCCTTAGGCGCCTTTTTAACAACAATAGGAAATTTTTCAATACTTGATATTCCATCAATCGCTTGCATAGGCCCCGCGAAAAGGCTGTCGCGCAGGAACAGTGGGAGTTTACGAAGCCCCTTGCTAGCCGTATAACTCGATATTTTTGCTTCTAATAGGTAAACGCCTTTAAAGGTTAGAATTGCAATGCTGTCGTGCAGGTCGATTAATAAAGACATAGAGTCGGCTTTTGACAAGTTGAGCGCCGACTTTAGAAACGCCTCATGGTGCTCGCTTGCCCGAATGGAACTTACAAGGTCACCCTTCTCGCTTATAGTAGTATGCTTTGCGTTTAAACTTTTAAGGTTAGCAAGTTCAGACATGTGTTTTACTTCTCGGCTAACCGGAATAATTCCAAGTAAAAAAAATGCAGCTAAAGCGAGCACTATTTGTATCAAAAAGAAAACAAGAAGAGGCCTATGAGGAATCCATTTTAAAGAAACTACTATAGCATTAAATGCCCTTTGAATTTTATCTTTATAGTCGATTTTCGATTCCATTGGGTTTGCTTTTAAAAAATGTAAACCTTCGAACCGAATTCGAGGTTTTGGTATACTACCTTTAAATCGTCGTCGCCAAGACGAATGCAGCCATGGGTTACTGGAAGGCCCAGAAAGCGTTGGTATAATGTTCCATGTATAAGATAGCCTTGGCCAAGGCTTAAAGCATAATCGCCGAGCGTGCCCGATTCGTAGCGGTCGGGGTGGTGTTTTGGAGGAACGGGTAAACCCTCCTCAATAAAAGCCCAGTCGGGTTTTATCCAAATCGGGTCAGCAATCTTTCCAAGTATTCGAAATTGTCCCTTTGGGGTTTTGAAAACCCACTGCTGATTCTCTCCGGCATCGAGCATTATATAGCTGCCTGTTGAGCAAATATTTTCGCGAATAATTTTTTTACGAGTTCTGAGAACAAATGTGTTTTTAGTAGTATTAACTATCATGTAGGGTTCAAGGGGCCATAAACTCTCGATGCGTTTACGAAGGGTCAATATGCGTTTCTGTGAACCATCGAGTTGCTTTTTTAATACCAAAGTATCCTTCTCAACAAGTTCATCTAACGGATCGGTGAAAGAGTAAAATGAAAAGGCAAGCTCCTTTAAAGCTTCTGCATTATAAATACAAATACCGGCCACCGACACGGTAATTGAAAACGAGACAAAAACCACCAGCACTTTCCAACCAAAAGGCAGATAATTTTTTTGCTTAGGGATAATCGTTGTTGTCTCCATAAAATCTCTATTTATCGGTAGTCCCAATTATTTCCTCCAATGGTTGGAGCGACCCTACAATAGCCAAAGGTGTACCCACACTACAAAGGGCAAATAGTTTATCCATATCGGTGTTTTCCAAGGCCACACAACCCTCCGTCCAATCGATTCCCTTTCCCCCTCCCCCGTGTATTTCTATTGAACCTCCAATATGGGCACTTCGAGGGATATTTCCCCTTGCCTTTTCACGTTCGAAACGACGTTTATCCTCTTCGTTGGGAAAGTTAATTAAAAGTGCCTTATGGTAAATAGTATTCCTACCACTTTTCTTCGCAATAATTTTATATTTTCCCTCAGGCGTAGCTCTATCGCCCCTTTGCTGCTTATCGCCAAGCCAGTTAACCCCAAGTTCCACCTCTATCTCTTTAATAACTTTTCCCGCATTATAAACATAACACTTTCGTGAAAATTTATCGACTACCAAACTTACACTGTTATTTTTTAATGACCATTGCCTCATTTCCTCTTTATCGCGCTGCCACTGATTGAAACCGGAGAAATAGTCGGTAAGCAATTCGAGTGTTTGTTTTTTTAATTCGGAAATGGTTTTCTGGTTCGATTCCAAATACTTTTTAGCGGCCATTAGGTCGTGGCGGTTAAATGCCGACTCAATTTCGTCGAGTTTAAGCTTTGCGGGTGTAAGTTTTTTTCGAATACCATGGTTTAATGGTAATTTGCCTGTTATCATTTCAATAAACTTGGCGCTCTCTCTTAAATCTTTTAGCGACGATACAATACGAACATGTAATTCTTTTTTTGATTCTATTGCTCGAGTTTGAGCTTCTTTGGCAAATTCTATGGCCTTTTTTGCAAGTACCGAGGTTTTACTGTAATTTCTTCGAACAGGATTCTTGCTGTTGTTTAATTGCCAGTCGGCCATAGCCTTATTCCATGAATCTTCTGCGAGTTTGAGTTGGGTTGTTGCATAAACGTTAGCTTCGTACTTTTTTGCTGAAGCTATTGCCTTTCTAGCATCCTCTATTAAAGCAGCCGGAGGTTTAGGGGCAAAAAAATTAATGGCTCCAATTGCTAATAATGGAATCAGAATAATTACAGATAATGCAATAACAATTTTTCGCTTTCCCAACCTCATATAGTGTCCCTTTTCTTTAAAAAAAGCCCTGATAATTCAGGGCTTTTCGAATTGCAAAAATAAAATTTTTTTTAAACTAATTTGCCTAAAATTTACTAGCGTCTTTTCTTAGTTTTTGCAATGGCTGCATTAAGTTCCTCTTTAATGGCCTCGGCTTTTGCTTTAGAAGCGTTCACTTTATCCTGAGCAGTGAGGTAATCGCCATTGGCTACAAGGGTATTAATTTCGTTAACAGAAGCTTCAATAACGGTAATATCGTTTTGAATAGCTTCTAGAGCGGCCCTTCCTTCTTTACCTTTGGGGGCTTTAGCAAGTAGCGCTTTGTCCTCAGTAATAAGGGTTGCTAAAACAGTAAGGGTTTCTTGAACCTCAGTACGAACCTGAGCTTTACGCTCATCGGTTTTAACTTTTAATGCTTCGGCATCGGCGGCAATTTTAACCAATTTCTCAGTAACAGGTTTGTAATCGCGCGAAAGGAAAAATTTCGATTTCTGAGTTTCAATTTCTACGCTTGCAGCATTCAATGAATCCTGTAGGGCGTTGAATTCTGGAACCAAATAGCGGTTGGCTTCAACAGCTTTTGCTGCTTCAACAGCGGCTTTTGCTGAATCAAGTTCAACCTGGGGTAACTTTGAGCAACCAGTTGCAAGAACAACCATAAGCGCTAGGGCAGAAATTTGGAAAAATAATTTTTTCATTTTTTTAAAATTTTTGTGGTTAGTTTAATAAAGAAATTTTTTGAACGGTAAGGATTGGTCAAAAGAAATGCCAAAAAGTATATGTATTTGTATGTCTGCTTGATATGTGTGGTTTAATGATTTCAGCACCCTTTCTAAAAAAAGAGGCTAAGTCGGTTAAACACAACTGTATTCGAAATGTATGCGATTAAGATATGATTAATGTGAATTGGCAGTTGACTGCAAAAAAAGTTTACACAATGTAAAAAAACCTTACAGAGAAGATGGGGCATTGGGGTTTTTCAGTTCGTACTTTTCAATACGTTCGTGAAGCATTACCCTAGATATACCCAATATTTTGGATGCCTTCACTTGGTTCCAGGCCGAATTATTGAGTGCCCATAGAATAAGGTCTTTCTCAAGCAGTTCAACGGTTAGGCTGTATATTTCCCCCTCCCTTCCGGCAATTTCCTCGCTTAAATAGTTGAAAAGGCGCGAAAATTCGGGAAGTTCTTTTTTTGCCGGGGTAAATAGTTCATCCTTGAGCAGTTCGGGGGCAATGAGGTTGCCTTTGGCAAGAATTAGTGCCCTTTTTAAAACATTCTCGAGTTGCCTGATATTGCCTGGCCACGAATACTCTTGAAAGATCCGAAGGGTTTCAGGATGCAACACTATCTGTTCTGCATTTTGACCCTTACAGTGCTTTCGAATGAAATGATCGCAGAGCAGAGGGATATCGTTTTTTCTCATTCTCAGAGGAGGCAGCGAAATGGAGATAACTTTCAGGCGGTAGTACAAATCCTCGCGAAAAAGCCTATGGCGAATATCCTCTTCAAGATTGCGATTTGTTGCTGCAACAATTCGCACATCGACTCGTATGGGTCTGTTCCCTCCGAGGCGCTCAATGGTAGAATCTTGTAAAACTCTGAGCAATTTCGATTGTAAGGGGAGACTCATATCGCCAACCTCATCGAGGAATAGGGTTCCCCCGCT
The DNA here is from genome assembly GCA_037442025.1 of Bacteroidales bacterium. GTDB lineage: Bacteria > Bacteroidota > Bacteroidia > Bacteroidales > Tenuifilaceae > UBA2287. The sequence continues at coordinate 16,324 of JBBIRB010000004.1, read as the reverse complement.
AGCCTCTTCAAATTTGCCTGCTTTTTGTTTATCGGCGCCAGTAAAAGCTCCCTTCTCAAAACCAAATAATTCGCTTTCCAAAAGCGTTTCTGGAATTGCTGCGCAATTAAGTGCCACAAATTTTGCCGACGACCTATCGCTGTATTTGTGAATTGCCCTTGCAACAAGTTCCTTACCGGTTCCGCTTTCGCCAACAATTAGAATATTAGCATCGCTAGCAGCTACCCTGCCTATAAGTTTAAATACCTCTTTTATTTCTGGACTTTCACCAACAATTGTTTCGCTGGCATCTATTGCTTTTTTAAATTTTTCGCCCTCAATATTTAAGGGTTTAATGCTTTCGGTTGAACTTAATGCTTCCTCAATTACAATTTTGAGCCGTGGTATATCGAATGGTTTTTCTACATACTCGTATGCTCCATATTTCATGGCATTAATCACCCTATCGCCCGATCCGTAGGCTGTAATAATAATTACAGGAATGCTGGGCGCTAGTTCCTTTATTTCCTTGAGCAGCTGAATGCCATCCTTGCCTGGCATTTCGATATCGAGAATTACAAGGTCGGGCATTTCCTTTCGAAAAATCTGCATTCCCTCATCTGCATTTCCTGCCTCAATTAATGAATACTTTGAAGTGGCCAAAATCTTTCGAAACGAGTACCGAACGCTTTGCTCATCGTCGACAATTAACAGTTTGAACATGTGCAATTTTTATTTAACAAGTGGCAAATAAATTTTGAACTTTGCACCAACTCCGTTGGTATTGTTTTCAGCCTCAATCCATCCCAAGTGCGTACGGGCTATTCCCTGCGATATTGAAAGACCAATTCCAACGCCTTTGTCGCTTCCCTTAATAAAAGGCTCAAATATGCTATTAATTATTGCATCGGGAATCCCTGGACCCGAGTCGGCTATTGAAAATAATACGAATTCATTTTCTTCCATTTCAGTTGTAACAACTATAGCTCGTTCGGTTGTAATTGTTAGAGTTCCGCCGCTTGGCATTACATCGATTGCGTTCATTAAAATATTCAAGAATACTTGCTTGAGGTGACCAGCATCGGCATTCACAAGAAGTTTATCGCTAGCCGCTATTTCATTAACTTCAATTGCGTTCTTTTTAAATTTGGGCTTTAGCAATTGAATAACTTCTGCAAGGTAATGGGAGGGGTCAATTATTGCAAAAACGGGGTCGGATGGTTTAGCAAATTTCAGAAAATCCTTCGTGAAGCTTTCCATTCTGTCAATCTCGTTGGAGATAATATTCAGATCGTCAATAACAGACTGGGGAACGTTGTCCTCCTCACGTATTGAATAAACTAGCATTTTAATGGCAGCCAATGGATTTCTGATTTCATGGGCGATTGTTGGTGCAATTTTGCCTAACGAAGCAAACTTATTCGAATGTTGCAACAGTTCTTTGCTCTTGTTTAAATCCTCGTTGGCTCTGTTCATTCGGTCGATTATTCCCTTAATTCTCTCTCCCAGTTCATCGAGTTCGCCCCCATGCATAAAATTTACCTTTTCGAAAACAGCCTTGCCTTCAGCGCTTCGCACCTGAAGAATGAGCTGATTGATTGGGCCAAAAAGCATTCGGGACAATAGCCAACCTATAAGCAATCCGACTACAATACCCCCAATTCCCAAGGAAATTAAAATTGTAAGAATGATACTATTGGTTTTTGCCAAATTTTGCTCGTGCTGAAACTCCGATTTGCGGTTTAGTAAAATAAATTCATTGCTTTTACTTTGAATTGTAGGAAGTAGGTCTTGCGCAGAGTGTAACAAAAGTGCATTAGCTTTTTGCAATTCTCCTTTTTTGAGGTTTGCAACAACTTTAAGAATATTCTGCTCATGGTTAGAAAACAGGGCCGATATCTGCTGTATTAATAATTCGTCATCGGGAGAATTGGCCCTCTTTCGGGCTCGCTCGAGATGGTAGACAAAAACTGCTTGCCGCTTATGGAGCGAATCGAGCCAATTATGGGATTTATAAATATAATAAGTAAAGGTTAACCCTTTCATTGCGGTTAATTCATTCTCCATTTCCTTTGCCTCATTTACACTGCTCCTTGCTAGGTCGATGAATGCCTCTGTTCGTTTTTGGAGTTTATAAGTATATGCAACAATCAAAAAAACGCCACCCATAACAATAGCAAGTACCATGAGCACCCAAACAAATAGGCGATAATTGAAAAATTGATTTTTTTGCAACTCGAAAAAATATTTTGAAACAAATTTAGGTTGAAAAGTGGTTCTAAAAAAATTAAGTGAAATTAAACTTTTGAATGCTTCAGTTTATTCTTTCGTTTAATAAAAGTTGCATTTACTGAACAATACATCCTTTTTTTCTGTATGTTTGAAAAAAAATGGAATAGAACCGTTCGAAATATGAAACGCTTATTATCATTAACTTTCGCTGTGTTTTTCTATATATCGTTTTACGGGCAAACAAGCAAAGAACTCATTTTGCGTGCAACCCTTAAGCACGAAAACAAAGACTATAAAGGTGCCATTGTCGACCTAACCAAGGCAATAGAACTGGACTCAAAGAACAAATATGCTTTCGTTTTCAGAGGTGATGCCAAAACGGAATTGAGCGATTTTCAGGGAGCCATTGACGATTATACAAAGGCTATTGAAATTGATGGTAAATATGCATTGGCATTTTATTACCGCGCCAACGCCAAAGCGTTAATGCACGACCACGAGGGTGCCATTGCCGATCTCACTACGCTCGTTAAGGTTGTACCCCTATTTGCCATGGCTTACCTTAACAGGGGAGTATCTCATGCTAAATTAAAAGACTTTAAAAGCGCCATTTCCGATTTCGACAGGGCCATTGAAATTGATAAAAATTATGCTATGGCTTGGGTACATAGGGGCAATGCTCGCGTTGAAATACGTGATATAGCGCAAGCAATTAACGATTACAGCCAAGCCATAATTATCGACCCTCAACTTGCCGAGGCCTACTACTCTCGAGGCTTCTCAAAAATTCTGATTGGTCAAACGCCAGGTGGTTGCATCGATTTACAGAAAGCTCGTGAGCTTGGGAATGTAGAATCGCTTATACTTATCAAGGAGTTTTGTAAGCAAACTGGCAAAAAATGAAAGTAAAACTTGAGCATTAAAATAATTCCTTTTTTATTTCTTCTTGTATTCGGTTTGGCAGCAAATGCACAAACCAACGATAGCTATTTCCTTACCGGTTTGAACTTACTTGAGCAAAAGGATTATAGCAATGCTATAACTTTCTTCTCCTATGCTATCCAAACGAATCCCAACAAGGCATCAATTTACTATGCTCGGGGCTTGTGCTACACCGAAACAAAAGATCATCAAAAAGCAATCGACGACTTCAGTATATCGCTAAAAATTAATCCACATCAACCGCTTGCCCTATATTATAGGGCACTAAACAAGTATGAAATAAAGGCCTTTCGGGGAGCCATAGCCGATTTAAACCAAGCCAGCATTTTCGATCCCAACATGCCTAACCTTCACTTCCAAAGAGGCCTTGCCAAATTTGCCCTACCCGACTACATGGGTGCTATTTCCGACTTTTCGCAAGCTCTCATTTTCGATGAAAAGAACTATCAGGCACTTTTCAACAGAGCCCTCTGTAAATTGGCAATTAGCGACTTTGGAGGAGCAGTTCAAGATTTAGAATTACTTCTCGAGTTTGAACCACACAATGTTGAAGCCATATACTACCGAGGGCTATCCCTTTACCGGGCAGGGCACAAATCGAGAGGTTGCGAAGACCTTCGAAAAGCACGTGGCATGGGAAAACAGGGTATTGATCCCATTGTTAGGGATTACTGTAATTTTTAAATTCGTTTTTTACTATTTTTGTCGGGTTAACCCTTAATTCAAATACAATGAAACGTATTGCTATTGTAGCCATTATCCTTTCGGGGGCAGTTTTTTTTACCTATTATATAATGCGCCCTAAGTTTGCCGAAAAAGCATTCAACGAGGCTCGATTGTTGGCTGACTCCGCGCAATGGGAGCAAGCTATAGTAAAATACAACAAGGCAATAGGAATGAACGATAAGGTTGCCGATTACTTTTTTTACAGAGGTATTGCGCTTCAGAATACAAGCAATGATTCCGCTGCTATTTCTGATTTCACAAGAGCCATAGAGTTTAATTCGAGCAACTTTGAGTATTTCATTTACCGAGGAATTGGCCTCAGAAAGGTTAACGAATTGGAGAAAGCTCTGGCCGACTTTAACAAATCAATCGAATTGAACGACTCCAGTTCAATGGCATACTACCAACGTGGGCTGCTAAAAGCTTCGCTTCAGGAATATGACGAAGCCATGAAAGATTACGACAGAAGCATTCAGCTCGACGGGTCGAACCTCGAGGCGTTTTATAGTAGGGGTGAATCGAGGGCTAACCTGAACGATTTTAAGGGAGCCATTGCCGACTATGATAAAATGATTGAAAATGCTGCCAACCCCGCTGAGGCATACAAAAAACGTGGAATTTTTAAACTTAAAATTCAGGACTGGGAAGGTGCTGAAAAGGATCTTTCTCAGGCAATAGGGAGCAATCCAAACGACAAAGAAACCTATTTCAACTTAGGTCAGGTTAAATTTAGCCTTAGAAAACTCGATGAATCGATCGTTATGTACGGCAAGGCCATTAAGTTAGATCCCAACTACGACGCTGCATACAGCGCCCGGGGAGGATCACACATTCTTAAGGGTTCGTACAAACAAGCACTTGCCGATTTCGATAAGGCTATTCAAATAAACCCTAATTTCAAAAAAGCTTATTACGGTAGAGGAATCGCCAAAGCATACATTAAGGATTATAAGGGTTCGGTTGCCGATTTTAATAGGGTAATTGAATTGGATCCCGAATACATACAGGCATATTACAATAGAGCCGTTTCAAAGGCAATTCTGGGCGACCACAAGAGTGCCCTACCCGATTACGATAGAATTATTGCAAACGACCCTAAAAACGCCGAAGCTTACTTTAACCGAGCCATTTCTCGAATAAATATTCAGGACATGGAGGGAGGATGCAGCGACTTTCGCAAAGCTGTTGAATTGAATTTTGAGCCCGCCAAACCTATGCTTAAAATGTATTGTGGAAGCAATTAGGGTTTAACTTGTTTATTTTGTGCTTCAAGTCAATGCGAGCAGTAATTCAGAGAGTTAGCAAGGCTTTGGTTGAAGTCGATGGCAATGTGGTAAGCAGCATTGGTCAGGGTATTCTTATCCTTGTTGGGTTCGAAGAGGCAGATAGTTCCGAAGATTTGGATTGGATGGTGGGCAAAGTAACTAAACTTCGGATTTTTAACGATTCCAACGGAGTTATGAACCTCGACATTCAGCAGGTAAATGGCAATTTTTTGGTTGTAAGCCAATTCACTTTACATGCTTCAACCAAAAAGGGCAATAGGCCATCGTATATAAGGGCAGCAAACCCAAGCAAAGCCATCCCCCTTTATAATTCATTTCTCGAAAAGCTAGAAGTTGCGCTGGGCAAAAAAATTGAAACGGGAATATTTGGGGCCATGATGAATGTTTCACTTGAAAACGACGGGCCAGTAACCCTAATTATCGATACTAAAAACAAGGAATAATGGGAGAAATGGCCCTTTCTGAACTTCAACTGCGAGTGGATGAATGGATAAAGAGCACGGGTGTTCGATACTTCAACGAGCTAACAAATACAGCCATTCTTATGGAAGAAGTGGGTGAATTGGCAAGAATAATGGCCCGAAAGTTTGGGGAGCAATCGTTTAAAAATGGTGAAAACGATAGCCATTTGGCCGAAGAGATGGCCGATGTGCTTTTTGTACTGGTTTGCCTTGCCAATCAAACAGGTGTTGATTTAGAGAAAGCAATGGTTGCTGCTTTTGCTAAACGTAATACCCGCGACATAAAAAGGCATAAAAACAATGCAAAACTGGGCTAATATTATAGTTTTAGATTCAAAAAGCTGCTCATATATTAACGTTGAAAAAAAAATCCATATCTTTACCGCTCATTTTTAAACTTGCGAGAATTGCTGCCCTGCTATCAGTTCTCTTTTTAAATTTTGGAAAAAATACAATACTTTGAAATTAATTACTTAACAAACAGGAGGAAATATAATGGAAAACAATGAAATGATGGCTTTAGGTATGATCGAGTCCAGAGGGTTTACAGCACTTGTTGAAGCCTCTGATGCCATGGTAAAAGCCGCAAAAGTTGAACTTGTAGGTTACGAAAAAATTGGAGGCGGATATGTTACCGCCATTGTTCGAGGCGATGTAGCTTCGGTTCGTGCAGCAGTTGAAGCAGGTGTACGAGCAGCCGAAAAAGTTGGTGAAATTGTGTCGTCACATGTAATACCAAGGCCTCATGCAAATGTTGACACAGCACTTCCATTAGGTAAAAATGCCGTTAAGAAAGGGAAATAGCCATGGATTCGAAATCGCATATCGACTTAAGAACCTATATTTTCTTAGATTCGTTGCAACTGCAGATGGCCTCTTACCTCTCAACGGTATCGAGGGGCTACCTACCAGTTGGCGGCCAATCGTGCTGCATTATCGAAATTGCCCCTGGTATCGAAATTAACACATTAACCGACGTAGCGCTTAAGGCGACCCACGTTACCCCAGGAATGCAAATTGTTGAACGCGCCTACGGAATGCTCGAAGTTCACTCCGATAGCCAGGGCGACACTCGAATGGCTGGCGAAGCTGTTCTTAACTCTATTGGCAAAACCGAAAGCGACAGAATAAAACCTCGCATTCTAACCAGCCAGCTTATTAAAAACGTTGAGGACCACCATGCTCAACTTATTAACCGTACCCGTATGGGCATGATGCTTCTAAGGGGCGACACCCTATTCGTTCTCGAAGTTGAGCCTGCTGGATACGCATACTTTGCAGCCAACGAAGCCGAAAAATCGGCCGCCATTAACATCATCGACGTAATGGGCTTCGGTAAATTTGGCCGCGTTTACATAGGTGGAAAAGAAGCCGACGTGCTAGAGTGCAAAATGAATGTTGAAAAACGACTAGCAGAGATTTCAGGACGTTCATCAAAAGAGGATTATAAGTAAAAGTTAAAGAGATGGAGAAAGAAGTAATGCATCGTAAATTATCTTCAGGACTCAATCCTCTGAAACCAAATTAATAAGGAGAAAAAATTATGTCAGATTACAACTCTGAAGCCTTAGGCATGATTGAGTCGAGGGGCTTTGTAGCTCTTGTTGAAGCAGCCGATGCCATGGTAAAGGCCGCAAAAGTTAACTTAATTGGATACGAAAAAATTGGAGGTGGTTACGTTACAGCCATTGTTCGAGGCGATGTTGCATCGGTACGAGCGGCTGTTGAAGCCGGTGTTCGTGCAGCCGAAAAGGTTGGCGAAATTGTTTCTTCGCACGTAATTCCAAGGCCTCATGCTAACATTGACTCGGCTTTACCATTGGGTGCAAAAAAATAAATTGCCAAAAAAACTTTTGCAAGCAGCAACAACCTTTTTATCCGAATAAAATTTAAGTCAAATTAATAATTGGTTGTTTATCAATGTGTTTACATATTGCATCTTTCTACAACGATGGAACCTGCCTGTCGGTCAGGCAGGCCTGCCTGACCGACAGGCATCCATATTTTATTCATTCTTGTTTGTGCAAGCCGACTTACATGGGTGTTTCATAAATTAACTTTATAAAGTTACTTCAATGATATTAGCAAAAGTAGTTGGAACAGTTGTCTCTAGCCATAAGGAAAAAAAAATGGAGGGAGTTAAGTTCCTGCTTCTCGAAAAAATTGATCCGATTACCCTAAAAGGGAAAAATGATTTCGTTGTTTCGATGGACTGTGTTGGAGCAGGCCCCGACGAAATTGTTTTTTATGTTTCGGGCAGTAGCGCACGACTCACCAGCGTAACCGAAGGTTTGCCTACCGATTCGGCAGTTATCGCTATCGTTGACCAAATTGAAAAGGATGGTAATTTTACTTTTCAAAAACAATAAATCGATATGATTTTAGGAAAAGTAGTAGGTACAGTTGTGAGCACCAAAAAAAGCGTTGGCATCGAGGGCGCAAAATTTCTTCTGATTGAGAAGTGTAACCATATGGGCCAGAAAAAGGGCGATTTCCTTGTTGCCCTTGATTTAGTTGGTGCTGGGTACGACGAACTTATTATGATTTCGGAAAGCACCGCAGCACGCGAAACACCAACTACTAAAAACAAACCTGTAGACGCAATTATAGTTGGGATTATCGACAAAATTGACGAAAATGAAAGTGTAGTTTACAGAAAATGATGGTCGATAAAAGCATAGTTGTTCTTGGCGTGCTCGAGTTTAGCAGCATTGCAATGGGAGTAAATGCACTCGATGCTATGGTAAAAATTGCTCCTATAAAAATAATTGACGCACGAACCATTTGCCCCGGCAAATACTTGGTAGTTTTTAGTGGCGATGTGGCCTCGGTAGAATACTCGTATAATAAGGGAGTGGAAATTGGAGGTGAGCATGTTATCGACAGCCTATTTCTTCAACAAATACACCCCGACGTAATCGAAGCAATTGGCCATATAAAACAACCTGCAGGGTGGGAAACCATTGGCATAATCGAAACCCATTCGGTTGTTTCGAGCATTGAAGCTGCCGACAGTGCAGCTAAAGAGAGTGATGTACAAATTATTGAAGTAAGGCTTGCCATTGGGTTTGGAGGCAAGTCGTATGTTAAAATGCTTGGAGCCCTGGAGGATGTTCAGGCTTCGATGGAAATCGGAGTCGCAAAAGCCTTAACGAAAAACTTGCTCTGCGCCAAAGCAATAATTTCGCAGCCACACAATGAGATTAAACCATTTTTCATGAAGTAAAACTTGAATAAGATGGATAATTTAGAAGACGACATTCGCAAACTAGTAAGCGAAGTTTTAAAGGGTATGAACTTAGATGCTGTTATTCCTGCAAATACTGGAAAAAATGGCGTTTTTACCGACATTAACGATGCCATAAATGCTGCCGAAGCTGCCTTTAAAGTGTTTATTCAACTACCCCTCGACACTCGAAGTAAAATAATTGAGAACATTAGGAAAGTATCGCTTGAGCACAACGAAATAATGTCGAAAATGGCCCAAGAGGAAACTGGCTTAGGCCGAGCTGAGGACAAAATTGCAAAAAACATCCTTGGCATAACCAAAACTCCCGGTGTAGAAGATATAGTTCCACAGGCTTTCTCTAATGAGCATGGATTAACTTTGGTTGAAAAGGCACCATACGGCATTATTGGCTCAATAACACCCAGTACAAATTCGACAATTACAATAATTAGCAACGCTATTGGCATGCTGGCTGCTGGTAATGCAGTGGTATTTAACCCCCACCCTTCAGCTAAGAATGTTTCAGCCTATATAATCGATTTTCTCAACAAGGCAATTATGGAAATGGGTGGGCCTGCCAATGTTGTAACCTGTATTGAAAATCCCACCATTGATTCGGCGAAGGCCCTTATGACTCATCCAAAAATTGCCATTATGGTAGTTACCGGGGGGCCTGCTGTTGTTAAAACAGCAATGAATAGCGGTAAGAAGGTAATTGGTGCCGGTCCTGGCAACCCGCCCGTCGTTGTTGATGAAACGGCCGATATTGCTAAAGCGGCTAAAGCCATTGTTGACGGGGCAAGTTTTGACAACAATGTTATTTGCATTTGCGAAAAGGAAATTATTGTTGTTGAAACCGTTGCCGATAAACTTAAAGAGGAAATGAAGAAAAACGGCGCATTCGAACTAAACGCCGATCAAATAAAGCAAATTACTTCGCTGGTAATTAGCGACCCCGGGAAACCTGGACACGAAGGTGCCGCTAATAAAAAATATGTAGGCAAAAATGCCGATTATATTGCCAGGGACATTGGATTATCCGTCCCTGCATCAACTCGCCTTTTGCTCTGCGAGGTTGATAAAGACCACCCTCTAATATGGACTGAGCAACTGATGCCTGTAATGCCTTTAGTACGGGTTAAAAATGTTGACGTAGCGATTGACCTAGCGGTTGAGGTTGAGCACGGTTTCCGCCATACAGCCATTATGCACTCGTTAAATATTGACAAGTTAAGTAAAATGGCAAAGGTTATGAACTGCTCCATTTTCATTAAAAATGGGCCAAGTTACGCTGGACTAGGATACGGCGGCGCAGGGTTTGCCTCGTTTACCATTGCCAGCCCAACCGGCGAGGGTGTTACAAAAGCCAGCACGTTTACCCGCGAGCGACGTTGCACTCTAGTTGATCATTTTAGAATAATATAAATAGCCGGCGATGAAACTTGGCAAAGTAATAGGCAGAGTCGTTTGTACTGTAAAAGTGGAGTCCTTTGAGGGCTTGAAGTTGCTTCTGGTTCAACCCCTCGATGAGAATTTAAAAAACGTAGGCGACCCTATTGTTACAGTAGACACAATTCAGTCGAGCGTTGGGCAAGTTATTTACTACGAAACCAGCAAGGAGGCCAGCATGGTTCTTGAAACAACAATGAACCCTTGCGATGCAGCCATAGTTGCAATTGTTGACAATATAAACTTAGCAAACTAGCCATGGTACTTGGAAAAGTTATAGGTAACGTAGTAGCAACAGTGAAAGCCATTGGTTACGATTCGCGAAAAGTATTAATTATTCAACCAATCGACCCTGATGGAAATGCAAAGGGAGTATCGTTTTTAGCTATTGATACTGTTCAGGCAGGAGTTGGCGACACAGTAATTACTCTCGACGAAGGTGGTTCGGCAAAAATTGCGATTAAGGAGCCTAAAACCCACACAATAAAAGCCGTTGTTGTTGGAATTGTTGACCACATTACAAAATGAGCCAGAAGGTAAACTAAAATGGAACAAGTTAAAACAATAGCCATAGGAGCCGATCACGGAGCGTTCGACACAAAGGAAGCTTTAAAAACTTACCTCAAGGTGTGCGGTTACAAAATTGTTGATGTAGGAACAAATGATAGCGTAACAAAAGTTGATTACCCTGATTTTGCCTACCAAGTGGCTAAAAAAGTTGTAAGCGGGGAATGCGACCGCGGCATAATGCTCGATGCCGCAGGCATTGGATCATCAATGGCATGCAACAAAGTAAATGGAGTGAGAGCTGCTTTGTGTTGGAGTCCAAAAACAATTGTTAATAGCAGGCAACATAATAATGCCAATGTATTAACCATGGGAACCGATCAGCATTCAATTTCCGATATTTGTGCCATGGCAAAACTTTGGCTCGAAACCGATTTTGAGGGAGGAAGGCACTGGCCAAGAATAAACAAAATGATGTCAATTGAAAAAAAATAAATACAATTATGGATCACAATGAATTAGTTGATAAAATTACCCGTGAGGTAATGGCGCGCATTAAGGAGCAGGGCGCAGGAAAGAAAGAATCGGGATCGGCTTCCTCGGATTTCGGGATAACAGCTCAAGAACTGGCTCGTTTTATAGACCACACCTTACTGAAACCCGAAGCCGTTGAGGCTCAATTCGACCAACTTTGCAAGGAAGCAATACAGTACAAGTTTTATTCGGTTTGTGTAAATTCAGGCTGGGTTTCGTATGTGGCAAAAAAACTTAGGGGAACAAATGTAAAAGTTTGTTCTGTAATAGGTTTCCCTTTAGGTGAAATGGAAACTCGTAGTAAAGCATTCGAAGCAAGGAACGCAATTGATAATGGTGCTCACGAACTCGACATGGTAATAAGTATAGGGGCGCTTAAATCGGGCGATTTAAAGTTTGTTGAGGAAGATATAAGATCAGTAAAAAGGGCATGCCGCAGCACAACTATTCTTAAGGTAATTCTCGAAACTTCACTTTTAAACGAGCAAGAAAAAGTAGTAGCCTGTGAAATTTGCAAAAAAGTGGGAGTTGATTTTGTTAAAACAAGCACTGGATTTGTAAGCGGTGGAGCCACTGTAGCCGACATTGAACTTATGCGCAGGGTAGTAGGACCATCAATGGGAGTTAAAGCCAGTGGGGGAATTAAGGACTTTAAATCGGCAGTTGCCCTAATAAAAGCTGGTGCCAATCGACTTGGTGCCGGTTCGAGCGTAGCCATTATTAGCGGAGGAAATGTTGTAGGAAATTACTAGAATTAAATTATTATGCAAAACGTTGACGAATCGCTTCGTCAACGTTTTTTTTTGGGGAACTTACGTGGGGTAATTGATAACTATTCTATACAGTTAATATTTCCTGCTCCTTATTGGCAAGCAACTCATCGACCCTTTTATTGTAGCTATCGGTAAGTTTCTGAACCTTGGCCTCAGCATCCTTGGCAAGGTCTTCAGCCAATCCATTTTTTTCGAGCTTCTTAAACTCCTCATTGGCCTCGCGGCGGGCATTTCGAATGCTTACTTTGGCATTTTCACCCTCCTGTTTAACCTGCTTAACAAGCTGCTTTCGGCGCTCTTCTGTGAGGGGTGGCACCATAATACGAATGGTTTCCCCATTGTTTTGGGGATTAAACCCGAGGTTTGCAGCCATAATGGCCTTTTCAATTATTGGAATCATATTCTTTTCCCATGGCTGCACGCCAATGGTGCGGGCATCGGGTGTGCCAACGCTTGCCACTTGTTGGAGCGGAGTAAGCGTTCCATAATAGTCGACCATTATGCTCGAGAGCATGGCTGGATTTGCTTTACCTGCACGAATAACGCGAAGTTCATTGTCGAGGTGTGTAATGGCTTTCTCCATTCTTTCCTTTGCAACATCAATTACAAAGTCTGCATCTTCTTTTTGCTTCATGGCTTTTTTGATTTTACAAATAACAAGTTAAAGTATTCAATTTTTTACTATTGTTCCTATATTTTCGCCTGAAATCAACCGTATAAGGTTCCCCTGGGTATTCATATCGAAAACAATGACGGGAAGGTTGTTCTCTTGGCACATTGTAAACGCTGTTAAGTCCATTACCTTAAGCTTCTTTTCGTATGCTTCGGCAAAAGTGAGGGTTTGGTACTTTGTTGCCGATGAATCCTTTTCGGGATCTGCAGTATAAACCCCATCAACGCGAGTTCCTTTTAAAAGGGCTTCCGCTTCAATTTCAACACCCCTTAATGCCGAAGCTGTATCGGTTGTGAAAAAGGGATTTCCGGTACCACCAGCAATAATAACCACATAGCCTTGTTTAAATAGATCGAGGGCTTTTAGTTTGGTATACAATTCGCCAACTGGTTCCATTTTAGTGGCAGTAAGTACTCGAGCCTTACCTCCGGAGCTCTCAATGGCGCTTTGAATTGCCAAAGAGTTTATAACGGTTGCCAGCATTCCCATTTGGTCGCCTTTTACCCTGTCGAGCCCTTTTGACACGCCACTAAGTCCACGAAAAATATTTCCCCCTCCTATTACTATCCCAATCTCCACTCCCGTTTGCGCTGCCTCCCAAATTTGCTTAGCATATGAATTTAATACCGATGTGTTAATACCATAACTATCGTTTCCCATTAGGGCCTCGCCACTAAGTTTTAAAAGTACTCGTTTGAACCTTGGCATATGAAGTGATTTTATGTTCCCAAAATTAACAAAAATGTTAATGGGTTCAACATTTTCAGGTTGGAATAGATTTTTTCTAGAAACTAAAACCCACTCCAAACAATTGTTATATTCAAATAAAATTTAAAAAAAGTTTAAAACTAATGTAACTAGAAAAGGAACGAGGACTGTGAGAACTATTCCGTGAAAAAGGGAAACAATAGCATACTCCTTTCCAGATGCTTTGGTTATTATAGGCAGAGTAGTGTCCATGCTAGTTGCCCCACCGGCTGCAATGGGGGCCAATTTCCCAAAATAGAGTGCAAACATGGGTGCAAGCAGCAGTGTAATAATTTCGCGAATAATATTGGCAAGCAGTGCGATTACACCTAACGTTTCGCCTCGGGCTTGCGATATGAAAATGCTCGACAAGCTATAGTAGCCAAAGCCATAACCAACGGCAATGGTATCGGAAAAAGTATGAGTACTAAATACAAGCCAAAACAATGCAACGCCCATGGTAGTACCCACAATAGTGGATATGGGCACCAATAGTATTCGAAAATTAAGAGCCTTTAATGCGACCAAAGAATTTGGGTCGGCGCCAATTCCAACTCCAACAATGAGCATAAGGAAGTAAAGAGCATATTCGCCAGCATTTGCGCTAACCCAGCTGCCGGGAAACCAGTTAGATATTCCAAGAGCAAGCCCAAGGGCAAAGAAGGCAAGAATTATTAAACTACTCCTCATGGTGCTTTCCAACTTTCGATTTAAACCAGAACCGATACACTAAAGTTGCCATTACAACACTACCCAGCACTCCACCAGCGGCAATAATTAGCGATTCGACGCCAAGATTATGTAAATTGCCAATAACTGCCTTGTTCGCACCAGTTGACAGACCCAGAAGGAATAGGAGCAAATAAATTGCCCACAAAGTTAACCTATCGTTCAGTTTTACAACACGTGTTTTGTTTCGTAAAAGAAAACCAATGAAAATTCCAACAGCCATTATGGCAACTACCTTAAGCATATTTCTGATGTTAAAAAAGGGGCGAAGGGTACTTTCCGCTATTTACCAATTTGTGCAGTCGCTCAACAACCATTGGCTTATCGCCAGGATAAGTTACCCCAAACCATTGGGCTGTTGAAGGAAGCACCTTACAGGTTGCATTTGAACCTTTAATTAACTTATTTACTACTGTTGGAATATAGAACTCCGCTTTGGGATCGGCGAGCGAGCCACCTAAGAACTCGTTGAGCATGGAATCGATATGGTTAAATAAGTCGGGAGTAAAGCCCCAGCAATTCATAGAAACAAGCGACTCCGAGTTTAACTCAATCATATCACCGTTTTGTTCTTTAAAAACAATGCTATGGTTTGAGCGTTGAATTTGGGTTCGCTCAACCACGTCAACAAGCATCGAATTCTGGTCGACGGTACAAACCCCACGCGAAACATAACCCTCTTCGCTTAGGGTATTTGCCAACCTATAGCCAACCATAAAGTAGGTTCCGTTTTTCAAACCAGGTTGGGTTAATGCATTGCTTAGCACTTCGAATGCATTTTGGTCGTAAAAATCGTCGGCATTGATTACCGCAAAGGGTTCTTGTACAGCATTTTGGCAAACCCAAATGGCATGAGCAGTTCCCCAGGGTTTCACCCTTTCGGGAGGGCATGCAATACCCTTGGGTAGCATGTCAATTTCCTGATATACTATTTCGTATGGCACTGTGCCCTTGAATGTATTTACAAAAAGGGAAATAAATTCGCTTTCTATGCTCTTTCTAATTACAAAAACAATTTTACCAAAGCCTGCCCGAAGCGCATCGTAAACCGAATAGTGCATTATTGTTTCGCCGTTTGGGCCTAGGCCATCGACCTGCTTTAACCCTCCATAACGGCTACCCATGCCCGCAGCAAGGATAACAAGTGTTGGTTTGCTCATGGATTTAATGTTTTGAACTGATGCAAAAATGACACTATTTATGCACATTGCAAAATTGGATTCAGTCCCATCTTTTTTAACAGGTAAAATTAAGGGCTGAATAGGTTTTTTGAGTAATATAATTGTTACTACCAATAATTAACCATGATGAAAAGAATTTTACTTGCACTTTCGGCATCCCTTTGGTTGGCTAATGCCATTGCCAACACCAATATACTTCTTCGGCAGAATTTCCAAACCTCAACGGTACCTCCCTCTGGATGGAGAATTATTGACCATGAAGGGGATGGAAAAAACTGATTTTTACGTACCGATGGGCAAACGGGAAATAAACTGGCCTGCTCGCGAAGCTACGAAAGTGGGGCGCTTGCTCCGCACAATGTAATTACAACATCGGCCATCGACCTGAGGGGTTACAAATTTTTTTCTCTTAGAAAATAAACATGAATGTGTAGCGTTACGTTGAGAGTATCGTTAGGAAGGATTATTACCCCAGAGACCTTGGCTGCCCAAGAATTGGTAAAGGAGGACAACAGAAGAATTGAAAAAACAAGTTTTTTAACGATTTAGTTTTTACCATAATTAATTCCGCTAAAATAACCAAAGGTTTAGTCTCACAACCCCGAAGGAGTCTGTTAAAAAAATATATTGTTAAGGATTTTTTGTGAGTCACATTCTGATATAATTTGAACCATTAGTGTCCGATTAAATTTTTTGAATTTACGTGAATGAGTTTGTATTTAAGGAAATCGGTAGTTTTCTGCTTATTGGGGGGTCGCATTCCGCCTCAGAGAATTTCCATAAAGAAAATCAGATTAATGGACGTTAAGAAATCCGGGCTATTTGAGCGTAGCGAGTTCCCGGATTTTAGTCAATTAATCTGATTTTTAGGAAATT
>JBBIRB010000003.1:15300-108913 GCA_037442025.1 Bacteroidales bacterium | reverse complement strand
GAGTAATAAAAGTAACTCGCTTTTTACCTTGGGGCTTAGCTCTGAACTACTTTCAATTAAATTTTTAACCTTGTTATGATTTTCTTTATTTTCAACCTGTTCAGATGTAACAAAAACTTTTATAACATCTAAATATATCTGTTCTTGCTTTTTTAAATATAACTGTAATACTTTTCTAAATGAAGTTATAAATTCATGGCTACTAAAACAATGGTTTTCGAACAAAGCATCAAATACAGATTCTACCCGGCTATCTTTAGCAATTAGTAATTCTTCAATAATTCTTGTAACCTTTTGTTTATCTTTTCTATACGCTAATACTATTTGCTTTTTAATTTCTTCAGGTTCTACGGTGTCGTTTTTACCTTCAATGATTGGTCCTATAATGGTATTTTTATTAGCCTTACTCTCTTTACCTTTATAAAAAACACCTAATAAAACAAAAAGTCCTCCTAATGCAATAATGATATACTCAAAAATGATAGTGTTTAAATAT
This sequence comes from Bacteroidales bacterium, assembly GCA_037442025.1. Lineage (GTDB taxonomy): Bacteria > Bacteroidota > Bacteroidia > Bacteroidales > Tenuifilaceae > UBA2287. Next base: position 108,417 of record JBBIRB010000003.1, on the reverse strand, counting down.
GTTTTCTTCCCTTTTAAAACAACATATTCAATTCCTGGCTTATATAGAATACTAATTGAATCGCCAATGGAAACATCATTATAAGTACCGAAAGCTTCACCTGCTTTGTATTCTTTATCATTAAATTCTACATGGATTGATTTAATAGTTCCTTTCCCATGTGATATTTTTGTTACTCGGACTTTAGCTTCATTCCCTGTTTCTAAAACAGCCTGTTTGCTTTTTGTAATCTCGTAAAAATAGAGTGATAATGAAATAATAAATAAGCCAGCAACTACAGTAAAAATCCTTTCTTTTAAATTATTTCTTTTCATCTTCCTTGACTTTGTTAACCACATTATTAGCAGTATTTTTTACAGTAGTATTAGTTGTGGTTTTAGCTGTATTACTTGCTTGTGTAGCTTTTATCTGACTTTTGTTAGTTTTAGCAATATTTTGCTGACGATGAGTAGGATTAGCTTTACTCTCCATGCGATTAACAACTTTTTGTTTATCACTATAATTAGTATTCTTTACACTAACCGTTTTTGCGACAGCTCCTACAGTGGCTTCTTGCACAACACCCTCGGTCAAATCTTTTCCTTTAATTGCATTATCTATAACTTTACCTGCACCCTCTTTAAGCCCTTCTTTTACAGCTTCTTTTGCAACTACTTTAGCAGTCATTTTAACTCCTGTTTTAGCAGCACTTGAGAAAACACTTGCTCCTCTTGTAAGAGCTCCTTCTCCAGCTGAAATGAGTATTGAACCAACATTTACATCAGTTAATGCGTCCGACAAGTCACTACCTGTTGCTAAATTGGCTGCTACTTGACCAACGTAATCCACACCAGCTCCAAGTAATGCACCTCCAACATAATTCCAAAACCTTCCATCGGGGTCATTGTGTGAAATTGGATTATTTCGAACATAATTATAAGGAGACCAAGAATCATCATCTTCAACTAATGGGTCTGGGGTTGTCCAACGTGCAATCTGTGGGTCATAGAACCTGGCGCCGTAGTCGTACCAGTCGAAGGGCCGCCCACCGATGCTGAAGTCCTGCAGCTCCTTGCCGTTGTAGTTCAGGCGGTTGGCGGAGGCGTGGCGAGTTTTTCAAAGAACGTGGTGCTAAGGTAGTGAATTCTCCCTTTTCTTTTTGTCTTGATACAAAAAGAAACAAAAAAATCAAGAAAATCGGAAGCTCCTTTCCGCTGGCTTGCGCACCCTCGCCCGATTTTTGGGCCTGCGCGCTTTGGGGGCTGCGCCCTATTGGGTAAATGAAAAATGTAAAACGCTGAATGTTAAATGTAAAAGGAAAGGTTGGAGGAGCATGCTTGTGCGTAAGTTTCGTTTAGGGCAAAACACCATTGCTGCCGCACGAGTCCTCCCGTGTGGCTTTAACCAATTAACTGAATATTCTCTTTTCTTCGTTACCATACGATACAACCGAGCGTTATTTGCGAGCCCGGCGCAGCCAATCGTGCGGTAGCTGTGTGGCAGCAACAACTAAACCCAGCAAAATGGCTGGGTTTAGTATTGCTCTTTTCTTTCTTCGTTACCACACGACAGGAGTCGTGCGGTAGCGGTGAGCAAGTGATTAGCCAATCGAACTTATTACAGCATATTGGTAGTTGAAATGTAAAAAACAAAAAAATCCATTTGAATATTTGTTGTTTTGAAAAAATAAACTAATTTTGCATCGCATTTCTAAAGGGAAATGACATTACAAAAGAATGGGAGTTTAGCTCAGCTGGTTCAGAGCACCTGCCTTACAAGCAGGGGGTCGCTGGTTCGAACCCAGCAATTCCCACACAACAAAAGCCTTGATTATTCAAGGCTTTTGTTATTAAAACAATTATTGAAGTGCATCGGCCACAGTAAACGTGCTGCCACCAATAAAAATCAGATCGTTTACTTTGGCATTTTTTTGAGCATTGGCTATGGCTTCTTTTACGGTTGGGTAGGTATTTCCTATTAAGTTGAACCCTTTGGCTTTTTCAGCTAAAATATTCTCATCGAGTGCCCGAGGAATGGAAGCTTTTGTAAAGTAGTAGGTAGCGCATTTGGGCAAAAGGCCAATAACCCCTGCGATATCCTTATCGCCAACCATTCCTAATACAAAATGTAAATGGTTATGTGGCGTTAACGCAATTTGCTTTACAACCTGCTTAATTCCATCGATATTATGTCCCGTATCGGCTATAACCAGTGGGTTCTCGGAGAGGGTTTGCCAACGCCCCAACAATCCAGTATTCTGCTTCACCTTTAAAAGCCCATTTGTTAGAGCTTTTTGCTCAATACAAAATCCACTTTCTGTAAGCTTTTCAATTGCGATTAGAACACCAATAAGGTTATGCGACTGGTAAATTCCTGCCAAATCGGTTTGGTATTTTTGGCTCTTTTTTGATGAGCAATTCTCAATTTCAATTTCATGAATATTTGGCGAAATAAGCTTTTGAGATTTGACCGACAAAACCTTTTCGGAGAAAGTAATAGGAGCCGAAAATTCTGATGCTTTCAGTAGAAAAACGTTTTCAATTTCGGGCTGGTACTGACTAATAACTACGGGCGTTTTGTACTTTATTATTCCTGCCTTTTCGAGGGCAATTCTTTCGAGGGTGTTGCCCAGCAGATCCATATGATCCCACCCAATATTGGTAATAATGGACAACTCGGGGGCTATAATATTGGTTGAGTCTAGCCGGCCACCTAAGCCAACCTCTACAACGGCAATATCTACTTGTTGCTCGGCAAAATAGGCAAATGCAAGAGCAACAGTCATTTCGAAGAATGAAGGCTTTATTTGCTCAAAAACTTTACGGTTATTTTCAACAAATTGAACAACGTACTCCTCCGAAATCATTTCGCCATTAACCCGAATTCGTTCCCTAAAATCCTTTAAATGAGGCGAGGTGTAAAGGCCAACTTTATAGCCTGCCTCCATTAGCACCGAAGCTAGCATATGCGACGTGCTGCCCTTTCCGTTGGTACCAGCAACGTGAATGGTTTTAAACTTTTTATGTGGATGCCCAAAGTGCTCATCGAGGGCAAGGGTATTGTCGAGATTAGCCTTGTAAGCAGCCTTTCCAATACGCTGGTACATTGGCAACTGCGAAAAAAGATAGTTAAGCGTTTCTTGGTAATTCATATAAGAAATAGAAAAAATAATTGGAGCAAAACTACATAAAACCTAATACCATTAGTAGGTTTAAAATGCAAAAGAATGCGATTTGTAGGAAAAGAACGATTCCGGCTAAAGGGTTGGATGCGTGATGGGTAAATGGACGTAAAAAAGCAACAAATGGCAACGAAACAACGAACCAACCTATATAGTTTTGCAAAGGTGGAACTCCCTCATTCCAGCTCCACATATCGAGCCTAATGGCAACGGGTTCGAGAACAATGTCGTACCCAACCATTACTAAAGATGCTAAAATTACGAATAACCATAATGGTTTTACCCTTTTACCAACAAACATAACAGCTAGGTAAACGGTGAGCATCCAGTTTACAATCATTGTTAAGGGAGTTTCGAATACTTTAATTCCTAACGACTTGCCATACGAATACTTTCCAAAAATAAGTCCGGTGTTAGTACCAACTGCTTCAATTGTAAAACCAGCAATACCAACAAGAAGCAAGGCAACAAAGAATTTTACAGTAAATGGTTTGTGAAATGCAAGCAGAATTGCCAATGTTAATAATGTAAAAACCCAGGTAAGCTGGAAGTAAACGGGCTCATTCTGCTTAAAAAGCAGTCCAATTACGCCTACAACGTAGCCTGAAACAAGTATTATTTTAGCTGTTTTAGAAGAAATTATCATTGACTAAATACGGTTTAAAGTGGGTATAAAACTGTCGATAATTTTTGCCGAAGCAAGGCAAAGCGGAATTCCACCCCCTGGATGCACGCTCCCACCAGCAAAGTATAACCCTTTTATTTTCGATAGGCGATTTGGGTGACGACTAAATGCAGCCATTGGGCTGTTTGAGCTAATGCCATACAACGACCCACGGTACGAGCCAGTTAGCTGCTCAATTTGTGGCGGAGTTAGTACATTCTCATTTACAATTTGGCTTTCGATGTCGATATTTAGCACGGTTTTAATTTTTCGAATAATTGCCCCGCGGGTTTCTGCTACCAAAGTACACCAATCCTGTTGGCGATTGTATGGAGCATTAACCATTACAAACCAGTTTTCGTGACTACTGGGGGCATCGTTGGCAACCTGCTTGGAACTTATGAATAGGTAAACTGTTGGGTCGTTCAGAATGGTTCCTTTGCCCAAGGCATGAAATTCCGACTTATATGCTCCGCTAAAAAGTATATTATGAAGGTCGAGCTGCGGGTAGGTTCCTTTTACTCCCCAGTAAAATATGAGCGCCGACGACGAGGGCTCCTGGCGTTTATAAATCCAGCTTAACTTTTGCATTGGAAGAAGCTTTGGGTATGCTGTAAAAATGTCGGTATCGTTCACAATCAAATCGAATGCTTCCGACTGGCCATTGGCTTTAACTCCCACTGCCTTTCTATTTTGCACAACAATTTCCTGAACAGGAGTATTCAGGTGAAAAGTAACTCCCATTTTACGTGCCAAAGTCTCAAGCGACGAGGCTATGGAGTACATTCCCCGGTCGGGGAAAAAGGCACCAACATTATGCTCTAAATGGGGAATTATAGTTAGCGTCCCCGGAGCTTTGTATGGATTTGAACCATTGTACGTTGCAAAGCGATCGAAAAGCTGAATGGTATTAGCATTTGAAAAGCTACGCTTATTAACCAAGTGCATTGAACTGAATGCCTTGAGTTTTCCAAGGTTCTTGCCTATTTCGCGTGCCTCGGCCGATTTAAAACCATTCCATGTTGGAAATTCGTTGTAAATAAAAAGGTTTGCAGTTAATCGGTAAAGTTCTCGGCACTCCAAAAAATACCGATCGATATTCTCCTTAGGTTCGTTAAGCACACTTAGCACTTCGTTTGCAAAACGTTCGGGATCGGCAAAGGCATTTAAAACTTTCCCATCGGGAAAAAAGTACTTTGTTATTACATCGAGTTTTTTGTACGGAAGAACATTCGACGGAATTTCGCCCCCAATGGCAAGTATTTCGTCAACCAGTTCGGGAAGCGTAAAAAGCGAAGGCCCCGTGTCGAATCGAAATCCATTAACATTCAGCTCGTTAAGTTTCCCTCCTGCCTTACCCTGCTGTTCAAACACCGAAACACGATAACCTTTGGCTGCAAGCCTTATGGCTATTGCCAAACCGCCTACTCCGGCTCCAATTATAGCTGCTTTTTGGGTGGACATTGGGTTATTGGGTTATCGGTTGTCAGTTGTCAGTTGCTTGCCCTGAGGCTCTCGAAGGGTCAGTTACTTGCCCTGAGGCTCTCGAAGGGTCGGTTACTTGCCCTGAGCCCTGAGGTTCTCGAAGGGTCGAAGGGTCGAAGGGTCGAAAGGTCGAAGGGTCAGATGTCGGTCATACAATCAACCTCAACCATTAATAATTCATCATTTAACATTTAACATTTAAATTCCTACGCTTCGTTATTGTAAAATAGTTTATAGTAATTCATTCTCTTTTCTTCATCGTAACCGCGTTCAACCCAGTCGCGTGCTCCATGAATATACAGATGAAAGTTTTTATCGAGTTTGATTACACTCTTCAGAAACTTTTTGGCCTGTTTGGCAGCATCAACTGAAATAGAAAATGAATCCTTAAGATTACAACCCATTTCACTCTGGTAGGCATCCTTATAATCGCGAAATGCTTCAATAACTTGGGGCTGCCCAATAACTTCACGTTCGAATTCAACCACATCGAAACTATCTTTTTGGGCAAAAAAATCGCGAGTTTTATTCAGAAGCTCAACCTGATCGGCCTTCTCAACCCTATTTTCGGGATTATACACCTGTCGAACAAAACCCTTACATACATTCAAATACTCCTGAGTTTGATAAAAATCGTCCTGCCGAGGGATAGCGTTTAAGAAACTTTCGCGCCAGAATCGAGCTTCATCGTTAGCATTGGTTTTATCGGTTACCATAAGTTTAAATCCAAATTCCTTCTCGGTATTGAATACAAGGCAACCTTTGTCGAGCTTATTGATGCTAACCCCCTTTTGCTGTTCAACACCAACCCCATCGGTAGCTTCAAAAACCCTAATAAAAGCATCCTTGCTTTCCGATTTAAAAATGCCAACAGCATCGGCAACTTCACCATCGATCACGCAGCCTTCGAAAAGCACCACGTATAGTTCGCCGTATTTGATATTTGGATGCGTACTCGATTGATACAAATGCTCTGCAATTCGAACCGATTGCTCGTACAGCTGCTTAGAACTTTCGAAAAGTTTTGAAACTGAATTGAAAACAACATTCTGGTTCAATTCAACATTGTGTTGAAAACTATAGAAAACAGGTTGTTTAAAGGGATACAGAAAAAACGATTTGAGAAGCTGCAATAACGACTCGTCGGCAATTTGAACTACATTTTTCGAAAGTTGCAATTCACCCTCACGGGCTAGGCTCCCAACCCTATGGATGGCAATACTTTTTATTTGGGCAAGATTAAAATCGATCATATAACATAAAATAAGGTTTGTTTATAGGTGATTTAGCCGTCTATATAACTTTAAAAGCTATCATCAGTTTTACTTTAGTAAGCAAGTAAAGTTTTACCAGATCGGGTACCCGAATTCGACGTTTAGTCACCTCGCTTGCTTTAACCCTTTTTATTTGGTTAAGCAGTTCGCGAAAATACATATAGGCAAGCAAAACACCTGGTTTGGCCTCTCGGGGTAAATGGTATATACCTTCAAGGGCTGCGTTGAAATCGGTTTCAATATTGGTTTCAATCTGTTTTTTCTGATCCTCTGTAAAGTTGCTAAAATCGACCGAAGGAAAATAAACGCGGCCTTTACCCATGTAATCGTCGCGCATATCGCGTAAAAAATTCACTTTCTGAAAAGCTTCGCCCAATCTGCGGGCAGACGGCGTAAGTTGGTTGTAGTGCGCTTCGTTGCCCCTGCAAAAAACCTTAAGACACATAAGGCCAACCACTTCGGCACTGCCGTAAATATACTGCTTGTACTCTTCTACTGAATAGTTAGTTTTATCGAGGTCCATTTCCATGCTTAGCAGAAATGCATCGATTAGCGAACGTTGAATTGAAAATTCGTTAACTACCAATTGAAAACTATGCAGAATGGGGTTGGTTGAGAGTTTACCATCGATTGCCCTATAGACTTGCTCTCGAAAATCGGCTAACAATTCCCTTTTGGGGAACTGATGAAATGTGTCAACAATCTCATCGGCTAAACGAACAAAACCATAAATTCCGTGAATAGGTTTTCGCAACGAAGGATGAAGCACCTGAATGCCCTTATAAAACGATGTGGAGTAGCGGCGAGTAAAAATTTCGCTACACTCCAAACAGGTATTATTATACAGATCCATATCGTTTCAGAATTTGCTCTGTAGTTAACCTCGAACTAATAACAGCCATGGGCAACCCAGTTCCGGGAACGGTACTCGACCCCACATAAAAGAGGTTTTTCAACTTTTCATCGGTATTGTGAGGACGGAAATAGCCAATCTGGTTGAGGTCGTGAGCCAACCCCAGCCCGCTGCCCCTCCATAGGTTGAACATGCTTTGCCACTGAATTGGGTTTAGAACTGTTTTGCTAACAAGGTTGGCATTAATATCGAAACCTATGCGTTCCGAAAGATCGGTAATTATATTGTTTGCCAGGATTTCAGAATCGCTCCAATCGGGTTTGTAACGTAAATCGGGTACGGGGCAAAGCACAAAAATTGCCTCGCAACCCTCGGGTGCGCTGGTTAAACTGGCTTTACTTGGCACATTAACGTAGTAATAGGGCTTTTCGAGGCTAATGCTGTTTTTAAATATTTTGGAACTGTACTCCTCGAAATTTGTACCCAGAAAGTAGTTGTGTACCTCTAAACCCTCAATTTTCCCTTTCACACCCAAATACATGGTGAAGGGTGCCAGAGTCCACTTTAGCTCGTCGAGTTTCTTTTCAGAATAGGCTTTGCGGTTCAGAAATTTTCCTCGAAACCAGGCAGCATCGGCATTTACAACAAACAAATCGGCTTTCCATTCGTGCCCGCTCCCATCGAAAAGGGCTGTCAATTCCTTTTCGGTATATTGTGCCCTAACAATTTCGGTATTGTACTGAATTTGAATGCCCTTTTGATGTGCAATTTCGAGCAAACCCTCAACTATTTTATACATTCCACCCTCCACATTGTGGTAACCGTCGTGTACCAACTCGGTATATGTTAGCATAGAGTACACTGCAGGAGTATCGAATGGGGTTGCTCCCAGAAAGAATGCAACCAGCGAGAAAATCACCTTCGCCTCATACGAGGTGAAGTACTTATTCAACTCGCTCCACATGCTATGCAGCATTAGGGGTGCATGCCCCATGGGCACACTAGCTAGCGACGAGGCAAATTGTAGCAGCGAATTAAAGTTCTTTCGAATTATTTGATTTTCAGTGTCGTGAAAAAGTTTGCCCGTTTTTTTTAGGTAATTCTCCATGCGAAGAGCAAAATCGGGCTCAAGGTCGGCAAATTCGGCTGCCAACCTGTTTAAATCCTTATGAATTACGAATTTTCGTTTATTTCCCGAAAAATTAACTGTATATAGCGGATCGAGAGGAAAAAACCTGAATGGTAACTCAATACCACAGGAACGGGCAAATTCGTCGAACTCGTAGCTCATTGAAAAGAATGTGGGGGCCATGTCCCATGTGAACCCATCCCTTTTCAATTGGTTAAGCCTACCGCCAGCCTGTGGCTGCTTTTCAACCATCTGCACTTTATACCCCGATGAGGCTAGGCGAATGGCCGTTGTTAAACCACCAAGGCCAGTACCTACAATTAATGCGTTTTTCATTGGAACTGAATTAAATTTCTTCAGAAAGGGCCTTTTCCAATAGGCTACGAAGTTCTATGGCCGAAATACCACTTTTTATTTCGCCACCCATTACAAAGGCTATTTTCCCAGTTTCTTCAGAAACTAAAACAACAACCGCGTCGGTAAGTTCAGAAATTCCAACTGCTGCCCTATGGCGTAACCCAAACGAAGCGGGCAAATTGGTTTTTTCGGTAACAGGCAAAACGCAACGGGCAGCATATATTTTTTCGTTCTTTAAAATCATGGCGCCATCGTGCAACGGGCTATTTTTGAAAAAAATATTTTCTATCAGTCGGCTCGAAGTTTCGGCATTCAGCACATCGCCCGTTTCGGCGTATACCTGCAGGTCCGACTTGCGGGCAATAACAATGAGAGCTCCCGTTTTGGAGTCGGACATATGCCGGGCAGCACGTACCACAGCATCGATATTTATGGGAGCCTCAACCCTTTTCTGCTTAGGGAAAAAAAGATTTTCGATTGAAAATCGCCGGTGCGATAGATAGCGAGTACCAATGAGAAGAAGAAAACGCCTAATTTCCTGCTGAAAAACAATGATAATTGCAATAACTCCAACCCCAATGATTTGCCCAAGGATATTGCTAAGCAGCTCCATATTAAGCGCCCGAACAACCAACCAAATGACATAAAGAACAAATATACCCATGAAAATATTGATAGCTACAGTTCCCCTGATAAGCATATAAATCTGGTAGAGCAACAGGGCAACCAGCACAATATCGACAATATCGAGTACCCGAACATTTATAAAGGCCTGAACAGAACTTGCCAGCATAGTATTAATCCTTTATTTCAATTTGGCCAACGAAAAAAGTTCAATGGTCTCAACAGCTTGTTTAACATCGTGAACGCGAAGAATATTGGCACCCCCCAGCAGAGCCATGGTATTTAGCACTGTGGTACCATTGAGCGCGTTACCTGGAGTAATGCCAAGTGGTTTATAAATTAACGACTTGCGCGATAAACCAGCAATCAGGGGCAATCCAAGCATTCGAAAAGAGCCTAAATGGGCAAGAAGTGCGTAGTTATGTGCAAGCGTTTTACCAAATCCGAATCCCGGGTCGATAAGAACATCGTTAACACCAAGCAGTTTGAGCGCTTCTACCTTTTTATTGAAGAAGGAAAAGAGGTCTCTCACCACATCGGTATATTGGGGATTCGCTTGCATGCTAGCTGGGGTACCTTGCATGTGCATTAGCATATAGGGCACATTCAACTTGGCTATGGTAGCAAACATATCCGCATCCATTTCTCCGGCCGAAATGTCGTTAATAATGTTTGCCCCAAAATGCTCAACCATTCGTTTGGCAACTGATGCCCTGAAGGTATCGACAGAAATGATGGCATTCGGAACCGCTTTTCGAACCACAGACAATGCCCTGTCTAACCTTTTCAACTCCTCCTTCTCGTCGACCAATTTTGCACCGGGGCGGGTTGAACAAGCTCCAATATCGATAATTGCTCCGCCCTCGGCTACAATTTGCTTTGCCCTTCGGGCAATGCGGTAGCGCATAGTAAAACGGCTTTGACCGTAAAACGAATCGGGGGTAACATTAACAATTCCCATGGCAACGGGCTTGGCAAGGTCAATCAGTTGCCCATTACTATTAATTGTTTGCTTTATGCTGAAATGCGAAGCAGTATCATTCATTCAATTTGACTTTACAATTGAGTGCTAAAATTAGTAAACAATTGAATAGAAAAAAACACGAAGAATTAGCTGAACTCGAAACAGCATGAAATTATCGATTTTTTTCAATATTTTTGAAAGTTGTACAAAATACATTCATGCTTCATGTCATTTATTGTTATTGAGGGGCTCGATGGAGCCGGCAAATCGACACAAATTGAGAAGTTAGGCACGTACTTGGCCCAAAAAGGCATCCTATACGAATCGCTGCATTTTCCCCGAACCGATTCCCCCTTTTTTGGCGAACTCATAGCCCGTTTCTTGCGCGGCGAACTTGGCGATCTTTCGTCGGTCGATCCTTACGTTGTAGCTTTGCTGTATGCAGGCGACAGAAAAGATGCAGCTAGTATTCTAAATAGCTGGTTAAACCAAGGGAAAACGGTAATACTCGATCGTTACGTATACTCAAACATAGCCTTTCAGTGCGCAAAGTTGAATAGCGAAACTGAAAAATTAAAGTTGAGAAACTGGATATTCGACCTGGAGTTCAACTACTTTGGAATACCCAAACCCAATGTCAGCATTTTCTTAGATGTTCCTTTTCAGTTTACAGTTGCTAAACTAACTAAGCATCGCGAAGGGAGCGACCGAACCTACTTACAGGGACAACAAGATATTCACGAAGCAAGTTTGCTTTTTCAGGAAAAGGTTCGAGAAGTTTACCTTAAACAGCAGAGCCTCGACTCCAGTTTTGTTGTTGTGCCTTGCAGCAATGCAAAGGGAGAGATGGATGAAGCACAAAATATTTTTGAACGAGTTCTCGATTCTTTAAAAAAGCATACTAACATTTAATTAAACGATATGATTACCAGAGCCCTAACCATCCTTTCGCGCTACTTACTGGCATTCCTTTTCATATTTTCGGGATTTGTTAAAGGAATCGACCCTCTGGGCTTTACCTACAAGCTTAACGACTACTTTACAGCATTCAATCTGAAATTTTTCGAACCCTTTGCACTTTGGTTTTCAGTAGCACTTTGTGCTGCCGAACTCTTAATTGGCTTGCTCCTTCTATTTGGAGTTAAAAAGCATACCGCTACATGGGGTGCATTCCTATTCATGTCGGTTTTTACACCGCTAACTTTTGTTATTGCTTTACTTAACCCAGTAACCGACTGTGGTTGCTTTGGCGATGCCATAAAACTTTCGAATTGGGAAACCTTTTTCAAAAATATTCCGCTATTCCTTGCTTCATGGCTTCTGCTTTCACAAAGGAAAAACTTTACTGCAGCCACAACCAGGATGGGTGAGCATCTAATAGCATTTTTTCTTCTTATTGTTGCCTTACTACCTTCGTACCACGGTTACAACCATTTACCCATGATGGACTTCAGGCCATACTGCATTGGCACCAACATTCCTGAAGCCATGAGCACCCCGGCGGGAGCCCCTGCTGACGAGTACCAAACTACCCTCTACTACGAAAAGGATGGGGTAGTTAAGGAGTTTAATGAGCATAACTTCCCATGGCAAGATTCAACATGGAAGTTTGTTGATAGCAAATCTGTTCTTATTAAAGAAGGTTTTCGTCCTCCCATTAAGGACTTTAACCTGTCGAACAGTATTGACATAGTTGTTACCGACAGTATAATCTTTTACAATGGTTACTTCCTCTTGGTTTTTTCGCACCCAATAGATAAAGCAAATGCTAACGCAACTGAAGATTTGAACCCTCTCTTTTTTAAAGCCAAGGAGCAGGGCTTTGGATTTGCATTGGTTACAGCCTCAAACCACGATGAAATAGACAAGTTTATTAGTCGTACTGGCGCTGCCTACCCTATTCTAACCGCCGATGAAGTAATGATAAAAACTGTAATCAGGGCAAATCCGGGCTTAATGCTTCTTTACAACGGCAACATAATTGGCAAATGGCACTACAACGATTTTCCCGAACCAAAGTACTTCGAGGGAAACATGCTTGCTAAGCAATTGAATGGGTTTAGGGCGCGCTGGGAAAATCTCAGAGGGCTTTGCTGGTCGCTTTGCGTTATGCTTATGCTAACTGCCTTTGCAATAATTATTAGAAAGAAAAATTAGTAATTTCTGGTATTTATTTGCCTTTCATAGGGCAATTAATCCACCCGTTCAACAATGAACCAGGGATTTGCGAGGTCTTCCTTATTGTAAATCATTCGCTTACAGGTATCTGTTGCCAGCACTCTGCATCCAGAAATTTCGGCTACAGCCTGACCCGCTGCAGTATCCCACTCGGTAGTTTTTCCAAAACGGGGGTAAATATTTGCATTCCCCTCGGCTACCATGCAAATTTTCACGGATGAACCCCTGGGTATTACATCAATATCTCCATATTTTTCCCGTAAATTATCGATATACTCCTGGGTTTCAGCCGATGGGTGCGAACGGCTCGAAACTACAGTATACCTTTCGGGTTTTGGCTGCAATGGTAATTTTTGACCCATACTGCAAAGGTCAAATGTATTAAAATTGCAATCTGTGCAAGGTACAATATTGGATACCTTGAATGCACCAAAATTTTTCAATGCTAAATACAGAACTCCGTGTACCGGTACATAAACAACACCTAAATCGGGGTAACCATTACATATGAGAGCAATATTAACGGTAAACTCACCATTCCTTTTAATAAATTCTTTGGTGCCATCCAAAGGATCGACCATCCAAAAGAACTCCCAATCTTTACGTTCCTCATACAGTATGCTTCGGCCCTCCTCGCTTAAAACAGGAATACGGGTTTTAATTAGAGCATCCTTAATTTCCTGATGAGCCTTCCTGTCGGCCAGAGTTAAAGGAGTGGAATCGGACTTTAGGTTTACTTGAAAATCTTCGGAGTTATACACATCCATTATCAGTTTACCGGCCCTAACCGATGCATTAATGGCTACATCGAGCAGGCCAATAAGCGCTTCTTGCTCAATCATGGTTTTTATAAGGTTTTTCTATATAGTTTTTAAAAATCTACGCAAAAATATTACTTAAAAGAATAAAAACCATAAAAAACCACATTTAAAACGCCGGGGCTGTAATTCAATACATTCTACTTCAAATATGTCGTAAAACAACTCGAATTAATTAGTATAAAATGATGCACTTTCAGCGTAATGAGCTAAGTTTACCAAGTTAAAAAAATGAAAATGCATATTAAAAGCCTTAAACCTACTGAGGTTTGGAAATATTTTGAAGAAATTCTTACCATACCTCGTCCTTCAAAAAGGGAAGAAAAAATCATTGCCTATTTACTCGAGTTCGGCAAGAAGCACAACCTCGAAACCCGCTGCGATGAAGCAGGCAATGTTATAATTTCGAAACCGGCCACCAAGGGGTACGAAAAAGCCCCAGCTGTTGTACTTCAAAGCCATGTCGATATGGTTTGCGAGAAGAATAGCGATGTACAGCACGATTTCAATACCGACCCAATTCAAGCATACGTTGAAAATGGTTGGGTAAAAGCAAAAGGAACAACGCTTGGTGCCGACGACGGCATTGGCATTGCCGCCCAATTGGCCATACTAGCTTCGAGTAGCATTGAGCATGGGCCGCTAGAGTGCCTCTTTACAGTTGATGAAGAAACCGGACTAACCGGTGCTTTCGAAATGAAGCCGGGGTTCTTCAGCTCGAAAATATTACTCAATCTCGACTCGGAAGATGAGGGCGAACTTTTTATTGGTTGCGCAGGGGGAATCGATACGGTTGCCACCTTCAGCTACGAAAACGAGAAGGTACCCACCAGTTCAATGGCTTTTAAAATATCTGTAACGGGCCTTAAGGGCGGGCATAGTGGCGATGATATTGACAAAGGCTTAGGAAATTCGCTAAAAATCATCAACCGTTTCCTGTGGAAAGGAACTAATAAATTCGATCTTCGCTTGGCAAATATCGATGGTGGAAACCTTCGCAATGCCATACCGCGGGAGGCTTTTGCGCACTTTGTAATTCATCAGGAGGATGCCCAAAGCATGCAGCAAATGTTTCAGCAACTCAAATACGAAATCCGGTTCGAACTTGCCGCTACTGAGCCCAACCTGAAAATTGAATTGGAAACCGCCCAATTACCCGAATGGGTTATTAACGAAACCACTCAATACGACCTCCTCAACGCGCTGTATGCCTGCCCACACGGAGTAATTGCCATGAGCCGGCAAATGCCTGGGCTGGTAGAAACGTCGACCAATTTGGCATCGGTTAAGTTCATACAGGACAATCAGATTCTGGTTACAACCAGCCAGCGTAGCGCTATCGATTCGTCGAAAACCGATGTTGCCAGCATGGTCGAAAGTGTATTCCGGCTCGCAAATGCCAGCGTTGTACACTCAGAAGGTTACCCAGGATGGGCTCCAAACACCAACTCGGAAATTTTACGAATTACACGCAATTCGTATAAAACCCTCTTCGGAACCGAACCCATAGTACGAGCCATCCATGCGGGTTTGGAGTGCGGTTTATTCCTAGAAAAGTATCCTTACCTCGATATGATTTCGTTTGGTCCAACCATTAAGGGTGCACACTCGCCCGACGAACGCTTGAATATTGAAAGCACCGAGAAGTTTTGGAAACTGCTGCTCGATGTGCTAAAAGCGGTTAAGTAACCCAACAAAAAGAGGCTGATATCAAACCAGCCTCTTTTTGTTGTAGTAAAATTTCTATCTATAAAATAGGCATAACCATTCCGGTTATAACCTTGCCGGTTTCATAATCGAACTGAGAGCCTCGCATACTATGCGGAATAAGATATACAACCAAAGTAACTAACGCTGCAAAAACCGAAAGCCAGGGTCTCTCCTTTTTCCAATTGGCAATTACAGCAACCAGCCAGAACAGAAATGCGATAAGGGTTTTGTTATCAGTTAAATCGGCCCCAACAGGGAACCCTGTCCAGGCCTGTCCAAAAGCGTAATACTGAACAACAGGACCAAATATTAGTCCGCCCACTAGCAGTAATATAAAAGTAAGCATTCCGTAGAATCGGAATCGGGGACTTTTGAATAATGCCATAATTCCGACCAAATTGCTGAAAAGCATTGCAATAAACATAAGAACAATATGCGGCATGAGAGCCCACGATGGCACTGCCCCTTTAAATCGAATAATCAATGGGGCATCCTTTGCTACAGCAAACGAAACATCGGTAAAGGATTTATCGAATTCCAAATAGTACTCCAACTTGGCTGCCGGAGGCAGATCGGATGGTAATGAGGCAACCATTTCATCGTTTTCGTTAAGCAGGAAGGGCATCACCGACCATTCGTCGTTGGTAGGGAAGCGGCGATAGTAAATGTACCCATTCCACTCGAGCGAAAGTTTGGGCAAAACGATATCAACTGCGGCATTGCACTCAGCACTTCGGGGCAATTTGAGTTTAACCAGCGTAGTATCGTCGAACTGAACATGAACCTTCCTGGGATAGGTAGGCCCAGTTTGTCGTTGGTACACTACGGCAAAAGCCGTAATAACAAACGCAAATATCCAAAAAAGGGTTACTTTTCTCATATAATAATTTAATGGTTTACAATTGAACAAGAACCAGCTTGCGTTCATCGCCTCGAATGAACTCCACCGAAATAGTTGTGCCAGGCTTCAACCCTTTTAACCGATACATGTAATCGTGGATATTGTTAACCGGCAAGCCATTTATTGCAACTATTACGTCGTCTTTTCTAATACCAGCAATGTGGGCAGGGTTGTTTTCGGTAGCTGCTAAAACTTTTAGTCCGTTATTATTGGCACCACTCACATCGGGCATTATTCCTAAACGAACTCTCAAATCGCGACCGTGCCTAGTTGGGCTCGATTTGGGACCTGCCTCCTGAAAGGATAATTTTTGAGGTGCATTAGCCAAATGAGAAACAAGGGTATCAATGTAAAGTGCAATACGATGCATCCCTTCGAAGTTGACTAAATTTACCTTATCGAAAGGGGTATGGTAGTCGTGATGAGGACCCGTGGTGAAGAAGAAGACGGGGATGTCCTTGCCATAAAATGGCGCATGATCCGATGGTCCATATCCTTCGCCGGATTTTGAAAGGGAAAAAGCAGCATTTTCATTTAATTTATCGAGAATAGTTTCTGACTCAAGCGAAGTTTTCACTCCGCCAACCTGCAGGTTATTCTCAGCGCTCAATCGGCCTATCATATCAATATTTACCATGGCAACAATGCTTTCGATGGGTATTAATGGGTTTTCGATGAAGAACCTTGAGCCCAAAAGACCCAACTCCTCGGCTCCAAAAGCAACGAAGACAATACTTCTACGAGGTTTTTCGACAGCAATTTTTTGGGCTATTTCGAGTAATGCTGAAACTCCCGAAGCATTATCGTCGGCCCCGTTGTGAATGGCAAGCGTATCGGGAACCCTCGAAGAAGTTGATTTACCGCCCATCCCCAGGTGATCGAAGTGCGCTCCAACCACAACATATTCATCCTTTAAGTCGGTACCTTCAATCATACCCACTACATTCTGTGTAGCTTTCTTTTGCTGAATAACATCGGTTCGTCCACTTACATTGCACTTAATGGCAAACGACGACGGCTGGCGAGCAGTAAGAATTTTCTTTTCAATTGTACTAACGTTCATACCAGATACTCGAAAAATAAGATCGGCCACTCTACGGGTAATATGAATAACTGGAATACCAATGTCGAACGATTTTTCACCCATACCTATTAACTCATCGGATGGGTCGTATTCGTTGCCCGAAACCAGAAGCACGCCAGAGGCTCCCTGATCCTTGGCTAGCATGGCTTTGTTTCTGTCCGAGGCATTCAGCGAAAACTGGCTCTCTGGTTTTTTCGAA
This sequence comes from Bacteroidales bacterium, assembly GCA_037442025.1. GTDB lineage: Bacteria > Bacteroidota > Bacteroidia > Bacteroidales > Tenuifilaceae > UBA2287. The sequence goes on along the minus strand of JBBIRB010000003.1, from coordinate 91,017 downwards.
TCGGGGTCGCCCCGAAGAACGAGCGCCCAACGGCCACTAACATTCACGGTTCCGTACTCATCCCAAGTTATAGTTTCATTTACCATGCTGAAACCATATCCCACAAAAACAACAGAAGCAGAAAGCGAGTCGGACCCAGAGAAGGGGAATACGGTAAAATCCTTCCCGTACACCAGCTTTTCTCCAGCAATGGTCAAATAATTATTTGAACCGTGTTCCTGCCTTGCAATAAAGTCGAAAAATTGGTATCCGTTTTTACCGAGCAATTTCAATCCCGAAATATCCATCTGATCCTTTATGTATTTTGCCGCAACCCTGTCGAAAGGAGTTCCTGGAAGTCGTCCCTGCAGCGAATCGGAAGCAAGCAAATCGACATGTGCAAAAAGTTCCTTTTGGGTAATTTCGCGATTTACCACCTGGGGTTGGGAGCACGATGTTGCCAAACAAATTGACAACAACATTGAAATGCGTAGCATTAGATTCATTTTTTGAGCGTTTGAGGTTTAGCGAATCATAAGTATACAAACCTACTTAAAAAAATTAAAATAACTGACAATTCAGTATTAATGTGCACTTTAATTTACAGTTCGGTAAAAATTCTATGCGAAAAGGTGAAGAAGGCAAAACCTCTAGTTGCGGTTGTGTCGGAAGAAGAGAGAACTATGGGTTTTGCACCCACGTGGTCCCATATAAATAGACCATTGGGCTCAACAAACCCGAAACCATCGTTAAAAACGTAGTATGCAAAACTTTTTGCCGAGGATGATAATAGGTCGCGGGAGAAAGTAAACCGGCCTGAATTTACATTCATTTGCGTTAGCAGGGTTTTGGCCAAATCGGTTTGCGAGCCCACTGTTTCAATCAGCCCATTTTGCTTCAGGGCGCCTCCCAGCCATAGCATAGGAGTAACGAAGCGTGCAGGTTCGTACAGTTCACTTTTGCCCGGCCAAGTATGTCCATGATCGCCCAAAAGTATAAAAAGCGTATTGCGGTAATACTCCCTTTTAGCAACTTCGCGCATAAACCAACCCAACCAAAGATCGGCATAGTGGGCAGCACTCAAAAACTTACTTTCTGTTCCGTTACCGGTAAATTTTGGTTCCATAGGAACCTCAAAGGGTTCGTGGCCCGATAGGGTAAAAAGTAGTTTGAAAAAAGGGCCCTTGGCTGTATCCATTTCTACTAGTAACCGTTGGTATAAATGCTCATCGTGTACGCCCCATGCCGATCGTTTGATTCCCTGCGGAAAATTATCCTGAGAAACGATACGTTGCATTTTGGCAGCATACAAAAACGAGCGCATATTGGTAAAATCGGCATTACCTCCATAATAAAAAGCAGTGCTATAACCCAACGAATCGAAAACCTGAGAAATGCTGGGAAGTTTGGCTGTTTTAATGGGATACTTTATTACCGATTGGGTAGACTGCGCTGGGAAACCTGCCAGTATAGCCACAAAACCCTTATCGCTTCGGTCGCTTGCCGAATAGAAGTTGGAAAACAATAGCCCTTGGGTTGCCAAACTATCGAAATTGGGGACAACGCCCTTGGGGCCACCCAATGAACCAACCATTTTGGACGAAAAACTTTCCAGAAGTATAATAACAACATTTGGCCGAGCCGTATTCAATACCTCAGCTGTATTGCCTGTCTGCTGCAGTAAATAATTTGTAATCCCATTGGCTTCGGCGGCTGGCATGTACTGCGGGTATACCCGCACCAGTTTTCCTTTATTCACCACACCGTACATAAAGTTCCAAACTACATTAAGCGCAGCATGATTGCTAAACATGTTGGAGCTGAAATAAACCGTTCCGGCATTCATGGTAGCCTTATCGAATCCGCCCCTGATGGGAATAATGGAAGAGCCAGCAATTAGTAAAAGAATTGGTGCATTCCACCACCTTCCGTTGGGAAAATTGAGAACCTGTTGATTTGGAAAAAATCGATACAACTTAATAAAAGCAGAGGAGATTATTGCGATGAGAACCACAAGAAGCAATTGGAACCAAATGGGCAGCGAGGCGGCTGCTTCAGCTGGATTTTGTAAATAGAACAACGGAGTAGCATCGATTCGAAAGCCCCAATGGCTATAGAGTTCCAAATCGGCTACAGAAATAACTGAAAAAGCAACTATAAGCAGAAAATTGAAAATTCCTAAGGAGACCCGATTAATCTTTTCACTAAAAGGAAGCAAAACAGCAAGCATTACCGAAACAAAAAGAATAACGTATCCCACCATCGAAAGGTCCATTCGAACGCCGCTTGCAAAAGCTCCAAACCATTCAGTGAATGGCAACTCCTTCGATTTATTGAAATGATATAGTAAGAATAGTAGACGGTTAAATAGGAAGTAGAACAGCCAAAAGGCAGTTAACTTCAAAAGGAATAATAATCTGCTTTTCACTTTACAAATTTTTCGAAAGCCAAAAATAAGCAATTAGGTTGGGATATTTGAAGAGGTTTTTATTCAACACATCATTTTTATGCATACATCATTTTAGAGAAAACATAGGCTTTACCATTAAATCTATCATTAAAAATGCTATTTTTGTTGAACAACTCATATCAATATGTTTCAGCTACTTTCCAATTCTCCCTTTTTCAGAGGGGTCCCTGCCAGCGAACTCGAGCAAATTTTTGGTCGCATTTCGCACTCGGTAAAATCCTTTTCGAAGGGGCAAACCATTGCGCAGCGCGACGAGGACATTAAAAGCCTCTGTATTGTTGTTGAGGGAGCGGTTAAGGGGGAGATGGTGGATTTTACTGGCAAAGTACTTAAGGTTGAGGAGATTCAGGCGCCCCAACCCCTTGCGCATGCGGTAATGTTTAGCAGCGCTAATAAATTTCCTGTAGATGTGGTTGCGCTGGTTGACTGTAAAATTCTTTTTATCCCAAAAGCCGATGTGCTACGGTTGCTACAATCTAACACCATTATTCTCAATAACTTTTTAAATGCAGTTTCGAACAGGGCGCACTTTTTAACCAATAAGCTCTGGCTTATGTCGTTCAAAACCATTAAGGAAAAGGTAGCCAACTATTTACTTTCAATAGCCAAAAGCGAAACCAAAACCACCATTATGCTACCTAAAACGCATCAGGAGCTAGCCGAGTTTTTTGGCGTTACTCGCCCCTCGTTGGCCCGCGTTTTTGCCGAAATGGAGGCAGAAGGCATAATAACAATAAATCGGAAAGAAATTTCAATAATAAATCGAAGCAAACTTATAAACCTTATAAAATAGTTCGATTATGAAACTTATAAAATTAGTTTTACTGCTTGGAACTTTAATAGCTCTTTCGGGCTGCCCCCCTATTTGCACCCAAATGGAAGAGATGGATTGCGGACCAATTCACGACAGTATTTTAACCATGCTTCCCTATAGCAATTCCCAAACTATCAGGTTCAGACATTCAGGTGGGCATGAAATTGAATTTGCGATTGAGAAAAAAAATGAGACTCATTTCGTGGCCGACGAATGCTTTTCGGTAACGTACAGCAGCATAGCTTTCAAGTTGAGTCCAAATTATCCCTTATTCAACATTGAAATGGCAACCAACAATTTCATGAAACAGACAACTGCCCTGAGCATATACTTAAACAATGCAAGTACATTCATACCATTCGATTCGAGACGTTGGGAAACCTTTCAGATTGTGGAATCCGTTAACATAAACAGCAACATATACCATAATGTTTTCAAGTTAAAAATGGAGAACTACCAACCCAACCAACCCATTAGGCCCGACTCCCTTTACTTTAACTTCGAGGCAGGAATACTACTCATTAAAATGACTAATAATGAAACATTCTCTCTTATTTAGCCCTGCATTCATTTTCGTCGTTGCTTTAGGAATCGTATCGTGCAATCCGAAAACCGACACTTATCTGATTGATGAAGACAACAAGGCATGGTTAATCCTGACCGAAGAAAATGGGTACTATTTAATGACCGACAGCCATGGTATTACCCAAAGTTTTGTTCAAAGTCCTGTTTCATGTTCTTTTCTGGAAGGAGAATCGTATGTGGCATTCATAAGAACCCACTCTTCTCTCAGAGAGTCGTGCTACGCTTTCAGCGCCTCAACCTATGGCAATAACCTAAATGTGCTAATCAGTGCTTCTTACCCACCCCTGGGCGATGTAATTTCAATCAGACTAAACAATCTGTCCTTTCGGTACGATTTGAAACTGAAGCAAATAATCGATATAGAAATTGGTTCTCCGCCTGTAAGGTTGTCGAAACTCACCCTCGAGAATGGTTATTCCATTGAACCCCAGATATATTCGGTGGTTCAAATTATTCCCGCAATAAGCCAAAATGGTTTAAACTACGAAAATGTGATGCATTTTACCCTTAATGACTTAATAGAAGCATGGACTCCCAGCACAATTCGCGAGTTCAAATTTGCTAAAGGAAGAGGGTTAGTTTGGTTTAAACTGAATAACGGCTTGGAATTTTATAGAATTCCAAACACATGAAAAATAACAGATTGAACTGCAAGCCAATCTAAATTATTTTGAATATCCAATATTTTACTAACTTTTGTCCAACATTTAATCAGGATTAAGCCTAGAATATTATTATCTTGTGGCTGTAATGCTAATCAATCTTTTAATTTCTTTGTATATCAGTATCTTGTAAATCAGCCTTACATCTTGGTAGGGTATATTTTCTGCTTGTTGTAATACTATAAAAAACAATATGGTACTTCGAAAAAACATAGCGGTGAGCGAAAACGGATTTGTTTTCGACCCGTCAACAGGCGATTCGTACACTCTAAACGATACTGCCCTCGAAATTATTGAACTTTTAAAAAGCGGAAAGAGTCATGCTGAAATTGTTGCCTTTTTAACAGATAAGTACGAATCGGAAAAGCCGCTTATTGAACGCTACCTGCTCGAATTCTTTGAGGAAATGAAATCGTTTAACATTATAGAAAAGGGACATGACAACTAAACGAAAATTAACCATTGGGGTTACAGGGTTAAACAATATCGATAGTCCTGGCCCCGGAATCCCTGTCATTAGGGGGATCAAGGAGTCCGCCCTTTTCGAAGCTCGTATTGTTGGTTTGGCATACGAAACGCTTGAGCCAGGCATTTATATGCACGAATTAGTCGATAAAACATATATTATTCCCTACCCCTCTGTAGGTAAAGAAGCTTTGCTCGAAAGGATTTTGTACATTAACCAACAAGAGAATTTGGATGTAATTATTCCAAATTTCGATGCGGAACTTTTTTCGTTCATTAAACTCGAAAATGAGCTAAAAAAAATGGGCATATCTGTTTTTTTGCCAACCATAGAGCAGTTCGAAGAGCGGCATAAAACAAACCTGCCCGAATTTGGGAAAAAATACGGCGTAAAAGTACCCGAAAGTGTGGACGTTATTAATACTTCGCAAATTGGCGCTGCAGCAAAAAAACTTGAATACCCCTTAATGGTAAAGGGGAAGTATTACGATGCCTACGTTGCCGCAGCACCCGAACAGGTTAGTTACTACTTCAGTAAGCTTTCAGTAAAATGGGGTCTTCCAATAATATTACAAAAATATATTAAAGGAACCGAAGTAAATGTTATTGCCCTGGGCGATGGGAAGGGTAATACAATTGCTGCCGTACCAATGCGAAAGCAGTATATTACCGATAAAGGAAAAGCGTGGGGCGGAATTACTCTCGACGATGAACGGATGGTAAACCTTGCAAAGCATATCATTCGTCAAACCAAATGGCGCGGGGGCATGGAACTCGAACTAGTTCGCGATGCGCAGAACGAATTTTACTTAATCGAAATTAATCCTCGTATCCCTGCTTGGGTTTACTTAGCAGTTGGAGCAGGGCAAAATATTCCCGAAGCCCTTGTTCAACTTGCCCTTGGAATGCCCGTAACGCCCTTTGAAACTTACGATGTGGGCAAAATGTTTGTTCGCTACTCCTATGATATGATCGTGGATTTAAAAGAATTTGAAGCACTAACAACTAAAGGAGAATATTAGGAAGACGGGAGTCCGAAGTCCATAGTCGGAAGTCGGAAGACAGAAGACGGAAGGCAAATCAAAAAAGTAATGATATAGAACGATGAACAACGGAACATTTGAACAATAGATCAACCGAACATCTGAACATTTGAACATCTGAACATCTGAACATTTGAACAAATAAAGCTGACTACTAACTGAGAACTGACCCTTCGATAAACTCAGGGCAAGCAACCGACCCTTCGAGAACCTCAGGGCAAGCAACCGAGAACCGAGAACCGAGAAATCATTATAAAATGAAACTACCATTTGAACGCCCAACAATAAAAAAATTGAACCCCGGAATGCCATCGAAACATGGAATGAGTCCTAGTTTTGTTCCTTTGCCTTCAATTGATGGGGTGGATATTGAGGAACTCATTAGTAAATTTGGGTCGCCGTTATATATTTACTCTGAGCACACAATACGTAGGACCACTCAATGCCTGAAACGTGCATTTCAGCAGCGATACCCAAAAGTTCAGCTGGCATGGAGCTACAAAACAAATTATAACGAAGCCATCTGCCGAACTTTTCATCAGGAGGGATCCTGGGCCGAAGTGGTTTCGGGTTTCGAGTACCAAAAAGCCATTGGCATGGGGGTAAAGGGTGAATTTATTCTTTTCAATGGCCCCGACAAAAGCAACAGCGATTTAGAAACGGCCGTTCGTAACGGCTCGTTCATTCATATCGACCATTTCGATGAGCTATTTGCCCTTGCCGAAGTTTGTGAACGCAGCAATATTGAAGCGCGAGTTGCCATTCGAGTGAACATGGATGTGGGCATTTACCCCAAATGGGACCGGTTTGGATTTAACTACGAGAATGGTGAGGCTTGGGAGGCCCTAAACCGAATAATGCTCAATCCCAATTTGAAACTCATGGGCCTTCATACCCACATTGGCACCTACATGATGTCGACACAAGCATACCGTATTGCTGCAACAAAACTTGCCGATTTGGCCGTAAACCTTGAACGGAAATTTGGCTACGCCATTAAGTACATCGACTTGGGCGGCGGATTTGCATCGAAAAATACGCTTCGGGGCGCATACCTCTCGGGCGAAGATACAACTCCCTCGTTCGACGATTACGCTGAGGCCATCACTTCGGCCATTTTGAGTTCGCAAATAAAGCCGGCCAATTTGCCTATGCTTATTCTCGAAACTGGGCGTGCCCTTATTGACGATGCTGGTTATATTGCTGGTACCGTTTTGGCCAACAAGAGGCTTTCCGATGGAAATAGGGCAACCATCATCGATGTTGGTGTGAACCTACTTTTTACTGCGTTTTGGTACGATCATAAAATTCAGCCAACCCGAAGGGTTAGCGGTGCCGCCGAAGAGACTACCATTTTCGGTCCGCTTTGTATGAATATCGATGTGCTTCGCTACTCTATGCAGTTCCCAGCACTTAAGCGGGGCGATCATTTTGTGATAAGCCGAATTGGTGCCTATAACAATACCCAGTGGTTGCAGTTTATTACCATGCGCCCCAACGTTGTGCTTATTGATACTAACGGAAAAGTTCATATTATTCGTAATGCCGAAACCATCGATGCAGTTACATCGCACGAAATAGTTCCCGAACACCTTAAAAACTTTTCGATTTAAAGGCGTTAATGATTATTCAGAAACTTAATTTTTTTTTCACTGGGGTGCTGCGCAGCTACTCGCAGGTTTTTTTTACCGACTACATGGGACTGTCGATTCCCTTACTCATCGTTTCATTCATCGACCTTCCCACAGGCATTTGTGGCCTTATTGCGGTAATTGTTTCCAACGGAGCTGCTTCTCTCATTGGGTTCGACGAAATTCGAATTGGCAAGGGTCTTTACGGATTTAATAGTTTGCTCGTTGGGCTTGGTTTGGGTAATAGTTTCCAGTTTTCGCCCGAGATTATTGCGGTTGTAGTAATTGCAGCACTTTTAACGCTTTTTATTACCATAACTATCGAAGGGCTTTTAGGAAAATACTACCTACCGTTCCTGTCGCTACCATTTGTTTTTGCCATTTGGACCGCCCTGCTGGCAAGCCGCTTGCTTACGAATCTCGAAATCAGCGCACGGGGGGTTTACATTCTAAACGATATTTTCAGAACGGGCGGACATCAGTTTATTGCCATTCATAGCTGGTGGACTAGCAATATTACTTCAACTTTCATTAATAGCTTTTTGCTTTCGTTGGGTTCAATTTTCTTTCAATTCAACTTTATTGCAGGCATTGTGGTTGCCTTTGCATTAATTGTATACTCACGTATTGCCTTTACTCTTGCTATAATTGGCTACTCGGTTGCTTTTTTTGCTTACAAAGCAATTGGTGTTAATATCGAAACTATTGGTTATGGTTACATCGGGTTCAATTTTATACTAACATCAATTGCCATAGGTGGCTATTTTTACATACCAAATCAGCGTTCGTACCTGTGGGCTATATTAATTACACCAGTAATTGCGCTGGTTACGGTTGGGCTGTTTGGAGTTTTTTCGGTATACGGATTACCAGTTTACTCGCTGCCATTCAACTTGGTAGTAATAATGTTTATTTATAGTTTCAGGTTCCGTATACAGGCAGGCCAACTTAACGAAGTAGTTTACCAGCATGGAACACCTGAGCGCAACCTATACGCTTTTACCAGCCACACAAATCGTTTTCCAAGGGAGGGATTAATTCCAATCAACCTTCCATTTCATGGCGAATGGAGCGTTTCGCAGGGTCATAATGGAAACTACACTCATAAAGATGAGTGGGCCCATGCCTGGGATTTTATTGTAACCGATGGACAGAACGAGCAGTTTTCGGGTGCAGGAAGCGTTGTAACCGATTACTTTTGCTTCGGCAAAAATGTTATTGCACCCGCCGATGGCCATATAGTTGACCTAATTGATGGGATTGACGACAACCCCATTGGCGATGTCAATCTTCTGAATAACTGGGGAAATACCATTGTAATAAAACATACCGATTACCTATACACAAAACTGAGCCATTTAAAAAAGGGTTCGTTTGTGGTTAAGAATGGAGAATTTGTAAAACGGGGGCAACTTATTGCCAAAGTTGGAAATTCGGGGCGTTCGCCATACCCGCATTTGCATTTTCAAGTTCAGGCAACCCCACATATTGGGTCGAAAACATTGAAATACCCAATAAGTTCGTACGTGGCAAACCAAGTAATAATTGAATCGTTTGGTTACCCTATCGAAAACGATAGGGTTTCGTCGGTTGAACCGGCTCCAATCGTTTCGAAAGCGTTCCATTTTATTCCCGGCATGCGCCTTAAATGGATTTGCCCCGATGGAATGAGCGTGGAATGGGAAGTATTAACAAATTCGCTCAATAAGTCCTACCTGTACTGCAAAAGAACCAAATCTGTAGCTTGGTTTGCAAGTTCAGAAGCGTTTTTTTCTTTCGCGGCCTTCGAGGGCGACAGGAATTCACTTCTTTTCAAATTTTATAAAGCCGCCTATAAGGTTCCCCTTGCATTTATCAGTGGCTACGAAGTGGTTGATTATTTACCAGTAAATAAGGTTTTTAGCGGTTTGCCGCTTTCCATTCAGGATTTCATTGCCCCTTACAAACTGTTTTTAAAAGCATCCTACAATGCATCTTTGCAGTTGAGGAGTTCTCAAATCGACCCAACCGAAGCGGTCATTCAATCGTCAATTTCACGCTTGGTGTTTAACAAAGAAGTCAATCGCTGTAACACATCATTAACCATATCGAGTAATCAGCAAATTGAATTGACCGATACCGACAATAATAAAAAATACACATGCGTAATTTTATAGTATTCTCAGCATTCATAGTTTTGGCCTTTAGCCTTAAAGGTCAAACTGTTGAAAGTTTTGCAACGCTCGACAAGCAAAACTACCAGCTGTTTTTTAGTGGCAACTACAGCGAACTGAATAAATTGGGTAAAAGAATGATTGCCAATGGTATGGACTATTACTACCTGCGAATGCGACTTGGAATTGCAGCCTTCAATAAGCAGCGTTACGTAACGGCAATACACCACTTTAAAAGGGCTTTAGCATTTAATTCATCCGATGCTATGCTTCATGAGTACATTTTTTTTAGTCACATATACTTGGGGCAATTTGCAGAAGCGTTGGTTTACCGAGATGGTATTGCTTTAAATATGCAAACCGAAAATGTTAAAAAGCACAACCCTTACGGTATTAATTTTATTTCGCTGGGAACGGATTTTATGCAGAGCACTTCGCCGAAAACAATTTATGCAATTCCAACAAACCAGAGTAGCTATAGTGCCGAAGCTATAACCGACAACTATAGCGGAAACATTAAATTGAATTGGATGGGCGACAGCAAATGGCGTTACTCATTGAATTATTTATACTTTAAAAAGAATGGAGTAACTTACAATCAGTTTTTTCTTAATGGCACTTCATCCAACTTCAATATGAACCAAATCCATATAAAGGCCCAAAGGGGCCTACCCAACGGGAACGAATTTTATTTATTTGGAACTCTATCGATTTTTAGCGGTGCATCAACCTATGCCGTTGAGCGTGCCAACAGAGTAGCCATGCAGTTAGCCAACGATTACGTTGGTGGGGTTGGAGTTGCCCGCAGGGTTAAATTATTCCGCTTCGATGTTAATGCTTCGTATAGCAATCTTGCTGGTTACCAGCAATTACGAAGCGAGGGTTTCGTGTCGTTGTACCCTTTTGAACACGTAAAATTTTATACAACCCACGGAGGGCAAATTCAGTACGACATTAATATGGGCATGGGTTATAATGTGTTTAATTCCTTTGGGTTTAAAATTGCAAAGCCTGTTGGCTTCGAGTTTGGCTTAAATTTTGGAAATGCCATGCTGTCGGCACGAAACGCTGGAGAAATGTTATTTAACTCGTTAAGCATTGCTAAAGGTTCCGCATTCGGAAATATATATGTGTCGATGGGCAAAGGTTTCTATTCAAGCATAACAGGCTACATTTGGCAAACAACTGAATTTATATGGGATAGCAGAACTGACACACAAATTAACCCATCCGATAAGAAGTATGCAGGAATTAATATTCAATTATCAAAATACTTTTAGCATGAAAATCACTTTCGTTATAATAGCTCTATTTCTGGCATTCAGCGGTCGTTCGCAGGAAGGCAACACCAAAATGGTGTCGGCCTTTGCCGACAGCTATAAATTCGAAACTGCAGGCAAATATTCCGATGCAGTTAAATCGCTTAAATCGGTTTACATTGAAACCTCATACGAGGTAAATCTTCGTTTGGGCTGGCTCACCTACTTGCAGGGCCAACTGAACGAATCGGTTAATTACTACACAAAAGCTATAGCCTTAATGCCTTACGCTATCGAACCGCGACTAGGCATTGCATACCCCGCATCGGCACAAGGCAATTGGGATCTTGTTGTTACGCAGTACAAAGCCATTCTTGGAATTGACCCTAATAATACTCTTACGCTATACCGCTTAGGGTTAATACATTACGAACGAAAAGAGTTTAAGCAGGCTGCCGAGCATTTCGAAAAGGTTGTTAACCTTTACCCATTCGACTACGATAGCGTTATAATGTTGGCCTGGAGCAATTTTCAAATAGGCAAAACCCGCGAAGCTAAGGTACTTTTTCAAAAGGCCCAATTGTATAACCCATCGAGCGAATCGGCCAGAGAGGGCTTGCAATTGATAAAGTAACAAAACAATTCAGTGTTCCTACCACACCGTTTTAATAAGTCCCCCATCAACGGGAATGGTTGCTCCGGTTATATACGAAGCCTGATTGGACAAAAGAAAAACAGCCATTTTAGCAAACTCGCTCGGGTCTCCATAACGACCCATGGGTATTGTTTTTTGATAACCCTCCTTAATTGCCTCAACTGAAACTCCCTGCTTTTCAGAAAGGAAGGAATCGAGTTCTTTAACCCGCTCGGTATCGAATCTCCCAGGCATAAGCGTATTAACCCTTATGCCCCTCGGGGCAAGTTGGCGCGAAAGGGTTTTAGCCAAACTGGTAACTCCTGCCCTATATACGTTTGACAGTATGAGAGTATCTATTGGTTCTTTAACCGAAACCGATGTTATAGCTACCATGCTTCCGCCATTAGCCATAAGTGGAATGGCTCCTCTGAAAAGTCGAACGGCGCTCAATAGCGTTAGGTTAAATGCATATTCCCACTGCTCATCGGTTATTGAATCGAATGTTCCAGCTGGGGGGCCACCAGCATTCACAATAATACCATCGATAGAACCATAAGTGCTTTGTGCTGCTCGCAGCCAATTAGCGATTGAATTAGAGTCAGTTGCATCGAGAGCCAAGTACTGAACATCGCCATTGGTATCGGCAGCTATTTGTTTTGCCGACTGCGAAAGAACCATTTCGTTTCGGCTACCCAGAAAAACCTTGGCTCCCTGTTTTGAAGCTTCGTGCGCAATAGCATACCCCAACCCCCGGCTTGCCCCCGAAACCAGAATGGTTTTGTTTTCCAACAGATTGTTCATGCAAAATTAATTTTACTTAATGAGACCCGATAAGCTACCTGTAAGCTTCAGCAATTCTATCTCGGCCAGTTGGGCATTAGCCTGAGCTGCAATCAATCGGTAACGAGCGTTGAGTAAACGGTTCTGATCTTCGCGCAGTTCTAAATCCGAAATCGCCCCTAACCGATACCTTTCCCAGGCAATTTCAGAATTCCGCTTGGCTAATTCAACCGAACGTTCCTCCACGTTAAGAAGTTCCAATGCCATATTTAGCTCATTGGTGAGCCGATAAGCTTGGTTTTCAATACGAAGCATCAGGTCGCTGAACTCCAACCTCTGATTCTGTGCTACTAGAGCAGCATTTCGCATTCTCCTTTGGGTATTGAATCCATTGAAAAGGGTAACAGATGCACTAACGCCAGCGTAGGGACCCATGGAATTGAACTGAACCGTTTGCCCCTGCGGGGTTCCGGTTCGCGAAAGATTGTATGCTCCAACAAGATTAATTTGGGGCATAGCGAGCGCTCTGGCTTCCTTCTCTTCAAGTTCGGCAATTCTAATGCTCAATTCAGCGTTACGAAGGTTTAAATTTTCATTTTGCAAACGTGAAAGCAACTGAGTATAGCCAATGGATTTAGGTGCTCGAAATGCGCTGCTTATTTCAACAGGTATCTGTGGACTTCGGCCCAACAAACGATTAAGATTGGCTTTGAGGTTAGCTACAGTTAAATTTTGTTTCATAGCCAGTGCACTATCGGCTCTGTAATCGACTCGTGCTTGCATGGCAAGTAATTCGCTGCCCGCACCAATACGACTTTTCTCGAAGGCAATATTCATACGTTTTGCGGAAAGCTGCAGCTGTTCCTGGTACCAAAGTAGTAGTTTTTCGTTTTGGGCTAGCAGATAGTATGCCTGAGCAATCTCCTGAACTGCAGTTTCAATCTCCATTTTCAAATACAAATCGCCCTGTTCTAAAAGCGATTCAAACTTTTCGCGACGTGCAAACATGGCAAAGCCATCGAAAAGGGTCCACGAAAGCTGCAAGCCAGAAGTTAGAGAATTGGTAGGGTAAAAATCGTCTGTTACAGAAGACCCATCGGAACGCTCGGTATACCTGTTATAACTTGAACCGCTATAATTGAAATTCAAATCGGCCCGGGGTAGCATTCCAGCATTACCCATGTTACTATTGTTCTTGGCTATTTCCAAATTGTTAGCAGCAATTCGAATTGAGAAATTATTATCAATACCAATCTTTATGGCATCGAAAAGAGAAAGCGTGTCCTGGCTGCTTGCGAACAAATAGCTTCCACAGAATAATAGCAATAAAAACGAATACCTACTTTTCATTTTCTTTCTCTTCAATTAATAAATTCGACCTTTTAAGGGAAATGAACGCATACATTGCAGGTATAATATATAGCGTGAGAAGCAGCGAGAAAAGTAATCCACCAACTATGGTTATTCCCATGGGTACCCTACTTGTGGATGCGGCCCCCATAGCAAGTGCTATGGGCAGTGCACCAAATACTGTTGCTAAACTGGTCATTAATATTGGTCGCAAGCGCTGGCCTGCTGCTTCAATTACAGCAGGAATTTTATCATAACCCTTAGCTTTTTTCTGATTGGCAAATTCAACTATCAGAATGCCATTCTTTGTTACAATTCCCACAAGAACAATTATTCCGATTTGACTAAAAATGTTCATGGTTTGATTAAACAGATACAACGACAGAAGTGCACCTAAAAGTGCCAAAGGTACGGTAAACATAATAATTAAGGGATCGCGAAAACTTTCGAATTGTGCTGCCAAAGCCAGATAAACCAAAATAAGAGCGAATATAAAGGCAAAATAAAGGCTGCCCGAACTCTCTTCGAACTGTTTCGAAATACCGGTAAGGGTAGTTGCAAACGAGTCGTTGAGTTGCTCTTTTGCTATTTCGCGCATAGCATCAATTCCTTGGCCAAGCGTAACTCCGGGGGCGGTTGATGCACTGAATGTGGCTGAAACATACCGATTGTAACGGTAGCGTTGGGGTGGTGTGCTCTCCTCCGATATTCGAACCAGATTGCCCAATTCGACCAATTCACCGTTATTACTTCGAATGTAAATACCTGTAAGGTCGGAGGGGTCGTCGCGGAATTGGCGTTCTGCTTGCCCTATTACCTGATACTGCTTACCATTGCGAATGAAAAAACCGTAACGTTGACCCGAGAAATAGAGCTGAAGAGCTTCGGTAATATCCCAAACGGTTACACCCGAGGCACGAGCTTTATTTCTGTCGATTTCAACTCGTATCTCGGGTTTGTTGAATTTAAGGTTCAGGTCGACCACCTGAAAACGCTGATCGGACTGGGCACGTTCCATGAAACTGGGAATAACCTGCTTCAATTTTTCAAAAGTTTGTGCCTGAACTACAAACTGAACTGGCAATCCTCCTCCCCTTCCGGCACGTATGGTTTGATCCTGAGTAACAAATGAACGGGCAAAGGTTTGATTGCGCAGAAAGCCTGAAACCTGATCGGCAATTTCTTGCTGTGAACGATTACGTTCATTGGGTTCGTTTAGTAGTAGCCTTACAAACCCGCTATTGGTTGAGCCCGCCCAACCGGGCGAAGTAACGGCCACAATTGCCCTGCGCTCAGCAATAGTGTCGACATAGTTAACAATACTCGAAATGTAGGCATCCATCATTTCGTAGGTAGTACCCTCGGGTGCCGTAGCCGATATGCTCAGCCGACCCTTATCTTCGAGCGGTGCAAGTTCCGACGGTATTGCACTGAGCAAAAAAACTATGGCTACTAACGAAATAACGGTTACGGGTATGGCAATCCAGCGCCTAACGATAAAAGCTGTTAAGGTTCGTTCATATGCTGCCGCAAGTTTTTCGAAGAAATGGCCTACTGCCTTGGCAATCCGACCTTCCCTTCGTTTATGCGAAAGGATTCGGGTGCTCATCATTGGGGTTAGGGTAAGCGATACAAACGAAGAAATAACTACGGCACCTGCCAGTACAATTCCAAATTCCCTAAAAAGCCTGCCGGTTATACCCTCCAGAAATACAATAGGCAATATAACTGCCACAAGGGTTACGGTTGTTGAAATAACCGCAAAGAAAATTTCCTTGGTTCCCTCATGCCCTGCCTGAAAGGGGTTCATACCCTTTTCAATTTTCGAGTAGATATTTTCGAGCACAACTATGGCATCGTCAACCACCAAACCTGTGGCTAAAACAATTCCAAGAAGGGTAAGAATATTAATGGAGTAATCCATTATATACATAATAAAAAACGACCCAATTAGCGAAATAGGAATTGCAATCATGGGGATAAGGGTAGTACGCCAACTACGCAGGAACAAGAAAATAACCATAACAACCAGAATGAAAGCCAATAGAATGGTTTCTTGCACTTCGGTAATGGCTTTACGGATTGAAGTGGTTGTGTCGATTGCATACCCAACAATAAGGTCTTCGGGAAGTTCCCGCTTCAGCTGGTCGACACGCTTGTATATTTCATCGGCTATTGTTATATAGTTTGAGCCAGGCTGCGGGTTAATGGCTATACCTACCTGCGGTATACCTCCAGTACCTCGCATGAGCGTTCGCTCATTTTCAGGCGCCAATTCGGCCCTTCCCACATCGGAAAGTCGCACCTGAGTACCGCCAACCTGCTTAATGATAAGGTTATTAAACTCGGCCTCGGTTTCAAGTCGGCTTAGGGTACGTATTGACAGTTCTGTATAGTAACCCTCAATTCTGCCGGTGGGCAGTTCAATGTTCTCACGGCTCAATGCGCTTCGGATATCGGAAGGGGTAATGCTATAGGCTGCCATTTTTTTGGGGTCGAGCTGCAGCCTCATCGAATAGCGCTTTTCTCCCCATATGCGTACCTCGCTAACACCATTAATGGTTTGGAGCACTTCTTTGAAAACGTTGTTACCTATATCCGAAAGATCGAGCAAATTTCTTTTATCGCTCTGAAGGGTTAACACAAGTATGGTTTCGGAACTGGCATCGGCCTTGGTAATAATAGGGGGATCGACATCGGGTGGTAAGCTGCGCATGGCTCTGGCCACGCGGTCGCGAACATCGTTGGCAGCATTATCCATATCCATTCCCAACTCAAACTCAACCGAAATAGAGCTGCGACCGTCGGAACTGGTGGATGAAAGCGACTTGATACCTGCAATTCCGTTAATCGACGACTCGAGGGGCTCAGTTATTTGAGCTTCGATAACGCTAGCGTTGGCGCCAACATAGCTGGTACTAACGTTTACAACAGGCGGATCGACACTGGGGTACTCGCGAACACCCAAAAAACTGAAGCCTACAACCCCAAATAGTACCACCACAATGGACATAACCGAAGCGAGTACCGGCCTATTTATACTTACTGATGAAAGATTCATAGCAAAAGAATTACGGTTTGGTCACTTTTACCGAAATGGGCATCCCGTTACGCACCTGAATTAGTCCCGAAACAAGTAAAGTGTCGTTGGGCTGTATGCCTGATACCACCTCAACCTCAGTGGCAGTTCTGAGTCCTATTTCAACTGGTTGAAAAACTGCTTTACCTCCCTTAGCCAACACAACCGACTGGCCTCCTAATACGGGAACAAGTGCATGAGGTGGAATAATTATGGTTTTAGAATGGGTATTGAATTTGAGGTTAACTCGAGCAAATGAACCTGCCAGCAATTTGCTCGAGGGGTTCTGCACCCAGGCCCGCACTTTAAGCGAACGGGTTGCAGGGTCGATAAGCGGTTCGAATGCGTATACGGTTGCTTCGTTTAATGTTGGGTTGTGACCCAATGAAAAACTGGCCTTCATCCCTTTTTCAACCCCCTGTGCATACCGCTCGGGCACAGAAAATTCTAACTTCAGCGGGTTGTCCTGCACCAACTTGGCAAGTACCGTATTGGCCCCTACAAAAGTTCCTGGGCTAACGAATCTTAACCCGATGGTACCATCGAATGGGGCTCGAACTTCCGATTTTTCAACCTGAGCTTTTGCCTGCTGCATATCTGCCTTCAGGCCATCCACTCTGTTCAAAGCAACATCTAATTCCTGCTGGCTTATAGCATTTATTTCTTTCAAGCGCACTTTTCTATCCAAGTCCTCTTGCGCAAGTTTTAGGTCAATCTCCAATTTCGAAAGTCGAGCTCGAATTTCATTATCGTTTACTCTTGCTAGTAGTTGCCCCTTAGTTACCCGTTTTCCCTCTTCAATGTTAAGTTCTACCAACTTACCAGTATTCTCAGCTTTTAGCTCAACCTCCTCCGAAGGGAACAGGGTTCCAGTAACCGTAATGTTTTGGTCGAGGCTAACCTGATTAACTACAATGGCATCGACAGCAAGTCCTCTTTGGCCCTGACGGGCTGGAGCAGCCTGCTGCCCACCATTTCCGCCACACGAAGTGGCTACAACCAGCACTATTAAAATGAACAAATGATTTAGCTGCATTTTAAATTTGTTAAAAGGTTAATAAACAAATAAAGTACTCATTAAGACAAATAACAGGCTTAAAGGTTTACATATTGGTTAATTTAAACCATAAAGATTTATTGTGTAGGGTTTTAAAGCAGAAAAGTTAGTCAAAATTCAACCCTTTTTATTTATTATTGTTAACCATAGTAATTTTTCGAAACCTAAACCCATTAAATATTTGCCTTATGAAATCGGATATTGAAATTGCACAAAGCGTTAAAATGAAGCCCATAGTTGAAATTGCCGACAAGTTGGGAATTTCACACGACGATTTGGAACTCTTTGGGAAGTACAAAGCAAAAATCCCCCTTAAATACATCGATGAGAAAAAAGTTAAACAAGCCAAATTAATTCTGGTAACAGCCATTACCCCCACACCTGCAGGCGAAGGAAAAACTACAACATCCATTGGATTAGCACAAGCATTAAACAAAATAGGCAAGAAAACCACCGTGGTACTCCGCGAACCATCGCTGGGACCGGTTTTTGGAATTAAGGGTGGTGCTGCCGGCGGTGGTTTCTCGCAGGTTCTTCCAATGGAAGACATTAACCTTCATTTTACAGGCGATTTGGCTGCTGTAGAAAGGGCTCACAACCTATTGGCTGCGCTTATCGATAATAACATCCAATTAAAAGAGGGTAACCTTGGGTTAGACCCCCGAACCATTGAATGGAAACGGGTAATTGACATGAACGAAAGGGCCCTTCGCGATATAATTATTGGACTTGGAGGTGCCAAAGAGGGTGTACCCCGCGAGTCGGGATTCAACATCACTGCCGCTTCTGAAATTATGGCAATCCTTTGCCTGTCGAAAGATTTAATGGATTTAAAGGAACGACTCGGAAATATTTTCATCGGTTACACATACGACGAGAAACCCATTTATGCACGCGACCTCAAAGCGCAGGGCGCTATGGCTGCATTATTGAAAGATGCGATTAAGCCAAATCTGGTTCAAACCATCGAGGGGACTCCTGCCATTATTCATGGAGGCCCTTTTGCAAACATTGCACAGGGCACCAATACTGCTATTGCAACCAAAATGGGCCTTTCGCTGAGCGATTTCGTTGTTACCGAAGCAGGTTTTGCAAGTGAACTGGGGGCCGAAAAGTTTTTCGACATCAAATCGCAATTTAGCGATTTAATGACCAACGCTGTAGTTATTGTTGCAACCATTCGTGCACTAAAGTACCATGGTGGTGCCAAATTGTCGAGCCTACAGAACGAGGACCTCGATGCCCTTCAGAAGGGGTTCGATAACCTCGACAAGCATATAGAAAACATGATGCATTTTGGGTTTAAACCCGTTGTTGCCATTAATCGTTTCAATACCGACACGCAGGCTGAAATCGATCTACTATTCAAGCATTGCCAAACCCAAAACGTTTCTGTTGCCCTTAACGAAGCATGGGCCAAAGGAGGCGAAGGTGCTATAGAGTTAGCACAAAAGGTGGTAGAGGCTGCCAATAGTTGCTCCGACTGTTTCCGTCCGCTTTACGACCTGTCGTGGTCGTTCGAAAAGAAAATTGAAACCATTTGCACCAAAATGTATGGTGCCGACCATGTTGAGTACACAGTTAAAGCCAAGCAACAAATTGAGAAAATTGAGAAACTGGGGCATGGGAACTTTGCAGTGTGCATTGCCAAAACGCAAAAATCGCTCTCAGACGACCAATACAAGAAGGGTCGTCCACGCAGTTTCACCGTAAAAATTAGGGAAGTTGAACTTTCGTCGGGTGCAGGTTTTATTGTTCCTATTGCCGGAACCATAATGCGCATGCCCGGTTTACCTACCAAACCAGCTGCCGAAATGATTGACATTGATGAGAATGGAGTAATTTCTGGGCTCTTCTAATATTCTTCTACCTTTAAAAATTATTAAAATGAGCACCATTAGGGATGGGTAATCCTGTTTGGTGCTCATTTTATGTACTATGTTATGTTATATTTGCACAAAATTCATTCATTAAGATACACCCATGTAAGGTAGCTTGCACAACCGAGCAGTTTTTTGCTAGCTTGCCTGTTTGCAAGCAGGTTCGGCAAAACCAATAAAATATGGGTGCCTGCCTGACGGACAGGCAGGCCAGCCTGTCCGTCAGGCAGGTTACATTTTTATAGGCAAATGCAATATGTAAATGATAGGCAACCAATTATTAACCTGACGTAAATTTTATTCGGATGAAAACTGTATTTTTCATACTCTTTGTTTTATTTTCACTTGAAACTATAGGGCAAGTAAAAATAGAGCGTGAGTACAGGGTAAACTCAAACGAAGTTCCCTTAAAAGCTGTACAATGGATCGACTCAACTTTTCAACTTAAACCGAGCAAAATTAAATTGTATAACGAAACTAATGGGAATAAACAATCCTTTGAGGCAAAGCTCCGTTGGCTGGGCGAAACCTACAGCGTTGAGTTCGATAGCCAAGGCAATATTGAAGATATTGAAATTAACATTAAATGGCAGAAACTGCCCGAGAATACCAAACGTGCAATTAACCAGCACCTAAAATCTAATTACATTTCATTTAAAATCATTAAAATTCAGCAGCAATTAGTGGGCTCACCCAACAATTTGCACCTTTATATAAGAGAATCATCAATTTCTGCCGTTACTATAAAATATGAAATGGAAATTAGAGGTAGCATAAAATCGCAAAATGAAATTTGGGAAATCTTGTTCGACTCGAACGGAGAATTTCTATCAGTTAATAAGGTTATCCTAAACCCATCACTAAACCTCGATTTTTAAAACGCCATGCTTTCTACATTTAAAATGAAAGGCATAGCCTTTCTAACTGCCGCCGTTGCATGTTTTCACCTTTACGGAAATTCGGGAACTGCTCCCGAAATAACCACCAATTTAAAACTTTCGACCAATTACTCGCTTACATTAAAGATTGAATCGTTCCATTTCCTATACGAAACCGAAAAGGGTTGGCATCATGGTTACGATGGAACCGATATCCAATTTTTTGGCAACTACAGGTTAAGTCCTTTCTTACGTTTATCTGCTGGCTACCAGTACGGAATTGAGCACCTGAAAAGCAACACCCATAGAACCATACAGCAAGTTTCAATTCTTCACCGCGAGGGCATTTTCGCGCTAAATCACCGATTTCGCGCCGACCAAACCTTTTACACCTCAAGTCCTACAAAATACAGAGGAAGATACCGGTTTTCTATGGAAATGCCCTTACAAGGTAAATCAATCGACCCCGGCGAGTTTTACATTAACGCTTCGAATGAGCTCATTTTTGCGCTTCAAAATGGCAAAAACGATTTTGAAAACAGGCTAGTTGGCCAATTGGGTTACGTCCTAAACACAAAGCTCCGTTTACAATCGGGGTTCGATTACCGTTACTTTATAAAAGGCGACCAAACCGATTATGTTATTTGGTACAAACTCGGAATATTCTTGAATATTTAGCATCTTTTAACCTTTCAGGTCAATATATGAATAAACATTTTTAGGTAGCAAGGGTCGAATGTTTACAAAAGAAGTTTTTACTTTTACATTTGCTTACTCCTCAAAATCAAAAAAATGCACTACAAAACCTACCTACTGCTTACCATAGCAGTACTATTTGTTGTATCGAGTTGTACAACAACGCCTAAAGCCCCAATTGCCCATCGAGAACCCGAAACGCTTGTAATGCATGGCGACACCCGAATCGACCCCTATTTTTGGATGAACCAGCGCGACACGGAAAAGGTAATTGCTTACCTTAATGCGGAAAACGATTATGCAACCAGCGCCATGAAGTCAACAGAAAATCTTCAGAAGGAGCTAGTTACTGAAATGCGTTCGCGAATTAAAGAGGACGACATGAGCGTTCCTACGTTCATTAATGGTTATTTCTACTACACCCGATACGAAGAGGGAAAAGAGTACCCCATTCACTGCCGCAAAAAGGAAACCCTTGAGGCAACGGAGGAAATTATGCTCGATGTTAATCAATTGGCCGAAGGTTACAGCTACTTTTCTGCAGTGGGTTTGAATGTATCCACCAATAACAACATACTTGCTTACGGGGTTGACACGGTAAGCCGAAGGAAATACACCATATACTTCAAAGACCTAACAACGGGCAAACTACTCGATACAAATATACCGAACACAACCGGATTTGCAGTATGGGCCAACGACAACCAAACCGTTTTCTACTCGGTTAAAGATGATGCCCTTCGCCCGTATCGAATTTACAGCCACTCGCTTCGGCATCAGGGCTCGGGTTCGGATGTGCTGGTTTACGAGGAGCGCGACGAAACCTTCAATGCATTTGTTACCAAATCGAAATCGAATGCCTACATATTCATTGGCTCATCCAGCACCATGAGCGACGAATGCCACTTTATTGATGCCAACAAACCCAATTCGAAATTACAGATTGTTCAGCCCCGCGTAAGAGGGCTGGAGTACAATGTAGAGCATTTCGAAAACAAATTTTATATTGTTACCAATTTAAACGCTCGCAACTACCGGCTAATGAAAGCTCCCATCAACAAGCCATCCATGGATAATTGGAAAGAAGTAATTCCACATCGTGAGGATGTTTTGCTCTCGAATGTTGAAATCTTCCAGGACTATCTGGTGCTCGAGGAGCGGAAGGATGGCCTTAGGCAAGTACGAATTATTGAGTGGAAAGGCGGTCGCGAGCATTACCTCGATTTTGGCGAAGAAGTTTACTCCATTTGGGTTGGATACAACCCAGAGTTTAACACAACTAAAATGCGTTACACTTACACATCGCTCACAACCCCAACAACCATTTACGATTACGACATGGGTTCCCGAGAGAAGATCCAACTCAAGCAATACGAAATTCTTGGCGACTTCGACCCAAGTAATTACGAATCGAAAAGGCTATGGGCAACAGCAAACGATGGAGTTAAAATTCCAATATCGCTGGTTTACAGAAAAGGTTTAAAGCTGAATGGAAAGAATCCTACTCTTCAATACGCCTACGGATCGTACGGTTCGTCAACCGACCCATACTTCAGTTCCAACAGACTAAGCCTTTTGAATAGAGGCTTTGTGTTTACTATTGCTCATGTGCGAGGCGGGCAGGAGTTGGGGAGGCAATGGTACGAGAATGGTAAACTAATGAACAAAATAAACACTTTCACCGATTTTATTGCCTGTTCGGAATACCTAATTGAACAGAATTACACCAATGCAAATAAACTCTTTGCTATGGGTGGAAGCGCTGGAGGATTGCTGATGGGTGCTATTGCTAACATGCACCCCCAACTTTACAAAGGCATTATTGCTCAGGTACCATTTGTTGATGTAGTTACCACCATGCTCGACTCGTCGATACCGCTTACCACAGGGGAATACGACGAATGGGGCAATCCCAACGATTCAACCTACTATTTCTACATGAAATCCTACTCCCCATACGATCAGGTATCAGTTCAAAAGTACCCCAATATGCTGGTTACTACTGGTTATCACGATTCGCAAGTGCAGTACTTCGAGCCTGCCAAATGGGTTGCCAAATTACGAGCCACCAAAACCGACAATAATTTGCTTGTATTCCGTATAAACATGGATGCTGGCCATGGTGGTGCTTCGGGCCGCTTTAAATCGCTTGAAGAGGTTGCCTTGGAGTATGCATTTATGCTTAAGTTAGCTGGTTTAAATTAAATAAATCCCTTGTTAAAAATAAGGGGGCTTACAATTGATGTAAGCCCCCTTATTTTATATATCCTTCTATCTAATAATAAAAACTCAATATGGTTAAAGTAGCATATACTAAACTTGCCAGCCCATTGAGTGTTGCAAAGGCAAAACCAATTTTATCTTTTCCCTTTGTAAGAATAATAATATGCTGGTGTACAAGCAAAGCAATGAAAAGGGCGGCCCCAATCCAGTATAATACTCCATTTTCCTGCACCAACCCAACCAGAACAACAAATCCTGAGGTTACTAAATGCAATCCGATAGCAATGGCAGTTGCCTTGGCCTTACCTAATACTGCGGGTATTGAGTTGAGTGCTTCTTCCCTGTCAAACTCCTCGTCCTGAATGGAATAAACAATATCGAACCCCGAAACCCAAAGAAAAACAATGATTGAATACAATACGGGTAAAAGAGCAAAACGCCCGGTTACTGCTAGGTAAGCCCCAATTGGAGCCAATGCTAAACCCAATCCTAATACAAAATGGCAGAACATGGTGAAACGTTTTGTATAACTGTAGCCCAGTACAACAATTAGAGCAACAGGCGATAGCATGAAAACAAGGGGGTTAATAAAATAGGTGCAAACTATAAATAGAATGGCATTCGCCATTGAAAACAAAAAAGCGTTTCGGGGGTGAATTTTCCCAGCAGGAATTTCACGGTTAGCAGTTCGAGGATTACGCTTATCAATAAATCTATCGGTAACCCTATTAAAACTCATGGCTGCATTGCGAGCAAAAACCATGCAGAGCACAACAAACACCAGCAACCGCCAGTTGAACTCAAAATCGATGGAATGAAAAGCCAGAAAAACCCCAACAAGAGCAAAAGGCAATGCAAATACCGTATGACTAAAGGTAACCAGCGATAGGTAATTTTTAAATACTCGGGATAGAGATAATCTCTTTACAGCCATATAGCGTTTTTTAAGTAGGCAAAAATAGCAGCCCAAAACTAAATAACAAATTAAGTGAAAGTATTTATACAAACCCACTGAATTATAAATACAAATTAACGAAGGTAAAACCATAAATTTTTCTATTTTTAGGCAAGTAAACACAGTATGCGAATCTATATACTCATATTACTAATCCCTTTGCTATTTTTTAATAGCATTAACTATGGGCAAGTATCGGTAGATAGCTTAGAACAGCAAATCGCCAATACGCAGGGCGAAGAACAACTTAAGCTAATGCTTCGAGTAGGTGCCATGTATATTAATACGGACCCAGACAAGAGCCTTGACCTAGGATTAAAAGCTGCCTTTCTGGCTAAACGGCAGGGCAATCTGAGCTTTGAGGGGCAAGCTATTTTGCTAATGGGTAATTCTAGTTTGAAAATAGGCCAGCACGAAAACGCCCTTCGATATTTGAATAGGGCTTTAGCCCATTTCGAAAAGAATAACCAGAGGGCCCTGCAGGCAGAAGCAATGTTAGGAATTGCCCAACTTTACGAAACGGTTAACGATTATATGAATTCGCTGAAATACCTGCAGCGCGCCGAGGACATTTACCGCCAACTTGGTAGAAAAAAAATGCAAATAGAAATGCACCAACGCATTGGCGACATTGCAATAAAAATTAAAAATTTCCATTTGGCCCAAAAAGAATACACCAATGCGCTAAAATTGCTGAAAACTGAAAGTGGAGAAAATACTCAACCGAATACTGCATTTACACTTGGGCGCATTGGATTTCTATACAGAAATCTGGGCCAACTTCACGAAAGCGTAGATGCATACATGAAATCCTCTGCCATATACCAAAAACTTCAAATGACCCGAGAGTTCGCTCAGAGCCTTTCAGAAATTGGGCTCTCGTACCAGGCAATGCGAAAAACCGACAGCTCATTCTTTTACTACAGCAAGGCTCTTAGCCATTTTCAATTAAAAAACGACACCCTGTCGACCATTGAACTGCTTCAAAACATTGGCGATGTTTTTTTCGACAAACAGCAGTACTTTCAAGCAGTATCGAGCTACAATCAGAGTTATCAGCTGGCTATTCGAAAAAATCAAAATCCCTCGCAGGTTGCAGCACTTGTTAGCATATCGCGCTGCCATAGCGCTTTGGGCGATTATACCTTGTCAACCGAATACTTAAACAGAGCACTTGCCCTTGCAAAAAAGGAAAACCTTACTACTTCAGCCGCCGAAGTATACCGCTACCTTTCCAAAACTAACGAGGCAAGCGGAAAGTTCGTTCAGGCACTGGAGTACTACAAATTATGGTCAGACATTCGCGACTCCCTTAATATTGAAGAAACAGGGAAAAATCTGGCCCGAATTCAGATACTGTACGACATTAACCAAAAGGAACGCGAAAATGAAATTCTAAAACAAAACAACCAGATTCAGGAACTCCTTTTAACCAAGACCCGTTACCAAAGGCTCGGTTTCATTGTGCTTGCTCTTTTTCTTTTTGCACTTCTTATTATGCTTGGGCTAGTGCTTCGCACCAAACAGAAAGAATATGCGAAACAAAAAGAGGTAGAGCAGGAAATTACCGAAATTAACAGGAGCCTCGAAAAGCGAATGATTGCCGAAATTAAAAAGCAGGAAAAGCAGCAGATGCTGCTTTCCCAAAAATCGAAGCTCGAATCGTTGGGCACTTTAGCTGCCGGTATTGCGCACGAAATAAACCAACCGCTTGGCGGCATATCCATGGGGCTCGACAACATTCTGTTCCGCCTCAATGACAATTCGCTGTCTGACATCTATTTAAAAGAAAAAGTGAGCGTTCTGTTCGAAAACGTGGAGCGAATAAAAAAAATCATTGAACACGTTCGCACATTCTCACGAACCCAGAAACCAACATCGCTCGACAGGATTCAAATTAACGAAGTGCTGAATAATGCCCTTTCCATGGTTAAAACTCAATTCGAAACCCATAACATTCACGTTGATGTTACCTTAAAACAGGACCTTACCAGAGTGATTGGCGACAAATACAAAATTGAGCAGGTGCTGCTGAACCTTCTGGGCAACGCAAGGTACGCCGTTGACGAAAAAGAAGAATCCTTAAATATCGACTCTTACGAAAAACGGATTGCAATATCAACCTACGAGGATGAAATGTACGTGTACGTAAAGGTAACCGATAATGGTGTAGGCATTAACCCTAAGGTTATTGATAAGATTTTCGACCCCTTCTTTACAACTAAAAAGGACGATAAGGGTACCGGCCTCGGCCTCTCAATATCATACGGTATTATTAAGGATTTGCTTGGCGACATAAAGGTGGAGAGCAAAGAGGGCGAGTTTTCCGCATTTGAAGTTGTAATTCCAAAAACTTAAAAATCTTTATGAATAGGCTGCAAATACTAGTACTTGACGACGAAAAAATATTTCGCGATGAAATTAGCGAATTCCTCAAAAATGAAGGCTTCTCAGTATTCACAGCAAGTAAGCCCAGCGAGGCGTTTGCCATTATAGAGAGTAACGAGATTGATATTCTTATCCTCGACCTGCGCTTACCCGAAATGGATGGCTTTTCAGTACTCGAACGGGTAAAAACTAATTTCCCTGAAATGGAAGTTATAATGATAACTGGCCATGGCGACATGGACGCAGTTATTCAAGCCATGCGCATGGGTGCTGTTGAGTTTTTCCCCAAGCCTTTCAGGTTGCTCGACATAAAAACTGCCATTGAGAGAACTAAACGATTTATCGAGGTGAATCATCGGCTCAAGGAGGTGAATAATTCTCTCTCCATTATTTCGAAGGACCTTAAGGATTCTGTTGGATATGAAATAGTTGGCACTAGCCGGTCGATTTTACAAGTAATTGATTTAATGCGTAAAGTGGCCCAGTCCGACAATACCTCAGTGCTTATTTCTGGCGAGAGTGGTACTGGAAAAGAATTGGTTGCTCGCGGTATCCATTCGTTGAGCAGCCGAAAGGGTGCTCCCTTTTATGCCGTTAACTGTTCAGCAATTCCCGATACTCTTTTCGAAAGCGAATTTTTTGGTCATAAAAAGGGAACCTTTACCGGTGCCATTGAAGACAAAGCCGGGTGGTTCGAAATTGCGAGCGGCGGCACCCTATTTCTCGATGAAATAGTTGAGATGCAGCCAATTATGCAAACCAAATTGCTGAGAGTTCTTGAAGAGCGCAAGATTCGCCGTTTGGGATCTAATACCGATATTTCTGTCGATGTACGCATTATAGCTGCAACCAACCAGAGTATTCAAACGCTCCTCGAAACCAATCGCTTTCGAACTGACCTTTACTATCGTCTAAACTCCTTCGAAATTAATATTCCTCCCCTTCGCGATCGTCCTGAGGACATTCCGTTTCTTATTAAATATTATGCCGAAATTCTTTCGAAACGTATGAATAAAAAGTTAATTGGAATCGACGAAGCCGTTTTGAATGCTTCGTTAGGTTACGGTTTTCCGGGAAACGTGAGGGAACTTCGGAATATGGTTGAGCGTGCCCTTATTATGTCCGACAGCGGGAGGCTTACCCTTCGAGAATTTACTTTATTTACTGGTAATGCTTTCGCGCTCCCATTTGAATCAACTAGTTCAAGCGAAGCCATTTTCGATCTCGACGAGTTGGAGCGCCAAACTATTATTAGGGCTCTCGAACGGACAAACTATAAAAAATCGGAAACCGCTGCACTGCTCAATATTACAAGGCAGTCGTTGGATAGGCGCTTGGATAAATATAACTTACAGTTCTGATTTAGGCCGTTAATGCCTTGTAAATGCTGAAGGTTTCATCGTCGAAACATACGAAAATTACCTTTTGGGGGTAGGTGTTTTTCTCTAAAAACGACTTTACAGTTCGTAAAGCAACTCGTGCTGCGCTCACTTTAGGGTATCCAAAAATCCCTGTGCTTATATTGGGGAATGCCAGTGAGCTAAATTGGTTCTCTTTAGCCAATAGAAGACTATTTTTATATGCGCTTGCTAGCAACTCGTCTTCGTTCAGATAACCACCTCGCCAAATGGGACCCACTGCATGAATAACGAAACGAGCTGGCAAATTATAGCCTTTTGTTAATCGGGCTTCGCCCGTTTTGCATCCACCAAGCAATTTGCACTCTTCAAAAAGTTGGGGCCCAGCAGCAGCATGAATGGCTCCGTCGACCCCAGAGCCACCCAGCAAGCGGGTATTGGCAGCATTCACAATGGCATCTACTTCGAGACAAGTAATGTCGGCCAGAATTATATCAATTCTATTGTTTGCTCCCATACCATTAAAGAATGAGTTTACCTAAGTTGTGCTCCCAATTCCTTAGTAAAGGCTGCAATTAAACTATCCATAACTTTGTCAATTACCTTATCGGTAAGGGTTTTGGTATCGTCGCGCAGAATGAAACTGATGGCGTATGACTTTTTATTCTCACCCAGTTTGGAACCCTGATAGTAATCGAAAAGGTTAATGGCTTTTATTAACTTGCTCTCTACTTTTTCGGCTATTGTTTTAATATCGCCGAAAGAAACATTCTTATCGATCAAAAGAGCTAAATCTCTACGTACTTCGGGGAAACGGGGAATTTCAACAAACTTAATCTGTTGCTTTTGGGCTAATTTAAAGAGTTCGTCCCACCGCAATTCGGCAAAAAACACTTCATTTTTAATATCGAACTGCCTTCTAAGTTTTTCACTTACCAAACCGAAATTACCTAAATGTTTCCCGTTAACCGAGAGATTAATTCCATAGCTAAAAATATCGGCAGGTGCCTCGTCGGTTTCAACCAGATGGTTGCTAAGCCCTAGCTTTAAAAGAGCCAAATCAACATATCCCTTTAAATGGTAAAAGGTGGCTGGTGCCGACTTTTGAAGCCAGTTCTCAGAAATATCATCTCCTGTAAGCCAAATGGCCATTCGATACTCCTCACCGTACTTACGTAATGGTTTTTCGGCCCATTTTTCGCTACCATTTAGCCAATAACAGTTACCAAACTCAAACAGTTTAAGGTTACTATTACGTCTGTTGGCATTGTAGGCAATAGTTTCAAGACCCCCAAAAAGAAGGGTTTGCCGCATGGCATTTAGATCGGAACTTAATGCATTTAGTATTATTACCGATTGTTTTGCAGGGTACGTATCGAGCTTTTCATAGTAAGCCGATGGCGTTAACGAATTGCACATTATTTCGCTAAAACCATTAGCCGCAAGGCTATTAGATATTAATTCAATAACTCCATGCCGATCGGGACGTGGAGTATGATTAACCGACATGCTAATCCGCTGGGGTATTTCCACGTTGTTGTAGCCATAAATACGGAGTATTTCCTCAACAACATCGGCTTCGCGCTTCACATCGACTCGGTAAGGGGGTATTGATAGTTGCAAAAGAGAATCGTCGGTCGAAAGCACTTCAATATCGAGCGACTTTAGAATTCTAGAAATGGTTTCAACTGATATTTGCTTACCTATGAGCCTATCAACTGTTGACTTCTTTAGATCGACATTGAAATTGGCTATCGGATTGGGATAAACATCTACTATTTCTGATGAAATTTCGCCCCCGGCAATCTGCTTAATAAGCATTGCTGCTCGCTTTAAAGCCCAAACGGTTATGTTGGGGTCGCTGCCCCGTTCGAAACGAAACGACGCATCGGTGCTTAAGCCATGCCTCTTGGCAGTTTTTCGAATTGAAATGGGATTGAAACAGGCACTTTCGAGAAAAATATTGCAAGTGGTTTCAGTAACCCCCGATTTGGCTCCACCAAAAACTCCAGCAATGCACATTCCCTCCTTTTCATTGCAAATCATTAAATCGTCGGAATGGAGCATACGCTCTACACCGTCGAGCGTTACGAAAGGTGTATTAGCAGGCAGGGTTTTCACCACCACCCTTTTACCAGCTACAGCATCAGCATCGAAAGCATGGAGCGGCTGGCCAACCTCATGCAGAACGAAGTTGGTAATATCAACAATGTTATTTATGGGATTAAGGCCAATGGCACGAAGCTTTTTCTGAAGCCATTCTGGCGAAGGTCCAACTTTTACGTTCGTTATAGTTAACCCACTATAACGGGAACAAGCCTCTGGACTTAATACATCAACAGGAATATGTAAATTTTTATTATCGACTTTAAAATCGATTACCGAAGGTAATTGTGCTTTTATTTGCTGCTGCTGATTGAGGTAGGCCGCCAAATCGCGAGCCACGCCAAAGTGCGATGCAGCATCGATGCGGTTGGGTGTTAACCCTATTTCGAAACGGAAATCATCTTCTAACTTGAAGTATTCACGAATAGGAGTTCCAATGGCTGCACTCGGATTGAGCACCATAATACCTTCGTGCGAAGTACCTAAACCCAATTCATCTTCGGCACAAATCATTCCCTCGGAAAGTTCGCCCCGTATTTTCGTTTTCTTAATAACCACTTCTTGCTCTCCAAAATAGAGTACAGAGCCTATGGTAGCAACGGCTACTTTCTGCCCTGCTGTCACATTTGGCGCCCCACATACAATGCTCAAGGGACTTTCCTGTCCAACATCAACGGTTGTTAAAGAGAGTTTGTCTGCATCGGGGTGCTTTTGGCATGTAAGTACCTGACCAACAACAACACCCTTAAGCCCCCCTTTTACCGGCTCAATAATTTCAACCGATTCAACCTCCAACCCAATAGAGGTTAGAATTTTCGAAACATCTTCGGGACTAAGGTTAATATTAATATACTCCTTAAGCCAATTGTACGATATAGTCATGTAATAAAATTATGTTTTTCAAAGGGTTAGCAAAATAATATGAACAGAAATGCTTTAAAACCATTTCGTTCGTTTGAGGGTAACAAAGTTAGCTAAAATAATGCGCTAAAAATTGCCAAACGGAACAAATACTTGTTAATAAAGAAACCAATCGAATGCATTGAAGCATTTTGTCAATAATTGGGTTTGCACTATTAATCATTTCAATAACTTTGCAAATCAGAACGGAACACACTATGAAGGAAGAAAAAAATGTTTTAAACCCATTAATCCTGGTAACCAACGACGACGGCATACACGCCAAAGGGCTTTCTGCTCTCATTGAAATGGTAGTACCACTGGGCAAAGTAGTAGTAGTTGCCCCCGAAGAGGGTAATTCGGGCATGTCGCATGCTATTACCATAAAAACCCCGCTTAGAATTAGAAAGCATAAACGCCCCGATGGTATCGATTTTTACTCGGTCAATGGCACGCCGGTCGACTGTGTAAAACTGGCCATGAGCCAAATTCTAGAAACGAAACCGGCTCTTATTGTTTCGGGGATTAACCATGGATCCAACGCATCGGTAAGCGTATTATACTCGGGAACCATGGCCGCAGCCATTGAGGGTTGCCTGTATGGAATTCCCTCTATTGGCTTCTCCCTACTCGACTTCACTTCCGATGCCGATTTCTCAGCAACTATTCCTTTTGGACGCAGAATTGCCAGCCAAATTCTCGAAAATGGGCTTTCGCATGGCATATGTCTAAACGTAAATTTTCCTGTTATACCCCTCTCAGAAATTAGGGGAATTCGTATTTGCAGACAGAACAAAGGAACATGGCGCGAAGAGTTTGAAAAAAGGGTTGACCCCAGGGGGCATGAATATTTCTGGCTAACTGGTTACTTCCATAACGAAGAGCCATTGGCCGTTGACACCGATGAATACGCATTGGCTAACGGGTACATTTCAATTGTTCCCATCTCTATCGATTTAACCGGTTATGCTGAGATGGAGCGGTTAAATACCCTGTCGTTTTCTCTTCATAGCAACACATACAGAATTTCTAAATAACTATTGCTACTATTATGAGTACTGATATTTCTAGCAAAAAGTTCGACAACCTATGGTTGGGTGCTACCGTTGGAATAGTTGCGCCATTTATAACCCTCATCATTTTTGTTAATACAGTTTATCCTAAAGGCTACCTCGAGGAAATGTATTCCAATATGCTAGTTTACATCATAGCCCCAAAGATTATAAGCCTCTCAGCCATCCCCAATCTGGCATTTTTCATGCTTTCAATATACACCAACAGGTACAAAACGTCGAAAGGAATTCTGGGGGCAACTATTTTGCTAGCTATTGTGGTTTTCATACTGAAACTATCCGCTTAACCCCAAAAAACATGAAATACTACCTTGTAGCTGGCGAGGCTTCTGGAGATTTGCACGCAAGCAACCTTATGAAAGGAATACTTGCTAACGATAACCAAGCTGAATTCCGTTTTTTTGGTGGCGATTTAATGCAAAGTGTTGGTGGTGAATTAGCATTGCACTACCGCAGTATGGCTTTTATGGGATTTCTTGAGGTATTGCAAAATTTACGAACCATTTCAAAAAACCTCGACTACTGCAAAAATGATATATTAGCCTATAAGCCCGACGTAGTAATTCTGGTCGACTACCCCGGTTTCAATTTACGTATTGCTAAATTCTGCAAGAGCATTGGTTTAAAAGTATTCTATTACATTGCTCCTAAGGTTTGGGCTTGGAAAGAGGGTCGAATTGAAACCATTCGTAAGTATGTTGATCAGCTATATGTCATTTTCCCTTTTGAAATCGATTATTTTAAAAAGAAGGGAATCGATGTGGTTTTTGAAGGAAACCCTACTCTCGACGCTATTGAACCATACCTACAACAGAGCAAAAGCCTAATACAGTTTGCTGAAACAAATTTATTGCAACAGAAGCCAATTGTGGCCCTTTTGGCAGGCAGCCGTAAACAGGAAATTAAACATAACCTGCCCTACATGCTTTCAATTGCAAACCATTTCCCTCAATTTCAATTCATTATTGCAGGGGCCCCTTCGTTATCGCCATCTGTTTACCAAAAGCATATTGCAGGAACCGAGGTGAAGGTTATTTTTGGAAAAACCTATGAATTACTAAGTAATTCAACTATTGCCATTGTTACATCGGGAACTGCCACTCTCGAAACGGCCCTACTTAACATTCCTCAGGTAGTATGCTATCGTGGCAGTTTTTTATCGATGCTAATTGCATGGATGGTAGTGAAGGTAAAGTACATTTCGCTAGTAAACCTTATTACAGGTCGAGAAAGCGTACGCGAACTGATTCAATACGACTTAACGCACAAAACTCTTCTCGAAGAGGTACGAGATTTGCTACCAGGGGAGTCGAAACACCAACATGTACTGTCCGAGTATAAACACCTAAAAGCGTTAATAGGCAATTCGGGTGCCTCGGAAAGGGTTGGGAGACGAATAGTAAATAATATTAACGACAAAAAATGAGAACTACTTTTACCATTAGAATCCTTGCAGGGCTCCTTTTAGTTTTCAATCAAAATTTTTCGGTTGCACAAAAGGTAAATATTAGCATATTCAACGAGCTCAACTTACAAACAGTTCTTGTAACACCCGTATCGGGCAACTATTCGCTAATTACTGGAAATGAGGAATTTATACTAAGACCCAATCAACTTATATACATTTCCAAATCGGGCGATTCGGTAAAAGTTCGCGATATGTCGTCCAACCTAGGAACATGGAAAAGGGTTTCGCTGGTTGGTAAAACTGAAAATGATATGGTTAGAGTGAACCCCGTTTCACCAACCCAACCAGCCCGAATTTACGATGACAACCTGGGGTTTTATGCCGACTTCGACCGGTTAATGGTTGTAAATCTGGTTGATATCGATAAGTACGTTGCTGGAGTGGTCGATGCAGAAGCAGGCCCCTCGGCGTTAATGGAGTTTTACAAAGCGCAAGCGCTTCTGGCACGTACCTATGCACTGGGGCACCTCGAGCGTCACAATGGCGAAGGTTTCAACCTTTGCGACGAGGTTCATTGCCAGGCTTACAAAGGCAAATCGATGCGCAACCCAATCATACTAAAGGCTGCTCAGGAAACTTCCGGCAAAGTGGTAATCGATGAAAATGGTAACTTAATTGTGGGGGCTTTCCACGCCAACTGCGGCGGTGAAACCGCAAATGCCGGCGATGTTTGGCTTACCCCAAAAAACTACCTTATTTCCGTTACCGACAGTTACTGCAGAAGTTCAAATAGTGCCAACTGGGAGCTTCGAATTCCTATTGAACAATGGAGAGAATTCCTAAAGTTGAAAGGAATTGATGAAGAAAACATACCCGACAACAAATTGGCACAACCTTCAAAAAATCGCGATTACGCCTATCGTATTGGAGGCAAACTTATTCCGTTTACCGAAATTAGGAACCACTTTAAATTACGTTCAGCATTTCTTTCAATCGATGTGGTTTCGGGAAATATTCGTATTCGTGGGCGAGGATACGGCCATGGCATTGGCATGTGTCAGGACGGAGCCATGCAAATGGCCCGTAGGGGGATGAGCTACGAAAAAATACTTGACCACTATTTTACCAATGTAAAAATTGTTCCATACTCATCGCTAAATGCCAACCAGCACGTCGACGACGACATACCCGTTAACGAGTAAACTACCCTATCGGTTTTTTTCAGGACTAATAATATTAGGCTTGTATAGGAACCCAGGTTCAGGGTTCTTTTCGGGCGGTACTATGGGTGCTTTAGGCTTTTCCTGCTGCATGTTTCGCAGGTCAATATCGGCAACATAAACCCATATGCCATTTTCAAATTTAAATCCATCGTAACTGAAATCGGGCCCGTAGAACTGATAATTCCCAACCATGTCGGAACGTAGTGGTGAAAGGTGATCGAAAACGATCATTCCATGTTCCGAAGAGTAACGCAGCATCATTGTTGTGCGTGCCGAATACTCAAAAATAATTCGGTTTAGGATACTGTTCTTCACCCTGAATGCCGGTGCCCCCAATTGGGGTTCACCCTGGTTATTGAACCAGAGCACTTCAATAACCCTACGGGTTGAGAAAGTGTTATTCATATCGACCCCCAGAAGCAAATAGAGGGTTCTTGACCCAACAATTTCTTGTTGTATTTGGTAGTATAAAGCACCGTACCATTTAAAGGGAGTCATTACTTCCATTTGTGGATTCAAAATCGCATCCCTCGAATCGATTAGCCTATGGTTTAAAACTCCATTGGGCCCTTTTACAACAAGAAAACCGAAGTATCGTTGGGTGCCTCCGTTTTGGGGAATATTCCATGTAAAAATTCTCACTAGCCTATCGGCCGACACCAGCGAACCAATATTTTTCAAACTAGAAAAAGGATACTCGAAAGCACCATCCAATCTCAATGCATATTCGAACTGATCGACAAATTGGCTGTTCAAACGATTTTTTTCGGTTACCGATTGCGCTCGAACAATTGAATCGATCGTTACCGCCATCGATTCTTCAATCTGAGCCAATGTACTTTGAGCTTGTAGCAAATTGGGCCAGCATATTACAATGCAAAAAGCCACAAAAAGAATTCGTTTAAACATAATGGGGATATAAACGTTTTATAGTACAACAAAAATAGACAAATTTTGAGCCATGACACTAAACGACATTTTTCGACGAATATTTTCGCTTAGAACGTTAATAGGAGTTGCTGCAGGAGCTGCATTGGGTTACGCATATTACTATTTTATCGGGTGCAGAGGGAATTCATGCCCCATGTGGGCCGATCCTGTAAGAAGCAGCCTAGTTGGAGCTGCCCTTGGATTTCTACTTCTTGTAGACACAAGGCCTAAAGCCGATCGAAAGCCCGAAGAAGAATCGAACAAACATCACGAATCTGATCAGGTGAAATAGTCAAAGGAGGGGCAATGCGAATGGCTGTGTTACAGAATAAAAACCAGTCGGTAATAATACCCTCTTTCAGGCAGAACGA
Organism: Bacteroidales bacterium; assembly: GCA_037442025.1. GTDB lineage: Bacteria > Bacteroidota > Bacteroidia > Bacteroidales > Tenuifilaceae > UBA2287. The sequence goes on along the minus strand of JBBIRB010000003.1, from coordinate 54,664 downwards.
TATGCATTTCTGAACCTTTTCGAAGTCACCCAATTCAATGGCAATAAGAAGGCCAGCCGATCTGAATTCTTTAACAGCATTGTGGCCCGAAAGTAGCTGTTCGAATATTTTTTCTTTTTCCTTTACAGATTCGACAAGCCTATTTTCCAAAATGAAGTTTAATGAAGCTATTGCTGCAGCACATGAAACCGGGTGCCCACCAAAAGTTGTGATATGCCCTAGGGGTGGATTATAGCTAAGGTGCTGCATAATATCTTTTGTAGATATGAAAGCACCCAAGGGCATGCCACCACCAAAGGCTTTTGCTAAAAGCAGAATATCTGGCTGAACCCCATATTTCTGAAATGCAAATAGGTTTCCAGTACGGCCCATACCGGTTTGAATCTCATCGAAAATTAGCAATGCACCCTCCTTGGTACATTTCTGCCTTAACTTTACTAAGAAATCGGTTGTGGGCAACCTAATGCCTGCCTCTGCCTGAATTGGTTCAATTATTACACAGGCAGTATGGCAACCTATTATCTCTAGCCCATCGATGCTGTTGAAATCAACATGACGAACCATTGGCAATAACGGATAAAAGGGTTGCTTTTGCGCTTCGCAACTCATGAGACTGAGCGAGCCATGGGTGCTACCATGGTATGCATTTCGGAATGCAACCACCTCATAACGTCCGGTGAAGCGCTTTGCTAGCTTCAGTGCCCCCTCAACTGCTTCGCTACCCGAGTTCACAAAGTACACACTATTCAGTTCCCTGGGTAAAAGGTTTGTTATTTTTTGAGCTAATTCTACCTGAGGCGACTGAATATACTCGCCATAAACCATAAGGTGCATGTAACGAGAGGCTTGCTCACAAACTGCTCTAACAACTGCAGGGTGGTTATGCCCAATATTACTGACCGAAATGCCAGAAATCAAGTCGAAATAAGGTTTCCCCATAGCATCGAAAAGGTAAACCCCTTCTGCCTTTTCAATTTCGAGCCGAAGGGGTGAATCGGATGTTTGGGCTAAATACTTTAGGAATAATTCCCTTCTGTTTATCATTTATTAATAAGATTAATTTCACTCATCAATTTGTCGCGGTACGATTTGCCAATGGGAATTATCTTTTTACCATCGGCCATTTTAATAATTACCGAATTATCCTCAATGCTAAAAATTTGCCCAATATTCACTATGAAAGACCTATGTACCCTTTTAAAACGGGCCAAAGGGAGCTGCTGCTCAATAGATTTCATAGTAAAATGTATTGTGAATTTATCGGTAGTAGTAACAACAACTACATAGTTTTCAAGTGCTTCAACAAATAGAATATCGTTGTATTTAACTCGAACAAGGGAGTTGTTCTTTTTCACAAAAATTTCCTTTTCACCATCGGTAACGGTTTTATTCTTATCGAACCGCTCGAGCGACTTATTAACTGCCTTAAAGAAACGGGCATAGTTTATGGGCTTAAGCAGGTAGTCGATTACGCTATGTTCGAATGCCTCGAGGGCATACTTTTCTTTGGATGAGATAATAATTACGGGAATAGCTGCCCCTAAAGAGTTCAAAAACTCCATGCCGGTCATGTCGGGCATTTCAACATCGAGGAAAATTAGGTTTACCTCATTTCCCTGTCGTATGTAATTTATAGCTTGTACAGGATCGGCAAACGATTGCTCGAGCATTAAAAAATCTGTTCTATTAACGTAATCCTCAACAACGCGTCTCGACAGGTCGTCATCATCTACTATTATACATCTCATTGCAAGAGCTTTTTTTATTGAACGAAATTATAAAAAAATGATGAACACTACATTAAAAAAATAAACTTTTTACAATCTATTCCATTCTTCTGCTACTCTTTTTTCTATTGATTTCCAACTACGAACCGAAAGTCGTAACCATGTATGGAATAGATTTATTTTCTCTTCCTCACCAAATTCCCACATTATTGCTGGGTTGGATCGGATTTTTTCCATAAGATGATAAAGGCAAATGCCTGCAGATACTGAAAGATTATAACTTTCGGTTAGTCCGAACATAGGTATTTGTAAAAATTCATCGGCAGTTGCCATGGCATCTTTCGAAACTCCACTCAATTCGGTACCAAAAACCAAAGCAATTGGTCCCTTTTCAACATTAAGGTTAGGCAAATATTTGCCTTCGGCATGAGGTGTTGTAACAACAACCCGGTACCCCTGTTCCTTAATTCGAGCCAAAGAATGGTTTGTTGCATACTTGCCTGTAGGGTACTTATGGATTGACAACCATTTGGTTGCCCCCATAACAACCTTAGGGTTAATTGTGTATTTATTTCTATTTTCAATAATATGCACCTCGTGTATACCCACGCACTCACATGTTCTGAGAACAGCGCTAACGTTCTGCGACTGGTAAATATCTTCGAGCACAACAGTTATGTATCGAGTACGATTGGCAATAGCATTCCGTAAGTTCGATAACCGGGATTCGGTTAAACAGCGCGAAAGCACCTCAATGTATTTTTCCTGAAGAGAAGGCATTTGAACTTAAACTAGAAAGAGTTTGCAATTTGTATAAAAAACAAAGGGGGCCCTTAAAAAAGAGTCCCCCTTTATTGTGTGGTTTCAATTTATTGAACAGAAGTGTTAAGATCGCTACCAGATTTAAACTTAACCACTTTTTTAGCCTTAATGGTAATGGGCTTGCCAGTTTGTGGATTACGGCCTGTTCTTGCATTTCTCTTAGCAACAGAGAAAGAACCAAAACCTACAAGAGCTACTCTGTCACCTTTTTTCAAAGCAACTTGAGTTGTTTTTACAAAAGCGTCGAGAGCTTTCTTGGCATCAGCCTTAGTGATTTTTGCTTCTGCAGCAATTGCATCAATTAATTGAGCTTTGTTCATAGTACTTAATTTTTAGGGTTAGAAATAGTTTATTACCTAACAAAACAAAAATAGCGTAAATATTGGGTTCTCCAAACATCTTAATCAAAAAAATGCTGGTTTTCAAGGTTTTTTTTGATGAAACTGCATTTTTTTGATTCTGAAGCTAATTTATTCAAAAAAAAAAATGAAATCCAAATGTTTTCTCAAAAAAATGGGGCTGAACAGAATATTTTATTAACTACTTATCAACATTTACAGCCTTTTTAGATGAAATTGCACAATAAAAGAGCATTCAACAACACTACATATACCTGACTTACAATTACTTAATTTATATGTCCGCTATTTCAGTGTATTTCATTCTGTTAAAAAAAAATTATAGGTTAATATTCCTGTGAGTATTTAAATAAAGTTCTTTTTCGCCAGTTAATGTTACAAAGTTTTTTTAAAATGAAAAAAAGAGTATTTTTGCAGCGGAGAAATGGCAGAGCGGTCGAATGCGGCGGTCTTGAAAACCGTTGAACCTGTGAGGGTTCCGGGGGTTCGAATCCCTCTTTCTCCGCCAAAAATTATATGAGGCCCTCGGGTCTCATTTTTTTCGGGAGAGATGCCGGAGCGGTCGAACGGGGCGGTCTCGAAAACCGTTGTCCGCTTTACAGCGGACCGAGGGTTCGAATCCCTCTCTCTCCGCAAAGCGAAAGTCGATGGGCTTTCGCTTTTTTCATTGGTAATTAACTCCGAACCGAGGGTTCGAACCGAGGAGCACAGCGACGAGCTCGCCCATCGGGCAATCTGCTGCTATGGCTTACCAAGTATGAATAAAAAAAGGGGCCAATTAGCATTGAGCCCCTTATATCTAATTTAAGGTATATTTCGTTATAATGCCTGCAAACTGTACAATTTGGTATAAATACCATTCAATCCTAGCAATTCTTCGTGTTTCCCTCTTTCTACAATTTCTCCTTCGTGAAGCACACAAATTAAATCGGCATTCTTTACGGTAGAAAGCCTATGGGCTATAACCAAAGAGGTTCGGTTTTTCATTAAATTCTCAATAGCTTCCTGAACCAACCTCTCCGACTCTGTATCGAGTGAAGATGTAGCCTCATCGAGAATCATGATGGGTGGGTTTTTTAAAATTGCACGAGCAATGCTCAAACGCTGACGCTGACCTCCCGAAAGTTTTCCGCCCCTATCGCCAATGTTGCTATAATAATTGCTAGGGGTTCCCATTATAAAATCGTGGGCATTGGCAATTTTAGCTGCTGCAATAACTTGCTCTAATGTTGCACCCTCTACACCAAAAGCTATATTATTGAAGAACGTATCGTTAAACAATATGGGTTCTTGGTTTACATTACCCATTAATCCCCGGAGGCTTTTAAGAGTATACTCCTTTATATTAATACCATCGAGCAATATTTCGCCCTCCAGAGTGTCGTAGAAACGAGGTAAAAGATCGACAAATGTGCTTTTCCCTGATCCCGATTGCCCAACAAGGGCAACTGTTTTACCTTTCTCAATAGTAACATTTATATTTTTCAGTACTGGTTCTTTGCCATAGCTGAATGAAACGTTACGATATTCAATTTTTGAACTGAACTCTTTTGCCACGGTGGCTCCAGCTGAAGAGCGAATAGTATTTTCTGCAGCAAGAATTTCATCAACACGATCGGCTGAGGCCATACCCTTGAGCACATTGAAATAGGCGCTTGAGAACGATTTGGCAGGATTTATAATCATGTAAAACATACCAATAAAAGCAATGAGGCCGCCAGGAGAAAGGGTGCCGGTACCTTCAATCACAATTTTACCACCATACCAAAGCACCAGAACAACCACAATGGTTCCTAGAAACTCGCTGAGGGGTGTTGCCAAGTCGCGTCGACGCCACATGCGGGTCATAATGTCGGAATAGAAGCGGTTCATGCTAATAAACCGCTTATTCATTTTGTCTTCAGCGTTAAAGGCTTTAATAATTCTTAATCCGCCAAGAGTCTCATCCATAATCGAGAGTAAGGCACCCAACTTCTTCTGCCCTTTAAATGATGTTTTTCTTAAATTTTTTCCTACTCGGCCAATTAATCCTCCTGTTATTGGCAACATTAATAAAACGAACAGCGTCAACTTTGGACTTATCATAATAAGTCCAAAAAGGTGAACAAGAATAATGATTGGGTCACGAAAAATCATTTCAAGGGAACGAATAATTGAAACTTCAATTTCGTTTACATCGTTTGTCATTTTGCTAATTATATCTCCTTTTCGTTCTTCGGAATAGTAACCCAAGGGAAGTTCAATAACCTTTATATAGAGGGCGTTGCGTATATCGCACACAACACCATTACGGAGTGGCGCAAGGTACCACAAGGCCATGTACGAAAAGAAATTTTTAAGTAAAGAGGTTATTACAACCAAGCCTACCACAAATAGCAAAGCGGTGGACTGACCATGGTCGGCAACCAATTTTCCTAAAAAGAAATTAAAGTAGTTTGTTACTCCCTCAACGGTTAGTTCAAATTCGGGTCTGGTTGCTACGGGTTTTATTGAGCCAAAGAGAACTCCCATGAAGGGGATAATCATGGTTAAGGAAAAAAGTGAAAAAATGGCCCCTAGCACGTTGGAAAGCATACTTAACACTGCTAGCCATTTGTAGGGAAAAACGAAGCGAATAAGTTTAAGGTAACGTTTCATTGATTAGATGGAGTTATACATAAACAGCATTTAAATGTTGTTTAAGTATGGTTTCTATTTCTTTTCTGCTTTGCAATTGAATGTATACTCGTTATGGTACAATTCCAGTGTAATTAAAAGGGGTAATCGATTTCAATTCGTTTTTAACCGAATTTTCTAATGTTAGCGAGTCGATAAATGCATGAATTTCATCACGGGTTATGGGCCGATTGGTTCTTGTAAGAGTTTTAAGCATTTCGTAAGGATTTAAATACCCTTCTCGTCGGAGGATTGTTTGAATACCCTCAGCAATAACCATCCAATTGCTTTCTAAATCCTGGTTTATAGCTGGCAAATTAATAACAAGTTTGCTCAACCCTTTCTGAATTGACTGAACAGCTAACATGGTGTGAGCAATGGGAACTCCAACGTTACGCAGAACTGTACTATCAGTCAAATCGCGCTGAAGGCGCGACACGGGTAGCTTAGCTGCTAAATGCTCGAAAATGGCATTGGCCATGCCCAAATTGCCTTCAGCATTCTCGAAATCGATTGGGTTTACTTTGTGAGGCATTGCCGAGGAACCTACCTCTCCCTCTTTCAGTCTCTGCTTAAAATATTCCAAGGAAATATAGCTCCACATATCGCGGCACAAATCGATAAGAATTGTGTTTATGCGCTTGAAGTTATCGAAAGTAGCGGCAAGATTGTCGTAATGCTCAATTTGAGTTGTAACCTGTGAACGTTCGAGGCCCAAAGTGCTATTTACAAATTGGTTCGCAAAATCGACCCAATCGACCGAAGGATATGCAACAGCATGTGCATTAAAATTCCCAGTGGCCCCTCCAAATTTAGCCGACACCGGCACATCTTTAAGAAGGTGTATTTGCCTATTCAACCTCTCGACGAACACTAAAATTTCTTTACCTAAAGTTGTTGGCGAAGCAGGTTGACCATGAGTACGAGCTAGCATGGGAATATTTGCCCATTGGTTGGCCAACCCCTTAAGTGAATCGATTAATTCGTTTATGTTTGGGTAATATATTATGTGCCCTGCCTCCCGAAGGAGCAATGGAACGGCTGTATTATTAATATCCTGCGAGGTTAGTCCAAAATGAACAAATTCCTTGTATTGTCCTAGCCCAATCTGTTCGAATTTCTCTTTAATAAAATACTCAACAGCCTTAACATCGTGGTTGGTAACCCTTTCAATTTCCTTCACTCTTTGCGCATCGTCGGTGCTAAAGCGTAAATGAATATTCCTTATAGTATCGAATGCTATAGGGTCGATGGATGATAGCTGGGGCAATGGGATTTTACAAAGAGCAACAAAATACTCTACTTCAACAAGTATTCGGTACTTAATGAGTGCATGCTCAGAGAAAAACCTACGCAAATCGACCAATTTGTCGGCATATCGTCCATCGATTGGGGATATTGCGGTTAGCGAGTTCAATTCCATAAACATACAATTTGAGCAGCAAAGATAGTAAACACTCACAAATAGCCAACTATAATTAAGCAAACCCAATGGGCCATTTTAAAGCTTATTTTTTGTTAATTATCCTTTAGTTTAATAATAACCAAAAAGTTATTTTACTACCTTCGTGACCTAAACTAATTGCAACCCCATTTTCAACTCCAATATGGAACCCGACGGTGATAGTTATGCGTGCACGCTTAAACGTATCGGCAGTATCGTACTTAAACACCGCACCCTTTGTATACGGGCTTCGGCAGCCAATGGTATGCGATAGCATAAACCTTTCATTAGATTATCCGGCCGAGTGCGCAAACAGATTGAGGAATGGAAATGCTGATTTGGGGTTAGTTCCAGCAGCCATATTAAACGACTCGAAAGACTATAGAATCATTGGCGATTTTTGTATTGGGGCAAATGGGAAGGTAAGAACCGTGGCGCTTTTCAGCAACTCGCCCCTCGAAAGCATTGAACGAATTCATCTCGACTTTGAATCGAGAACATCAGTGCTTCTTGTGAAGGTATTAGCCAATGAATTCTGGAATAAATCGTTCGAATGGGTAAGTACAAACCCAAGCTTCAGCCATAGGAACCTTTTGAACAATGAAGGTTTTGTTGCCATTGGCGACAAAGTTTTTGGTTTGGAAGGAGAATTTAAATTTATATACGACCTCTCTGAGGAGTGGAAAAGGATGACGGGCCTTCCCTTTGTGTTTGCAGCATGGGTAGCCAATAAAACTATCGGTAAGCAATTCACACTGCTTTTTAACAAAGCCCTCGAACATGGAGTTTTACATATACCCGAAGCACTGAAAGAAAGCAGCTGGCAGGGGTTGCCCTATAATGAATCATTACACTATTTAACTAACAACATTTCTTACTCTTTAAACAACGATAAATTAACGGCCCTGAAACTTTTCCTGAAACTGGGGAAAAAGGTTGCCCCCGGTTAATTGGGCTTGCGGCATGCAAGTTTAAATAACCCAATGTTTAACACTAAATACCGGACAACAATGATTGCAATTTTCTATAAAGCATTTAATAAAATAGTTCACGAAATAGATGTTAACCGGCTAAAGGATATAGATTACGAGGATCTGCTTTGGATCGATTTGGCCTTTCCCACTCCAGAGGAAAAAAGTGCCATTGAGGATTTTTTCGATGTGAACCTCCAAACGCGCCAGCAGGCCGAAGAAATTGAGAGTTCGTCGCGATACTTCGAAACTGAAAACCTTATTACTGCAAACTCCAATTTCCTGATTCATTCAGGGGAAACCTACATACAGGAGCCCGTTTCGTTTATTATGAAAGATGGAATTCTCATTTCCGTTCGAAACATGGAACTGAGGGCCTTTTCCGATACCATTAAAAAGTTTTACATCAATTTTAAAGCCTACCCAACAGGCTACCATATTCTTATAGCCCTTTTTGAAACTCGTATTGATTTGGATGCCGATTTAGTTGAGAATGTTGCTAAGGAGATTGCAGTTCTTAGCCGAAGGCTTTCCATTGCCGACGATTTGGACGAGGAACTCATTCTTACTATTAATAAGTTTCAGGAAACCACCATGCTCATTCGCGAAAACATAATCGACAAACAACGTGTTATCAGCGGAATTCTGAAAAGTGAACGGTTTCCAAACGATACTTATCCTAAACTTTCAATTATGATAAAGGACGTTGGATCGCTCATTAACCACACCGACTTCAGCTTCGAGAGGCTAGAGTACCTTCAGGACACATTCCTCGGTCTTATTAACATTGAACAGAATAAAATTATTAAGATATTTACGGTTGTGTCTGTAGTATTTATGCCCCCTACCCTAATTGCATCTATTTACGGAATGAATTTTAGAATTATGCCCGAAATTGATTGGAAGTACGGCTACCTCTTTTCCCTTGCATTAATGTTCGTTTCCAGTACACTTACCCTTTTCATATTCAAAAAGAGGAAATGGCTGTAGGTAGTTACAGAAACTTTTATTAATCGACTAATAATTAACCAAATGGCCAACAATATTTTCACCAGATTTACCTTACTCTTCGGATTGCTTTTAGCACTGAATTCTACAGCCCAAACCGATTCGACCTTTAAGCAACCAACAAGGGTATATAAAGTAAAAATTATGGATAACATTATGCCTGCTGCTTGGCGGCATGTGCAAAGAGGATTTTCAGAAGCTACCGAAAAGAACGCCGATATAATACTGCTACATTTAAACACTTATGGTGGTATGGTAAACATGGCCGATTCTATTCGCACAAAGATTTTAAACAGCCCTATCCCCGTTTGGGTTTTCATCGACAATCAAGCGGCATCGGCAGGAGCACTTATTAGCATTGCATGCGATAGCATATATATGCGGAAAGGAGCAAGTATTGGAGCTGCAACAGTGGTAGACCAAGAGGGCAAAGTAGTGCCTGACAAGTTTCAATCGTTCATGCGAAGCACCATGAGGGCCACAGCGGAGGCAAAAGGTAAGAAAAAAATAGTTGAAAATGGCGACACCATTGAAGTTTGGAGGCGCAATCCTATTATTGCCGAAGCCATGGTCGATCCTTCTATATACATTAAAGGTGTAATCGACTCTGGGAAAGTGCTCACATTTACTACTGAAGAGGCCATTATGAATGGCTACTGCGAAGGTAAAGCCGAAAACATACAAGAGCTGTTTGTACAGGCAGGAATTTCCGACTATGAAATGTATGAATTCAAACCTACACTTCTCGACCTAATTATTGGTTTTCTTACCAACCCCATTGTTTCTGGGCTCCTAATTATGTTAATAGTTGGCGGAATATATTTCGAACTACAAACTCCGGGCATTGGTTTCCCGCTTGCTGCTGCTGCTACAGCTGCTGTTTTGTACTTTGCTCCACTTTACCTCGAAGGACTTGCCGAACATTACGAACTTTTAATTTTTGTTGTAGGAATGATTCTGATTGCCGTTGAAATATTTGCCATTCCCGGGTTTGGAATCACCGGCTTTTCAGGAATAGTTTTAGTTGTAATAGGCTTAACAGCAGCGCTTATTGACAACGAAATATTCCGTGGCATACAACCCTTTTCGTGGAAACTTATACTACAACCGCTTGTTACCGTTACAGTTGCCCTTTTCTTAGGCCTATTGGCAGCAATGGCCTTAGGTCGAAAATTTTTCGATGCCCCCCTGCTCCCGGGTCTTTCGCTTAAATCGACCCTTTCGGGGAGCGAAGGGTATGTTGGTATTGACCTTCATCAGAAAGACATGGTTGGAAAAATGGGCATTGCCAAAACCATGCTCCGCCCTTCGGGTAAAGTTGAAATTGATGATGAAATATTCGATGCCGTTTCGGAAGAGGGGCTTATAGACAAGGGAGCCAAGGTTAGAGTAGTAAAGGATGAAGCGGGACAACTATACGTATCTATAGCTTAATTTACTATTTCACCGTGCCACTAAAAATTGAAATATCCGATTATAAGCCAGGCGATTATGAAAACATAATGCTGCTTTGGCAGCAAACGGGGCTTGGAGGTGTTCAACGTGGCGACAATAGGCAAATTATTGAAAACAGCATTGCCATTGGTGGTAAGCTTCTGATAGCCAAAACAGAACATGGAGAACTGGCAGGCACTTCGTGGATGACATTTGATGGAAGGCGTATACATCTGCACCATTTTGGGGTAAAACCAGAATTTCAAAGGCAAGGGGTTGGAAAGATTCTTGTTGAAAAATCGTTGCTTTTTGCTAAGGAAAAAGGGTATCAAATTAAGTTAGAGGTACACCAATCGAATAAAGCAGCCATTGAGCTATATAAGAAATACGGGTTTACCTATTTGGGCGATTACGATGTTTACATAATTAGAGACCTGAACGCTATTTCCCATTAGTTTGCAAAATACCCGAAATCTCAATAGCGTGACTAAAGCCTGAAAGGTCGTTATGCTTAACAATCGTGAATGTTTTTTTCAGATCGGTTGGTGCATTTTCAACAACATAACTCTTTGGGAATGCATTTAACATATCGAGGTCGTTGTAGTCGTTACCAATGGCAACAACCTCGCACCTATTTACACCCAATTGGTTGCAAAGCCAATTGGTTGCATTAGCCTTCGACACTTTGCTATTGAAAATTTCCATCCATATTGACTCGCCATCCAGCGGAGAAGTAGCCCTAACTATGTTAAAACCTTTTAACTTTTGCTTAAGGTACTCGAACCGTTCAACCTCAGGAGGCAAAACAACCACCAATTGAGCAATAGGCGATTGCAAATTGACACCAACCGCTAATGGTCGGCAATGATTTTGGTATACACTAATTCGTCTATGAAAATCGGGGTTATTGTTGCCCGAATCGTAGTACAGGAACCGATGGTTCAGTGGAATAGCTTCGTGAACCATGAAATCGGCACTTTCGTTAACCAGCACGTTTATAATACCTTGCCCCTCAAGGGCACTAATTTCCGATTCGAGCAAAAGTTCCTTGGTTTTCCAATTCAGAATTCCTGCGCCCGACGAAAACACCAAATAGTCGATTGGGAAATCGACAGAAGCTACCTTCTCAAACGAGTATGGAGACCGACCGGTTGCAACAACCCTAACAATATTCATTTCACCCAACCTTATTAAGGTATTTCGGTTTTCAACCGATAGTGTACCTCCTGAACTCAGGAGGGTTCCATCTAAATCAGTAACAACCAATCCGTTATAATTCATTACCAAACATTTAAACCACAAAGAAACAAAAAGCTTTGATTATACGTTTTAAATAAAGTAGAAACCGATTTCTCTCAGCATATGTTTTCAACATAGACATCAAAATATTGGCAGTTTTTTAATGGTTTTTAATATTAATTGGAGGCTAAATATTTTTTAATTCTCATATTCTTACACTATATTTATAGCGTTATAAATAACTGATTAAACCCAATAGTTATGACAAAAACAATCACATTCAACGAGCTGAGAAGGATAAAAGCGCAGCTGCCCGATGGTACTATGCAACGAATTGCATCTACCCTTAATGTAAGTGTAGAAACAGTTCGGAACTACTTTGGAGGTACCGATTATGAAAGAGGAGAAGCGGTTGGATTTCACCGCGAACAGGGCCCCGACGGAGGAATTGTAACGCTCGATGACACCACAATACTCGACCTTGCCTACGAAATTTTAGAAAAGGAATCGAACGTGGTTATGTAATCAGCAACGGTTTAAAACAAAAAGAAAAGGCAGAAAAAGGGTTTTCTGCCTTTTCTTTTTACATTTGCCAAAACCCTGAAAGTATGAGCGCACTTTCCAACACAATCAGCCAAATAGAACAGGATTGGTTGAACCCCCTTTACAAGCATGTCGATTCACTTTTTTCGGGCACCAACCTACCCTCACACGACGCCGATCACCACCTTAGAGTTTGGATCTATTGCCGCCAGCTGCTTCTCGAACTCGAAAGTTCAGGAATAGAAATACCTACCGATACCGTTAGGCAATGCCTAATTGCCTGTTTCTTTCACGACACTGGGCTACTAAAGGATATTGGTGAAAACCATGGCACCGAAAGCAAACTGCTGTGCAAACTGTTTCTTTCCGAGAATCCCCAAATAGCAGTGGAAAACACCACAAACATGCTCGATGCTATTGAGAAACATGACGATAAAAGGGAGAAAAAATTGGAAGCCAGCTGCATTGAGGATATTATTACTACGCACCGCTTAGTAACAACAGCCGACGACATAGATGCTTTTGGATACATAGGCGTTTTCAGATATACCGAGATTTACCTGAAAAGGGGAATTCCTGCAGCACAGATTCCCCATAAAGTTATTGCCAACCTTAAAGGTCGTTTCAATAATTTTTGGCAAAGCTACTCGCTGCTGCAAAAACTAGCCGCACAACAAAAAATTCGATATAATCAAACCCTCTCTTTTTTCACCAATCTCGATGCTTCGGATGAAGAACACATGATGGTATTCAACATTTTAACCGAACAAATTGAGCAAAAAAATTCCGAACTGAATTCAATCATCTCTCAAACGTTAAGCAAATCGGGAACTCCCTTTGTGGTTACTTTTATGAATAGTTTAAAAAACGAGAATAGCATTGTAATACCGTTAAAAAAAATCATTCACTAGAATTCCTATATGAAACGTTTCTTCATTTTGTACTTTGCTACTGTTGGCTTTATATTATTCATTTTCATTTTAATTCACAAAACATCCTATATAGGAGAAAAAATTGAGCTTCGCTACCACAAAAACTACAGTTTAACCTATCCCGAAGCCCTTGAGGCATACAAATACCTCGACAAAAAGTATAAAACAGCAAAACTCATTGAGTACGGCCCAACCGATTTCGGCTTGCCGTTGCATCTGTTTGTTATTTCCAAACATGGCATTTTTAATCCCACTCAATTGCATCGAAAAGGGTTTCGGGTACTTATGGTTAACAACGGTATCCATCCGGGCGAGCCCTGTGGAATTGATGCCAGCATACAGTTAGCCTACGATATTCTTGAACAAAAAGACCAGCTTTGGAATTTGCTCGATAGCACAGTAATTTGCTTTGTGCCAGTTTATAACATTGGGGGAGCCTTTAACCGGTCGGCTTACAATAGGGCCAATCAGAATGGGCCACATGAGCAGGGCTTCCGAGCAAATGCCAAAAATTTGGATTTAAACCGCGACTTTGCCCCCATGGACAGCCGCAATGCCCAGTCGTTTGCCCAAATATTTCACCTTTGGAAGCCCCACTTGCTTATTGATACCCATGCCACCAACGGAGCCGATTACCAATACGTTATGACCGTAATTGAACCCCATCCGCAAGGCTTACCCCCAATGCTGGGCAACTTTTATGCAACTACAATGGAACCATTTCTTTACAGCAATATGGAAAAGGTTGGTTACCCAATGACGCCCTACGTGGACCCTATGGATGAAACCCCCGAAAGTGGAATTGAGCAATACATAAGCACTCCTCGCTATACAACCGGATATGGTAGAATGTTCAACACTTTAACATTTTTCACCGAAGCTCACATGTTCAAACCCTTTCACGAAAGGGTATTGGCAACCTACCATTTCATAAAAATATCTTTGGAGTTTATCAACTTGCATGGCAGTCTGCTGGCACTCAATATGAATTTGGCCAACGAGTTTGTTAAAACTAAAGAAGAATATGTGCTACTCTGGGAACTCGATTCAGCTCGTGTTGAATCATTCAATTTCATGGGCTATGAAGCCGAACATATTGTAAGTAAAATAACTGGTTTTAAACGATTAAAGTACAACCGAGAAAAACCTTTCACCAAACCTATTCCTTACTTTCGCCATTACAAACCAACGCTTAGCATTAAAAAACCACAGTTCTATATTATACCCCAGGCTTGGCACGAAGTTATTTATAGGCTAAGCTTAAATGGCGTTGCCATGCAACGTTTAACAAGAGACACCTCACTAATGGTTGAATCGTACTACATTGATAGTTACAAAACCCTTGAGCGACCCTATAATGGCCATTACCTACACCATAGCGTTAAAGTTCAAACCAAACAGCAAAAGGTTACTTTTTACAAAGGCGATTACTTGGTAACTACCAATCAGAGCTGCAACGAATACATTGTTCAAATGCTCGAACCCGAAGCTTACGACAGTTTTTTTGCATGGAATTTCTTCGACCCAATATTGCAACGTAAGGAGTATTTTTCGCCCTACGTTTTTGAGGATTATGCTGAAAAAATGCTTGCCGAGGACCCAGAATTGAAAAATGAGTTTGAAATGCGAAAGAAAACCGACACGCAGTTTGCCAGCAATGCCTATGCTCAGCTCAATTTCCTGTACCATCGCTCGCCCTATTTCGAGGTTGGTTTTATGCGCTACCCAATATTCCGATACAATCCATAATTTATGTTGAAGCCGATTGATGTTGCAATTATTGGTGGGGGCGCTGCAGGACTCATTGCCGCTGGCAAAGCGGCCGAAAAAGGGTTGAGTGTGTTACTTCTAGAAAAAATGGAAAAAACCGCACGCAAACTTCGCATTACTGGCAAAGGCCGTTGCAATATAACTACTACTAAACCTTTTGAAGAAATAATTGAAGCCTTTAAGCCCAATGGTAACTTCCTTCGCAACGCACTAAACGAATTTGGAGCCCAAAGCATTATCCAGCTACTTAACGAACAGAATGTACCAACCATTGAGGAACGTGGCAATAGAGTATTTCCACTGAGCGGCAGAGCCTGGGATGTTGCCGACGCGCTTACAAAATGGTGCATTAAGCAGGGAGTTACCATTGTTTGCAACACAGAGGTAAAGGAAATTATTACCGAAAATAATCGGGTTTGCGGACTTAGGGTGATAAACAAAAAGAACCAGACCGATCAGATTTTTCCATGCCAAACTGTAATACTAGCTACTGGGGGGAAAACATATCCCGCCACCGGATCAACAGGCGACGGGTATGCTCTTGCTGCTCAACTTGGGCATACCATAACGCCACTACATCCTGTTCTGGTTGGGTTCGACACAAACCCTCGGGTTGAAGTTGCCACAGCGCTAACCCTAAAAAATGTTTCCATTACACTTCTTGCCAACAATAAAACCATTGATGAGCAATTTGGAGACATTGACATAATGCCCTTTGGGCTTAGCGGCCCTGTAGTTCTGAAAATTAGTCGAGACGCTGCGTTGCTCATGGAAAAGGGAAGGCTTTGCAGCATTAACTTGGACTTTAAACCTGCTCTTACAATTGAAAAACTAGTTGCCCGAATTGAACGAGAAATTGCTCAACCTGGTAGGTTGAACTGCTTGGAATTGGTTCGAAAACTTTTGCCCAAAGAGATTACCCACTTCATTATTGAACAAAGCGGAATTGCTGCTCAAAAAGTAGCCAATCGGCTTTCGGACAGCGAAATAATTACGTTAGCCAACACTCTAAAGGAATGCCACTTTCAGCTTATTAGCTCTCGAGGATGGAATGAAGCCATTATAACAATGGGAGGCGTTTCGTTACGAGAAGTAAACCCAAAAAGTATGGAATCGTTGATAATTAAGGGGCTGTACTTTGCCGGTGAGGTACTCGATCTCGACGGGCCAACCGGTGGCTACAACTTGCAAATTGCCTTTTCAACAGGCTGGTTAGCAGGAAAAAGTGCTGCTACAGAACTGGGTAGTACTTAAGAAACGTTCAGCAGGCATGCTATATTTTCAAAAAAATTTATACATTTGAACAAACCTAATCCTTTTCCCATGAAAACTAAATTGATGGCCCTTTTCATTGCAAGTTTAATTCTTGTATCAAACATCAGTTTCGGACAAGATGCAGATGCAAAAAAAAACGAAAAAGTTAAAACCGGATGGAACTTTGGCGGGCTACCCGTTGTTTCGTTCGATTCCGATTTGGGATTCCAGTACGGAGCATTGCTGAACCTATTCAATTATGGCGATGGTTCAACTTATCCCCAGTTCAAACATAATGTTTATGTTGAATGGTCGCGCTTTACCAAGGGCAGCGGAATAAACCGATTGTTTTACGATAGTAAATACCTTATACCGGGTATCCGTTTCACCTCCGACCTTAGCTACCTTACCGATAAAACCTACGATTTTTACGGCTACAATGGCTACGAGGCCAATTACAATTCGCTTTGGCCCGACGATTCGGAGAGCAATGCCGATTACATGTCGAGAGTGTTTTACAAGTACGACCGTAAGATGTTTCGCTTTACCGTTGACCTGCAGGGCAAACTTCCCATGGAAAAATTTGGATGGGCTGCAGGTATTGGGCTCTACGACTACAAAATTGGTTCGGTAGATGTTGCCAAACTCAACGATGGCAAGGAAGTTAATGAGAAACTGCCAATAATGCGCGGACTTTACGACCATTACATTGGAGCAGGTATTATTGATGCTGAAGAGGCAAAAGGCAGCTTTGTTACCTACCTGAAAGCTGGCTTGGTATTCGATACTCGCGACAACGAGCCAAATCCGAACAAGGGAATTTGGACTGAAGCAGTATTTACCTATGCCCCATCGTTTATGGGTATTGGGAAAAAATTTGAACACCTTAAATTTTCGTTAACCCACAGGCAATACTTCACGTTGGTTCCCGAGAGGTTATCGTTTGCTTACCGGTTAGGTTTTCAAACTACCCTTCTGGGCGATTGCCCATTCTATCTGCAGCCAAACCTCACCACACTCATCCTAAGGGGTTCAACATCCGAAGGTTTGGGTGGCGGCAAATCGCTTCGTGGGGTAATTCGCAACCGGGTTATTGGCGACGGAGTTGCCTATGGTAACTTTGAAATGCGATGGAAATTTGTTCGTTTCCAATTCATTAACCAGAACTTCTACTTGTCGTTCAATACCTTTATCGATGCCGGACAAGTTGTTATACCTGTGAAATTTGAGAAGAACCAAAATTACTGGAATAATATTGTCTGGGGAGCGGAAGAAATTCCTTTCGCCCAAAACGAAATTTTCAGTACTGACAAGGAGGGAATCCATGCCAGTTACGGTGCCGGTTTAAGGATTGTAATGAACCAGAACTTCATTATTGCTGTTGACCATGGCCGTCCGTTCGATAAGCGCGATGGCAAAAGCGGAACCTACATTGGACTCAACTTCCTGTTCTAATTAGTAGTAGAGTTGCACTTAAAGGCTGTCCAAAAAGTCGCTCATTTAGCTTTTTGGACAGCCTTATTTTTAGATGGCCCTCAGCAATTCAGCCACCAGAAAACCGAGGTAGTTACCAACTGCGTAACCTATTATACCAATGGTTAGCCCCGAAATAATTATGCTTCTATTTCCCAAAGCCCCGGCTACCACAGGTACGAATGGAGGCGAACAAATGAGCGCAGTTGAAGTAATGATGGTTGTATCGGTATCGATTCTGAAAAGTTTCGATAATAAAACGTGAAGGGCTAACGACCCAAACACGGCAAACGCTACATACCCAAACAAGCCCGGGGTTAAACCCGCAAACTTGCTCACATCGGCCATGGAAGCAACCACTATGCTGAATATTAGAATGAGGTACATGCCCGCATCGAACGACTTTTCAATGCGGTTTACCCAAGGAATGAGCGAAGCACCTATACCCAGTGAAGAAATGGTTAGAATCACAATAACCATCTGCAAACTTTTATCGAAAAGCAAACTGAGTCCACCACCAACTCCAAAAATTAGCACTGCAAGCCCAAAGGCTTTGAGCACCGAAGGGAAATGCTCCCTCTTCAGTATGCCCTTGTATGGGTTTGCCCCATCGAAATCGTGGGTTTCGGTATTGAGTTCGGCAGGAAAGGGCTTTAGAAAAAGATTGAAGAACCGCTGTCCTACGGTCATAAGGAATGCCAGGTACACAACCCCAATGGCCATATCGTAGGTATGAGTAAGCACATACACATCGGCATCCACGTTGAGCATCATTTTAAGGGCAGCCAAGTTAGGAGTACCTCCTGTATAAACCCCAATTAGCATTCCGGCAACTTTCCAAAATTCGGGCATTCCCTGGGAGTGAAAAATAAAGAAACCGATAATTACAATTGTTATTACAGAAAAGATTCCTATTAATAAAGATATCAGCGCGCTTTTTGCCAATTTAACCCACTGCCTCAAATTGGCAGAGAATAGAAGCATAGGAATTGCCAGCGGTACCGTTAACGTAGTAAGCAAATCCTGAACTTTAATGCTATTCTCAGGCAAAATTCCGATGTTACCAACTATAAGACCGAGCAAATAGGCCAAAAGAACCGAACCCAGCTTATTTACAAACCTGTACTTCCTGCATAAATGTAGCACAAGCATAGGTGTTAGTAAATAAAAAACGGCTAAAAATATTAGTTCCATACTATCAAATTAAAATGTTTAACTATAGTGCTCCAATACTAATTTCAATCCAATGGCAATTAGAATTAACCCACCCAAAACTTCCATGGGTTTACCAAGGCGAGCTCCCGATTTTTTCCCCATTAAAATTCCCAACATAGCTACCAGGAAAGTTACCATACCTATAACAAAAATGGCAATTGGAAGATTCACCTCTATAAGTGCAAAACTGACCCCAACGGCCAATGCATCGATACTAGTAGCAAGCGCCATTGTAAGATTTGTGCGAAGATTAAGCGGATTGAGAGTTTTATCGCAATCGGGTTTGAAGCTTTCAGCAATCATCTTCACCCCAATAGAACTTAGCAGGGCAAGGGCAACCCAATGATCGATGGGCTCGATATAACTTTTAATACTTACCCCTCCCATCCAACCAATTAAGGGCATAAAAGCTTGAAAAGTAGCAAGAATTAGCGCAACTCGAATGGCCTGATAGAATGCGATTTCCTTTTTCATTAGGCCACTAGAAACGGATACTGCAAAAGTATCGAAGGAAAGGCCAAGGGCTAAGATAAAAACTGTAAGAAGGGACATAATATATTATAATCTCACAAAATTAGGAAATTGGAGCCGAAAAGAAAAGGGTTGCTGCAAAGGTTAATCGAAAGCGCGTGGAATAGTAAAATGGAAGGTCGATCCTTGGCCCTCAATACTTTCGACATGGATACTACCCCCATTCTTCTCAACATACTTTTTCACCATTTTCAAACCCAACCCAAAGCCTTTCTCATTTCGAGTGCCCAACGATGAATGAATGAATGTATCTTCGAAGAGTTTCGATACAATTTCAGGCTTTATGCCGTTTCCTGTATCGAAAACGGAAACCGTAACGAAGTTGGGTAGCAATTCGCACGAAACCATAATGGTGCCCCCCTCTGGGGTAAACTTTATAGCATTGGAAACCAGATTACGGAGTACCGTTTTAAACATATCCTGATCGGCCACCACCAGAGCATTTTCGGGAATGTTTGAAAGCAAATTCAACCCCTTAGCATCGGCATTGCTTCTGTTTAGTGTTATAATATCGTTAATTGAAGCAGCAAGTTTAAAAATTTCGGGTTTTACCTCTTGTTTTTGGTGCGAGCGGGACCATTGGAGCAACTCTTCGAGCAAGTTGTAGGTGCTGTTTGCGGTTAGCTGTAAACTTTCAATAATCTCATGTAATTCATCTTGCTTAAGGCTCTGAATGTTTACCATGAGATACTCCGTTAATTGCGAAATGGCGCTAATGGGCGATCGCAGATCGTGCCCAATGAGCGAAAGCAACTGGTCCTTTAAAGCATTGGCTTCCGCAAGAGCTATTTCGGCTTCCTTGATTTGGGTTATATCCGAAAGGGTAACTATAATCTCAACCACCTCGCTATTTCGCTCGGAAACTCCAAAGTTAAGCAGCAGTCGTTTCACATCGCCCTTTGGTGTAATAAAGGTTTGGTTAAAATTCCCTTGCACTCGCTCGTTACCCTCTAATTTGCAAATCACATCTATAAAACGCCCCATTTCGGAGGGGATTGACATTTTAAACAGATCGCGGCGGGTAACATTTATTGATGTTGAGGGAATACCAAGAATTTTTCGAGCCTCATCGGATAGCCTAACAATTTCGGAATTTGGATAGAACCACATGCTACCAATCATAGCAATGGCTTGCGCTTGCTTCAAACGTCGCTGGCTAAGTTTCAGTTCGTCTTCAAATGCTTTCTTGTCAGATATGTCTTCAACCAAGTGAATGAAATGGCTTATGGCACCGGTATTGCCTTTAACAGAACTAACACTTACCTTACAAAAAACCTCCTCGCCCGATTTTGTTACAATTCTTTTTTCTACTATGTAACTAGTCTTTTCGTGGGTTATTAAACTGTTAAACTTTTTAAGTTCCTCGTTCAAATCTTGCGGATGGGTTATCTGATCCCAAGTTAATAATTTTAGTTTTTCGGAGGTATACCCGGTTAATTCGCATAATTTCTGGTTAACACTAATCCATTGTTTGGAAATATTGGTTTCACCCATTCCCAACAGATTATTGTCGAAAAAGGCACTTAGCTTTTGCTCGCGGCTATGCAGCTCGACCTCGGCCATTTTTCGTCGGGTAATATCGTGACTTAGGATGAATAGCATTTCTTGGCCATTCACGGCATGACGAATGATGCTCCCTTCGAGCAAAATTCTCTCACCCCATTTATTCTTATGAACCCTATTGTGTACCCAATGCTTCCCCTTTTGCCGAGCTATCTCTATGGCCATCAGGGTATCCTGTGGTTGTAACGATATATTTGTGTAAAATTGACCCCTGAGTTCATCGAGCTGGTATCCATAAAGATTAACAAATGATGGATTTGCGTCGACAATAGTAAGGTCATTCGCATTAACAATGCAAACAGGATCGATATTCGAGTCGAAAAGTGCACGGAACATTTGCTCCTTCTCCAAAAGGTGCCTTTCGGCCAATTTCCTGTCCGACAGGTCCATAATGACCCCTATCATTCGAACGGGCTCATTGTTAAAGCAAATTAAACGACCTTTCACCTGAAAATATCCGTACTCGCCATTCAGTTTTTTAATCCGTAACTCAACGCTGAAACTGTTCTGCCGCTCAGTAACATACCCCCACATTTGGTCAACAATGTGCTTATCGTCCGGGTGAATTCTAGTTATAAAGGATTCGAGCGATAGTTCATCCTCAAGCACGTTAAGTTTGTTGGCGCCTTCAACCCGTTTCAGTTTTCGGGTTGCGAAATCGAACTCCCAAACAGATATAGCGGCCATTGCCTGTGCCTCTTTTAAAAGCAATTTGCTTTCGTCAAAGTTTTCAACTCTAACTGGGTCGTTTGTATTGCATTTAATGGCTCGAGTAATCAAACTTTGTCGAGGTCCCGAGTAACGGACAAAGGCCCATATTAAAAGTAAAAGCATTGCAATAAGAACTGCAATTAACAAATACAATAACCAGGGCGAAAGATACATGGGCAAATTTTGAGATATTTAACAAATATAAGTTTAAAATGGTTTGAAACGTTCGAAATATTGAGTTGAAAATATCACTCTAACTGTACGACCAGCACAACCCTTTCATTCAAATCCAGGGTAATTGTAAATAAAAATGTTGAAAAAAACGATCGATTAT
Source organism: Bacteroidales bacterium (assembly GCA_037442025.1). Lineage (GTDB taxonomy): Bacteria > Bacteroidota > Bacteroidia > Bacteroidales > Tenuifilaceae > UBA2287. Next base: position 32,679 of record JBBIRB010000003.1, on the reverse strand, counting down.
TTTGAGATTTAAAAAAAAATTAACATATCTTGCATATTCTTTTTAAAACCCTAAAAACCAAAACCGTGTCGAATAATTACTGCTGGGAAAACAAGACTATTCTTGTTGTTGAAGACGATACTTCGAGCCTAATGCTTCTTCAAGCAATACTTTCCCGAACGGGTGCGCAGCTCCTATTTGCTGAGGATGGCGAAACGGCTGTAAGTATAGTTGAAAACCAAGATAATATTGATCTGGTACTTATGGATATTAGGCTCAAAGGCCTTAACGGCCTTGAGGCTACCCAACGCATTAAGCAGTTGAAACCGGCAACACCCGTTATTGCCCAGTCGGCCTGTGCAATATTGAGCGATATTGAAAAAGGCTATGCCGCTGGCTGCAATGCATACCTAACAAAGCCCATCTCTACCAATGCACTACTCGAAACAATGGATTACTACATTAAATGGAACGCACTCCAAGAACTGCTCGATACTTCTATATATAGTAACTAAAAGATAATACTGTTTTAAAATTAAAAATCGGCTCAAAAAAATTGATGCCGATTTTTTTTCAGCCTTAACGATTTTTTCCTATCCTATTAGCCTAAATTTGGGGCAATTTAATTACAATGGATTTTAAAATAGTATCGGAATTCAGGCCTACGGGCGACCAGCCCGAAGCCATTGATCAATTGGTAAATGGCCTAGCGAATGGTGAAAAATTTCAAACCCTTCTGGGTGTTACTGGTTCGGGCAAAACCTTTACGGTTGCCAATGTAATTGAACGCGTTAATCGGCCCGCTTTAATACTTAGCCACAATAAAACCCTAGCAGCGCAGCTGTATGGCGAGTTTAAAACTTTTTTCCCCAACAGTGCAGTTGAATACTTCGTTTCATACTACGATTACTACCAACCCGAAGCATACTTACCCGTTACCGATACCTATATTGAGAAAGATCTTTCGATAAACGATGAAATTGAAAAGCTGAGACTCAGTGCCACTTCGGCCCTCCTTTCGGGGCGAAAGGATGTAATCGTAGTTTCATCGGTTTCGTGCCTCTATGGCATTGGCAATCCGCAGGATTTTCACAGCAATACTATTGCCATTAGAGTAGGTCAAACCATTAGCCGTAATGTATTCTTACGGAAATTAGTTGATGCACTTTACTCGCGCAACGAGGTGGATTTTCGCAACGGAACCTTCAGAGTGAAAGGCGACAGTGTGGATGTATACGCTGCTTACGGCGATTTTGCTTACCGCATCATTTTTTGGGGCGACGACATTGAGGCCATTGAGAAATTCGACCCCATATCGGGTTTGCTAACTGAGGCCCTCGATTCAATAAGTATATATCCTGCCAATATCTTTGTAACAACCCGGGAACGTATTAATTTGGCTATATCGCAAATCCAGGACGATTTAGTGAAGCAAATTGACTTTTTCGCAAGCATTGGAAAACACGCAGAAGCCAACCGTATTAAGCAAAGGGTTGAGTACGACCTTGAAATGATTAGGGAGTTGGGGTACTGTCCGGGAATCGAAAATTACTCTCGCTACTTCGATGGGCGAAAAGCTGGAACCCGCCCGTTCTGCCTGCTCGATTACTTTCCCAACGATTTCATAACGGTTATCGACGAGAGCCATGCAACCATTCCCCAAATACGGGCCATGTACGGGGGCGATGCATCGCGAAAAAACACTCTGGTCGACTATGGTTTTCGGCTACCTGCAGCCATCGATAATCGTCCTTTAAAATTCGACGAATTTGAGTCGCTTATTGGTCAGGTTCTGTTTGTGAGTGCAACCCCTGCCGATTTCGAATTGGAGCGAAGCGGAGGAGTTGTTGTTGAACAGTTGGTTCGGCCAACCGGCCTGCTCGACCCGATAATTGAGGTACGCCCTAGCCTAACTCAGGTCGACGATCTGATTGGTGAAATTCGGAGCAGAGCTAAAATCGACGAACGCATTCTGGTTACTACACTTACCAAAAGAATGGCGGAGGAGCTGGTTAAATATCTTGAAAAGATTGACATTCGATGCCGGTACATCCACTCCGACGTTGATACCCTGGAAAGGGTGCAGATAATGCAGGAACTTCGCGAGGGCCTCTTCGATGTTCTGGTGGGTGTGAACCTCCTGCGCGAAGGTTTAGATTTGCCTGAAGTTTCGCTGGTAGCCATTCTCGATGCCGACAAGGAGGGCTTCCTTCGATCAGCCCGTTCACTCACTCAAACTGCTGGCAGGGCTGCCCGTAACATTAACGGAAAGGTTATAATGTATGCCCAAAAAATAACCGAATCGATGCGTATTACCATCGATGAAACCAACCGCAGACGAGAGAAGCAGCTGAAGTACAACGAGCAAAACAATATTACCCCCAAACAGATTGTTAAGGCTAGAAAAGCCATAATTGAGCGTGAAGCACCGGCAAGACCGGCAAAACCATACTACAGCGAGCCTTCAAAAATTGATTATGCTGCCGACCCTATTGTAAGCATCATGAGCCCCGAAGCACTAAGAAAGGCTGTAGAGAAAGCCAAAAGATCGATGGAAGGAGCAGCAAAAGAGCTTAATTTCATAGAAGCAGCCCGTTTCCGCGACGAAATGCTGGCACTTGAAAAACTACTTAACGAAAAGGCAAAACAAAAGTAGCCCCCTTTAAAATCCGCTCAGATTCATATAAACCGTAGGAATTAGCAACAGGAACCCTACAACTATTAGTATCAGAAGCAGAGGTAAAAACCAGCGCAACCATTTGTTATAAGGTATTCGAGCTATAGAAAGAACCCCAACCATTACCCCTGAGGTTGGCGAGGCCAGGTTGGTAAAACCACCGCCCACCTGGTAAACAGTAACCGTTGCCTGGCGCGAAATACCAATTAAATCGGAAAATTGCGACATAAGCGGAATGGTAAGCGCAGCTTTTGCCGACCCAGAAGCAATAATAATGTTTAGCAAATTATAAAATACGTACATTATCCCAACCGAAGTTAACTTACCGTATCCTTGCATTGCTCCTGCGGAGGCATTTAAAAGCGTGTCGATAACTTTACCTTGTTCTAACACAACCACTATACCGCTGGCCAAACCAACAACCAGTGCAGCCGACATAATATCCTTTGCGCCCTCAATAAAGAGGCGAGCAATTTGATTAGCCTTTTTGCCAAAGGCAATTCCCGAAACCAACCCCATTACCAAAAACAGTGTAGCAATTTCCATAATGTACCAATCGTAGCCCATTACCCCAACAATCAGAAATAGGATTGTAAAAAACAGCACATTTACAATAAGCATTTGAATAGAATGGCGAAGGGCAAGGAAACCTGTTAGAAACCACATGCCAGTAGCAACAGGAATTATTGGGGCAGAAATTTTACTGCTACCGATAGCCAAATTGGTAATTGGATTTGAAATAGAGGCAATAATAAAAACTACGCCAAGTGCCAAAAACACGCCCCAGGCATTCCTATCGGCTTTGGTTTTAGAACCGTTTACCTCCTCGGTGCTCTTTTTACGCCAGTATTCATCCTCGTTATAAACGGGCGAAAGGGCTGGATTCTTTTTAATACGGTGTGCGTAGCGCAAAACGTACCCAATTCCAATGGCATTAATTACTAGCCAAATAATAAAACGATACTCAATGCCCGTAAAAAGCTGAATTCCCGCTAAGCCCTGAGCAATACCAATGGTAAAAGGGTTTAAAAGCGCTCCGGCAAAGCCTAACCCTGCGCCCAGAAAGCACATGGCAACGCCAACAATTGAGTCGTAGCCCATGCTTATTGCCAAAGGAACGAATATTACAACAAAGGCAATGGTTTCCTCGCTCATGCCTATAACGGCACCAAAAAAGCTGAAACAAATCATTATTAAGGCTATAACCAAATTGTTAACGCCTATCATTTTTAACGGCTTAAACTTTTCGAGCCGTTTGGTGAAATTAAGAAAAGAGTAGATGGCAACATCTAAAGCTTTGCTTTCGTTCATAATCCAAAATGCACCACCTATCATCAGGATATAAAAAATAATATCGTAAGTGCGCTTCATACCCTTGAAAATTGAGGTGAACACCTGCCACGACTGAGGCTGGCTATCGACTTCATGAAATGAACCGGGAACCACCACGCTCCTATCGATACCGTTAACGTTAACCACTTCGCGGTCGAACTCGCCACCGGGCACAATCCATGTTAAAATGGCGGCCAATACAATAATTGCAAAAATAATTACGTAGGTATGAGGAAATTCCCTCTTTTTCTTCTCCTTAGTCATACAGGTCAATTTTAGATTAGGTTCACGAAGCCACGAAAATAACTTTTTTTTCATATTACCCACAAAAAATGCTTTGCCCTTAACATATCGCAATCGATAATTTATTACCACATGGCTATACTCAGCGTTTCGGGTTTTATGGTAAAATACTTACCTTCGTAGCAAAAATTTGGCAATGGCATTACTTATAACTAACATAAAAAAACTTGTTCAAACAGAGGAGGCTCCAAGAATATGGGTGGCAGGAAGTGAAATGGCCAAACTCCCTTGCATCGACGATGCTTTTCTACTGGTTGAAAATGGCCTAATTTCCAACTTTGGCCCAATGACCGATGTTCCAAAAAATATTGAGCAGGCTGAAGTAGTTGATGCCACAGGGCAGTTTCTATTTCCCTCCTTTTGCGACTCGCACACCCACCTTGTTTATGCTGGTAGCCGCGAGATAGAGTATGTAGATAAAATAAAGGGGCTATCGTACGAAGAAATTGCAAAGCGGGGTGGCGGAATTCTCAACTCGGCAAAATTGCTTCATAATACCTCCGAAGAGGAACTTTACCTGCAATCGCTTGAGCGAATTAATGAAATCATTGCCCTTGGAACGGGTGCTGTTGAGATAAAAAGCGGTTACGGACTTACCGTTGAAGACGAACTGAAGATGCTCAGGGTTATTCGCAGGCTCAGAGAAACCACACCCATTACCATTAAATCCACATTTCTGGGCGCGCATGCAGTTCCAGCCGATTACAAGGGAAGGCAGGGTGAATATGTTGACCATATTATTAATGAAATGATTCCATTGGTCGCTGCCGAGGATTTGGCCGACTATATAGATGTCTTTTGCGACAAGGGATTTTTCACTGTTGAAGAAACGGAACGTATGCTTATGGCAGGAATAAAGTATGGCCTTCGGCCAAAAATTCATGCCAACGAGCTAGCCAACTCGGGAGGCATTCAGGTTGGTGTAAAGTACGAAGCCCTTTCGGTCGATCACCTTGAGTTTACTGGCGACGATGAAATTAAATGCCTACTAAAATCGGAAACCATGCCCACGCTTCTTCCGGGAGCTGCTTTCTTTTTAGGAATGGAATACCCACCGGCCCGAAAAATGATTCAAGCAGGTTTGCCTTTGGCAATGGCATCCGATTTTAATCCCGGTTCATCACCTTCGGGCGATATGAAATTTATCATGTCGCTGGGTTGTATAATAATGCGCTTACTCCCCGAGGAGGCAATAAATGCAGTAACCATAAATTCTGCTTACGCCATGGGCATTAGCGATACTCACGGCAGCATTGCAAAGGGGAAAATTGCAAACTTTTTCCTTACTAAGCCAATACCTTCATACGAGTATATGCCTTATGCATATACAACGAAACTTATTGACAAGGTTATACTTAATGGTAAAGTAGTTGAATAATTTGAATTTTTAATATATCATGTAAACCTTGATGAGAGATTCTGAATATACTAATTGGATTGAGCAAATTAAAGATCTTGTCAAACGGACACAGATTAAAGCCTCAATTATTGTTAATCAGGAACTCATCAAACTATATTGGCAAATCGGGAGATCCTTAGCTGAAGCATCAATTGAAAAAAAATGGGGGACCTCTGTTGTTGAATCGCTTTCGAAAGAACTCTCTTTTTCATTTCCAAATCAACAAGGATTCTCAAGAAGCAACCTCTTTGCAATGAAGAAGTTTTATGAATTCTACAATGATTCTAGTATTTCGAATGAAATAATCCAACAACTTGTTGGACAAATCCCATGGGGGCAAAATATTGTAATAACAACTAAGGCAAAAAGCATTGAGGAGGCAATATTTTATATAAGAAAAACCTTAGAAAATAATTGGTCACGGGCAATTTTATCCCATCAAATCGAATTAGAACTATATAGTAGGCATGGAAAAGCAACAAATAATTTTGAGTCAACTCTTCCAGAGCCTCATTCTGAACTTGCCATTGAAACACTTAAAGACCCCTATAAATTTGATTTCCTTTCAATGACTGAAAAAGTGGTTGAAAAGGATATAGAAGACCAACTGATAAAGCATATTACTTCATTTTTGCTGGAACTTGGAACTGGATTTTCGTTCGTAGGACGACAAGTACCTTTGAAAATTGACGGACAGGAATTTTATGTTGATTTGCTATTTTACCATATTAAATTAAAATGTTATATAGTAGTAGAACTTAAAACGGGGGAATTTAAGGCCGAATATTCTGGCAAAATGAATTTATACCTTTCAGCTGTTGATGATTTAATAAAGTCTGAAAACGAAAACTCTACAATAGGATTACTCTTATGTAAATCGAAGTCGAAAGTAATAGCTGAATATGCATTAAAAGGGACAACTCAACCAATTGGTGTTGCTCAATATGAGATAGTAAAAGCAATACCTAAAGACTTAAAATCCAGTTTGCCTTCAATTTCTGATATCGAGAACGAATTGACAATGAATTTATAAACCAAAAAATAGTTTTAATCATAGTAAATTACAACTAACATGAAAAAAACAATAGCAATTAGCTCACTGACATTAATCCTCGCTATTCTTACTAACTGCGCCCAATTTAATATTTCACTTCCAAACCCTGCTTCAACTCAAAGTCAGGGACTTTCAACAGCCGAAGTAATTCGAGGATTGAAAGAGGCTCTCGATTTGGGTGCAAAAAAATCGGGGCAGGAAGCTTCAAAGTTCGATGGTTTCTATAAAAATCAACTTCTATTTATACCATTCCCTCCCGAAGCCATTAAGGTTAAGAATACCCTAGAACAGGCCGGAATAAAGAAACCAATCGACGATTTTATTATTTCACTAAACCGAGCTGCCGAAGATGCTGCGCAAAGGGCATATCCCATTTTTTCTTCGGCCATTACCAGCATGACTATTTCTGATGCCATGGGCATACTGAAAGGAGCCGACAATGCGGCCACTACATACCTAAAGGAGAAAACCACCAACCAGCTCAAAGCAGAGTTTAAACCCATTGTAAAACAATCCATCGACAAGGTAAAGGTAACCAGCTACTGGAACCCTATAGCAACCAACTATAATCGATTAACCCTAATTACCGGAGGCGAGCAGGTAAACCCCGATATGGAAAACTACATTACCGACAAGGCGATTGAAGGACTTTTTAAACTTATAGAAAACGAAGAGAGACTTATTCGCAAAGACCCAGCAGCCAGGGTGACGGATATTTTGAGGAAGGTTTTTGGTGGGCAGTAAGAGAGTCGGAAGACCGAAGTCCGAAGCATTAAGTTGGAAGTAGGAAGCAATATTAGCATTTAAAAGGAAACCATTTTTTATAGTTATAATTATGAAGTTTAAATTTGAACAGCTTATTATTTGGCAAAAGGCCATGGATTACGGTGAAAACATTAACACTTTATCGTTGACATTTCCTAAAAAGGAGATTTTTAATTTAACATCTCAAATTTGCAGAGCAGCCGATTCTATTGCTCTCAATATTTCTGAGGGTTCAATAGGACAAACGAATCCTGAGTTTCGAAAATTTTTAGGTTACTCGACTCGATCATTAGCTGAAACCGTTACTTGTTTACATAAAGCTGTTAAACGAAAATATATAAGTCATGAAGAATTTGAAAGCCATTACGAGTTTGCTTTCAATTTAATGAATATGATTGTTGCATTCAGAAAAAAAATTAAATGAACTAAATGTTATCCTTTTAAAACTTCTGACTTCGATCTTCGTGCTTCTGAATTATTAAAATAAACATCTCAATAAAAATCCCCATGAACAACATCCAACTAATTGAATGCGTACCCAATTTTTCTGAAGGACGCGACATGAACATTATTAAACAAATTACCAACGAAATTGAGGCAGTTGAAGGAGTTCGACTCATCGATGTGGACCCAGGAAAGGCCACCAACAGAACCGTTGTAACCATAGTTGGAACTCCCAACGAGGTTTGCGAGGCAGCATTTAGGGCTGTTAAAAGGGCTTCGGAACTAATCGACATGCGCAACCATAAAGGAGCGCACCCCCGTTTTGGAGCAACCGATGTTTGCCCTTTGGTACCCGTTGCAAACATAACCATGGAAGAGGTTGTGCAGTATGCCCACAAACTAGCCAAGCGAATAGGCGAAGAACTGAGCATCCCCGTATATTGCTATGAGTTTGCTGCCAAAGAGGAAAAACGTAGGAATTTGGCTAACTGCAGAGCAGGAGAATACGAAGGTTTAGCCAATAAGTTGAAAGACCCCAACTGGAAACCCGACTTTGGACCTACAACTTTTAATGCAACAGCAGGAGCAACCGCTGTAGGTGCTCGCAACTTTCTGGTAGCCTACAATGTAAATTTAAACACAACCTCAACCCGTAGGGCTAATGCCATAGCATTCGATATTCGTGAAAAGGGTCGACCCCAAAGAGTTGGGAACCCCGTTACAGGAAAAATTGCCCTCGATGAGAATGGAAAAGAGATTTGGATACCCGGCAGCCTAAAAGCCTGCAAGGCAATTGGTTGGTTTATTGAAGAGTTTGGAATTGCTCAAATCTCAATTAACCTTACCGACATTACCGTTACCTCCATCCATCAGGCATTTGAAGAAGCGTCGAAAAAAGCGCAGGAAAGGGGCGTTCGGGTTACTGGGTCCGAAATTGTTGGTGTTGTACCCCTTCAGGCTATGCTCGAGGCAGGCAAACACTTTCTGCGCAAGCAGCAACGATCAACTGGTATACCCGACAGGGAAATTATAAAAATAGCGGTAAAATCGTTGGGGCTCGACGAACTGTACCCATTCGATCCCGACAAGAAAATTATTGAGTACATTCTTGCCGATAAAACCAAAAAGAAATTGGTCGACATGACTGTTTCGGGCTTCACATACGAAACCGCATCTGAATCGCCAGCCCCCGGTGGCGGTTCCATTTCTGCCACAATGGGTGCCATGGGTGTGGCGCTTGCCACTATGGTGGCCAATCTTTCCTCGCACAAGGCGGGTTGGGACGATCGCTGGGAGGAGTTCAGCAATTGGGCCGATAAAGGCAAGACCTTTATGGATCAACTTTTACAGCTTATCGACGAGGACACGAATGCCTTCAATCGCATAATGGATGCCTTCAGCTTACCCAAATCGAACGATGAGGAAAAAGCCGCCCGAAAATCAGCCATTCAGGATGCTACGAAATACGCCATTGAAGTACCGCTGAAGGTTATGGAAGTTAGTTTGCAATCCATGGAGGTTATAAAAGCCATGGCAGAAATTGGAAACCCCAATTCGGTTTCCGATGCCGGCGTGGGGGCTCTTGCAGCACGATCTGCAGTAATTGGCGCATACATGAATGTACGAATTAATGCTGCAGGACTTGACGATAAGGATTTGGCAAAAGCATATATCGATAAAGCAGAAGGAATATTAACCCAAGCTAAATCGTTTGAAAAAGTAATAACCGAAATCGTTTTCAAAAAAATTTAATTAACACGGTTATTAACACCTCACACACATAAAGGCCCTGTAAATATGGGCCTTTATGTTTATATGCCTGTTATTAAATTAACTTGAGTTGTTTGCATTGGCATAATACGGATGTTAAAAAAAAAAAATTCAAGGATAATCGCCTTGTTTTTTACGTTCTTTAACTTATATTAGCTGCGATTAACCTAAATTTTAAGTTTAATTAATAATTGTAAATCAAAATCTTAACTTATGAAAAAACTGTGTGCATTCCTTGTATGCTTTGTGTTTGTAGGCATTAGTGCTCTACAAGCGCAGAACGTACAAATCACCGGTACTGTTTCCAGTGCCGAGGAAGGGCCCTTACCCGGGGTTTCTATTGTTGTAAAGGGTACAACTATTGGCACCACAACTGATGGAAGTGGAAAATATTCCTTCAGTATACCTGCCAATGCTACTGTTTTAACTTTTAGTTTCATGGGCTATAAGACCCAAGATGTGGCCATTGAAGGAAGAAGGGTTATTGATCTTGTTCTTCAATCCGATGCTCGGGAACTGGAAGAGATTATTGTAATCGGTTACGGTGTAGCAAAAAAGTCTACTTTCACAGGGTCAGCTACAAACGTTAAAACCGAGAAGATAACCGGCATTCCAGTAACCTCTATTGAGAAAGCGCTTAAAGGGAACGTTCCTGGCCTTATGTCTCAAAACAATTCCGGACAGCCTGGTTCTCAAGCTGCCGTTATTATTAGGGGTATCGGCTCAATTAATGCTGGAACGGAGCCTTTGTATGTTATTGATGGAGTTCCTGTCCTTCAGGGCAATCTATCTCAAATGAGATCTAGTACAGCAACAAACACAACCCAGCTGTACAACACCCTGTCAAGCCTTAACCCTGCCGACATTGAATCAATAACAGTTCTCAAAGATGCTTCGGCAACATCTATTTATGGTTCCAGAGCCTCGAATGGTGTTGTACTTATCACAACCAAAAGGGGAAAAGAGGGCAAGGCAAAAGTTTCATTCAGCCAACAAACTGGTTTTTCGTCGAGGGCTAACAAGCACTTCAAGGTATTGACTACACCTGAGTATCTTGGTCTTGAGCTTGAAAGCCGGTTAAATGTTGCTCAAACCACTGCTGTAACTGATGCATTTCTCAATTCTCTTGCAGTAAAAGAGGCTACTATTACAGATCTGCGAAATTTCGATCGTTATTATAACGAAGATTGGATGAAATGGGCTTACAAGGACAATGCACTTACTCAATCTTGGGATTTATCTGTTAATGGCGGTAATGACAAAACACAAGTTTTTGCTTCTGCTTCTTATTTCAACCAGGAGGGTATTGTTATTCGCTCAAATATGGAAAGGTACTCATTAAGAGCCAATATTACTCAAAAGGTTTCTGAAAAAATCACTTTTGGGCTGAATTCTACTCTATCCTACAATCGTCAGGAATCACCCTTAACAACCTCAGCATTTTTCCTTAGCCCAGTAGCCGGCTCGGTATTTACACCTCCCTTTAACCCTGCCAAAAATGCTGACGGAACCTGGCACGATGGTCCTCTGGGTACTGGCCTCATTGGTAACAGTGGGGTTAACTTTGCAGCAAACCACGAATACAACGATTTTTGGGGAAAAACATACCGAGCACTTGGAACTTCCTATTTACAATGGGAAATTATTCCTGGACTTGTTGCAAAAACCAACTGGGGTGTCGACTTCCAATCATTAGCCGAGTATGGTTGGGACGATCAGCGGTCCCGTGGCAATACTGCTTATGGTGTAGGCAGGGCATCGCAATCGCAAAATAATGCTCTTACCTGGACAGGTACTAACACTCTCTCATATTCTAAGTCGTTGCTTGACCAACACAATATCGATGTACTTGTGGGACAAGAAGCTCAAAGTTACAATCTTTACGAATTGTACGCCGCCAATGAAACTTTTGCTTCTTTCAGTCTAAGGGAACTTGCGTCTGGTGCTAGGCCAACAACTGCATGGGGATCTCAAACGAATTATACATTCCTTTCGTATTTTGGTAGGGCCAACTACAACTTTATGAACAAATACTATTTTAGTGGTAGTTTCCGCCGCGACGGCTCATCGAGGTTTGGTGCTAACAACCGTTGGGCTAACTTCTGGTCAGTTGGTACCTCATACAGAATAACCGAAGAGGAGTTTATGAAAGGGATATCCTTTCTGAACAACCTCCAGCTTCGTGCAAGTTATGGTACCTCTGGTAACGCTTCTATTTCAAACTTTGCATCGTTGGGTCTTTACTCATATGACGCGGTTTATGGCACACTTAATGCTAGTCGCCCATCGCAAATTAGCAACCCCGATTTAACTTGGGAAAAGAATGCCAACTACAACATTGGTGTCGATGTACGCCTTTTCGACAGAGTATCTGCTACTGTGGAGTACTACAATAGGAAAACCTACGATCTGCTTCTGAGCGCTCCCTTATCATCCACTTCGGGATTCACTTCAACTATGAAAAACATAGGAGAAATGGTAAACAAAGGATGGGAAGTTACATTAGAAGGCGATGCTCTTAAATTCAATAATTTTGTATGGTCGCTGGAAGGTAATATTACTTTCAACCAGAACAAAATTACAAAACTATACGAAGGACAAGAAATTCCTTGGGGATTCCAACGTTTAAAAGAGGGTATGCCAATTAACGAGTTCCATCTTTTCCAGTGGGCTGGCGTTAACCCTGCCGACGGTCGGCCCATGTGGTACGATGCTGATGGCAACATTGTATTCACTTATGCCGAAGCAGGCCGCTTATTCTCTGGCAATGCACTTCCCAAATTCTATGGCAGCTACGGAAGCACCATTTCTTACGACTCACCTTTTGGTAAATTCGCCCTGACTGCTCAAATGTATTTTCAGTACGGCAATAAGGTTTACGAAAACAACTTCCGAATTCTTAATAGCGATGGCTCATTTGCCAACTTCAACCAGCACGTAAATGCCCTGAACAGATGGCAAAAACCCGGCGATATTACTGATGTTCCCATGCGCCGCTTCAGCAACACTTGGCAAGGAAACCTCCAATCTACCCGCTGGCTTCTCGACGGTTCGTACATGAGGCTAAGAAATGTAATGCTAAGCTATACACTTCCCAAAGAATGGGTGAGCAAAGTTGGAATGGGCTCGGCACGGATATATTGGCAAGGTACCAATCTATGGAACACCTATTATCCCGGTTACGATCCTGAGCAAGGAGTTTCTGGCGATACCTGGTTCCAGTACCCCAATGCCAGAACGGTTACATTTGGCGTTGACCTCACTTTTTAAATAATTTAAATTCGATAATACCATGAAAAGAATTGTAAAATTTGGCGCAATATTCACTCTGGCAACAGCCTTGCTTTTAGGTTGCTCTGAGGATTTCCTCCAGCTGGAGCCTACAACATCTCTTAGTTCAAATGGTGCCATTGCCAACGTTGCCGATGCTCAAACAGCATTGTGGGGCGTTTACGATGGTTTACAAGCTGCTGCCTACTACGGTCGTAACTTCCTTTTAATGGCCGATGTTCCTGGCGATGCTCTAAAACTTAAACCTGCCAACTCGGGTCGTTTTATTGCCCAGTTTAACTGGATTACCGATCGTAACAACGGTGATGTTGCTGGTATGTGGAATAGGGCTTACCTAACAATTGATAGGGCAAATAATATTCTTAACAATTTACCCAACTTCACACCTCCTGCTTCGCAGTTAAACCAGTACAACCAAATTAAAGGTGAAGCGCTTTTCCTAAGGGCACTTGCTCACTTCGATTTGGTTCGCTTTTTTGCTATGCCATACACATATGGCAAAGGAGGCACTACCGATGTTGCTAACCTTGCTGCTGGAACTGCTGATGGAAATGGTGGCCACTTGGGTGTTCCCTACATGAAAACTTCAATAATTTCTCAACCAGCCAGAAATACTGTTAAAGAGGTATACGATAATATTATTGCCGATTTAACCGAAGCAATTCCCCTGCTTAATGTTTGGTCTGGTTCCAACGCAACCCGTGTTAATAATTTTGCCGCAAGAGCACTTTTAGCTAAAGTGTACCTTTATAAGGAGGACTTTACAAATGCAGCAATCCAAGCCGATTTGGTAATTACAAATGGTACCTCCTATTCGCTTCCAGCCAACCCCGGAACGTTAACAACCGGAGCCAACCCAAGCTCAGAGGCCATTTTTGAAGTTTGGTTTAACGATACCGATAATAACGCTACCGACCAGCTGGGTTACATGTACCACCATGGTGGTTACGCCGATTATTGGCCACTTAACAATCTGCTCAACTCTTACCCTGTGGGCGACACCCGGCGGGCTAATTGGTTTTACACTCCAGCTGGGTTTACCCAGGTTCATTCCAATAAATTAATTGGTAGAAATTCAACCAAGCCAGGCCAAGAGGTTAATACTCCTGTACTCCGCTTAGCTGAAATGTACTTAATTGCTGCCGAAGCATATGCCCGTATGGCTACACCAAATACAACTCTTGCTCAAGACAGATTGAAAGTGGTTGTTGCCCGAGGGCTTGCAGCCGAGGCAGCTAATATCACTCAAACCGGCCAGGCTCTAATTGATCGCATTTGGTTCGAAAGGAGAATTGAGCTTGTTCTTGAAGGAAACAACCTGTTCGATTTGGTTCGTACACGCAGAGATGTTGTTAGAGTTGCCCCAGCACCTGAAAATTTAAATAGTGCAGTAAGTACGGTAACATATCCCGACTACAGAATGGTGTATCCTATTCCACAGCGCGAAATGGATTCGAACAAGAACATGGTTCAGAATTCTGGTTATTAATCTTTTCACTCTTAAAGCAAATTAGTTATGAAAAAAATACTTTCAATTTCTTCCATTTTGCTGGCCTTTGCAATCCTTTTTTCAAGTTGCGAAGAGGAAAGAAAGTTATACGAAGGCACTCAGCAAGTAAGAATATTAGCGTCGAATGCTCATATAACCCCTCCACCCACTACTGCTAACCTTATTCACCATAAGGCACAAACCTTTATTATAAATGCAGCGACCAACCCTGCACCCATTGATACTTATGCGTTTTTAAGGGTTGAAGCAGTAGGCCTTGTACCAGCGACCGATATTACTGTTACATTAACCGTACATTCCACATCGACAGCTGTTGCTGGTACGCATTATGTTGCTTTACCTGCAACTGTTACCATTCCTGCAGGTCAAACCTATGTGGCTGTTCCGGTTCAGGGTTTAGCTGCTGGTTTTCCTGCTCCCGGAGCTGGAAACGCAGTTACGCTTGTAATTGATGCCACATCCGCTCAAGCAACTGTTGTTCCTACCTGGAGCCGTTTTACGCTTACACTAAGAACATAATACCTTTTCAATTTTTATTAAAGAGGATGTTTATAAAAAACATCCTCTTTTTTTTTATATTAAAAAATGTTAAATTATATTAGCACCGTTTAGAACATTCTTAACAACTGTAACCTAAATTCTAACCTATGAAAAAACTATGCTTTTTCTTTGCGTGTTTTGTGTTTGCCGGACTTAATTTCCTTCAGGCGCAAACAGTGCAAATTACCGGTACTGTTAGCAGTGCCGAGGAAGGGCCCTTACCCGGGGTTTCTATTATTGCAAAAGGAACAACAATTGGTACCACTACCGATGGAGCAGGTAAGTACAGCATTGGTGTTCCTGCAAACGCCACCACCCTCACATTCAGCTTCATGGGTTACAAAACCCAGGATGTGGCCATTGCCGGCAGAAGGGTCATTGATGTTGTTTTAGAGTCGGATGCTTTGGCTCTAGAAGAGATTGTGGTTGTAGGATATGGTATCCAGTACAAACGCGACGTATCTGGTTCAGTTTCTTCTGTAAAAGGGGAGAATCTAAAGGCAATTCCAGTACAATCTTTTGACCAAGCACTTCAGGGTAAGGCAGCTGGTGTTACAATCACTATGCCCAACGGAGTTTTGGGCAACCCCCCTGTTATCAGGGTTCGTGGTGTAAATTCAATCTCCTCTAGTTCCAGCCCACTGGTTGTGGTTGACGGGGTGCCCATTTTTACCGGCGACCTTTCAAGAAACGCAGCCGCCGTTAACATGCTTGGCGACATCAATCCTTCCGATATTGCTTCGGTCGAGGTTCTAAAAGATGCTTCAGCTACTGCTATTTACGGATCGCGCGCTGCAAATGGTGTTATTCTTATTACAACTAAAAAAGGTTCGGAAGGTAAAGTAAGCGTTACCTACGATGCATCACTTGGATACACTTCGCCCTATAGAGTGTTTGATGTGTTAAATGCAAGACAATTTGTTGAGGTCAAAAACAGAGCTTTGGCCAATTCAGGTTTACCAGCAGCTTATTCGCTTAGGAATATTAGTGGCACTGTAGTTACTGAAAATGATAATTACATTGACACAAAATGGAGCGATTTAATTTATCGTACCGGAATGCAGCAAAATCATGCTCTTACTGTATCGGGTGGCAATAAAACAACTAACTACTTCATGTCAGTTGGTTATCAGGATGCTGAAGGTATGATTGTAACTAATAGTTACCAGCGTAAGAATGCTCGCCTAAACCTTGAGCACAAGGCAACAGATTTCCTTACTATTGGAGGTAATTTCAATATTACCAATGCTTTTACAAATGCGCCACAATCTGGATCTCTTGCCGGAGCAAATTTTGCAACTTCTGGTGCCGGTCGTTTAGCATTTGTAACAGCTCCCTTGGTTCCTGCTTTCCTTGCTAATGGCGACTACAATTTAGATATTCCAAACAATAGGGTTGGGCTTTTTGGAAATACTCAACCTGTAGGTTTCTTCCATCCACAGTTTTTATTCGATAAAAACTACAATACAGCCGAAAGCGATCGTATAATAGCCAATGTTTATGGTAACATAACCCTACTAAAGGGATTATTTGTAAGAACTGCTTTTGGTATGGATAATAGTGCTCTTGAATCGAAAACATTCTGGAACCCATTACATGGTGACGGCAGGACAAGGGGTGGTGAAGCATTTAATTATCTCGACCGTCGCAACCGCTGGAATTGGACCAATACCATTAACTACATGACCACAGTTGCTGAAAATCTTAACATTAACGCCCTGATTGGTTCTGAAGAGCAGCACACTACTTTTAATGGTTGGTCTGGTAATCGCACAGGACACGTTTTTGCCGACCTCGACAATTATCAGAGCGCATTTACAACTCCACAGGCACCCCCGGCTGCAATGTTAGCAGAGAATTACTTCATATCGGCATTCAGTCGTTTGAATTTGAACTGGGCTAAAAAATACTATATAGAAGTTAGTGCCCGTCGTGACGGATTCTCTGGTTTAGCAGCGGGTAAAAAGTTCGGAACATTTGGTGGTGCTTCAGTTATGTGGAACATATCGAATGAAGCATTTTTTAGCGGAATGACCGATATTGTAAACGACCTAAGACTAAAAGCCAGTTATGGTAAAGTTGGAAATATAAGCGGTGTTGGTAATTATGCATCACTTTTCCAATACAGTGCCGATGTATATAATGGAAGCGGAACTTTGTTTTTCTCAAGCGCAGGCAACCCGAATCTAGGTTGGGAAAGCAGCAATAAAATCGACATAGGAGCCTCGTTTGCATTATTTAGAGATAGGTTTCAGGTTGAATTGGGCTGGTACAAAAACGACATTGATGGTTTAATTCTTAATGTTCCATATTCC
>JBBIRB010000003.1:0-15269 GCA_037442025.1 Bacteroidales bacterium | reverse complement strand
CAACGTTGTACCACAGAATATTGGCGCCATGTACAATACTGGTATTGAGTTGAATTTAACAAGCAATAACGTTAGAACTAACAACTTTACCTGGGTTACTACCTTCAACTTGGGCACTTTAAAGAATGAGGTAACTGAATTAGCCCCTGGAGTACCCTTTATTGCTGGGATTACTCAACTCGAAACCACCAACCGTACTTTAGTTGGGCACTCAATAGGTAGCATTTGGGGTGTTCAAACCCTTGGTGTTGATCCGGCCACCGGTAGAAGAATGTTCCAAAGGAGAAATACGGATGGAACCACATCTGTTGTTTATTACAACCATCAAAATGCACCTGCTCAGAGGTGGATTAACGAGGACGGAACATTTTCACGTGGACTTGACATTAGCAATGATGGTGTAGTTCTTGGCAATACAACTCCAAAAATTTTCGGAGGGCTTGACAATTCATTCAATTTCAAAGCAACAGATTTCTTGAGTATTGATATGAACATTGGATTAACATACGCTTTGGACTTTTATGTTTATAATGGTTCAAAGGCTGGCCTTCGCGACCAACGCAACTGGAATAACTCCGTTGAGGTTTACGAAACGTACTGGAGAAACCCCGGCGACATTACCGATATTCCACGTCTGGTTTGGGGCGACAATGTTTCCAACGGTTCAACTATGGTTCAATCGCAGAACGTTGAAAAGGGAGATTTTGTTAAGTTAAGAAACATTGGACTAGGCTTTACCTTCACTCATGCCCTTTTGAAAAAGGCTAATATTAGCAGTATGAGGTTGTATGCTCAAGGCTTTAATCTATATACACTTACCAAGTATACTGGAGCCGACCCAGAAATTTCATCGATGGGAGACACCAATTTGGCACCTGGCGTAGATAGGAATACCGTACCTCAGGCGAGAACATTCTCATTTGGTATTAACCTTACTTTTTAACCCTACTAAACATTTGAGATATGAAAAAAACATTAAAATATTCACTCGTTCTGGTTCTTTCTGTAATTGCCCTGAATTCATGCTATCAGGACTACCTAGAACCATTACCTGAAACTACAATGTCTGATCAAGTGTCTTTCGATACCAGGGATCGTATTATTGCTCAAGTTAAGGGAATGTATGCTGCCTTTCGCCACGGTAACTATCTTGGCGGACGCTTCCAGGTTTACAATGACATTAGGAGCAATGAGTTTATCAATAGGCAAAGTAATGGTGTAACTGGGTTGCTAACATGGAACCACTCCATTACTGCAAGTGCCAATGAAGTGCAAAATTTATGGGGGCAAATTTATACGGCAATAAATCGTACCAACCTCTTTATGGAGGGACTATTGGCAGCCGATCCAGTAACAAAAGGAATCATCACTCAAGCTGAATACAATCAGTTTAGAGGAGAAGCTCTGGCTCTTCGTGCACTTGCCCACTTCCATGTAACTACACTTTATGCTTGGCCTTACAATAGGAATCCACAGGCACCAGGTGCACTACTTAGTTTAGTTGGTAACAAATCGGGTGGTGAAAATAACAAAGCACGTTCTACCCTTGCTCAAACCTACACCCAAATTTTAACCGACTTAAATACTGCTGAAACTTTACTGCCAACTGTAACTGCTGGTACTGCAAACTCTGCAGCTTTCACATCGCATATTCATAAAAATACTGTGATTGCCCTTAAAACTAAAGTGTACCTACATATGAGCGATTGGCCCAATGTTATTGCTGAGGCCAATAAAATGGTTCCCGCTACAGCTCCTTTCAACTCAACTGTTGGTGTGCTTAATGGGCTTAATGCAACCTTTGAGGGAATATTTAGAACTCCCTACACAACCAGAGAATCCCTATTTTCAATGCCATTTACCTCTACCGAGCTACCGGGTACTCAGAATGGCTTAGGACATTATTTCTCTGCATCTCCAGTTGGCAACAACGAGTATTCACTTAATATTGCAGCAGGTGCAATTTGGAGCGATCCAACTTTTGTTGCTACCGATGCACGTAAACTGCTTGTTACAGGAACTGGCGCCAACCAGTATATTGCTAAATACTTATCATTCCCTCACTCCGATTGGGCACCAGTAATTCGTTGGGCAGAAGTACTGCTAAACCTAGCAGAGGCAGAAGCCAGAGCAAACTGGGCAACTAATCCAACCAGAGCAGTTGCATTGCTTAATGCTGTTTTCAAACGCTCCAACCCAACTGCTACCGATATGGCAGCTGGAGATTTTGCCGATGTTAATGCTTTCCTTAGCCGACTTTGGTTAGAACGTAACCTCGAGTTCCTGGGCGAGGGCCAAATAAGCATGGATTTGATGCGGAGACAAGCCAATTTTGCAGCCAAGGGAACTGTTAGTGCAGTGCCTGTAACTACCATTACCTATGTATGGCCTATTCCTCAAACTGAACTTAATACAAACTTATTAATTCAGCAAAACAATACCGTGCCTAATCCTGCACCATAATATTTATTTCTTTTCAATTACAGCGGCCATTCAGTTGAGTGGCCGCTGTTTTTTTTATATTAGTAACCATTTTAAATAGTCCATATTTACTGAAAAAAATACCAATTCTCCTTGCAATTAATACTTCATTAACCTAAATTTGTTTTGTTATAACATAATTAACACACCTAACCTAAAATTTAACCTATGAAAAAACTTTGTGTTTTCCTTGCATGCTTTGTGTTTGTGGGAATTAATTTCTTGCAGGCGCAAACTGTGCAAATCACCGGTACTGTTACCAGTGCCGAGGAAGGACCCTTACCCGGGGTATCGGTTATTGTTAAAGGAACCACAGTTGGTACTACGACTGATGGTTCAGGCAAGTATTCACTCAACACCCCAACGAACGCTACCACACTTATTTTCAGCTTTATGGGCTATAAAACTCAGGAAGTTTCAATTGGTGGTAGAAAAGTAATTGATGTTGCGCTTGAAAGTGACGCAGTTGCTCTAGAGGAAATAATTGTTACTGGCGTTGCAGGTGCAACGCCCCGTAAAAAACTGAGTGTTACCGTTGATAAGGTTAGTGCAGAAACTTTAGAAGCAGTTCCCGCCACATCAGCCGCATCGGCTCTACAAGGTAAGATATCTGGCATTACGGTTGTTCAATCAAGCGGTAACCCAGGTCTTGGTGCCAGTATCCGATTAAGGGGCTCAACTAGCCTTCTTGGCGACTCTAAGCCATTAATCATTCTTGACGGGATTATGATGGAAGGCGAATTAGCCGACATCAACGTTGATGATATTGAGGCCATTGAAGTAGTTAAAGGAGCAGCAGCATCAGCACTTTATGGTTCACGTGCAGGTGCAGGGGTTATTGCCATTAAATCAAAAAGAGGCAATACTGCTAAAGAGGGTACAACCAGTGTAAAAGTGAGAAATGAGTATGGTTTCTCAAACCTCCCTAAAAAAATTGAATTGTCTAAGCACCATGCTTACCAGTTAGCTTCAGATTGGCAAGATTTCAATAAATTTACCAAGTATGCTGGTGTAACTTACCCAGCAGGTTATGCTGGAGGGCAGGCTGCTGGAATATCAGGTAATCGTTTGGTTGATTTTGACAGGTATGCCGATAATCCATATGCTCTTTACTTTGATCACCAGGATAGGGTTTTTCAACAAGGAACATTTTATTCTAACTATATTGGGGTAGCACACAATTCAGGCAAAACTGCTATTTTTACCTCATTCGAAAATTCAAACAACTCGGGTATTGTATGGAATTCGAATGGCTCGTCGAGACAAAATTTCCGTTTAAATGCCGACCACTGGCTCGGTGAGAAATTCTCACTCTCTTCTACATCCCTTGTAACACAAAATAAGATTGATGTGGCAAGTGGACGTTTCACCGATGGCTGGGGAGGTGGACAAGGATCTGCATTTTTTGATTTACTTTTCTTTGAACCTGATACTGATATTGATCGTGATGCTCCTGCGGGTTCTTTACTCCCTCATTATGCAATTCACCCAAACCCTTGGCAAGTAGATAATGGGAATCCATTACATGCTCTCTTCTATCAAAAGAGAAATCTTGAAAGAAAAAACATCCTACAAAGTTTCCAGGCTAACTATTTTGCATTAGATTGGCTAAACTTCAGTGCTGCATATAGTATTGAAAGACAAAATACAATTAATGAAAACTATAGGCCTAAGGGTTTTAATACTAGCCAGGCAGAAACTCAAGGTGGTATTTATAAGTATTCATCAGAAGCTTTTAGCCAAAACTACAGTTTTACTGCAAATATTAATAAAACTTTTGGCGACCTAATAATTAGGGGTAAAGTCAGTTACTTATATGAGGGGTATAAATCTAATTTCTTTGATATCAATGCATCGGATTTAGTTGTTTCTGGGATAAATTCCTTGAATGCTATTGAAAGTGATTCATACAACGCAATCCGTTCGACAGAGGAAGAAACTAGGGCTAGAAACTTTTTTGGAATTTTTGATGCAGATTATAAAGATCGGTATATTGTATCTTTATTGGGTCGTTATGATGGTTCTTCACTTTTTGGTGCAAATAATAGATGGAATCCATACTTCAGGGCGTCTGCAGCCTATCGTATCTCGGAGGATTTGCAAATTGATGGCTTAAACGAACTTAAGTTTAGAGTTTCGTATGGGACATCAGGTCAACGTCCTGGTTTTAATTATCAATATGAAACCTATTCATTATCCCAAGGTTCATTAACAAAAAATACGATTGGAAACAAAGATCTAAAGCCAAGCACAACCAAGGAATTGGAGTTTGGGCTAAATATGGAGCTGTTTAAGTTTATTGATTTCGAAGCAACCTATGCAGATATACTTACTGAGGGTGCATTTTACAATGTGCCACTTCCTGCTGCCTCTGGTTTCCGTTACCAATGGCAAAATGCAGCTGATATTTCTGCAAAAGCACTAGAATTCACATTAGGTATTACACCAATAAACAAACCAGACCTAAAATGGAAATTAACCTTTAATTTCGACAAAATAACCCAGGAAATTTCTAAATTAAATGCTGCTCCATTCAGAACTGGTCCAACAATTAACGATTTACAAGTATTCTATATTCGTCAGGGTGAAGTATTTGGAACCATGTACGGTGGAGATTGGGTAAGAACTTTAGACCAAATGGCCTTACAACTCCCATCGGGTTTAACTATTAATGACTTCACCGTTAATTCTGATGGTTACGTAATTCGCAAAGGCACAGAAGGTACTATTAACGAAACACCAATCAGATTAAATGATGCTAATGGTCGTGAAGCATTTGTTCGTATCGCAAATATGAACCCCGACTTCAACCTTTCGTTTATGAATACTTTTGCATATAAAGGACTTTCACTTAATATGCTATGGCATTGGAAACAAGGTGGAGATGTTTATAATCAAACCAAACAATGGTTATATCGCGATGAGCGCCATGGAGACTTTGATCAGTCAGGAAAACCTGAAAATCAGAAGAAAGTAACAACTTACTACCAGGCCTTTTACAGGGTTAATGAGCCCAATTCTTATTTTACCGAGGATGGCACTTATCTAAAACTAAGAGAAGCCTCTTTATATTATACTCTTAACAAGGAAACTCTTGGGAAAATGGGGGTTAACTTCTTGGGTAGCCTAAAATTTGGTGTAATTGGCCGAAATCTTCTTACCTTCTCTAAGTATAGTGGTTGGGATCCGGAAGTTGCTCAAGCTGATTTTAGCAACTCTACTAACTACTATATTGATATGTTCAATTATCCGAACTACCGTACATTCACTTTCTCACTAGAATTTACTTTCTAGTACGACCCTTTTAAACAAAAGAAGAAATGAAAAGACAAATTGTAAAAACAATAGCTATAGCATTAATATTGATTCTGGGAATTAATACAGGATGCGAAAAGTTAGAGGTTGAAAATAGCAACCAACCGGACAAGGAAAGAGTTTTGAACTCGCCGGATGATGTGAAAAATTTGGTTCAAGCCTCATTTTTATCCTTCTGGCAGGCAATTAAGGACTATAATATTAACATGACTGCTGATGTTATTGCCGACCACTCCACTGTAAGTTGGGGGAATTTTGCTTGGCGAGCTATGTCAATCGAACCGCGTGCTGCATGGAACAATGACCCCTCCTATGGTGATGCCGATATGACTGAAAATTTGTGGTATGCTTTGTATGGGTCTATCTCGCAGGTTAATGATGCTTTGCAGTTAATTCTTGCTCCTACCAACCCAATGCAAATTGGTGTTAACGGCGCCGATAATAAAATGGTAGAAGCAACTGGTTATTTTATTCGTGGAGTTGCTTTGGGCCATTTAGGACTAGTATTCGACCAAGCTCTTATCCCCTATCATGATAGCGATTTATCAAACCTAGTGATGAAGCCATGGAACGAGGTATTAGAAGCCGCTGTTGAGGAACTCGCCAAAGCTGTCGCAGTTTGTAATGCCAATACATTTACCTGGGGAGCTGGTGCTGTAAATGGGATGACTATAAACAATACGTATTTAGCACAATTAGCAAACTCGTATGCAGCCAGATTCTTAACAATGGGTGCACGTACCAAAGCTCAAAACGACAATTTGAGTTGGACTACCAAGTATACATGGGCAAATGTTGTAACTTTTGCAAATGCGGGTATTACCGTCGATTTTGCTCCTGAAGGACAAGGGTTACCTTGGGATGGTGGTTCGTGGTACGATTTAAATATTAAGTATTTAAGACAAGATGGATGGGGACGTGTCGATTGCCGTGTTATCAATCTTCTCGATCCGCTTTACCCAGTTAGGTATCCAACCGACCAATCTGGTTTAGCTACCCTTGGCGCACCAAACCCTCATAATTTAACGCCTGCCGGGCAAGCTGTAAGTAGTGACTTACGATTTGCTGTGGATTTTGAGTTTAAAGCAGCCAACGACTTTAGACCTGAAAGAGGAGGTTGGCACTTTTCACACTATAGACATAGTCGTTACGATTTTCCGGCTACTACAAGTACAGAAGGCTTGTTTATGGGCGAATCTCGCGGTCCCTTAAGAGAACTACGCGCATATGAAGTTCAATTGATGAAAGCAGAAGCATTGGCTCGCTCAACAGGCGATTACACCGGAGCTGCTGCGATATTAAATAATGCTTCGTTGCCTCGCAAATCCCGAGGTGGATTAGCAGATGTTGCTGCAACTGAGGTTGCAGTTCATAATGCAATATTTTATGAAAGACAAATTGAACTTTTCCATAACGGGTTCTTTATGGCTTTCAGTGACATGAGGCGTAAAGACATGCTGCAATATGGTACCCCGCTTCATTTTCCAGTTCCTGGCAAAGAATTAGGTGTACTCAATATCCCGATTTATTCATTTGGAGGAGTAACACCCATACCAGACGGTATTAATACTTCCAATAAAGGACAATGGATATGGCCATTTTATCATTTCACATTTACTCCGTAATTTTTAAGGAAATTTGAAATGGATTTTAAACTTTTTTAATAATGTTAAATTAACATATAATGCTATGAAACATAAGAAGATATTAATTTTAATCTTTATTGCATTAGGTTCTGCGTTAGCATTTAACGCCTGTGAAGAGAAGAACGATTATAACTACAATCTAATTGAACCTATTGTAATGAGCATAAACGGTCCCGGTGAAATTGCAGCTCATGGACTTACTGCTTATCCAACTACCTACACTGTTCCTCATCGGGGAGGGTCTACCTTTGCATGGTCGGCTAAAAATGCTAATAACGTAGCCGCTACAATTATGGTCGATGCTGTATACCCTAGTAGAGCATACATTACTTTTCCACAATCGAGTGTACTTACAACAGGCACTATTTCGGTTGTTGAAACTACCGCAGGTGGCTTAGTTAGCCCAGTTAAAGAGCGAACTATTACTTTAACACCATTCTGTCCTTACAATATGGATGCCCTAGTTGGCAACTGGACTGGCACCGGATCAGCAGTTTCAAATCCGGTGGTTGCTACCAAAACTGCGAACCTCAACGAGTTAAAACTAAGGACTCTTGCAGGATTTATTTCAAGTTCTTGGGGTGAAACCTGGACTGTAGGAGATGGTTCCTGTGTTGTCGAATTCAGTTGTGGCAATAATCTTACCATCCGGAGACAAAAAATTGGCGAAACGGATTATCCGGACGTTTATGAAATGGATGGTTCTGGAACATATAATACAACTGCTGGAACTCTTACGCTGACCTTCAAGGTATATTATACAGGAGGCTCAACTACGAATATTACCACAACCTTATCAAAAAGTACAACTGCTAAATTATTTGAGCAGTTTAAATTAAAGAAGTAGTACAATCTGCATTAAAAGCGAGGATTAACTCCTCGCTTTTTTTTCTTTGAAAATTCATAGTTTTGTAAAACATTCAATGCTAATTATTAATTTTTGAAACATGTTGCGTATTTTTTTCATTACTACATTTTCCGTAATCTTTTTAATATCATGTGATTTCACGGATGTGGGCGATCAAAATCCCAACTCTGATCTTGCTTCACTATTAAAAAGCAGCCAAATAAATATGGCTCAACTCTCAGGGGGTACATATGTTGCAGTAACTAGTATGCTCACTCAACAAATATCCGGAACTTCCCAAAAATTGCTTCAATTCGATAGGTATAGTATCACTTCTACGGACTCAGAAATCCCCTGGCAAATTGGATACTTACATATCCTAGCTAACTTAAATAATGTAGTAATAATTGGAGAGGAAAGAAACTACCCTAAAGTATCGGCAATGGCATATTTAATGATGGCCCACACAGTTGGTTTAATAACCGACGTTATGGGTAACATGCCATTTTCAAAAAGTTTTCTGACCAACCAGTTTGAGTTAAGGCCAACATACGACTCTCAGGAAGAAATTTATACTAGAATCATTAACTTAATCGACTTAGGGTTATTGAAGTTGGAAAGTTCGAGCGACAATCAGTTCCCTGTTGAAGAAGATGTGTTTTTTTTAGGAAACATTAATAAATGGCGGGCTTACGGAAACTTTCTTAAAATCAAATATTCACTTCATCTATCCAAGAGATTCGGATACAGTAACCTTACAGGTTTAATTAACTCTAATTTATTTTCTCATCCTTCGGATACCTTGGCGATTGATTTCAGCAAGGAAACAGCAGTTTCAAGTCCGCTTTTCTTTTTTTTGCAATCAATCAACGGATCAGTAAATGCGGGTAACAAAATCGTTGAAATGATGAAAATGTCGAACGACCCCAGGCTGCCATTATACTTTAAATTAGACAATCAAAATAACTATTCTGGGTCAATAGCAGGCTCTGGCAATGGGAATTGCAGCACTATATCTAATTTGTTTACCTCGTCAAAATCTGTGGTAATACTTGCATCATATGTTGAACAAAAATTCATTGAGGCAGAGATTCATTTAATGAATAACTCTATGTTACTTGCCATAAATGCGTACAATGAAGCTCTACGCTCATCGCTTCTTAACCGTAAAGTATGGAATGAAACGTGGTTTAATGCTAATAAAGCAATTGACAACCTTACCCTTGAACAAATAATAAATGCCAAATATGTGGCACTTTTCCTTCAACCTGAAGTTTGGGTAGATTGGCGTAGAACAGGGTTTCCAACTCTTGAATCTGCATTAAATAACTACACTAGCAATGTAATTCCCCGTAGGTTTCCATATCCTCAAAGCGAATACAATTTCAATTCATCTAATGTACCCCAAGGAGTTGAAATAACTCACAGGTTGTGGTGGGACATTTTACAATAAAACTCTATAATAAATGATATTTTTTTTAAAAAAAACATTTATGTATGCCATGATTTTAATGGCATCAACACTATTTATTTCATGTAATAAAAACAAAAACCTTGTGGGGAAATGGGAAATGGTGAGATATTTTATTAATGGTACCCCAGAAGTTGATGCAAATGAAATAATACTTATTTTATATAATTCTGGGAAATTTGACCAAAGTATTCATTACCGTAGCGGTCAAATTGATAAAAAATCAGGTAATTGGGATTACTATTCAAAACAAAGTAGAATTGTATTTCATTATTACGGAAATACTAAAACAGTAACCTGGGATATAGCATATTTCGAGAATGATTCCATCAGTCTATGCCATAAAATTCCTGGTTTCTTTGTTGAACGAAGTTTTGTAAAAAAGTGAGTTAATAATATCAGATTTTGTTCTTTTGTCATCCCAAAAATTCAGATTATTCAGTAAGCAATTGCATAAACTATCACTATTGTCCGATAAAAAATCATTCCTGATTTAAGTGCTCAAGCCGTATGGGCTCTTACTTTTTTCTACAGCAAAAAATGCCACCGCTGCCGATAATTTCTGGGATTCTGGATGGGATGTACAGTACAAATTCCATAAAGATTTATCGGAAACTGTTACAATAATTCCATGGAGCTGGACATCAGGCAGTACCTTATATGAAGTTACAGGCAGCGGAAAGTATAATGGTTGCGACGGTTCGTTTGTTGTTAACTATGTTGTAAAGCGCAACGGTGCTAACTACGTTGTTAACACGCATACATACACAAGACAGGCAAAATCGAATAAGACACCAAAAAAGAAAGAAAGAATAGAACGTTAGTTCTTTCTTGAAAGCACTAAAAAGGGTATCTTCGCTTACTGAAGATACCCTTTTTTTATGTATACCCCCACCCTCTGGCTCACCGGAATTCCTTGCTCTGGAAAAACAACCATTGCATGGGAACTGCATAAATTGCTTGCAAATATGAAAATTGCAGCCATGGTAATCGATGGCGACGATTTACGGGCAAGCATTTGCTCCGACTTGGGGTTTTCGGTTTCCGATAGGTTATTGAACATTTCTAGAGCCGCTAGCATTGCTAAAATGGCCAACAGTAGCGGCATTATTGCCATTTGCTCGCTGGTTTCGCCCTTGGCTCGCATGCGTACCGAAGCCAAAAAAATTATTGGAAAAAATAATTTTATTGAAATATTCATCGATACACCCCTCGCAATATGCATGGAGCGCGACTCGAAAGAACTTTACCTTAAAGCACAGAAGGGGCTTATTACAAACCTGTCGGGTTACAACGACATTTACGAAAAACCTCAAAACCCCGCAATAATTATTGAAAACGGCCACCAAACGCCTCGAGATGGTGCTCAAAAAATTTTAAACTATCTTTACCTCGACTATCCAAGCCACATGGCTCAGGGCAATGTAATCCCATGAATGAATATACTCTCAATTACCTCGACGAACTCGAATCGGAAGCAATTTTTGTAATTCGCGAGGTAGCCGCTCAATTCAAATACCCTGCGCTTTTGTTTAGCGGTGGCAAGGATTCGCTGGTAATGCTCTACCTTGCGAAAAAAGCAACGCATCCGGCACCTATACCCTTCCCTGTTCTTCATATCGATACCGGACATAATTTTCCCGAAACCATTGAATTCAGGGACTGGCTTATTGGCCACTTGGAGGCCAAACTAATTGTTGGGAGTGTTGAAGAAACCATAAAGCAAGGTAAGGCTAACGTTGAAACAGGTATTGGTGCCTCGAGAAACCGCATTCAAACCATAACCCTTCTCGATACAATTCGAGAACATGGCATCGACTGCGCAATGGGGGGTGGCCGGCGCGACGAAGAAAAATCCAGAGCAAAGGAACGGTACTTTTCGCTGCGCGACCCAATGGGCCGATGGAACCCACATCAACAGCGCCCCGAACTTTGGAACCTCTTCAACGGAAAAAAGCACCCCGGAGAGCATTTCAGAGTCTTTCCTTTGAGCAACTGGACCGAACTGGATATTTGGCAATACATAAAACGGGAGAGCATTCCATTTCCATCGCTTTACCTGGCCCACCAACGCGAAGTTTTCGAACGCGATGGGGTTCTATATGCAAAAACCCCATTTTTCCCCATGAAACCTAACGAAATATCGAATGTTCGCACCGTTCGCTTTCGAACTGTTGGCGATGCTACCTGCACAGGGGCCATAGAATCGACCGCTTCGAACGTGGATGAAATAATTGCCGAAGTGGCCAATTTACGCATAACCGAACGCGGTGGACGTGCTGACGATAAGCGAAGCGAAGCAGCCATGGAGGAACGAAAAACCGAAGGCTATTTTTAAATTTTGAGCTATGGAAATTCTCCGGTTCACAACAGCTGGAAGCGTTGATAATGGGAAAAGTACCCTAATTGGCCGTTTGCTCTTCGATTCCAAGGCAATTTTTCAGGATCAGATTGACGAGTTGACTCGCTCGAGTAAACTGAGGGGTGAGCAGAATATAAATTTAGCACATCTTACCGATGGACTTCGTGCCGAGCGCGAACAGGGCATTACTATCGATGTTGCTTACCGTTTTTTTAGTACCCCAAAGCGCAAGTTCATAATAGTTGATACTCCGGGTCATTTTCAGTTCACTCGCAATATGGTTACAGGGGCCTCAACGGCTCATTTGGCCATTGTTTTAGTTGATAGCACTCAGGGTGTCACTGAACAAACCAACCGGCATATTTTTATCGCCAATCTTCTGGGTATCCAAAACATTGTGGTATGCGTTAACAAAATGGATCTTGTGCAGTATTCCCAAATGATTTTCGATGAAATTCGAATCTCGTGCCAATCCCGTTTCAATAATCTTACAGCCGTTAACTTTATATATATCCCAATTAGCGCGCTACGGGGCGATAACATTGTGCTCAAATCGGAGTATATGCCTTGGTACAACGGCCCAATACTCATGCATGTACTCGAAAATATAAGTATTACTCCCACCCAAAACCATTCGATGCTTCGACTACCCATACAAATGGTAATAAACAATCCCCATTGGGGAACAAGGTATATGGGCCGAATCGCAAGTGGTTCGATTGAGGTTGGTCAGAAGGTGCTACTGCTACCACAGGAAATTGAAACCGAGGTTATTGCAATTGAAAAGGGTGAAAAGCAGGTTGAAACAGCAATTGAAAAGGATTCAATATCCCTTACACTTAAAAACTCACCAGAAGCTAATAGAGGAAGCATTCTGGTAAATCCTACCCATTTGCCAAGCAAACTAAAGGAAATTAATGCAACCCTTTGCTGGCTATTGGAGAAACCTCACAAGCACGGAACTAGCTATAAATTAATGCATACTACCCAGGAAGCAGAGTGCCAAATTACCGAAGTGAATTACATATACAACATGCACAATCTTGAGAAAGAATCCTACGAGGGTACCCTGGGGTTAAACGATATTTGCAATGTACGCCTAATGCTTAGCAAAGAACTATACTTCGACACATACAATAACTGCAAACAAACTGGGAGTTTTATTCTAATCGATCAGGAAACCAACGATACCGTTGCGGCTGGTATGGTTTGCTAATGGAATAAACGCAATGCTTCCTTAATAATTAATTCATGATCGAAAGCCAGTTGGGGTAAAGTATGTATGGAGAACCATTCTGCTTCCGATGCATCGTCTCCGGCAAAAGGTTTCATTTCGGTATTAACCCAGCCAACAAATGCAATGGCAATGTTTCTGTCGCGCGGATCGCGATTGGGTGCATCGAAAATCCCAACTAGTGCTAACGAATCGATTTTAATTCCGGTCTCCTCGAATAGTTCCCTATGTGCAGCCTCCACTAATAGCTCATCCATATTTGGAAAGCCTCCGGGAAGAGCATACCAATCAGCATAGGGTTCATTCCTGCGTTTTATTAAAAGCACAAAAATGGGTACACCATTTTCGTCGGTTTTAATAATAACCGCATCAACCGTAACGAGCATTCTGGGATACTGGTAATGGTATTTCATTCCACGTTGTTACTATCGTTTCGGTTGTTTCGAAACCGTAAAACGACCCAAAGGGCAATGGCCAAAATGGCTAATACTATTACAATTTGATTGCTCATGCAAACTATAATATTCGTTTCACCAACCTGAGTTTATGGCTATATCGCTGCTCCTGTATTGAAAAAATACCTTGTTGGTCCAATCGATCAATTTTTACATAGCCCGAACTGTGGACGATTTCTCCATTACCCATAATAACACCAACATGAATTATTTCGCCCTCCTCATTGTCGAAAAAGGCCAGATCGCCAGGTTGTGAAAGATTCAGAAAATCGACTGTTTGACCTACTGTAACCTGCTGCGATGCGTCGCGGGGTAAGTTTATGCCAACAGTTTTAAAAACAACCTGAACCAAACCGGAGCAGTCGATCCCGAAAGGCGACCGACCGCCCCACAGGTAGGGAGAATTGACAAAACTGGTTGCGCGGCTTCTAATTACATCCAGAATGCTTTGCTCTTTATTGGTTTCGATGGGATTTTGCGCGAAGCAATACTTCGAGTCGGTAATATGAAAGCAGTTTCCGAGTACACCGTAGAGTACTGAGCCTGGGCATATGCTAATGGGATACTTGTCGTTTTCTTTTTGGGCCAAAAATAGCCTGGTTGCTATCCGTGCACCACCATCGTTTTTAAGCAAAGTGAAATCGTCGGGGGTTAGGCTTTTGGTTAATTTCGAATCTATCCATCCGGTGTACGAATCGTGTGTAACCTTAATTCTGAGCCAACCCTTGTGTTGCTCGTTAATAGTAAAGGTTTCGCCAAAAAGCAATTGGCTCACCATTTCGCTCCTTTCAAAAGGCTCTCTGCGAAGTGCAGCTAGGGTTTGATTCACAACACCAAAATTCATAGTAACTTGTTTTGGCATTAAAGTTAGTGATTTACCTACAAAAATAAAATTTCAAGATTCCATATGGGTAATACAGGGGTTTCAGTGTGCAGGAGTTTTGTTCGAAACTATTAACATGGTATTGAATTAGGGTAAATTAAACTAACATGAATCAAAAATCACTATTGTCCGATAAAAAATCATTGCTGGTTTTAGTGCTCAAGCCGCACAGGCTCTTACTTTTTTTCTACAGCAAAAAAAAGTAAGCAAAAAATGCCGCCGCGGCAGATAATTTCCTAAAAATCAGATTAATTG
Source organism: Bacteroidales bacterium (assembly GCA_037442025.1). Taxonomy (GTDB): domain Bacteria; phylum Bacteroidota; class Bacteroidia; order Bacteroidales; family Tenuifilaceae; genus UBA2287. Next base: position 320 of record JBBIRB010000003.1, on the reverse strand, counting down.
ACTAAAATCCGGGAACTCGCTGCGCTCAAACAGCCCTGATTTCTTAACGTCCATTAATCTGATTTTCTTAACGGAAATTTTTGATATCATTATAATTTTTTATGGAATCAAAGAACTAACGTTTCTCTGAGGCGGAAAGCGACCCCCCAGTAAGCAGAAAACTACCGATTTCCTTATATACAAACATATTCACTTAAATTCAAAAAATTTAACCGGACACTAATGATCAAAAATGTTAATTTTGTGTAATACAATTCAATTTATATTACCAAATTCAAGTAATGAATGCAACTTTTTGAGAGGATAATATAAATATTTTT
>JBBIRB010000002.1:44402-116183 GCA_037442025.1 Bacteroidales bacterium | reverse complement strand
TAAAGAGTCGCAACATTATTATTAGCGACATGTTACATAATTCTAACAAGCAATAACTTAATGAGTAATTCTACGTAACAACATTCAAAATCCCTTTTTTATTCTTACTTTTCCGTGAGTAGAATATTATGGAAATTAATTACATAGTCCTTCTTTTGCTTGCCATTTCGGTAGTAATGGGCGTGCTGGTTGTATACACATGGCGCCGAAGGTACATGTTCAATAGTGTTTCCATTGCGGGTTTGCTACTATCTATTGCCATATGGACCTTTGCTGCTTCGCTCGAACTGGTTGCTATGGATATTCACGATAAAAGGCTTTTTACCGTTTTCTGCTACATTGGCATTGTTTCGTTACCGGTATTCTACTTCTTTTTTGCTTCGGAGTACACCAATACTCAAATTTCTAAGTTAAAAGTGGCCAGAATTGCTGCTTGGGTATTGCCAACTATTACTTTTGTTATTGTAGCTACCAATCGATATCATGGTTTATTATACCGATCTAGTGAACTCCGTTATATTGGTTCCATTGCATACAATCATATTGAATATGGATTTTGGTGGTGGATTCACGTTACTTACTCATACTCGCTTATTATTGCCGGAATAGTTCTGTTTTTTCTTGCCATTCCAGGTTCTGTTTCCCGACAGAGAGGTCAAATATTTGTTCTCCTTATTGCATCAATTATTCCGTTTGTTGGGAATGTAGCCTACTTGCTGGGTTTTAAACCCTTTGGTTTTGTTGATATTACCCCTATTACCTTTGCTGTAACTGGTGCACTTTTCTTTTGGGGATTATATAACAAAAAATTGAATTTCAGACCCATTGCTCTCGAAACGCTTTTTAACAGCATGCCCGATGGCATTCTGGTTCTCGACAACTCGAACCAGCTCACAGAGGCCAATGCTACAGCCCGAAGCATTTTCTGTAAAAATTCCAGCGACTATTTGCCCGAAAAGGTGCTCGAACATCTCGTAATCCCTTTAAAATTAACCCAAAAGCAAGAAATTAGTACTGAATTCGATATAAGTGGTAATACTTTTAGCATTCAGGTTAGGCCCATTGTCGATTACCGATCGAAATCCCTAGGCAAAATTGTTATTCTCAGAAACGTTAGCGAAAGCCTGAAAACACAAAAGGAACTTATAGCCGCTCAAAACCGAATGGCCCTTGCCACAAAAGTGGCCGGAATCGATCCTTGGGAAAACAACTTTAGCACAGGTAAAAGCGTTGGGGGAGAACAAATTTATATTGAGTTAGGTTACAGCGTAGCCGAGGTTCCGCGAACTCTCGAACAAATTTTTTCCATAATACACCCCGACGATTTACCCGACGTTAAAAGCAAGCTAATTTCGCATTTAAACGGAAAAACAAATTTTTATACAGCCGATTTTCGCATGCGAAATAAGTGGGGCGAATACCGATGGATTGCAAACTACGGCATGGTGTCGGAACGCGACGAAGAGGGCAAGGCTGTACGTATGGTTGGCCTCTCAATGAATATTAATGAGCGAAAGAAAGACGAGGAGCGAATAAAGAAGCAGAACGAGGAACTTGTTAAAACCAATGCCGAAAAGGATAAGTTTTTTTCAATCATTGCACATGACCTGAAGGGACCCTTTCAGGGGTTTATTGGGCTCACCGAATTGCTCACCGAGCAAAGTGTAAAAATGAAACCCGACGAGCTAATGGATTTAACCAAAACCCTCCAGGACACTGCAAAAAATATTTACGAGCTGCTCGAAAACCTCTTAGGATGGGCCATGATAAAAAGGGGGCGCAAAGTTTTCAAACCCGAAAAGATTTTATTGCTACCTGTTGTTCAATCGGTAATAGAACTTCTGAACCCTCAGATAAATACAAAAAACCATCGGGTTGCTGTGAATGTGATTTCCGAAACCGAGCTCCTTGCCGATAAGGAAAGCGTTCGAACCGTTTTTCGAAACATTATTTCCAATGCCATAAAGTTTACACCCAATGGCGGAACCATTACAATTTCTCAAAACGGAGTGGATAAAGGCTTTCTAGTTGTTAGTATTGCCGACAGTGGCATTGGAATGCCACCCGAAATACGCGAAAATCTTTTTAATGTTTCTGCCAAAATATCGCGCATGGGAACTAATAACGAGCCAAGCACCGGATTAGGGCTTATTTTATGCAAAGAGTTAATAGAGAAGCATGGTGGTAAAATTTGGGTTGAAAGCAAAGCTGAAAAAGGCTCCGTCTTCTGGTTCACAATACCAGTTGCTGTTTAATTTTAACATTGTGAGCTTATGAAATTCAATATTTTTCAAGTTCAGGTAAATTTCCGCTCACAAGAGTTCGCTCCTCTGGGGCACGACCTTTTCCATTACCTAGGCTACCAAAATGGAATTGAAGGATCAATTTCGTTCAAAAGCCTCATACATCCCGACGATTTAAAGTTGCTTGCAAACCTTAACTATACATCCGACCATGAAACCCTAAGGCTTAAGAGACAGAACGATAGTTGGGCTGGTTTTATTCCAAAATTATTACCTAGTATTACAAGCACAGAATCCAACGAATATCCTCAATCCCTTCTATTAATTGAAGTGGATAAGGATAAACCTAATGTGAATATTGCCGACGAGCGCTTTAGGTCAATAATTGAATTAGCTGTTGATGGTATTATTCTGGGCGATCCGAAAGGGAATGTTTACGAGGTTAATGCTCGTTTCCTCGAAATTTGTGGCCTAAAACGCGAAGATGTACTAGGATTTCACATTAGTAAATTTTTTACCAGCGAATCTCTTAATGCGAAACCATTGCGTTTCGATTTGTTAAAGGAGGGAAAAACGATTGTTAATGAGCGCGATTTGATTCGGGTCGATGGGAGTATAGCCCATATTGAAATGCATTCCAAAATGATGCCCGACGGATCGTACCAATCAATAGTTCGCGATGTTACCGACCGCAAGCGGGCAAAACTCATTTTGCGCAGAAGCGAAGAACGTTTCCGATTAGTTCTTGAAGCTACCGGAGTGTCTATTTGGGACTGGGATATCCTTTCAAAAAAAATATTCTTTAGCAACGAATTCTATACCATGCTGGGTTACGAACCCTTCGAACTGGAACCATCCATCGATATGTGGCGCAGCTTGGTTCACCCCGACGACACAAAGTGGGTTGAAACCCTATTGGTTAAGTATGTTAAAGAGAAACTGAGCGTTTTCGATCTCGACTATCGATTGCAACATAAAAACGGAAGTTGGGTTTGGGTTCGGGCAAATGGTAGGGTTACCGAGATTGATTCGGACGATAATCCTACACGAATTATTGGAACCCACTCCAATATAACAGAAAAGAAGCTTGCTGAGGAGAACCTTAAGCTCGAACGAGCTTACTTCGAGCAACTTTTCGAAAGTTCGCCCGAGGGCATTGTAGTGCTCGATATTAGCGATAGGGTGGTTAAGTGTAACCGCGAATTCACCCGAATGTTTGGCTATTCAATTCAGGAAGCACGTGGCAAACTCATTAACGAACTGATAGTTCCATCTGACCTGTTGGAAGAAGGCTTATCGCTTTCACATGCAGTGGCTCGTGGCGAGCAAATTGCGCATGAGTCGGTTCGAAAACGCAAAGATGGGAGCCTAATCCATGTTTCAATTCTTGGTAAACCAATACTTTTTGAGGGTGGCAACATGGCGGTATATGGTATTTACAGAGATATAACCGATAGAAGAAAAGTAGAGGAGCAGTTGGCCCAAAAAACAACCGAACTGGAGCAGCAGAATATCGAGTACAAAAAGTTGAATGAAGAACTGGTTCTTGCCAAAGAGAAGGCCGAGGAGAGCGATCGCCTTAAGTCAGCGTTCCTGGCCAACATGAGCCATGAAATTCGCACTCCCATGAATGGCATTATTGGATTTACCCAATTGCTATTACGAAATGTTGGAACGGCTGAGGAGCGAGAGCAGTATCTTAAAGTTATTGAGCATTGTGGAAACCAACTGTTAGTTTTAATAAACGACCTGATTGATATTTCGAAAATTGAAGCAAATCAAATTTCAATAACCGAAAGCGAAGTTTTCTTAAATCAGGAAATGAGCAAACAGTTCCAACTCTTTAAGCCAAAGGCTTTGAATTTGGGACTAACAATAGAGTACGAATGTGGCCTGGGTGAATTTGAAAGCCACGTATTAGCCGACTCCAACCGAATTCAGCAAGTTGTTGGCAACTTAATAGGCAACGCCCTCAAATTCACACCTAATGGCAGTGTTAAGTTTGGTTACGAGGTTTGGGGCAGTTTCCTCCGTTTTTATGTTACCGATTCGGGAATTGGAATCCCAAAAGAATACCACGAGTCCATTTTCGATCGGTTCCATCAGGTTTACACTCACTTAACCGACCACGCAGGTGGTACGGGTTTAGGTCTGGCTATTTCTAAAGCATTGGTTACGAAGATGGGAGGGGCCATTTGGGTCGAATCCCAACCGAAGCGGGGTTCTACATTCTTTTTTACCATTCCTTACAAGCCCGTCCATAGGTTCTCACTCGACAATAGCATTGAGGCTCCCATTACGCATAACAAACCAATTGTTAAAAACATACTGGTTGTTGAAGATGATGAGTACAATTACCTTTATTTGAAAGAATTGCTTGTTGCAATGGGTATAAATGTGGTTTGGTCAACCAATGGCTTAAAAGCAATTGAAACTTTAAAGCAGCAAGCAGATATCGATGCAGTACTTCTCGACCTGAAAATGCCAGTAATGGATGGTTTTGAGGCAGCAAGAAGGATAAGGGAGTTCAATAAGCAAATACCTATCATTGCTCAAACAGCCTACGCTTTTGCAAGCGACAGAGAAAAAGCCCTAGAAGCAGGATGTAACGATTATATAGCTAAGCCCATCGACAGCAATGTACTGCACAGCTTGCTGTTTAAATACTTGAGTTAACTTTAATAATGAGAAATGAAGTGGACAAAAACTAATTTGAAACATTTCGTATATTTGTAATGAAAATATTCAAAAATGACCGTAATTGAATTAAAGAAACTCTTGGTACACAGGATAGCAGAGATAAATGATTTGTCATTTTTAACTGCAATTAAAACTATTCTTGACACTAAGACTCAATCTCAGACAATAATACTTACCCCTGAGCAACGTTTTGAAATACAAGAATCAAAGAAAGAAGTAGAACTGGGACTATTTATTGAGCAAGTTGAACTTGACAAAGAATTTAATAAATGGTTAGACGCAAGATAGTTTGGTCGAACAGATCAAAAATTAAACTTTTTGAAATTCTTGAATTCTATTCACAACGTAATAAAAGCTCTGTTTATTCAAAAAAATTATACCAAAAGTTTTCTAGAGAGTTAAACCTACTGAAAAAACAACCTGAAATTGGAATAAAAACAGATGCTGAGGGAGTACGCGGATTAATCGTAGACGAATTTATTCTATATTATGAAATTTATCCTAATATGTTTGTAGTTCATACAATTTGGGATTTCAGACAGAATCCGGACTCATTAAGGATAAAATAAGAAATTATTCAAAAAGTAAAAAAGAATAAAAATATTCTCTGAGTATTCCTATTCTACTTTTGGGTGTATGCGTGTAAGGGTATTTATTATATTTCACAGAATTCTATATTGATATTCAATAAGAAGCAGAAAGTATTTTTGAGACAACCTCGTGTTACAAAGCGAAACGACCCCGTAGCACAAAATTATTCGTAACGAAGCGATTCAATGGGGTCCTTCTCGGCGGCTCTCTTAGCGGGCGAAAGCCCGAAGATTACCCCAACAGCAGCCGAAACGCCAAAGGCAATGAGAACTGAACCTGGCGAAACAATGGTAAGTATACCAGCAAAGTGGGTTATCAGCTTCGAAAGCACAATGCCAAGTACAACCCCAATAAAACCTCCGGTTACGCTTATTAAAACGGCCTCCGAAAGGAATTGGGCCACAATATCGGCTTTTTTAGCACCAATAGCTAAGCGGGTTCCAATTTCCTTAATTCGCTCCATAACCGAAGCAAACATAATATTCATAATGCCAATGCCACCTACCACAAGCGAAATGCTGGCAATGGCTCCCAGCACTATGTTGAATATATCCTTGGTGCGTTGCTGCTGCTTTAATAGCAGTTCAGGAACGGTTATTTCGAAGTCCTTAACATCGGCATGCCTGCGAAGAAGCAATCGGCTCAGCACTTCGGTAGTCGAAGGAATGTCTTCAGTCTCTTTAACCTGAACAATAATGCGGTCGAGCTGATGATAGTTTTGGCTCGATTGCGTTTTGGCTGCCCCGCCAAATACCACAAATGAGCCACCACCGAAAAAAGAGCCCCCATTGTTCTGAAATTTTTTAGCATTTATGAGGGCTCTATTTTGGTATCGCATCAGCATGGTTTTTATGGGTATATAAACATTGTCGTTATATACATTCACCCCTGCACTCTCGAAACCTGTAATGGACACATCGGTTTTTTGCAAAACACCAATAACCTGTAGCCACACGTTTCCGAACTTGAGGTACTGACCAACAGGATTCACAGCGCTGAAAAATTTGTTTTTAATATTGGCCCCAATAATGCAAACCGGTATTCCGTGATCGCTTTGGTAATTGCTAAAGAAGGCCCCCTCTGCCAGTGGCAAGTTAAAAAGTTCGAAGTAATCGGTTGACACACCCAAGATTTTGGCAGGCATTCGGAGCCCTTGAAACTGAACGAAGGAGTTTAAACTTACTTCGGGACTTATGCGCTCAACCGACGGGAGAATGGAGCTGATTGCATCCACATCGGAAGTAGTAAGACCCGGAGAGAACTTACGTTTCTGCTTCTCGCCATTATCGCTTTCGCTACTCTCATCCTTTTCTTCGAAAATAGGGTTAATTACAATGTTATTTACACCAACCATTTTTATTTGGTCAATAATCTCCTTTTGAGCCCCATTGCCAATGGCAAGCATACTAATAACGGCAGCAACACCAAAAATAATTCCCAGCGCAGTAAGAATAGACTTTAACTTATTGGCCATTATCGACTCAATGGCAATATTCACGTCGTGGATGTATCGTTTGTACATGTTGAACATTGCCCGCTTATTGTTGGTTTCCTCCCTGTTTCCCGCTTCCGTCGCGTTTTCCTTGTCGGCGTTTTTGGGGCTCAGATTTTTTTGTTGTATCGGTCGATTTTGTTTCTACTTTAGGCTTTTCAGCATTCTGAATGATTACAACCCCGCCCTGCGGCGTAGGGAGATTGCCCATTACAGGAACTGGACCTCGCTGCTCTTGGTGCCTAGCCTTCTCTTCCTCAATTAGCCTTTTCTTCTCTTCGGCACGCCTTTTTATTTCAGGTATAAGATCCTGACCAGAAAATGATAGTCTTTCAGGCTTCTGGGGTACACTTAGGAAAACCTCGTCACCCTCATCGAGCCCCGATTCAATTATTATGAAGTTTTCATTCTGCTCGCCTAGTATAACTATTTGGCGCTTACCCTTGGTGGTATAAACAAAGCTGATGCTGTCGTTGGCATGAACGGCTTCTAAAGGTAGGAATATGGCTTCATCGATGTTTTTAGTTACTATCTGATTTCCTGTAGTCATTGACGGGCGCAGAATAGGATCGTACTCGTTTACCCTAATGGTAACCTCAAAAACCTTAGCGTCGGTATTGGGGAGCTGTTCGCCAATGTTTGCCACTTCCGAAACAATACCGGTGTACTTTTTATCGGGAAACGCATCGACTCCAACCCTCACCTTTTGACCAGTCTTGAGCTTGCTCACATCAATTTCGTTCACGTAGGTTTTCGAAACCATTACCGAAAGGTCGGGAAGTGTTGCTACGGTTAAATCCCAAGGATTTATACTCGAACCCACTTTCCGTTTTTGTCCGCTCCATTCGCGGTGGTAAATTACCATGCCCGGTTTGGGTGCGCGAATTACAAATTTACTGAGAACATCGAGCATGTCCTGGCGTTCCCGTTCCTGGCGGCCCAAATTAATGGCAACCTCCTTCATGGAGGCTTCGGCCTGTTCGCGCTTTAGCTGGTAATTGTGCTGTGCCTGCTCGTAGTTTCGCTTGGTTTTATCGAGGTTTAATTGTGCCTGGCGCTGAGTGGCGGGGGGTTCAAATTTCGATTGATCCACAACAATTTGCTTCTCTTCCAAATCGAACTTGAGGTTTATCAGTTCGTCGCGAAGGTTGCGAAGTTGAAGCGTTGTATCGAGTTGAGTTCGAAGGTATTGCTGCCGGCTTTTCTCTAAATCGTCTTCAATCTCCTTAAGCCTGTTGCTTAGGGCGCTCCGGTCGAGCGTAGCAACGTACTGTCCCGAGTCTACCACAGTTCCTTCGGGAACCAGGTCCTGAATTTTTATGTCGGAAAAACGGAAGCTTCTGCTTTGCCTTAGTTCGGGTGGGCCGGTGATATCCTCCTTGTTTCTAGCCTGTAGTTCACCCGTTATGGTAACCAGCACCTCGAACGGGCCGCGCTGAACCTTAACCCTTTGTGGGGCTTCCTCCTTTTTACCTGAAGTACCAACGGCCAATACCAGAATAATAATTGCAACAATGGCAACCCCAAAGCCTATCCAAACCTTCTTTTTCATGCTTTTGATGAATATTGGTTTTTTTTCATTTCAATATGACTCGTAATGCTGAATGTAGTTTAATAAACGAATATTATGAGAAATTTTAATTATTTCATGCGGTTCTTTGCGATTATTATTTGCTCAATTGCACCTTGGGCCAAAAGGTTGGCCTTCTCCACGCTAGTGCTCTCAGCATAAATACGAATAATAGGTTCGGTATTGGAGCGGCGCAGGTGAACCCAATCGCCCGATGGGTAGTCGATACGAATGCCATCTTCAATATTCAGTTGCTCATTGGAATAAATAGCTTTAATACGATCGAAAAGAATATCCATATTTGTTTCCGGGGCGAGATCCAATTTGTTTTTCGAAATGAAAAAATTGGGGTAAGTGGCTCTGAGTTCTGAACATTTTTTACCTGATTGTGCAAGGTGCGAAAGGAAAAGGGCAATGCCCACCAGTGCATCGCGACCGTAATGCAAATCGGGGTAAATAACTCCCCCGTTACCTTCGCCACCAATTACAGCATGGCATTGCTTCATTTTGGTTACCACATTCACTTCGCCAACCGCCGAAGCAAAATATTGCCCTCCGTAACTTTTTGTTACTTCTCTCAGGGCAGCGGTGCTCGAAAGGTTCGAAACGGTATTTCCTGTTTTGTGTCTCAGTATATAATCGGCAACAGCTACTAGGGTATACTCTTCGCCAAACATTGTTCCATCCTCGTTCACAATGGCTAACCTATCCACATCGGGGTCGACAACAAAGCCCACATTGGCTTTGGAATTTACAACCTCTTCAGAAATGGCTTTAAGGTGTTCTGGTAGGGGTTCGGGGTTGTGCGGGAATTCACCGTTGGGTTCGGTATATAGTTCAATAATATCGTTAACTCCCAATGCACGTAGTAATTTGGGTAGCGCTATGCCGCCAACTGAGTTAACACAGTCGATTGCAACACGGAAGTTCGCTTTCGTTATGGCTTCAACATTTACCAAAGGGAGGTTCATAATAAGTTCAATGTGCCTTTGAATAAAATCGGAGTGCGTTAAAATGCCCAACTGGTTCACTTCGGGGAAACTGAAGTTCGGCGATTCGGCCAGCTGCAGAACTCTTTTGCCATCGGAGTCGGATAGGAATTCACCTTTCTCGTTCAGGAGCTTCAGTGCGTTCCATTGGCGGGGATTATGGCTGGCTGTTATGATAATTCCACCCTGAGCCTGCAGCTCGGTAACTGCAATTTCTACCGTTGGTGTTGTGGCCAGGCCCGTATTAACAACATCTACTCCACAACCCAAAAGGGTTCCTGTAACAATATTGCTAACCATTTCGCCCGAAATGCGGGCATCGCGCCCCACAACAACTTTCACTTTCTGTCCCGAATTTCTCTCTTTAACCCATTGAGCGTAAGCAGAAGTAAACCTTGCAATGTCAATGGGATTTAATCCTTCGCCAGCAAAACCGCCAATAGTGCCGCGAATACCCGAAATAGATTTTATTAATGGCATACATTTATTTCAATTGGTTTGTTGGCAAAGATGGTGATTTTTGGGATAGAGTAGCACAACATCAGGGTTCAAATATTATTTGAATGGTTCCGAGTCAATGAGCCCACATAATTCATATCTTCGTAGTAAATACAACAAATTATGCAAGTCAATCTGGTTTCTTTCAATGTGCCTTACCCTCCTAACTACGGCGGAGTTATCGATGTTTACTACAAAATTAAGGCCCTTAGCGAACTAGGCGTTGCCGTACATCTTCATTGTTTTGAGTACGACAATAGAGTTCGCAGCAAGGAGTTGGAGAAAATTTGCGCAAGTATTCATTACTACCCACGAAAAAGAGTGCCATTACAATTTTTATCGTCGGTTCCATTCATTGTTCAAACAAGGAATAGTTCTGAATTGATTTCAAACCTTAACCGAAATACCTACCCTGTTATTTTTGAGGGATTGCATTGTACGTTCCCCATTTTTTCTAAAATGCTCAATGAGCGAATATTGCTTGTGCGTACCCATAATATTGAGCATAACTATTACCTTGGTTTAGCGCGAACCGAACGAAACTTTTTCAGAAAGTTGTTCTTTAAAGCTGAAGCCCGAAAGCTGAAAAAATACGAGTCGGTTCTTTCTCGTGCATCTGCCATTGCAGCCATATCGCCAAATGACAGGGATTACTTTTCCCAGTATGGAAGGCCAATCGAACTCATTACACCCTTCCATCCGTTTGCTGAAGTTGAAATTGAGCATGGTATGGGAAGTTACATACTAATTCATGGCGACCTATCGGTTCCCGAAAATGTGCAGAGCGTAACTTGGCTGGTTGAAAATATAGCCAGTAAAGTTCCTTATAGGGTGGTTGTTGCAGGTAAATCGCCCAATTCAGCTCTAGTTAAACTATTAAAGAAGTACCCTAATATCGACCTGTTTATTAATCCCAACGAAACGCTTATGAGCGAACTGGTAGCGAATGCCCATATTAACCTTGTGCATTCGTTCTATCCTCAGGGTTTTAAACTGAAAATGCTGCATTCGTTATACAGCGGGCGTTTCTTTATATGCAACCTGCCCGTAGTGGAAAATACCGGTTTGGAAAAACTTTGCATGGTAGCTAACTCTCCTCAGGAGTACATTCAATTTATTGAAAAAGTAATGAGCATTCCTTTTGAAAAAGAATTGATAAAAGAAAGAAAGGTTACTCTTGAACTATTTTCAAATACTTTCCAAGCCAAGAAACTAGTGAAACTAATTCAGTTGTAGCTCTTTTACTAATAATATATCGCTCAATAAACTTTTAGCAATTCAGTTTGTTAAACCCAAAACATTTTCCTTATCTATAAAATGATTTTTTTTAGCATTCAAATAGCTTTTATATATGGCAAAAAAAGGGAATAACATTAGTAAAGAACAGGTACTATCCGACTATGCATTGGCAGTTTTGAGCAGGGAAGTGAGCCTTTTAGGTAGAAAAGAAGTACTAACAGGGAAAGCCAAATTCGGAATTTTTGGCGATGGTAAAGAGTTGACTCAGATTGCATTAGTTAAAACTTTTCGTAATGGCGACTGGCGTTCGGGGTACTACCGCGACCAAACATTCATGATGGCTGCCAATCTGTTTTCGGCTGAGGAGTTCTTTTCCCAACTTTATGGCGACACTAATTTAGATAATAACCCGAGCAATGCTGGCCGATCGTTCAATAACCACTTTGGAACCCGTAGTTTAAATGCCGATGGCACATGGAAAAACCTAACTGCAATGAAAAATTCATCGGCCGATATTTCGCCCACTGCAGGCCAAATGCCCCGATTGCTTGGACTAGCGCATGCTTCGAAACTTTTTAGAGAGAACAGAAACCTTAACCAGTTCAATCATTTTTCAGTCAACGGAAACGAGGTGGCCTTTGGCACCATTGGCGATGCCAGCACATCCGAAGGACATTTTTGGGAAACCATGAACGCTGCAGCGGTTCTGCAGGTACCTCTGGCTATAACTGTTTATGACGATGGTTACGGAATTTCGGTTTCGCGCGATTACCAAACGGCAAAGGGTAGCATTTCAGAAGCCCTTAAAGGTATGATTGCCGATGAGAAGAACTCGAAGGGAATCAAGATTTTTACAGCCAGAGGTTGGAATTACTCCGAACTAATTGAGGTTTTTGAAAAGGGAGTTAACGAATGTAGAAACAACCATGTGCCCGTTCTTTTTCATATTACCGAAATTACCCAGCCACAGGGACACTCAACCTCGGGCTCGCACGAAAGGTACAAGTCGGTTGAACGGTTGCAATGGGAGAAGGACTTCGACTGTAATACTAAGTTTAGAAGCTGGATAATCGACCAGGGCTTAGCAACCAATGAAGAACTAAAAACTATTGAGAACGATGCCATTCAAAAGGCCAAGTTGGCAAAAGAAACTGCATGGAAAAAGTATTCAGAACCTATTAAGATTGAGCGCGAAGCATTAATTAAAATAATCGATAACCGTTCGTGCCAATGCAAGCGGGAGCATATTGATAAAGTGAGCCTTATAAGCAACGAATTAAAAAAAATTACGAACCCCATCCGAAAGGATAATATGAGTTCGGTTAAAAAGATTCTGCGTCATGTTTGCACCGATTGTAGCATTCGTGAAAAATTACAATCGGACCTTACCCATTGGATGGCTACCCACTACGAAGATGCACATGAAAGGTATAGTTCGCAGCTTTACTGCGAAACCGATAGGGCTGCAATTCGAGTAAAACCAGTTAACCCGCTATTTTCCAATGAGTCGCCCGTGGTTAATGGGCGTGAAATTTTACGCGATAACTGGGATATGCAATTTTCCAATAATCCACTTCTTGTTGCCTTTGGCGAGGATGTTGGAAAAATTGGTGGTGTGAACCAAACATTCGAAGGATTACAAGAGAAGTATGGCGAAAGCAGAATTTTCGATACCGGAATTCGAGAAGCAACCATTCTGGGGCAAGGGCTTGGCATGGCTCTTAGGGGTCTTAGGCCCGTTACTGAGATACAATATTTCGACTATTTGCTTTATGCAATTCAAACCATGAGCGACGATTTGGCCACCCTGCGCTGGAGAACCAAAAGCGGACAAATGGCACCAATGATTATATCGACCCGCGGACATCGGCTGGAAGGGATTTGGCACTCGGGTTCTCCTTTAAGTATGGTCGTTAATTCCATTCGTGGTGTTTATGTGTGCGTGCCCCGCAATATGACCCAGGCAGCTGGAATGTACAACACCCTACTCGAATCCGACGATCCGGCACTTGTTATTGAACCCCTGAATGGTTACCGTTTAAAAGAAAAGCGTCCCGATAATATTGGTGAATATCGAATTCCTATAGGTGTTCCCGAAATTTTGCGCGAGGGAACCGATGTTACGCTAGTAACCTACGGAAGTTGTGTTCGTATTGCTCTGGATGCTGTTGAGCAACTTGCTGAGTTCGGAATTTCGGTTGAACTTATCGATGCGCAAACCCTTTTGCCTTTCGACTTGCCCAACCTAATCAGGAAATCGATTGAGAAAACCAATAGAGTAGTATTTTTCGACGAGGATGTCCCCGGGGGCGCAACAGCCTTCATGTTGCAAAAGGTGCTCGAAGAGCGTGAGGCGTTTATGTTTCTCGACTCTCCCCCCCGAACCATTACCGGACAGGAGCATCGGCCAGCTTATACTACCGATGGCGATTACTTTTCGAACCCGAATGCCGAAGATGTTTTCGAAACCATTTATGGTATAATGCATGAGGCCAATCCTCAGCGATTTCCGAAACTTTATTAATAAGAATACGGTTCGCATTGCGATCCGTTTCAGTTTTAAGTTGCAATAGTCTATTCAGCTTTAAAAAACATTCCTTGCAAGCTTTATAAGCTGGTCGTTTATTTTCAACGAATACCTGTCGGCGTAACCCTTGTTAATTTCAAATTGCACTTTTCCGTCAACTTCAATAAAACTTATTGCTGCACCCTGTTTTGCTGCGCCCGATTTGTCGGAAATAACCAAACTACAACTGGACCCCAGTTTATTAATAATGGCACTAAGTTCATCAATTCTCGATTTTGAAACGAAAAATATATTAGCCCTTTCAATTTCAGAAAGGTTCGAAAACTTTTTAACCACTATGGTTTGCTCAACAACCTTGCGCCCCTGAAGCGTTTGGAGTTCGGTAAGTAACTTATTATCGTCACCGTATACTGCAATAACAAAGTTACCCTGCTTGCCTTCTTGGCACCAGTCAACCAGTCGGGTTAATTGAAAAATAAAGGATGTTTGAAGCTTTTCGTTCTGTGCTTTTAATCCAAAGCCCTGAAATAGAATGATTACTGTTGTAATGATTAAAACTTTTGTTCTCATGTTTATTTTTTAGAATTTGTTGTTTGCCCCGATATACGTTCCCTTTTTTTTCAAGTTTCTCATCGATTTGTCATTTTTATTCCAAAAAAGTTCCATTTTGAATTTTATAATGCAACTAAAAAAGCGTAAGTGTCAGTTGTGTAGTGTGTTACGCAGCGGGTTGATGGTGATGTAAATCATTGGTTTTATACAGTACTATGCTTTAAAACAGCCATTTCAGTACCCTTTTTTTTATTTGGTATAGCACTTTGGTACAACTGACAAACATCATTGAAACACCATTCATAACCAATTAATATTGCATAGGTTTTCAATGCAATCAACTATCAACTATCAACTAACAACCATCAACTCTCTCATATCCCATGCATAAAATTGAAAAGCATCCAATCCTTGAAGTTCCCAGCACCCAAAAGCATTCTTTTGTTTTTAACGGAACCAAAGTAGAGGGCGAAGTGGGTTTTACCATTGCTGCTGCTTTGCATCAGGCAGGTTTTCCCGTTCATAGTCATAGCATCGAGAATCGCGAGCGAAGCCTAGAGTGTGGCATTGGTAAGTGCGGTGCCTGCGAAATGCTTGTCGACGGGCAAATTAAACGTATATGTATAACTAATGTCGATGGCATTAAGGAGGTTAAGGAAATTCCGCACGAGCATACCCCCGATGTTAAAGCGCCTAATAAACAGCAATCGACAAAAGTTTTTAAAACAACGGTTGCAATTATTGGTGCAGGTCCTGCGGGTTTAGCGTGCAGAGAAGTTCTTCTTCAGCATGGAGTCGAAAATATTGTTATCGACAACAACTCTACAATTGGTGGTCAGTTCAATATGCAAACCCACCAATTTTTCTTTTTCGAAAAGGAAAAGAAGTTTGGCGGTATGCGTGGTTTCGATATTGCAAAAACGCTAGCTGGCGAAAGCCTCGAAGGTATTTTTCTCGATAGCACTGTTTGGGATGTGCTCGAGGGGAAGCGAATTGCTGTAAAAAATATTAAAACCGAGGAGTTATACTTTATTGAGGCCGACCATATGGTTGTTGCCACTGGTGCGGTTCCGTTTATGCCAACTTTCGAAAACGACGACCTCCCTGGCGTTTACACAGCTGCCGTTGTTCAAAAAATGATGAATCAGGAGTTTACTCTTCTTGGTAGAAATGTGCTTACTGTTGGCGCAGGAAATATTGGGTATTTAACTAGCTACCAGCTAATGCAAGCGGGAGCAAATGTTAAGGCAATAATCGAGGCTATGCCTCGCGAAGGCGGTTTTCCTGTACAGGCAAATAGGGTTCGCAGGTTGGGTATTCCTGTAATGTTAAGCAAAATTCTTATTAAGGCTTTACCAAACGAAACTCGCGATGGAGTTGTAGGAGCAGTAATTGCCGATTGCGAAAACTTTAAACCCATTCCGGGTACAGAGCAAATTGTTGAGGGCATTGATGCCATTAATATATGTACTGGTTTGGTGCCCGATGACCAATTGCTAATAAAGGGTAATGAAATTTTTGGACGCAATTGCTACGGTGCTGGCGATGCCATTCGCATTGGCGAAGGTACAAGCGCTGTACTTCGCGGAAAGCAAGTTGCATACGAAATTCTTCAGGAAATGGGAGAGCGCTTTAGCTACGATACTTACCTTGCTATTAGCAAAGAGTATATCGATAGTCAGCAGCATCCAGCAAGGGTAATCGAACAGCCATTTATACCAATCAACGAGCGTAAAAACAAGAAGCCTTTTGTTCAAATCGATTGTCTTTACGGATTTGCCTGTAACCCCTGCGAATTTGCTTGTCCTCATGGGGCCATTACAAAAACGTCAACCAGTACAGTACCTCAGATCGATTTTGAGAAATGCATTGGCTGTATGGATTGCGTTTACCAGTGTCCGGGGCTTGCAATTTTTGGCTACCATTTTGGAAAGGACTGGCTGTTTTTACCCATTGAGTACGAGGTAAACGAGGGCGCCGAAGTGTATTTAGTCGATAATAATGGTGTTAAAAAGGGCGATGGAAAAATTGAGAAAATTCTTCGTAAACCTAATAAAACCAATATTGCTCGTGTAAAGGCAATTAATGTTCATGGCGACAATCTTCTTGAAATTAGGGGATTCATTGTGAAAGAAAATTTCCCCGGCCCCGTTCAGCTAACATCTACCTCCTATAAGCCCGAAGCCAAAACGTACGTTTGCCACTGCGATGATGTAAGTCTCGATGAAATTATTGAGACCATTGGCGATCGCAAGTTTATTTCTGCCGACGAAGTTAAGCACACAACCCGCTTGGGAATGGGTGCGTGTAGAGGAAAACGCTGCATTAAGCGTTTAAAAACGGCGCTAATGCCAAAGGGCATTCAAATTGTTGGCGACGCTACGCCTCGCGGCCCATTAAGCAATCAGGTGAGTATGGGCGAACTTTACCCTAAAAATGTACACGAAACCTATATAACGGGAGTGAATGGGAAAACGGCACGTATTGAGAAAGTTGAAACATTAATTGCTGGCGGTGGTATAGCAGGCAGCGCACTATTCCGATATATGGCCGAGGCAGGAATGAAGCCTGTTATGCTAAATTATGGTCGGGGTGCCAGCTGGCGAAATATTGCAGGAGGTCGCACAGCCTTTTCGTTGCCCGAAATTGCTGCAATAGCCCAGGAGAATCATACAATTTTCCGCGAATTGCAAAATATTAAGGATATCGATTACCGCCCCATAAACTACGTTTCGTTTGCGCACGATGAGGCTACATATAAGGCACTGGACGCTTCGCGTGCATGGAGCAAAGCAAAAATGGTGGAACCTAAGGACTTTAAAAAGGAAATTTCACCATTCTTCAATGCCAATCTGCAAACCTATCGGGCAGCTCTAGTAACAAGCGATTGCTGGCAAGCAACTCCCGGCAAAGTGGTAGACTTGCTCCGAAAAATGGGAACTCAGAAGGGCGGTGTAATAAAGGAGGATGCTGAACTTATAAGTGTACATAGAAATGGAGAAGGGTATATTGCACTAGTTCGCGACCACGACAAATCGTACGTTGAGTACCATGCAAAGGAGTTTGTTAATGCGTTGGGGCCCACAGGCGATAAGTTCTCCCGTCAGTTGGGAATTATTACAGGAATTTATCCTGTAAAACATCAGGCTTTTATTACGCGGAGGCTGCCGTGGATGGGCGTTAACAACAATCCGCTGGGAATGCTCATCGACCGACGCAACTATAAAGGTTTTGTGGCCGTTTACGGCCAGCAATTAGCCGAAACGGGGCAGATAATTGGCTGCGCATCGCCGGCAGTCGATCCTGTTGAAACCGATAAGAATTTGAAAATAAATTCGCAAAATTTCCTCGAAATTGCTTCGGAGGTTTTTGCCAACTGGATTCCCGTGTTGAGTTCGGTAGGCTTTCAGGCAGTATGGGCAGGTTACTATGTTGAACCTCGCATGTATATCGATCCCAAACATGGTCTTTTCACTGGCCTTAGGGGCCAGGGGTTCATGCTCGGAATGGGTTTAGCCCGCATGTATGTTGATGCTTTACTAGGGAGGCCAGTTCCCGATTACTTTAAGAGACTGAGTTTAGAGGGGGATGGGTTACCAGAAAAAGCTTTTAAGTAGTTTAAGCAATAAAATCATTCCAACTAGAAATTTATTTGCAAGAACTAAATAACTCAATTAAATCCGAACAAGGCTAGGTTTTTGGTTCCTAGCCTTTTTTATATATGAGCCGATTCAATACTTTTTTTCATTTAAAAACCATCTCCTAAACTTTGTTATAACCCAAATTCTCATTAAATTTCCTTGCTTTAATACTATTTGCTATGGATAACCAACCGCAAACCGAATTGCTGGCTCGCATAGCCCAACTCGAAAACGAGAATCGAACTCTGCGTCAACAGATCGAGTTACAGGAGCAAATTGCAAAATCGGACCGATTGGTAAATGCCTATTACGACATTTCTAACCTGGGAGTGCTTGTAGCCCTCCCCAATCTCTCGATTATTCATGCTAATCAGCGGTTTTGTGAGATTATTGGATACTCAGAAGAGGAAGTTCGTTCCATGACTTGGTCGGGTATTACTACCCCCGAAGATTTTCAACAGGAGCATTTGCGATACAAAAAAGCATTGGCTAACTCTAAACTACTCAAATGCCACTTTATTACGAAATTTGTTAGGAAGGACCAAAGTTTGGTCGATGTTGAAATAACAACAACCTTCATTCGCGACTCTAATGGTAAGGTTGAACAATTGATTGCTGTGGTTCAGGATCTTACCGAAAAAGAGATGCTTGAACAGTCAATTGCAGAAAGCCAAAACCGATTTAAAGAGCTGGTCGAACTACTTCCACAAACCGTATTTGAAACCGATGCCAACGGCGTTTTTTCCTTCGTAAATGGTTATGCTCTTAAGGAATTGGGTTATAAAGCGGAGGATATAATTGGTAAGATGTCGTTTTTGCAAACAGTGGGTGAACAGGAACGAGCAATGGCCCTCGATGGTTTTAAGAACAATCAAACTTTTGGTGCTGTTGGGCGCGAGTATACACTACTTCGTTCGGATGGTACAACATTCAAAGGGCTTGTGCACTATTCACCCATTTTAAAAGAGAATCTGTTTTTAGGCATACGTGGTATTGTTACGAATATTAATAACCTTAAAGAAATTGAGGCTAAACTTGAGGAGAGTGAACAGCGATTTCGAGAACTAGTCGATCTGTTACCACAAACGGTTTATGAAACCGACAGTTTGGGTGTGTTTACTTTCGTGAATAGCTATGCACAGCAGGAGTTCGGATATAGTGAAAGTGAACTAATTGGCAGGTTGACCTTTATGGATATGCTTTCTGAAGAGGATAGGTTGGTTGTGGCCAATCAAATTTCAATTGATATTCCCGAAACCGTTGTGGGTAACGAGTACCATATGAAGAGGAAGGATGGCACCCACTTCAAAGGGCTAGTGCATTTCAGAGCATTAAGTAGTTTGGGGAAATTTGCCGGATTTAGAGGAATTGTTACCAATATTAGCACCCAGAAGATAGCTGAACAGCAGCTGCGCGAAAGTGAAGTGAACTACCGAACCATTTTCGAACTGGCATCCGACTCAATAATAGTTCACGATGCCCATACAAGTGAAGTTATTGATGCCAATCGGAGTGCCATTGAGTCGTATGGCTTAAGTTCTCTGAAAGAACTACAGAATTATGGTTTCTGGAACGTATCGCCTTACGGGTTCGAAGAAGCAGTTGCATGGGTACAAAAAGCGGTAAATGAGGGCGAACAGGTTTTCGAATGGTTCAACAAGCGAATCGATGGAACAACTTTCTGGGAGGAGGTTCACCTTACTACTATTACCATTCTTGGAAAAAAAAGGGTCATATCCATTGGTCGGGACATAACCAATCGAAAACAAATTGAGGATGCACTACAGGAAATGAATCGGGAGCTCAAGGATAAAAACGAGGAGTATGCCTCACTAAATGAGGAGTATCAGGCCCAAAATGAGGAGCTTCAATTGGCCAAAGAGAAAGCCGAAGAGAGCGATAAACTTAAATCGGCATTTCTGGCAAACATGAGTCACGAAATTCGTACCCCCATGAACGCCATTATGGGTTTCTCAGGGCTGCTGGCAAGCGGAAAACTCAACGCAGAAAAGCAGGCTACATACTCCCTCATAATTAAACGCCGTTCGGCCGATTTACTAAAAATAATTGACGACATTCTCGATATATCCAAAATTGAATCGAACCAAATTGTGTTGCAAAAAACCTCGGGCGATTTGCATGCAGTACTCGATGAGATTCAGGAATTCTACACCATGAAAAGAGAACTTGAGCCAACAAAACCCATCGAGTTCCGCCTATCGAACCTGTTGGGTGCTAATCAGCAAATATTTGCCGATTTTGGCCGCTTACGGCAAGTAATTCTGAATTTGGTTGAAAATGCATATAAATTCACCAACGAAGGGTTTATTGAAATTGGATGTCGAAGTGCAAACGGAAGTATTACTTTTTGGGTTGCCGATTCGGGAGTAGGCATTGAACCCCAACTTCAGAATATTATTTTCGAACGATTCAGGCAGGCACACGATCGTACTACGCAAACTAATAGCGGTACTGGTCTTGGTCTTAGCATCTGCAAGGGTCTTGTTCAGCTCATGGAGGGAACTATTTGGGTTGAGTCGAATGTTGGTAAAGGTTCAACTTTCTTTTTTACAATTCCAATGGAGAAAGCAAATGTTTCTGAAACTGTTGCAATTTCTGCAAAATCCTACATTGCAAATATTAGGGGCAAAACAATACTAGTTGTTGAGGACGATGAAGTTAGCCAAAGGCTCCTGGCCGATATGCTAGCTCCTTACAAAGCCAAGTTACTTTTTGCTTCCAACGGTTCTGAGGCTCATAAAACCATGCAACAGTACCCATCGGTTTCAGCAATCCTGCTCGATGTAAGGCTCCCCGATTGCGATGGCCTGACATTGATTAAGGGCTTCCGAACTATTAACAGGGATGTTATAATAGTTGGGCAATCGGCCTATGCAACTCACGACGACAGAATGTTTGCGTTACACGCAGGTTGTGATACATATATTACTAAACCAATCGATAAGGAAGATCTAATCAACACTCTTACTTGTTTTTTAAATAAGCCCGATAGGGATTAACAAAATTCAATTTTTTCTGTTAATCCCTTATGCAAAATATAAAATCATTTAAATATGCAAAAAGTAGACATTATACTGCCTGCCATGGGCGAAGGAATTACCGATGCCACCATTACACGTTGGTTGGTTGCCGAAGGGCAAATGGTAGAAGAGGATCAACCCATAGTTGAAGTTGCAACCGACAAAGTAGATACTGAAGTACCAAGCCCTGCCAAAGGAAAAGTTTCAAAATTGCATTTTATTGTGGGCGATGTTCCCAAAGTAGGTCAGAAATTAGCTAGTATTGAGACAGAACGGGCAGGGGATGAGCCATTAAAAGTTGAGGTAACTCAAACGGAAAAAGCAGCTGTTAAACCAGCTGGGCTAAATAAAAGTAATTCCCAAGTTGTGAGTTTTCATATCGAGTCGTCAACGCATTCAATGCTTCTTAGCCCCCTTGTTAGGTCCATAGCAAAAAAAGAGGGCATTTCTCCCGATGAGTTGAACGGCATTAAGGGCACCGGACTGAACGGTAGGCTTACCCGCGATGACATTTTAAGTTATTTAAGTACAAAAAATAGGGTTCTTGAACTTCCGCAGCAAAGCAATGTAACACAAAGTTCCACATCCGAAGGTGTTGAAGTAGTTCCCATGGACCGAATGCGTAAACTTATTGCGCAGCATATGGTTCTTTCCAAGCAAACTTCGCCACATGTCACCTCTTTTATCGAGGTGGATGTTACTAACATGGTCGAATGGCGAAACCGAGTTAAAGATGAATTTCAGAAACGCGAGGGCGAAAAACTCACCCTTACTCCGCTCTTTGTCGATGCCACCTTAAAAGCCATTTCCAAATATCCACTTATAAACAGTTCGCTCGAGGGCGATAAAATTGTAATTAAAAAACGCATAAATATTGGAATTGCTGCCGCATTGCCCAATGGCAATTTAATTGTACCAGTAGTAAAAGATGCCAGTAAACTGAACATCTCGGGGTTGGCGCAAACCATAAACGACCTAGCTGCGCGAGCGCGGACCAACAAGCTCAATCCCGATGAAATTCAGGGCGGAACCTTCACCATAACCAATTTAGGAATGTTCGACACCCTAACAGGCACCCCCATAATTAATCAGCCTCAGGTTGCCATTTTAGCCATTGGTGCCATTATTCGTAGGGTAGTTGTATTGAATAGCCCACAGGGTGAAAGTATAGGCATTCGAAGTATGGCCATGCTTTCGCTTTCGTACGATCATAGAGTAGTCGATGGTGCTTTAGGTGGCGCATTCCTTAAGGAACTAAGGGACATCATTCAAGCATTTCAGCCACCGTTTGCTTAATCCACATCGGAAATGGCCCTGCGTATTTTTTCCTAGAAGTAGTTCGTTTCTAATTCAACTTCAGTGCCTTTTGCCCAATTTTTCTTACTTTCGTTTGGAAATTGATTTAACTTTGTATCTTTGAGTTAGTTTTCAGAAAGGTTATACTTTCTGTGTTTCGAAGCAGTTGACATTAAGTTGGTTAAGAGAAAGAAAATGGTAAGATCTTTTTTATACACCCTAATAATTCTATTGTTTTTTCAAAATTCTTATGGGCAACGATCGGCCTACTTCAAGCGGGTCTTTGTCGATGCAGAATACTATTTTCTCTACGAAGAGTTCCGCGATGCCCTTCCGCTTTACCTCGAAATTTTTAATGCATACCCCGAAAATGCCAATATTAGTTTTCGCATAGGGGTTTGTTATCTCAATATTCCCAATGAAAAACATAAAGCCATTCCATACCTCGAACGAGCTATAAGCAATGTTACTTCATCCTACATGGAGGGCTATTTCACCGAACAAAAAGCCCCTCGTGAGGCACTTTACTACCATGGAATTGCATATCGTATTAAAGGCGACTTCGAAAGAGCGACACAATCATTCAATAATTATCGTAGCAAACTGTCCGACAGGGAAACCCAAGAAATTGCAAAGGTTGAAAAGCAACTTGAATCCATTACTCATGCCAAAAGGCTTATAGCAAACCCTGTTGAAATAAAGTTTACATCGGTTGGTAGAACTATAAACACCCGTTTTTCCGAAATGAACCCAGTAGTATCGGCCAATAGCTCGCTTATGGTTTACACTTCGCATCAGCAGTTCTACAATGCAATTTTAATAAGCCGTTTCGATAAGGGTGAATGGCAACATCCGGTTAACCTAAATAACCAGTTACTTGCCGATGGCCCTATTCAAACCGTAGGTATTTCGGGCGATGGTAATACCATTGTGCTCGCCCGAAACGATAACGATGTATACAATCTTTATTCCTCGTCGTACGACCCTATAAGAAGACAATGGACCCCCATTGCACGTTTTCCAAAAGAAGTAAATAGCCGCTTTTGGGAAACCTATGGTTCGCTAAATTACCGAGGCGATACTCTGTTTTTTTCGAGCAATCGCCCTGGCGGGTCGGGGGGCTTCGATTTATTCTATTCTGTAAAGGTGCCATTGGGCTGGTCGAATCCTGTTAGCTTAGGCTCCGAAATTAACACTCCATTCGACGAAATTGCTCCCTTTGTTACTTACGACGGAAACAAACTATACTTTGCATCGAGGGGTCATGAAACCATGGGCGGTTACGATATTTTCATGAGCCAGAAATTGGATGGAAAATGGACTAAGCCAGTTAATTTAGGTTATCCGCTGAATACTACCGACGACGATACATTTTTCTTTCCCATTGGCAATGGGAACATGGGCGTAGTTTCCAGAATGATGTCAGAAACACATGGGGAAGATGATATTTACTGGGTTCAGTTTGAACTTAACCCAAACGATGGCCTTTCGCTTTCGCCAATAAGCAACGGAACAAATAACAATGAAGAAACCAGCCGAACTAGTGGTTCTCACGCAGTAACTCCTAACAATTAGTTTGATGGTAATTTGATATGAATGTGAAGTATGAAAGCAAATAAAATATATCAATGGGTTATAGCATTAATTGCTTTAATTATGCTTCAAACCTTCAGCTTGGCAGCTCAAAGCCAACGAGAAATTGACGAACTCTTCCGCGACGCCAACTCCTATTACTATTTCGAAGATTACGAAGAAGCTTTGGCTCTCTACCTCAGGGTAAATGCTATGCAGCCCAGTCGAAACCTCGACTATCGGATTGGGGTTTGCTACTTGAATATTCCCGGAAGTAGACACAGAGCCATTGAGTACCTCGAAAGGGCTGCTTCAAGCACAACCCGTCGGTATAACGAAAATTCGGTGAGGGAACAAAACGCCCCCTTAGATGCTATTTTTTATCTTGGCAATGCCTATTTTATTAATAATCAAATCGAAAAGGCTGAAGCCACTTACAACCGTTTCATTAGCGAAATTCGGAACGAGCGAAGTTACAACATGGACTACTTCAACCACCAAATAAGTAGCCTGAAGAACTCGCGAAATCTCCAAAATTTCCCAGTTAACTTCATTCGTTCCAATATGGGGGAGAGCGTCAACGATCGCTTTTCTAATTTCAACCCTGCTGTTTCGGGAAATGGCAGAGTTATGGCATACACCACAAAGCGTCGCTTTCAGAATGTCGTTTTTGTGTCTCGAAAAGTTGGGAACGAGTGGGCTACCCCCCAGAATATAACCCTCGACTTGGTTGTCGATGGCAATTGCTCCACCCTCTCTCTTTCAAATAATGGAAGTACCCTTTACCTGTTTAGAGACGATGTTCACGATGGAAATATTTACGTTTCCAATTTTATTGATGGCAAATGGACTCCCATTCAGAAGCTTAACCAGAATATTAACACCCCTTCATACGAAACGCATGCCTGTGAAACCCCCGATGGGAAAAAGTTGTACTTTACAAGCAACCGCCCCGGGGGATTTGGCGATCTCGATATTTACGTTTCAGAGCGAACAGCCAACGGCGATTGGGGTCCAGCATCCAACCTGGGTTCTAAAATCAATACCAACTTCAACGAAAATACCCCATTCCTTTCTGCCGATGGCAACCTTCTGTTTTTTAGCTCGGAAGGGCAAAATACCATTGGGGGGTACGATGTTTACTTTTCGCAACTTGGCTCCGATGGGAAATGGACTAAGCCAGTTAATTTGGGTTTTCCACTTAATACTACCGACGACGATCTGTTTTTCCAGCCTATTGGCAACGGTTCATCGGGTTACATGGCTATTTTCGATACCGATGGCTATGGTGAAATGGACATTTTACAATTCGATATTTTCTTGCCAAAATACCAACGTACAGTAGTTACCCAAACCGATTTGGTTGCGCAAAAAACTAACATTTTCCCGAAATCGATGGTAATCGATACAATTACTAATCCCGGAGCAGCTCTTGTCGACATTTCAAAGATTGACAACCTCCAACTGCTCGACCCCGTGCGTAGAGCCAAACTATTTTTTACTGGCAAGAAGTTCGACTTGAAGGAACAGGTTAAATACGATGTAATCGCTAAGCCTGATATCGCAGCATCTACAGTGAAAGACGCTCCTGAAAAGGATAAAACTAATGAGTTTACCGATGCGCAAAAAGGAGAAGTTTCCGATGCTTCAGTGCAAGGAAAGTCACCTCTCGATTTAATGGATGGATCTGAATTAGCCGATCGCTCATCGGTTCTCGATCCTGCTCTCGTATTAAATTTCGATTCGCTCCTTACTGTTCAGATTACTGCTGCCCGCAGAAATGCAATTGCCGATAGCCTTCGAAAAGTTGAGTTGCAGCGCGATGCACAAAATGTTTTGGAAATCCTCAGGTCGCTAGCAAGCGACGAAATAAAGATCGCTCTTCAATCGGGATTCCCAACAGCTTCTGAAAACAGAACTTTCTTAACGTTACTACAAGCTTCCTGGCTTTCACAAAAAGCCGATTCCTTAACAAAACAGGCTGACTTCATCCAGTTAATGTCGAGGTTTACCGACATAGTAATGGCCAAAAAGGGTGGCCAAAGCAAGTTGCAGCCTCGCTCCATATCGGGCGCCATTTCCGATGAGGATTTCTTCTATCGAATTCAAATGCTGAAGCAGAAGGCAAGCCCAGGTTTAGCTTTCTTTCTCGATCAGGTAATTATAAGCGATCCGTCCATTAATTCATTTGTTGCCCTATGGGAGTATATTAAGCTCAATAAATGGACCGAATTTCAGCCATTCCTATCGGAATACTTGCAGCTGCTTACCCATTTCGGTCTTGAAAACTTTTATACCCTTAGCGATTTGCAAAAGGAGGAGCTTATAAACGAAAACATGGGTAGTTCTTTGCTGTCATGGGCTGTAAAGGGCATTGCTGGTATATCACTTATTGGTTTTATAATTTTATTAATTCTTCTTTTTAAACGGTGGAGAAAAAGTAGGTAGGATTAATTCTTAATTGGCTCTGTAAATTTCATTCTGTTGCATTATTGCTTTTGCTTTGCCTGAACTGTTGATTATTAGCTTAATTAATTTTTAGGATTAAGTGTTCCCAGATTCAAACGATGTTGTATATTTCACATTTGAAATAAACAACCATCCAAAATGAAATCCAAGTTACCGTGGATTAAGTCACTGTTTCTAATTGTAGTAAGTGTCTTGATGCTATCCAAAACAGGTTTTGGGCAACAGTCCGATGATCGAACTCTTTTTGCTGACGCAGAGTATTATTTCCTTTTTCAAGACTTCAATGAAGCGCTTCCCCTGTACCTTCGTTTGCTCGAGAAATTCCCCGGTAATGCCAATTATAATTACAAGGTTGGTATTTGCTATTTAAACATATCTGGATTTAAAACAATGGCAATACCCTTTTTAGAAAAGGCTGTAAATAACATTAATTTAAAATATAGAGAGGGCTCATTCAATGAAAGTGCATCACCCCTCGATGCATTGTTTCAGCTTGGGAATGCCTATAGAATAGCCAATCGAATTGATGATGCTGTTGAATTTTATACTCAATATGCCAATAGGATTGATCCTAAAGACATTTTTAGTTACGACTTTGTTCAGCAACAAATTGATGCATCGAAGCGCGCAAAATTATTCCTGTCACAACCATTACAATTGCGGCGCTACGATTTGAATCTTTTTGAAGGCACATCAAAACAGGTTTTTTCTCCAATTATTTCAGCCAATGGCCAGTTTTTGGTTGTAACCGTTCAGGAGAAATTTTACGATGCAATTTACATAAGCCATAAAGAGGGCGAAGCTTGGGGCACGCCAGTTAATATTACACTCGACCTTGCTGTAGAGGGAGAAATTTATGCCACATCAATCAGTGCCGATGGTTCTCAACTGTTTCTTTTCAAAAACGATCGGGGTGTTGGAAATATTTATTCCAGCAAAAATGTGAATGGGAAGTGGGGCAAGGCATTTAAACTTGGCCCAAATATTAATACACGTTACTGGGAGACTCATGCATCTTTAAGTGCCGATGGTAAATTGCTGTTCTTCACATCGAACCGAAGAGGCGGATTTGGCGGAATTGACATATATGTTTCAAGTCTTTCACCAAATGGCGAATGGGGACCCGCTGTAAACTTAGGGCCAACCATTAACACTCCGTTCAACGAGGAGGCACCCTACTTAATGCCCGATGGGCAATCGTTGGTTTTTGCATCACAAGGCCATATGGGGATGGGTGGGTATGATATATTTTGTGCCAAACGAATTGACGAAACCAGCTGGGCACAACCAACCAACATGGGTTACCCAATCAGCTCAACCGACGATGATATTTTTTACTTTCCGCTAACTGAAAATAGCGGTTTGTTGTCCATTCCCAATTCTCAATTGCCAGGGGTTTCGATGCCACAATTAGTACAAATTGACCGAGTTGCTGAACGAACCCGTGTGCCAATTGTTGGTAGCATTGTTGTTAGCGATAACGAAGAGGTGGACCCCGCACTATTTGAACTTTTGCTGGTAGATTTGAAATCTTCTAAAGTTGTTGAGTCTATGCAACCAAGGGGTATGCAGGGCGATTTTGAAATTAAAGCTTATCCCGGAAATTTCCATTTAATTGCTCAAGGGAAGGGTTATTTTCCCGATACTATTCTTATCTCTATCTCGTCTAATTATACATTTGCAAATTATCCAGTAAGTATAAATATGATTCCTGAGGCGGTAGGAAAGGGTGAGGCTATTTCAATACGCAGCATTCAGTTCGCATTCGATAGTTACAAACTCTCTCGCGAAGCTCAATTTGAAATGGAGCGAATCATTGCGTTCATGAATAAATATCCATCAGTAGTTATAGAAGTAACGGGACATACCGATAGCAGAGGGTCAGTACCGTACAATCGAAAGCTATCGCTTTTACGTGCTGAAGCCGTGATTAATTATATTAAATCCAAAGGAATAGCAAGGGAGCGCATGGTGGCTCGGGCAGCAGGTTCGTTCGAAAATGTAGCATCAAATTTAAACCCCGATGGAACCGATAACCCCGAAGGACGTGCATTTAACAGGCGGGCAACCATATCGCTGCTCAATTCCAACGAGGCAGTAAAAATTCTCGATGAGTTGCAGATTCCCGAAAATTTAAAGCCCCGTATTCAAGATTTTACAATACTGCTCGTACCCATTGGACAAACTGCAAAAGAGTCGGACTTGGTAAGCCTTAAAAAAGCTAAAGGAGTTAACTTTAATGTTCTGAAAACCCAGCAAAACAGCAAGGTATATACTACTGGAAGGTTCAGTCATAAATCCGATGCCGTTGAGTTGCTCAACTTTTGTATTGTGAATGGTTTCCCAAATGCAACCCTCATGGGCGTGGACGATTTGCAAACAATTAATTCCCACTATACTATTCGTTCTTCATCACGTACAGGTAGTGAAAACGATTCAATCTATACTATTCAGGTTACAACCTCCCCTTCACCAATCGACTTTTCAAATTTCCCTTTGAAAATAGAAACCATCAAACTAAAGAATGGAACATTAATTTATCATTTTGGAAAGTATAATCAAATAAGCGATGCAGAGAAGGATTTGGAGCGTATTATGGAAATGGGATATAAAGATGCATTTGTGGTAAATATTAAACGCTTTTCCGAGTAATGAGCCATCAAACCCTCGAAAACGCTAAGGTTAAACTGCGAGCTCCCGAACCGGCCGACTTGGAGTTGCTTTACAAGTGGGAAAATAATCAGGAAATTTGGAGGGTTAGCAACACTTTGGCCCCCTTCTCAAAATTCGTACTGAAAAGGTACATTGAAACAGCTCATAAGGATATTTGGACAACAAAACAATTAAGGCTTATTGTTGAAGCAAAGGACAGGAGTTCGCTAATGAGCGTGCCTGTTGGCCTTGTAGATCTTTTCGACTTCGACCCTTTCCATAATAGGGCAGGGATAGGTATTCTTATTGCCAATAAGGAGGACAGGAATAAAGGTTACGCTAGCGAAACGCTAAAATTGGTTGTTAATTATGCCTTTGCAACACTTCAACTCCACCAGTTGTACTCAAATATTGCTGTAACAAATAAAGTAAGCCTGCAACTTTTTAAAAATATCGGGTTTAAAAAAGTTGGAGTTAAAAAGGAGTGGCTTAAAACACCTTCGGGGTGGGTGGATGAAGTAATGTTACAACTTATAAACCCCAAAACCCAAATTCCAAAAAATTAACCCCTGCGCATTGGCAAGGGTTAGTTTTTTAAAATTATTTTCATACTAACTATTGTAGTATAAGTACCGCTTAATTTTTTGAGTGGGGGTTTTTTCAAAGGGCTCAGACTGCTCAACAACAGTACTAAGCCTTGAGAAAGCTGCAACTCGTGCATTCACATTCTTTTTTATTTCCTCCATTATTTCGCCGGCACGAACCTGTAAAACCTTTGCTTTATCGTTCATTTGGTCCTGAAAATGCGAGGCTGCCTCTTTGAAATGGGCATATCGGTTTTCGAGCTCCTGATAGTTGAGGTGAATGCGTGCAACTAATTTCCCTTTGGCTTCATACACCATCGATTCTAGAACCAGCTCGTGATTATTAATAACCTCTTCAATGTCTTCCGGGTAGATGTTTTCGCCCGAAGGGCCTAAAATCATGTTCTTAAGCCTTCCCCTTAGTTGAATGTAGCCATCTGTATCAATGTAGCCCAAATCGCCGGTTTTAAGCCAACCGTCTTCAGTAAAGGTTTCGCGGGTAATCTCTTCATCCTTATAGTAGCCAGCCATAATATGGGCTCCCCTTATTTGCACTTCACCTTCGCCCGTATTGAGATTTGGGTTGGATATTCTAATGTCTTGGCCTGGCAGTGTGAAACCTGCGCAGCGAAAACGTACTAAACTGGGGGCACTTCCCGAAATTAATGGCGACGCCTCTGTCATTCCGTAACCAATTGAGTACGGGAATTTCCCTTCATTTAGGAAGCGTTCTACCTCAAACGAAAGTTTTGATCCTCCTATTCCAAAGAAGTGGAGCGCACCACCAAAAGCAGTATGCAACTTTTTGGCAGCAGCCCTGTGCATTAACTTACGGAAAAAGGGGATTGCATAGAGTTTGCGCTTAAGAGGCGACGATGTTAATTGAGGTAATATTTTAACTTTAAAAACCTTTTCAATTACCAATGGTACAACCAGCATCATAGTTGGCTTTACTTGCTGCATGGCGGGTAAAAGAACGCTGGCAATGGGGGGTTTTTGAAGATAGTAAACCGATGCTCCCTGCATAATGGGCATAATGAAACCAATTGTGCATTCGTAAGTATGCGAAAGAGGAAGTATGCTCAATAGCCTGTCGGTAGGCTTTATGTCCTGAATTTGCAGGGTTGAAAGGGAATTAGACATGATGTTTTTATGCGTAAGCATCACGCCTTTGGGGCGCCCTGTAGTACCCGAAGTGTATAAAATTACAGCCAAGTCCTCCTCAAGCGGTTCAGGAAAATCTATCTCAGTTAAGTCCACATTTAGTATGGGGGCAGGAGTGGTGTATGCTTCAGGTAAACTTTCCAGAGAGGTTTCTGGGAGAATAACTTCGAGGTTGTTAAGCAGAATCGCTTCCAATGAGCCCTTCTCAGAGGACAGTTTTATTTTGGGAGCCTGTTTGGAAGAAATAAAAATAGTCTTTGCCTGGCTGTGCTCCAAAATCTTCTCCACATCGTACTCAGTAAAGTCCGGTAGGATTGGGACTGCAACTGCACCTATGCAGGTTATGGCAAAGTAGGCAATGCCCCAATGGGGGCTATTTTCGCCTAGTATGGCCACGCGATCACCCTTTTGAACACCAAGGGTTATTAGCATCCCCGATGTGTTTCGAACAAGAATTGATAGTTCGCAGTACGATAAAGTTTGTTCTCCTACAAAGCCCAAAGCGGGGTTGGATGGGTGCTGAACTCTTGAACGGTTAAGTGCAGAATTCAGGGTTAAATTGCTGTAGTTTACCATAGGATGGGTTTAATACAAGTTGCAAATATATACTGAATAAAAATAGAAAGTTCTTAGTATTTCAATTATTTGATAGAAATAAGCGATGAGATTTATCACACTTTCTGGAAGTGCTATATTTAAACGATTGTTGAAGAATGCCGGGAGAATTTATTTTTAAAAGTTACTCCATCCTCCCACCGCTGCATTCGCTTACAATCATTTTGCAGGCATTTACATTGCCCTTGCTGCAAGCTTTGTGAAAATCAGGACAGGCTTTGGCCTTATCGCCCGATCGGAGGAAAGCCATACCCCTATTGTAATAGCTTAGTACGTTTTCAGAATCTAAATCAATTGCCTTGCTAAAATCTGAAATGGCTTCCAAAAAGTTACCTTGCTTATGGTGTAAAAAGCCCCTGTGATTATATGCATTCACATTCCTTGGGTTAATTGTAAGCGCTTCGTTGAAGTCGCTCAGGGCTTTTTCGGGGTTTTCGTCGCGAAGGTGAGCAATGCCACGGTTAATAAGAATTTGCGATTGCGTTACTCCTGAACTTTGGGAGTATGCTCGATCGAAATCTGTTATAGCTCGTCTGAATTGCCCTCGTAAAGTATTCAGTAGGCCCCGCCTGTAAAAGAATTCTGAATTGTTGGGGAAATGTTTTATTCCTTCCTCAATATACCTTTGGGCTTCCTTGTAGTTTTCAGAAAACATGTAAGCTCGCACAATTCCACCAAGTGCAATGCTGTCCTTGGGCTGTTGTTTGAGTTGTAGGGTGAAGAATTCGATAGCTGCTGCATAATCTTTTGATTCGAGTTTGCTCAGGCCCTCTTCGTTGAAGTTTGATTGGGAATATAAATTTAAGCAAAAGAATGCTAAAGTAACTGTTGCAAAGAATGAGTGCGCTCGGTCCATCTCAAATCATGTTTTTTAAATCAGTTCGACAGAATGCTTTCAAATTTCACCCTGTTGGTAATGGCCTTTCCAAGGGTTATTTCATCGGCATTCTCAATTTCATTGCCAAAGGCAACTCCTCTTGCAATGGTTGTAACCTCAATGGGAAATGAATTTAGTTTTTTAAAGATATAAAAATTTGTTGTATCACCTTCCATAGTAGCGCCTAAAGCTAAAATAACCTCTTTTACGTTGCCCTCGGCAATTTTGTTCACTAACGCTCCAATGTTTAAATCGGCAGGGCCAATCCCTTCCATGGGACTAATTAATCCGCCCAAAACAAAGTAAAGACCTGTGAACTGCCCTGTGTTTTCAATCGACATTACATCCTTAACATTTTCAACAACGCACAGTACGCTTGCGTTTCTTCGGGGATTGGAGCAGATGTGGCAAACCTCCGTGTCGGACATGTTATGGCACTCCCTGCAGGTTTTTATTTCGTTACGAAAAGTTGAAATGGAACGAACAAATTTTTCAACATCTGCATTGGGCTGGCGAAGCAAGTGTAAAACTAAGCGCAATGCGGTTTTCCTTCCAATTCCGGGAAGACGAGAAAACTGGTCGACAGCGCTTTCTAAAAGTTTCGATGGGTACTGCTGGGTGTTCACTTGTGCACGAATGGGTAAAGGATGTTTGCAAATCTACAAATATTCGTTCAATGTGCAGTTTTTTTTATTTAGCCTTTTTTTCATACAATTGTAGCCCAATTTGCCGATTTATATGGAACCTATCTGGGTGATTTGTGTCATCTTCTGCTATTTTGCTTTGCTAATTGCTATTGGCACATACACTTCGCGTAACGCGAACAACGAATCGTTTTTTGTTGGTAATAGGCAATCGCCCTGGTACGTTGTTGCTTTTGGCATGATAGGGGCGTCGCTTTCGGGTGTAACCTTCATTTCCGTACCGGGTTGGGTTGCCGACACCCAATTTTCGTACCTTCAGCTGGTTTTAGGGTACTTATTGGGTTACTTCGTAATTGCTCAGGTGCTATTGCCGCTCTATTACAAACTAAATCTTACATCAATTTACAGCTATCTAGAAACACGCTTTGGTGTATATAGCTATAAAACCGGAGCATCGTACTTTTTGCTTTCACGAATACTGGGTTCATCGCTTCGTTTGTATCTTGTTGCAACTGTGCTGCAGGTTGCTGTATTCGATGCTTGGCACGTTCCGTTCTGGGTTACGGTAGTTGTAACTATAATGCTAATTTGGATTTATACCCACAGAGGGGGTATAAAAACCATTATTTGGACCGATACTCTGCAAACAGCGGTACTTCTTCTATCAGCAGGACTTAGTGTTTACTTTATTTCGAACCAAATGGGATTCAGTTTTCCTCAACTTTTCGATAAAATAAGTGAAAGCGAATATAGCCGTGTATGGTTTTTCGACGATTGGACCGATAAACGCCACTTCGTTAAGCAATTTTTTAGCGGGGTTTTTATCACAATAGTAATGACAGGGTTGGATCAGGATATGATGCAGAAAAACCTCAGTTGTCGCAACCTTAAGGATGCGCAAAAAAACATGTACTGGTATGGTTTCGCATTTCTACCTGTTAATTTGCTATTCCTCTCGTTGGGTGTTTTACTTTATTTGTATGCTAATGCTCAGGGAATAGCCATTCCATCGCAAACCGACAATCTATTCCCCATTATTGCTACACAGGGTCACCTACCCAAAGTAGCAGCGGTACTATTTATTGTAGGAATTATTGCTGCTGCATACTCAAGTGCCGATTCTGCCCTTACAGCCCTTACCACTTCTTTTACAGTTGATATTCTTAATGCTAAAAGGTATAGCGATTCCCAATTGCTATGGGTAAGAAAAAGGGTACATATTGGAATTTCAATAGTTATGGCTCTTGTAATTTTAGCATTCCGCGCGCTCAACGATCAGAGTGTTATAAGTGCTGTATTTACTATTGCTGGCTATACATACGGGCCTTTGCTCGGTTTGTATGCATTTGGCCTTTTTACCAAAAGGAGCGTGCACGATAAATGGGTTCCCCTAATAGCCATTGTTTCACCTGCGCTTTGCTTCTTGTTAAGCAAGTTCTCTGTCCAGTTACTTTGGGGCTATAAATTCGGATTCGAGCTTCTTATTGTTAATGGTTTCTTTACCTTTATTGGCTTGCTAGCCATATCGCAAAGGAATCGTTAGCTTTTCTGTTCGCTTATTGCTTCTTGCTCAACCATTTCAATGTTGGTAAAACGCCTGATTTTAATATTGAAAGCCGCCATAAAGATTGACATGAAAGGGCTTATTATATTGAAAAATGCATAGGGAAGGTAGGTGAGCGTAGGTACGCCTAAAACAGCTGCCTGAGTTGCACCGCAAGTATTCCAGGGAATTAGCACCGATGTTACTGTTCCTGAATCCTCCAGGGTTCGGCTAAGCAGTTCGGGTTTAAGCCCTCTGTCGCGAAAAGCTTTAGCAAACATCCGCCCCGGAACAACAATTGAAATGTATTGATCTGATGCAGTGATGTTAAAAAACAGACAGGAGCCTACGGTTGCTGCCACTAACGAGCCAGTTGAGTGCGCTAAACTGATTATTCCTTGCGAAATTCGAGCTAACAACCCTGAAGCTTCCATTACGCCTCCAAATACCATGGCCGATAGAATTAACCAAATAGTATTAAGCATCCCTTTCATGCCCCCAGTCCGAAGTAGGTCATTGACGGTAGAATCAGTTGTTAAAATTTGCGTTTCGCCAAACATACTTTTTAAAACTCCCAAATACGATTGAATCATATAGTTTCCCTCATGTCCAGAAACTTGCTCGATAATATGGGGTTGAAAAACCACGGCAAAAACTCCCCCCAAAAGGGTTCCGGCCATGAGCGAAGGGAGCGGAGGCGTTTTTAAAACAATTATTGTGACAAGGGTTATGGGAACCAGAAAAAGTATGGGCGAAATATTAAATGTGCTTTTAATGGCATCGAGCGTTCCCTGAACGTTTGTGCTACCATTGGCCGGCTCAATTACAAAGCCCAAAACTAAAAAAATAGTTAGGGTTATAGCTAATGTCGGGCCAGTTGTGTAAACCATATAGCGTATATGAGTAAATAAATCGGTGCCAGCCATAGCAGGAGCCAAATTGGTAGTGTCGGACAAGGGCGACATTTTGTCGCCAAAGTAAGCGCCCGAAATTATTGCCCCAGCAACTAACCCTTCGTTAAAACCCAGGGCCATTCCAATGCCCAAAAGGGCAACCCCAATGGTTGCAACTGTTGACCACGAACTGCCAGTTGCCAACGAAATCATGGAGGTTATAATAACTGTTGCAAAAAGAAAAATGCTTGGATGCAGAATGTTCAATCCGTAATATATGAGTGCGGGAACAACGCCACTTATTAGCCATGTTCCAGCAAGTGAACCAATGAGTAGCAGAATAAGCATCGACGGCATGGCAGATCCAATAGTAGTAACAATTTTTGCTCGAATATCTATCCAGTTGTGGCCCAAAAACACGGCAATTATGCTTGCCAAAGTGGCAGCTAAAAGCAGCGCTATTTGGTTCGCCCCAGTAAGCGTATCCTCTACATAATATACATTTAGCCCAATAAGGCCAATTAAAAAAACAATGGGGATAAAAGCCTGAAGAAGAGAGGGGCTTTTTATAGGTTTGCTCATGCCAAAAGATTTTGAAGGGGAAAGATATATATTTTTCTGTTTTATAGGTTGAATTGGGTATTGTATTGCACCATTTTTCTGACATTATTGCCCGATTTTGGGCAGATTGTAATTCCAAGTTAAGCCTTATGCTAGGCTATGAATGCTGCATTCTATTGCAGTATAGCGCTTTATACCAATATGGTTTTTAGTTGGATTGCTTGTTGGCATGAAATTTGGGAAAAATGTGCTGTAAATTTTTGGGCAGTGGAAATTAATATCGACTTCTTCAGAATTAATCATAAAAAGATTACTCCAAAACCTGGACGCATTCTTATTGCTGAGCCAGGGCTTTTCGATGTTAATTTTAAACGATCGGTAATTCTTTTGGTTGAGCATAACCAGAAGGGAACCGTGGGGTTTGTTCTAAATAGGATTCTTGATTTCGACCTGAACGAACTATTGCCCGATTTCCCGAACTTCAATGCTTCCATATCAATTGGTGGTCCGGTTAGCCCCAATAGCATCCACTTTATACATACCCTGGGCAATGCTATCTCCAACTCGGTTCAAGTTTCCGATGGGTTATATTGGAGTGGC
The DNA here is from genome assembly GCA_037442025.1 of Bacteroidales bacterium. Lineage (GTDB taxonomy): Bacteria > Bacteroidota > Bacteroidia > Bacteroidales > Tenuifilaceae > UBA2287. The sequence continues at coordinate 79,630 of JBBIRB010000002.1, read as the reverse complement.
GATTTCGACTCGCTGAAAGAAAGTGCATTAAAAGGTATTCTTACCAAACGAAATGTTCGGTTCTTTGTTGGCTATTCGGGTTGGGATGCAAAACAGCTTGAGGAAGAACTGAAGCAATACAGCTGGGTAGTATCGGAACTTGATTTAGTTCAGGTTATGGCCTCGCATGACGATCTGTGGCGAAAAGCAGTTTTACAGCTGGGCTCAAAGTACAAACCATGGACCATTTATCCCGATAATCCTTCTCTGAACTGATCTGGAAAAGTAACTCTATTGAGTTCGGTACAAAGTTCCCTGCTAATTTTATTGAAGTAACGTATGTGCTTAAAGGCAAGCACCCATTTTATCCCCGAAATGGCATTGGTCAGAAATACCTCATCGGCTACAAGAAGCATTTCTGGATCAATGGGTTTGTCGCAGTATACTTTATAACCTAATTGGGGTGCTAAATCAGTAACCACCTGTCGCATAACACCATTTAAGCAGCCCTCACTTAGGGGTGGTGTGAAAATACTTTTTTCTTTAGTAAGAAAAATGTTGGATGAAGTGCTCTCGGCCAATCGATTCTGATCGTTAATGAGTATGCATTCGTCAACTCCATTCTTTTGAGCGTGTATACCTGCCAATACGTAAATAAGAGAACTTGTACTTTTTATATTCGAAAGGGCATTGGTTGGCTTTCGGTTTTGCATATATACATCTACCGATAAACCTTTAGGTTTTAAACTGAAAAAATTCTCATCCAATTCCTTTGCCTCAATCAGAACATCAATTCCGAATCCATTAGGAGTATAGTACCCCCCCGTTTTTCTGTTAACGGTAATTCGAACCCTTGCGCTACCAAAAATTCGAAGTTTATTAAGAAGTTTAGTAATTTCATTTGCTAAGAATGGTTCTGTAAAACTATTTGGAATATCCAATTCGAGCATGCGCATGGAGGCTATTAACCTTTTATAATGCAAGCTCAGGTGGCGAGCAGTAGTTCCATACGCATGGATGGTTTCAAAAAGCCCATCGCCATAAGCGTACGAGCGGTTGCTTGGGCCGAAGATTGGCTCACTGGCAGCAACAAATTGCCCGTTGAACCATACGTAGCTTTTAGTTGCCACTGCTAGGCTTTTCGATAGTTATTTTTATGTTTTTGGCTGCCTCTTCGAAAAGAATTTTTTGGATGGATGAATAGGTGAGGTTTTCAGGAATATTTTCAAATTGAGCAACCTCCGCAATTTCGCTTTTAGGTAAGGTCCCCAGTTCGTGAATATTAGCAAGGTAAAGCCTGTTGTTGCTAGTTTGCCCTTTGTTTGAAATGGTGAAGTCGCAAATGGGGTTCAGCTGGTAGTTAAGCGTTCCAGTTTCCTCGTATAGCTCCCTTATTGCAGCTACTCCAGGCGTTTCGTTTGTTTCAACATGTCCCGCTGGTAGTTCCCATGTGTCTCTGTCTTTGTGTTTTACCCATAGCCATTTCCCCTGAAAAAAAGCAGCAATCACCACATAGTTGTAGTTATCGGGCTGCTTGTTAATCTCTTTAATTGTTACAACTGGTTCCATAGCTAATAATATTAGAAGTTAGTTAATCCATTAATAAAATACTCTATGAATCGGGGGTTGATAAGAAGCGGATATACAAATCCGAAAACGGCACCCACAAAATGTGCGTCGTGGTTTATGTTGTCGTTGGATTGTTTGCTTTTGTAATGTGAATAGAGCAAATACCCTGCTCCGAAAATTATTCCGGGGATAGGTATTATTCCGAAAAAGTATAGTTTTTCAAGAGGATTAAAGAAAATATGGGTGAATACTATTGCCGAAACTGCCCCCGATGCGCCAACCGAATGGTAGTAGAAGTTATCCTTTTGCTTTTTAAGGGTTGTTAGAGTTGCAATTATGGCTCCTCCAAAATAGAGGGTGACAAAATGTACCCAGGGGTTACCCAATTCTCCCATGTAGCGAAGCTCTTTGAAAATACTCTCGATTGAAATCCCAAACGAGAATAGAACAAACATGTTTACAAACAGATGAAGGTAATCGGCATGTACAAATGCATGCGAAAGCAACCTGTACCATTCCTTTTTATGAATAACGTTATAGGGGCTGAGAAGCAGTTTATTCATCAGCTCCGCATTGCTGAATGCGGCAATTGAAGTGAGAACGGTTGCTATAATAATTATTAATGTCATTTTAGTGCATAATTTTAAAAACCAGTTCCCGGAGGAGCTCCCCATTGTCGGTCGAATCGTTGTTAACTCCCTTCGATCGCATATCGTACTCGCGTAGCAGTCTGAATATTTCGTAGCACTTGGCCGGAGAGTATAGTTTGGAGGCAGCCACATACTCCCTAACAAAGAACGGATTTACACTGAGAGCAACAGCAACATTTCTTTCGCTTTTATCGGTTAGGAAATGGAAGCGAAATATTTTTAAAAAATATTGAAAAATAGTAGATATGGTTACTGAAATATGATTTGCTGAGGGATTTTTGGCAAAGTAGTCGGCAATTCGGTTAACCTGTAGTACGTTTTTCTGACCCAAAAATTTGTTCAGTTCAAATCGGTTATATTCCTTGCTTATACCAATATTTCGCTCAATATGCTCGTTATTAATCCGCTTGGTTTCTGGGGGTAGCGTAATTACTAGTTTCTCCAGCTCGTTCACAATTTTACTCAGGTCGTTGCCCAAGTAGTCTTTTAACAATTCTGCCGAAGCCGGTAGTATGTTTATGCCTCTGCTGTGGAGGTAGTTTGTAATCCACTCGGGTATTTCGTAATCGTATAGTCTTTTCGATTCGAACAGTAGCCCTATTTTCGATGCTTGAGTGAAAAATTTCTTGGCTCTTTCTGGGTTTTTAATGTTAGGGTTTATTCGGTAGCAAATAACCAGAATGGTCGATTTTAGCGGGTTCTTCAAATAAATCTCGAGGTCTTCAATCTTTTTTAGGTTCTGAGCCTCTTTAATAATTACTACCTGATGGTTGGCCATCATGGGAAACCTACGCGACAACTCAATTACCTTTCCAACCTCGGTATCTAACCCATAAAGAATATGCTGGTTGAATGCTTGCTCCGCTTCGCCGAGCACATTTTCAGCAATAAAATCGGTTATTTTATCAATGTAATAGCCCTCATCTCCCGTAAGGATGTATATTGGGCGATAAATTTTTTTCTTCAGTTCGCCAATTACTTCAAGGTGAAGTTCCTCGAGAGATTTCCGTTTGGCCATAGCCCGATATAATTTAGAATTTCAGGTGCTTAACCGAAAGGCCGTTGTTTTTTAGCTCCTTTAACGATTCGATGCCAATAATAATGTGATCCTCAACAAAAAGATTGGTGACTTTCTTGTCGCTTTCGCTAGTTTTTACCCCTGAGGAAATCATGGGCTGATCCGATACTAATAGCAGCGCTCCGGTGGGAATTTCGTTGGCAAAGCCCACGGTGAAAACGGTTGCTGTTTCCATGTCGATTGCCATGGCCCTAACGCGGCGAAGGTAGTCTTTAAACTCCTCGTCGTATTCCCAAACCCTTCGGTTGGTGGTTATTACCGTGCCAGTCCAGTAGTCGCGCTTGTGGTTACGTATGGTTGTTGAAACAGCACGCTGGAGGTTAAATGCGGGTAGAGCAGGCACCTCTGGTGGAAAATAGTCGTTCGATGTACCTTCGTGCCGAATGGCAGCAATGGGAAGAATCAGGTCGCCAAGTTCATTTTTTCTTTTCAAACCGCCACATTTTCCCAGAAAAAGAACCGCTTTTGGTTTAATGGCCCCTAGTAAATCCATAATGGTTGCAGCATTGGGGCTTCCCATGCCAAAATCAATCATGGTTATGCCATCCTTGGTTGCACAGGGCATATTGGCAGAGGGGTCAGCTATTTCAACCTCCATGTAGCGGGCAAAGTATTCGAGATACCCCCTGAAGTTGGTTAAAAGGATGTATTCTCCAAATTCTTCAATTTTATGACCGGTGTAACGGGGGAGCCAGTTGGTTACTATGTCTTCTTTAGTTTTCATATCGTGTCGCATTAATCACTTTAAGCCAAGTGGTTCGCAATGGGTTCTTTAGGAATGAAAGTTGCTCTATTACCATTCAATCTCTTCGATGGCAAATATAGATTTTTTGTAATTACTTCGCAAAGCCATGTTTGTTAGCATGCCTAAATGTTCGATATTTGCATAAAAATAATGCAGTTGACCAAGTTAAATTTACCCGAATTCGATCCCAAACTTACCATGCGGGGTAATGAGCAGCTGATTTTCGATGTTGTGCGAAGGAAACATATCGTTCTTACGGCCGAGGAGTGGGTTAGGCAGCATTTCTTGAACTATTTAATTAAGCATAAGGCTTACCCAATTGGCCTTATTAGAGTAGAACAGCAGGTGCTGGTAAGTGGCATGCCCCAACGGGCCGATATTGTGGTTTACAGCAGAAACGGGCAACCCATTATGGTGGTTGAATGTAAGGCACCAGGGGTTGAACTTTCTAACTCAACCTTCGCCCAGGCGGCAAGGTATAATATTTCTCTAGGGGCAAACTATTTAGTAATTACTAACGGAATGGATCATTTTTGTTGTAAAGTCAACCTCGAGTCCAATAGTTATCTTTTTTTAAAAGATATTCCAGATTTCGACGACCTGCAAACAGCTTAATTGCAAATTATGAAGTTTGTATTACTTTTGCTGAAAACAAGGTTATGCAGAAAGTAGCCGTTTTCCCCGGATCGTTCGACCCCTTTACCGTTGGGCACGAAGCGTTGGTGCTCAGAGCGCTCAGCATATTCGATAGGGTAGTGGTGGCCGTAGGCCAGAATGCTGCCAAAAAATCGCTTTTTTCTCTCGAAAACCGATTGGCAATGATTAGCCAGGTTTTTAAAGAGGAAGCCCGGGTCGAAGTAGTTTCCTACGAAGGGCTTACTGTCGATTTTTGCCATAAACTTGGGGCAAAATTCCTTTTACGGGGCCTTCGCACATCGGCCGATTTCGAATACGAAAGGGCAATTGGCCAGGTAAACAAGCAGCTTATGCCCCACATTGAGTCGGTTTTTCTGCTTACTGCCCCCGAACACACCCCAATAAATTCAACCATTGTTAGGGATATAATCCTGAACGGTGGCGATGCATCTAAGTTTGTGCCTAATAGCATCGACCTGAAAAAATATATGGAGTAACATTCCGTTTCCAACGTAATAGCACGATTGTTGTTTCCCATTGCCAATAGTTTTAATAAACTTTTTAATGATGAGGTATTTTTTAATCCTACTTCTTACTTTTATAGCACTGCAGGCATCGGCCCAAAAGGCTTTTGTTAATGGTGCCAATCCGAATTATGCCAACGAGGAACTTGTTTTTTATCGCTACTCCGACTTCATATCTCAAACCGAGGAACCCATTGCCCGCTGTAAAGTATCAGCCCAGGGTAAGTTTGCTTGCGAACTGAAAATTAATGAGGTAACTTTTGTTTTCAGCTACTTGGGTATTTACAAAATATACTTTTTTGCCGAGCCCGGTAAAACTTACCAGCTGATTCTGCCCGCTAGGGAAGATAAGACTGAAGCACAAAGATTGAACCCCTTTTTTAGGGAGGTGGAGGTGCATGTAGGTATAGCAAAACCTGATAAAAATGAGTTAAACTTTCTCGTAAGTTCATTCGATATGGCCTTTAACGAAAGGTTCGATGGCATTGTTGCCGACGCTTATGCTCGAAAACCCAACCTACCCATCGACTCGCTTGTAAGTGCTATGGAAGCTCGTTTTGGTCAATTTTCGAATCCTTTTTTTAAAGATTACCGAACCTACCGATACGGACTGCTTTACCAGCTTTCGCTTCACCAAAAAGCACGTAGCATTTCCGATTCATATTTCCTTAATAGGCCTATTCAGTACAACAATCCAGCCTACATGGAACTCTTCAATTTGGTGTACGATAAGTACTTCCTTTTCTTTTCCCGCTCCGAAAGCGGCTCAGCCATTTTTGCCGATATATCTGAAAGGAAAAGTTACTCGAGGTTGAAGCAGACTCTCGCATCCGATAGGGTGTTGGCAAACGATTCGCTTCTCGAACTGGTAATTCTTAAGGGACTACACGATAGTTTTTTCGACGATAAGTTTTCCCGTTCGGCACTGGTTAGCATACTCGATTCGCTTTACCGAACCACCAAAATTGCAGAGCATTTGCATATTGCTGAAAATATCAGGTTGCGGGTTACGCGCTTGCTTTCGGGTTTTGTGCCCACTCCATTCGAACTTTACGACCTGAACGGAAAACTGGTAACTCTGAATAGCTTCGAAGGGAAATACGTTTATCTGAATTTTTGCTCAACTAGCAGTTATACTTGCTTGCAGGAATTTACGCTTCTTCAGAAGCTATTCGAGAAGCATCAATCTCGTTTGGAAATTGTTACTATCAGTGTCGACCGGAATATTGACGACCTTAAATCGTTAATTGCACAAACCAAGTACCGTTGGACTTTCCTTCACTATGGCAATAAGCCCGATATTGTAAAGGATTTCGATGTGAGAGCATTCCCAACCTATTTCCTAATTGGGCCCGACAGGAGGTTGGTGCTTTCGCCTGCACCTTCGCCCCGTGAAAATTTTGAAATTCAATTCTTCAAAATACTTCGGTCGAAAGGGGAGATTTAAAAAAAACGATCCACTGAAAAACCTCTCGAATCGATCCGTAGGTTCTTTTCAATTTTGTATACAGTTCGCAGTTTTGCACCCAAATGGCTTGCGTTATTCCTTCGCTCTTTTGGGGAGTTAAGTTACCATTGCCGCTGTAAATCATTTCAAACCAATGGGTTTGTTTCAGGTATTTTTTATTATCCCTTGTATAAGTATGTAGTGTTGTGCCCAGTTCCGAAATAATTGTTAGGCCATTAATTCCACATTCTTCTGAAACCTCCCTCAGAGCTGCTTCTTTAGGAGTTTCGTTTGCCTCAACTTTCCCTTTTGGAAGGTCCCAAACTTCATTACGCTCAATAAGTAGAAATTCTCCATTGGTGTTTTTTACAAGTCCACCTGCAGCCGAAACCGGAATAAAGTTCTTTTTAACCTTTTCGAAAATTTGGTGAGAATGGCTCCCGAATAAATGAAGCGTTTTAATGCTAGGTGTATTTTCGAAAAAGTTCAGTATTTTTGCGACGTCGGTGCTCGAAGTGGTTTTTATGAAGAATCCACTTTCGTTCAGAAAATCATCGATGTAGTTTTCGCAAAAAACGAGTTTCCTATTTTCAAAATAAATTGTGTTTTTCATGGCCAATGTATCTGCAAGTATTATAACCAAGCTGTTGCAAATTAATGCAATAAAACTAAACATTGCAAGCCCGTTTACATGGGCTTCGGGATGGAAATCGCCAATTTACTGCGATAACCGTATCATCCTGTCGTATCCCCAAATACGCAAGGAGATATGTGAAAGTTTTTGTTTTGTTATAAACAGCCATTTTCAGTCGATAGACGTTATTGCTGGAGTGGCAACCGGAGCTATTGCCCATGGAGTACTTGTTGCCGATGCTCTTGAAAAACCATTCGTTTATGTTCGGCCCGAACCCAAAAAGCATGGATTATCAAACCAAATTGAGGGACATATTGAGTCGGGGCAACGAGTGCTTGTGATTGAAGATTTGATATCGACCGGTAACAGCAGTCTGAATGCCGTTCGTGCGCTGCGACAGGCTGGAACACAGGTTTTAGGCATGGTAGCTATCTTTACCTACGGGTTTCCCCAGGCTCAAGAAAACTTCGACCGCGAGGGTGTTACCTTGCATACGCTTGCTTCGTACTCGCAACTTATCCACAGGGCATTGGAAACAGGAAGTGTCTCACCTGAGCAACTCCAAAGTTTGAAGCGTTGGCGCACGAACCCAGAAACCTGGGGACAATAGTTTAATTGAATATGACTACCGTTGAGAGCAAAATTGTAGCCATTCGTCGGACCGACGAGCAGGTTTACACTGTATTAAGCAGCTTTAAAGCATTCGATTCCATTGCGCATGCTGCAAAAATAGATGATTGGCAGGCCGACGACGATTCGTGTAGCTTCAATGCAAAGGGCTTTGGCCCAATAAAACTACGCATAATTGAGCGTGAACCCTACAAAACAATAAAGATTACTGGGGAGGAGGGTCTTCCCTTCGAGGTTGTCTTATGGTTTCAATTCAAACAAGTTGCTCCCTACGATACCCGAATGAAAATTACTTTAAAAGCTGATTTGAATATTGCCATGGCTTGGATGGTAAAATCGAAGTTGCAGGAGGGAGTTGATACGATTGCTGAATCGTTGGCCAAGGCTTTCAACGTTTAGCTACTTAAGTAAACCAGTTCCTTAAAGCCAAACGAAAGGGTTTCTCCATTGGCCTTTTGTACAACAATTTCGCCCGAATTTTTAACTCCTACTATTTTTGCCTCGAAAGTAATTCCGTTTGCGCTGTACTTGTAATAAGTTTCCAACTGGTAAAGTGAGTTATAATAATCGTTAGAGATAGATTGATAGTTAGCCTCCTCCAGCTGGTTAAAACGTTGGTTCAGGCATTTGGCAACTTCTTCAAGAGAACTTTCAATGTCCAATTTCATACCCGTTTCAAGGGCAAGTGATGTGGGATTTGGTAAGTCGTCGGGGAATACGAGCTGATTTACATTTAACCCAATACCAATTGTTGATGATTCAATTTTGCTGCCCATTACCGAGTTTTCAATTAGAATTCCTGCAATTTTGCTTTTTGAAACGTACAGGTCGTTGGGCCATTTAATGGAAATATTAGGGAGAAGCGAATTCAAATAGTCCTTTATTCCTAATGCGGCTGCCTTGGATAGCATAAACTGGTCCTGCACACCAACAAACGAAGGGGTTAGAAAAATACTAAAAGTAAGGTTTTCGTTGGCATTGCTTTCCCATGTATTTCCGCGTTGCCCTCTGCCGTCGGTTTGGAACCTTGCTGCCACAATGGTTCCTGGCGCTAAGTTTTTATTTCGGTTAATGTACCGATTAGTCGAGTCCAACTCATCAATCCATATAATAGTGTGGCCAATATTCATAGTAAAGAATATGCTAAATTGCTTACGACAAATTTAGATGCATTCGTAAAATATGGTTTAATTTATTTTAAACTTTGATTGAAAAAATGTTAATTAGTTTTTGCAAAGGGGCTGTTATTTAGAAAGTGTCAAAAAAGTATTACTTTTGTGAATTAATAATAAATGTTTTAAATGCCTAGAAGAAAAAAGCAGGATAACGCTGAAGCCCTATTGAGCACTATTGTCGAAGCCATTGCCGAAAAGAAAGGACAACGCATTGTTTCCCTGCATGTTGGAAAGTTACCTAATGCTGTTTGCGATTATTTTGTGGTCTGTAGCGCCGAGTCCACCACACAGGTAGATGCCATTGCTACCAATATTGAAATAAAAGTAGAAGAGTCGCTTCAAGAAAGACCTTGGCAAAAGGGAGGTTATGAAAATGCAATATGGATTATTTTAGACTATGTTAATGTTGTTGTGCATGTTTTTCAGAGTGAATGGAGGCAGTTTTATCGGCTCGAAGAACTGTGGGCCGATGCCGCCAGAACAGAACATGCCGATTAGTTTTAATTACTTCAAACAATTTTGCAGTTTTTTTGGTTATTAATAGCCTGGCCGTAAAGAATAATTAAGTTATGTTGGAAAACGAAAACAAGAAAGAAAAGCAGTCATTTACAGATTTGAATGGTAAGGGCAAATTGAATAAGCCTAAATTCAATGTGTACTGGGTTTATATTATAATTATTGGAGCCATTTTAGCCCTTAATTATTTCTATAAGCCCAAAAGCGCAGTTGAAAGCAATTGGCAGGAGGTTAAAACCCAAATGCTTGCAGGTAACGACATTTCTAAGTTGCTGGTTATACGAAACCAGGGAAAGGTTGAGGTATACATAAAATCTGAAAGCGTAGAAAAGTATGCTAGTAGACTTGGCGATGTTAAAAAGTCTTCTGGTCCCCACTTCTTTTTTACAATCGGGTCCATTGAAACATTTGAAAGGCAATTGGAGGAAGCACAAGCCAATATTCCCCAGAATGAACGGCTGTATGCCGACTACGAGGAACGCCCAAACTATTTTGGGGAAGTACTAACATGGCTACTACCCATACTCCTTTTGGTAGGAGTGTGGATTTTCATATTCCGCCGCATAAGCGGAGGTGCAGGGGGGCCTGGGGGCAACATTTTTAGTGTAGGAAAATCAAAGGCTCAACTTTTCGACAAAGAGAATAACAATCGTATCGACTTTAAGGATGTTGCTGGTTTAGAGGAAGCCAAGGTAGAAATAATGGAAATTGTGGATTTTCTCAAGAATCCAAAAAAATACACCGATTTGGGTGGAAAGATTCCCAAGGGAGTTCTCTTGGTTGGTCCCCCAGGTACTGGAAAAACATTGTTGGCAAAAGCCGTTGCTGGCGAAGCCAATGTGCCCTTCTTCAGCATGTCTGGTTCCGATTTTGTTGAGATGTTTGTTGGTGTAGGTGCATCGCGCGTTCGCGACCTATTTAAGCAAGCCAAGGAGAAGGCACCCTGCATTGTTTTTATCGATGAAATTGATGCGGTTGGTAGGGCACGAGGTAAAAATCCCAGCTTCTCTGCCAACGACGAGCGCGAAAACACCCTAAACCAATTGTTAACTGAAATGGATGGCTTCGGGTCAAATCAGGGGGTTATTATTTTAGCCGCAACCAACCGTGCCGATATACTCGATAGAGCCTTGCTTCGTGCTGGTCGATTCGATAGACAAATTCATGTAGAGTTGCCCGATTTAAAAGAAAGGCAGGAGATTTTTGGAGTTCACCTCAAGCCGATGAAACTCGAACCCGATTTTAATGTTAGTTTTCTTGCCAAGCAAACCCCCGGCTTTTCCGGAGCCGATATTGCCAATGTTTGCAATGAGGCAGCCCTTATTGCTGCCCGAAAAAATAAAACCTTTGTCGAAAAACAAGATTTTCTCGACGCCATTGATCGCATAATTGGGGGGTTAGAAAAGAAGAATAAAATCATCTCTCTCGAGGAGAAGAAAACAATTGCCTACCACGAAGCTGGTCACGCTACTGTAAGTTGGCTGATGGAATATGCCAATCCGTTACTAAAAGTTACTATTATCCCTCGGGGTAAGTCGCTTGGTGCAGCTTGGTATTTGCCCGAAGAGAGGCAGCTTACAACAACCGAACAAATGATGCACGAAATGAGTTCAACCCTGGGCGGAAGGGCCGCTGAAGAGATTGTTTTCAACAAAATATCAACGGGTGCCCTTAACGATCTGGAGCGAGTTACCAAACAAGCCTATGCCATGGTTGCCTACTTTGGTATGAGCGAAATTTTAAAAAACATTAGCTTTTACGATTCTTCGGGCCAAACCGAATTCGCCTTTTCTAAGCCATACAGCGAAAAAACCGCAGAAGTAATAGATGGTGAAAGCAAGAAGCTGGTAGAAATTGCCTACATAAATGCAAAGGAAATTCTCATGCAAAACAGAGTTGGCCTCGATAAACTTGCCAACCTTTTGCTTGAGCGAGAAGTCATTTTCAGCGAGGATTTAGAAAATATATTTGGACCTCGTAAGTCTCATACCCGGAGCGAAGAACTTGTAAGGGACATCGAGGCTTCAGAGAAGCAGGGCGAAGATAAAACTGAATAAAAATCCATGTTCTTTAAAGAAAACAAAGTTGGAAATGAATTGGATGGCTGGATGTTAATTTTTTCATCTAATAACGCCCCACAGTCCCATTTGGTTTGCCAATTGCTTATACAAAATGGTATTGAAGCGGTTATCCATAACCGTCAAGATTCCATGTACTTATCATTTGGCGAGATTGAGGTGTATGTTCCCAAATCAGATTTCGAAACTGCCAAAAAAGTAATAGGAGAACTGGAACCTTGACCCCATTCCTTAAACGATCGATAACGGGAGTAGTATTTGTACTCATAATTCTAGGAGCTATCTTTTTAGGAAGAATTAGTTTTCTTATTGTTTTTGCAAGCATATCAACAGCCTGTTTGCTCGAGTTTTATTACATGATGCTTAGGGCACGTTTACGTCCCCAATTGCTATATGGATTACTACTTGGGATACTTGTTTTTCTGGTTAACTACCTTTATTCAACAGGGACCATCGGCCCAATGGTTTTTTTAGGTTTTATACCATTGGTTGTGAGCGTATTCATAGTTGAGCTGTTTCGTAACCATCATAAGCCCCTCCAAAATATTGGTGCAACACTGCTCGGCATTGTTTATGTATCGCTTCCGTTTGCCCTGTTAAATTACTTTGTACTCAATAATTCTTCATTTAAAATTGTTTACAACGTCGAATTTTTAGTTGGTTTCTTTTTCCTGATTTGGGCCAACGACACTGGAGCATACACCTTTGGTGTTTCGTTGGGAAGGCATAAGATGTTTCCACGGGTTTCGCCTAAAAAATCGTGGGAGGGTTTAATAGGGGGTTTTTTCACAACAGCACTCACTGCATGGCTTTTGTCGCTAATTTTTTACAATGTGCCCATTCTGCATTGGCTTGCCATTGGAATGATTTCAGCTGTAATGGGAGTATTTGGCGACCTGGTTGAGTCAATGTTTAAGCGAAGCATTGGCATAAAGGACTCTGGAAAATTTTTACCTGGCCACGGAGGCATGCTCGATCGTTTCGATGCTGTTTTGTTAGCCGCTCCCATTGTATTTGTATATTTAGAAGTAATGATGTTAATTTAATTTGCTGTTCATGAAAATTCATAAGGAAGGCTTCTTCATTCTTGGCTCATCGCTGCTACTTATTGTTGTATTTGTAATACTTTTATGGATGTGGCTCGCTGGTTTGGGCCTTATTTTAGGGCTTGCTATTACCGTGCCTATTTATACCTTTTTACTCCGGTTTTTCAGAGTACCTAAGCGCATCTTGAGCCCCAATTCGAATACTATTTTTTCTCCAGCCGATGGTAAAATTGTTGCCATTGAAGAGGTTGATGAACCTGAGTGCCTTAAAACCCGATGCATGCAGGTATCGGTTTTCATGTCGGTTTGGAATGTTCATGTTAACTGGTTCCCCTTTTCGGGCAAAGTTGCGTACTATAGATATCATCCCGGAAAGTTTTTAGTTGCATGGCACCCAAAATCTTCAACTGAGAATGAACGAACTACCGTTGTAATCGAACGCAATGATGGGGTTAAGGTACTTTTCAGGCAAATTGCAGGTTTGGTTGCTCGAAGAATAATATGCTATGCAAAAGAAGGAGAGTCTGTAAGCCAGTTTCAGGAAATGGGATTCATTAAGTTTGGCTCGAGGGTCGATTTGTTTTTACCGCTCGACGCAGAAATTAAGGTAACCCTAAATCAGAAAGTAACAGGAAATATTACTGAAATTGCATCAGTTCCATCAAGGGAATAATGATTTATTATTCAACACTTCCATGGAAGGTATACTTTGTTAGTATGCCTCTTTTGTTGAATATAAACTTGATTTTTCGGTTACTATAGCCTATAACTATAGTATCTCCCAAATTATCTTCGAAGCCAATAATTGAACTTTTCACTTTGTTCCGAGTAGAACCCACACCAATTCCGTTTGCCAAAACTATTTCTTTGTTTGAGATGCTTCCACCCAGCAAAATTTCGCGATTGAAATTCGACTTGTGAAAAAGTACAGATGATTGCTTGAATTTAAGATTAATTAGGGTGTCTATCGGCTTCGAATATTCCATGTTTCGTTGAACCATTTTTACTGCTCTGGTACTTTTTGGTAAATAACTTATGTACGAGTTAATGTTTTCATCAATTCCAAAGGGCGATTCAACAAGATTTTGCAATTGTATAGTTGATGTGTCAGGTACTTTTCTACTCTGTTGAGCCACACATGCAGTAAGTAGTATCGAGCACAAAATTATTCCTCTTTTCATATTATCTATATAATTGGTTACCAATGAAAGCAGTTCGAAGTGTGTAATATAATGACCCCAAAATAGTAAAAAAAAAGGAGCAAAAAACTTGTTTCGCCATAAGTTTCTTAACTTAGCCCCAAACAAAACTTTACAAAATGAACAGGAAAAATTACCTTAAAAGAATTGTATACCACATTGTTTGCGTTGCAATGATTGGTTACTTAACCGCAGGGGGCCTCGCTTATTCTCAGGGAGTTGTACCGCCAAGTTTGAAATATTCCATCGATATAGCCAAAATGGATGCACGTGTCTTTTCACCTGAAGCATTGCAACTTGAAAAACTTTTCAGGGTCGATAATGGCAAGGAAGGATTGCCCCTTCAGGCAGGATTCTCAATTAAAACCGATTTGAACTTCACTAACTCTGGGGAGATTTTCAATTGGCCCAACGGAGAAAAAAGTTGGCTGCTAAAAGTTGTTGTTAACGATGCACCTTCTGTTCTGCTTACATTTGATGATGTGATATTGCCCGAAGGAGCTAACATCTTTGTTTATTCACCTAGTCAAGGGAAACCCATCGCGGTTCTTTCGGCAAAGGATGTTGTTTCAAAAACGCTAAGTTGCCCGGCCATTTCAGGAAGCGAGTTGGTTGTTGAGTATGTTGAAACAACTCATGGCAATGGTTTTAAAGGAAAATTTAGCATAAACGATGTTGTATTTATTGCAAACGGGGTGGATGCTCTAAGTTCGAAAGATCTCGGTAATTCAGACCCTTGCCAAGTAAATATTAACTGTTCCGAAGGAAACAACTGGCAACAACAAAAAAGAGGCGTGGCTCGCATTCTTTTCCGCGTAGGAAGCAGCTGGTACTGGTGCTCTGGCACCTTAATTAATAATACTGCCCAGGATGCCAAACCTTATTTTTTAACTGCCGAACACTGCGGAGGAGATGCATCGGCTGCAGATCGGAATGTATGGCAGTTCTACTTTAACTACGAACGTGCTACATGCGCTAATACAGGAACTCCACCATCCAATCTGATAACTGGGTGTACATTAAGGGCGAAAGGACCCATAAGTGGAGGCTCCGATTTTCAGTTGGTTGAACTTTCCTCTGCTCCGCAGCAGTCGTGGAACCCATATTACAACGGATGGAGCAGAGTCACAACTGGTTCCACAACGGGTGTGAGCATTCATCACCCCAGTGGCGATGCTAAGAAAATATCAACCTACACAACTCAACTAACCTCTGCGTCACCTAATATTGGGGGTAGTTTAATGGCAACCAATTCTGCTTGGCGTGTTAACTGGAGTGCAACTGCCAATGGATATGGTGTAACCGAGGGAGGCTCTTCTGGATCACCTATTTTTAATGTCGATGGCTTAGTGGTTGGAACCCTTTCTGGTGGCTCATCTACATGTAGCAGTCCGACCCTTTCGGATTTTTATGGAAAATTCGATTACCATTGGCTATCCAACGGTGCTACCAATGCCGACAGGCTCGCACCCTGGCTCGACCCAAATAGTTCTAACCCAACAAGCCTTGGCGGGTTCGATCCCTATGCTGGTTTATTTGCTGAATTTGTTGCCAACGCTACTCAAATATATTTGAATGGAAGCGTAACCTTTACCGATCTTTCTGCTGGTGGAACCATTTCAAACTGGTCGTGGAACTTTGGCGAGGGTGCAAACCCTGCTACCGCAATTGGCCAAGGTCCTCATACAGTTACTTATACTACAGTTGGGCAAAAAACGGTAAGTCTTACTATAAACGGAAATATTACAAAAACCAAGGCTAATTACATTAACGTAGTACCCTCGATTTTTGTTGCACCAAGCGGACTGGCTGCCCAAGTTCAGAACGATAAGGATGTGCGTTTAACTTGGAATTACCCTGCCATTTTAAATACCGAGGGCTTTGAAGGATACGATAATTTTGCCCTTTCATTTGCTCCTTGGATACAGCACGATGTTGATGGTAGGCCAACTTATAGCATTCAGAACACAACATTTACCAATCAGGGCTATACCGGAAGTTTTATCATTTTTAACCATACAGCAACAACTCCGGCGCTTTCGGCAGCTTGGGCAGCCAGAACAGGCAGTAAGTCGGCTGTATGTTTCGATGCAATTCCTGAGGGTGGTATTACAGCCAATAACGATTGGTTAGTATCGCCACGTATTAAGGTGCTGCCTGGTTACACCTTAAAGTTCTGGGCAAAATCTATAACAGAGCAGTGGGGGTTGGAAAGATTGAAAGTTGGCATCGCAACAACCGGTTCTAATCCTGCCAATTTCACAATTATTTCCCCGGGCTCATATCTTGCTGTTCCCACAACCTGGACAGAATATTCCTATAGTCTATCTTCTTATGTTGGGAACTACATTCGTTTTGCGCTCAACTGCGTTTCGGTAGATGCTTATGCCCTTTTAATCGACGATATTAGCGTTACAAACAGTAAAGGTGAAGTAGTTATGTCGCAGTCGTTTGAGGATGCTATTTACGAGAAACCATCCAACCGCGCCCTGCCCACAGGGGTTACTCCCGTTGCGCCTAAAAATGACCCAAAAGAGATGATGGAGATTTCGGGCTACAAGGTTTATCGCAACAATGTGGCAATCGCAACGCTTCCCAACCCAGACCTGTTAGAGTACACCGATACCAACCTGCCCAATGGTGAATTTACGTATAAAGTTGCGGCCACATACTCATCGCCCGAGGGCGAGTCGGTGCCCTCCAGTGCGGTTACTGTTTCCATCACTGGCACGAGCATTAACCCCGACGAATTGAGTTCTGTAAACGTGTACCCCAACCCGTTCAGCCAGCTAATAAGCATTGCCAACGCCCAGCGAGTAAAACAGGTTGAGGTTACAAATGTCCTTGGACAAAAGATAATGACCATTGTTAATAATGGTAATGAGATGATAAGTATCGATTCTTCCAAATTACCAACAGGAGTTTATTTATTTCAAGTTATTTCCACTGAAAACAAAGTATTAGTTTTAAAAATGGTGAAAAAATAAGGTTAAACATTTTGGAGTAGGCAATATTATTTGGAGCCTACTCCAAAACCCTTAATGCAATTTCAGAGCTTATTCTTTCGAAACTTAAAAAAACCTTAAACCATCAGTTATTTAACTTGTTGACCTTTAAATTAAAATACTAAAACATGAGAAAATATTTTCTTACTCTAAGTTTAAAATCATTGCTTGCAATACCCTTACTGTTTTTTTTAAATTTTATACCCAATAATCTTTTCTCTCAAGATCATGTGCCATTAAGTATCAAGTATGGCTTTTCGTACAAAGAAATTGACACCCGTTTCTTTTCTTTAGATGGAGAAAGGATAAGTATGGTTAGTGAGTATAATGATAGTAAAGATCAATTACCCATGAGGGCTGGGTTCGCTATTGATGCCAATTTAAATTTCAATAACTCTGGGAGTTTGATCACTTGGCCTAATGGAGAACAAAGTTGGTTGCTAAAAATACTGCTGCATAATGCACCATACATTGTGCTAACTTTTGACGAAGTGAGAATCCCTGAGGGAGCCAAAATTTTCGTTTTTTCAAAATCGCAAAACGACCCTATTGCCATTTTAACAAGTCAAAATGTTGTTTCAAACACTTTGAGCTGTCCAATTTTATCTGGCGAAGAAGTTTTTATTGAATATCATGAACCGGGAAAGCATTCTAGCAACTTTTTTAAAGGAAATTTTAAACTTAAAGAGGTTGTATACATTAATAATCATTTCAGAGTGGAGAAAGATTTAGGTGATGCTGCTACATGCCATATTAATGTAAATTGTCCGGAAGGAGCCAACTGGCAAAAGCAAAAAAGGGGGGTTGCCCGTATTCTATTTCGAGTTGGTAGCAGTTGGTATTGGTGTACAGGGTCCTTGGTTAATAATACAGCACAAAACGCTAAGCCCTACTTTCTAACAGCCGAACACTGTGGGGGTACGGCATCTGTCGACGACAGATATGTTTGGCAATTTTACTTCAATTTTGAACGGCCAACTTGTTCCAATACTGGTGCTCCACCAATTAATTTAATAACTGGTTGTACTTTAAAAGCGAAAGGCCCTATGGCTGGGGGGTCAGATTTTCAATTGGTAGAACTAGTAAGTGCCCCTGAGGAGTCGTGGAACCCATATTATAATGGATGGACCAGAAATCCAGTAGGATCTACTTCTGGAGTGGGAATCCATCATCCCAGAGGTGATGCCAAAAAGATTTCAACATATTCAACCCAACTTGTTTCTTCTACACCAAACATAAGTGGCAGTTTTATGGGTAATAATGCGGCATGGCGTATCAATTGGAGTGCAACAGGAACTGGTCATGGCGTTACGGAGGGAGGATCTTCTGGATCACCCCTCTTTAATCCAAATGGGTTAATTGTTGGAACTTTAACAGGAGGTTCATCTAATTGCGTTAACCCAAATAACTTCGACTACTATGGAAAGTTTGATTACCATTGGGCATCTAATGGACTATCTAGTGCAGAAAGGCTTGGATTTTGGCTCGATCCTCAGGGTTATAACCTCTTCTCACTTAAAGGTTACGATCCTTTTGGCGGGTTGGTTGCCGACTTTTTCTCTGATAAAACCCAAGTGAATGTTGGCGATAACGTAGTTTTTACCGATTTGTCGGCAGGGGGCACTATTACTAGTTGGAGCTGGAATTTTGGAGAAGGGGCAATCCCTCAAAGCGCTACAGGGAAAGGCCCGCATAGCGTAACCTATTCATCAACAGGGACAAAAAATATTTCATTAATTATTAACGGCAGTATTGTTGAAACGAAAACTAACCTAATTAATGTAAATCCCTCCGTGTTTGTATCACCAAACTCACTTAACTATCAAATTCTTAACGATAATAATGTGAAATTAGTTTGGAACTATCCAAGGGTTACTCACAATGAAGGTTTTGAAAATTATCAGGACTTCTCATTGGCATTTAATCCCTGGATTCAGCACGATTTGGATGGAAGGTTTACAACAAATATATCCAATGCCTCTTTCCCAAACCAGAACTACACAGGATCATTTATAGTATTCAATTCTTCGCAAACAAGTCCCGCAATAAGTGGCGCATGGGCTCCAATTTTTGGCAATAAGTATTTAGCATGTTTTTCTATTATACCCGGAAATGGAGTTATTGCCAATAATGATTGGCTTGTTTCACCTGAGATCAAAGTGTTAAGTGGATATAAACTGAAGTTCTGGGCCAGAGCCGCATCTTCACAGCACAACTTCGATAGAATAAGGGTTAGCATTTCAACAACAGGTTCCCAGCCTGCCAATTTTAATGTTATTCATTCCGGTCAATTTCTTGAAGTACCCGATGAGTGGACAGAATACATTTTCAATTTGAATACATTTAATGGCAGTAAAGTAAGGTTTGCAATTAATTGCGTTTCTGAGAATTCTTTAGCACTCCTTTTAGATGGCATTAGTGTGACCGATGCTACCGGAAAAAATGTCTTAACATACTCTGAAACAGATTATTCAGAAAATGCATTCGGGAATAAAGCCTTAGTTAGCGCTGAAAAAGGAATGGTTCAGATTTCTGGCTACAAGGTGTATCGCAACAATGTGGCTATAGCAACACTTACTAACCCCGATGTGCTTGAGTACATCGACACCAACCTGCCCAATGGTGAATTTACGTATAAAGTTGCGGCCACATACTCATCGCCCGAGGGCGAGTCGGTGCCCTCCAGTGCGGTTACTGTTTCCATCACTGGCACGAGCATTAACCCCGACGAATTGAGTTCTGTAAACGTGTACCCCAACCCGTTCAGCCAGCTAATAAGCATTGCCAACGCCCAGCGAGTAAAACAGGTTGAGGTTACAAATGTCCTTGGACAAAAGATAATGACCATTGTTAATAATGGTAATGAGATGATAAGTATCGATTCTTCCAAATTACCAACAGGAGTTTATATAGTAACTTTATACTCTGTTGAGAACTCGAGCAGAATAGTGAAAATGATAAAAAGATAGCAATCAGTAAATTAATTCATTCTTTATATCCGAGGCCGACAATTTATTTGTTGGCCTCGCCTGTTTAACTTAAAATTAATTCATAATCGGTTTTGTTTTTAAAATAAATCGGTTTACCTTTGCGCCCGCATTTGGAATGCTGTTTTTCAGCACAATGCAAAAAGAAAGTGAAGGAAATGTTTTGATATTCAGCAAAAAACAATACCTTTGCAAGCCATTTTTGGATTTTTTTTAATCTAACATAAATGTTTATATGCCTACAATTCAGCAACTTGTAAGAAAAGGGAGGACGAAGCTTGTCGATAAAAGCAAGTCGCCGGCACTCACCGGTTGTCCTCAACGTCGCGGGGTATGTGTACGCGTGTACACCACTACTCCTAAAAAGCCAAATTCGGCTATGAGAAAGGTTGCCAGGGTTAGGCTTACCAATCAAATGGAGGTAACCGCCTACATTCCTGGAGAAGGTCACAACTTGCAGGAGCACTCAATAGTGCTTATCCGCGGGGGAAGGGTAAAAGACCTACCTGGAGTTCGCTATCACATTATTCGTGGAACACTCGACGCCTCAGGTGTTGAGGGTCGAAATCAGCGCCGCTCCAAGTACGGAACTAAGAGACCTAAGAAAAAGTAAGTTAACGCTTAACTGTTTATTGCAATGAGAAAAGCTAAACCAAAAAAGAGAGTCCTCCTTCCCGACCCAAAGTATCACGATGTGTTGGTTACACGTTTTGTAAATAACCTTATGTACAGCGGAAAGAAGAGTAAAGCGTACGATATTTTTTACGATGCACTCGATATAGTGGGGGGTAAAATGAAGGATGCCGAACAGAAACCCCTTGAGATTTTTAAAAAAGCGCTCGAGAATGTAACTCCTCAAGTTGAAGTAAAAAGCCGCCGTGTTGGTGGAGCTACATTTCAAGTACCTATGGAGGTTCGTCCCGATCGTAAAATTTCACTCTCCATGAAAAATCTTATCCTCTTTTCGCGCAAGCGCTCGGGTAAAGGGATGAGCGAAAAATTAGCCGCCGAGATTATGGCAGCTTTCAACGAAGAGGGAGCCGCATTCAAGCGTAAAGAAGATATGCACAAAATGGCAGAAGCCAACAAGGCATTTGCCCATTTCCGATTCTAAAATAGCAAAAAGGGAAGAGAGACATAAATGAGTAAGGATTTAAAGTTTACCCGGAACATAGGAATAATGGCCCACATCGACGCCGGTAAAACAACCACTACCGAGCGTATTCTTTTTTACACGGGTAAAACACATAGAATTGGAGAGGTTCACGATGGCGCAGCCACCATGGACTGGATGGTGCAGGAGCAGGAGAGGGGTATCACTATCACCTCCGCTGCAACAACTACATTTTGGAACTACAATAACAAACAGTATCAGGTAAACGTAATTGACACTCCCGGTCACGTCGACTTTACAGTTGAGGTTGAGCGCTCGCTTAGGGTTCTCGATGGAGCCGTTGCCGTTTTTTGCGCTGTTGGCGGTGTTGAACCCCAAAGTGAAACAGTATGGCGCCAGGCCGACAGGTACAGAGTACCTCGCCTTGCGTTCATTAACAAAATGGATCGCCCCGGTGCCGATTTTTTAACGGTTGTTTCGCAAATCAACGAACGCCTTGGGGCTCGTCCCATACCCATTCAAATACCTATAGGTGCTGAGGACACATTCAATGGAGTTGTTGACTTAATTGAAAACAAAGCAGTTATTTGGTTCGAAGACGAAAAAACAAAAACAACCCAGTATCGCCTTGAAGATGTGCCAGCCGATATGGTTGATGAGGTTAACGAATGGCGCGAAAAGCTTATTGAAGCCGTGGCTGAATACAACGACGATTTGCTCGAGCGCTTCTTTGACGATCCCCAGTCCATTACGAAGGAAGAGATTGTTGAAACCATTCGTAAAGCGACCATCAATCTAGCCATTGTACCCGTTCTTTGTGGAGCAGCATTTAAGAATAAAGGCATTCAGCGCTTGCTCGATGCCGTTATAGCCTTTTTGCCAAGCCCCATCGACATTGGTGCAGTTACCGGACAACACCCCGATAGCGAGAAGGATATTGTACGCAACCCCGATGCTGCTGAACCATTCTGTGGCTTAGCCTTTAAAATTGCTACCGATCCATACGTTGGTCGCTTGGCATTCATTAGAGTATATTCAGGTAAACTGGAGAGCGGCAGTTACATTTACAATACCCGAAGCGGAAAAAAAGAGCGCATAAGCCGCTTATACCAAATGCACGCCAACAAGCAAAACCCCATCGAGGTTTGCGAAGCTGGCGATATTTGCGCTGCTGTTGGCTTTAAAGACCTGCGTACGGGCGATACCCTTTGCGAAGAGAAGCATCCTATTGTTCTCGAGTCGATGAATTTTCCTGAACCAGTTATTGGTCTGGCTGTTGAACCAAAAACTCAGCAGGATTTGGATAAACTCAGTATGGCACTTTACAAATTGGCCGAAGAGGATCCTACATTTCAGGTACATATCGATGAGGAAAGTGCCCAAACTGTTATTAGCGGAATGGGAGAACTGCACCTCGAAATTATTATCGATAGGCTTCGCCGCGAGTTCAAGATTGATATTAATCAGGGAGCGCCTCAGGTTGCTTATAAGGAGGCTATTACAAAAGCCGTTGAGCATCGCGAGGTATTCAAAAAGCAAAGCGGTGGACGTGGTAAGTTCGCCGACATTATTGTTACCATTGGCCCCTCCGAAGATGGAGCAACTGGTCTCCAGTTCGTTGATGAGGTTAAGGGAGGCAATATTCCAAGGGAGTACATTCCTTCCGTTGAAAAAGGATTTACTCTTGCCATGAAAAATGGTGTTCTTGCAGGCTATGCTTTGCCTAGCCTTAAAGTAACACTGAAAGATGGTTCATACCATGCAGTCGATTCAGATTCGCTTTCTTTCGAAATTGCAGCTCGACAAGCGTTCCGACATGCATGCGCCAAAGCTAACCCTATTCTTCTCGAACCCATTATGACCGTTGAGGTTGTAACCCCCGAGGAGTATATGGGCGATGTTATCGGTGATTTCAACAAAAGACGTGGCCAAATTCTTGGGATGGAGTCGAAAGGCAACGCCCGGGTAATTAAGGCCAAAGTACCCTTATCCGAACAATTCGGATATGTAACCGTTCTGCGTACGCTCACCTCTGGAAGAGCTACCTCGTCAATGGAATTTTCACACTATGCCGAGGTTCCTGCTAACGTATCGAAAGAGATTGTTGAGAAATCGCGCGGAAAAAATGTTAAGGAAGTCGATTAATTATTTACAATTATTGTAAAATGAGCCAGAAGATCAGAATCAAACTGAAATCTTACGATCACAACCTGGTGGACAAGTCGGCCGAGAAGATCGTAAAGACTGTAAAGTCAACGGGAGCTGTGGTGAATGGACCCATTCCCCTTCCCACCCACAAACGCATCTTCACAGTTAACCGTTCCACCTTTGTGAACAAGAAGTCGAGGGAGCAATTTCAATTAAGTTCCTTCAAGAGACTACTCGACATCTACAGCTCCACCCCCAAGACGATTGATGCCCTCATGAAGCTTGAGTTGCCCAGTGGAGTCGAAGTAGAAATTAAAGTATGAGTGTAATTTAATTAGTAAAACGTAATGGCAGGAATTATTGGACGAAAAATCGGAATGACTTCCGTTTTCGGTGCTGATGGGAAAAACATCCCATGCACCGTTATTGAAGCTGGGCCCTGCGTTGTCACACAAGTTAAAACGCTGGAGAATGATGGCTATGAAGCCCTCCAGTTAGCTTTTGATGACAAGAAGGAGAAGCATACCAGCAAGCCTCTTCTGGGACATTTCCAGAAAGCGAACACTACCCCCAAGCGTAAGGTGGCCGAGTTTAAGAATTGGAGCACCGAGTACAAGTTGGGCGATTTGATCACCGCTGAAATCTTCCTCGAAGACCGTTGGATCGATGTTACCGGCATTTCGAAAGGAAAAGGTTTTCAGGGTGTAATTAAAAGACATGGTTTCTCTGGCGTTGGTGGACAAACCCACGGCCAGCACAACCGCTTGCGTGCGCCAGGTTCTATGGGTGCCAGCTCATTCCCCAGCAGGGTATTCCCCGGAAAACGCCTAGCAGGAAGAACAGGTGGCGACCAGGTTAAAATTATCAACCTGCGACTTCTTAAGGTAATCCCAGAGAATAACCTTCTCATTGTTAAAGGCTCTATTCCTGGTGCAAAAGGTTCATATTTAATCATTGAGAAGTAATGGAAATAAGTGTTCTAAATATTCAGGGGAAGGAAACCGGCCGTAAGGTTGAATTGAGCGATGATATTTTTGGCATTGAACCCAATGATCATGCTATCTACCTCGATGTAAAGCAGTACCTCGCCAACCAAAGGCAAGGCACACACAAATCGAAGCAACGTAACGAGGTTGCCGGTAGCACCCGCAAACTGAAAAAACAAAAAGGTACTGGAACAGCACGTGCTGGTTCCATAAAATCTCCCCTTTTCCGTGGAGGTGGCCGTGTGTTTGGCCCTCAACCCCGCGACTACAGTTTTAAACTGAACAAGAAACTGAAGCAGTTAGCTCGGAAAAGTGCTCTCGCATACAAGGCTAAGGGTAATTCAATAATGGTGGTTGAAGATCTTGCCATTGAAACTCCCAGAACCAAGGAATACGTAAGTTTCATTAAAAATCTGAACTTGGACAATAAAAAGTCGCTTTACATTATTAGCGAGCCAAATAAAAATATATATTTGTCGTCCAGAAATTTAGAGCGAAGCAAGGTGTCAATTGCCTCATCCATAAATACATACGAAATTATGAATGCAGGTACATTGGTTCTGGCTGAGAGTTCAGTTGAAGCGATTAAAAAATTGTTTAACCAGTAATAAGCCCTGTAGCCATGAATATTTTAATTAGGCCTGTGGTAACCGAGAAAATGACCCAGTTGGGAGAGAAACTCAATAAGTATGGGTTCATTGTTGAGAAAAAGGCCAACCGATTACAGGTGAAGCAAGCTGTTGAAGATATCTACGGAGTTAAAGTAGAATCTGTAAATACTATGCGTTACGGCGGAAAACGTAAGGTGCGTTATACTCGTGCTGGTGTTTTAGCTGGAAAAACCAATAGTTTCAAAAAAGCTATTGTAACGCTTAAAGAAGGTGAAAAGATTGACTTTTTTAGCAACATTTAAGTAAAATGGCAGTTAGAAAACTAAAACCTGTTACCCCAGGTCAAAGGCATAAAATTATAGGTGCATTCGACGAAATCACTACGTCGAAACCTGAGAAATCGTTGCTTGAGCCACTAAAAAAATCGGGCGGAAGAAACAATAGCGGCCGGCTAACTATGCGTTACATAGGTGGTGGACATAAGCGCATGTACAGGGTTATCGATTTTGCACGCGAGCGTGAAAACATCCCTGCTGTAGTGAAAACCATTGAGTACGATCCCAATCGTACCGCACGTATAGCCCTTGTGGTATACTCCGATGGTGAAAAACGATATATCATTGCACCCGCTGGCCTCCAGGTAGGCCAGACCATTATGTCGGGTTTAGGTGTAGCTCCCGAGTTGGGCAACACCCTTTATCTCTCTGAAATACCTCTAGGTACTATTGTACACAACATTGAGTTGAAACCAGGAGAAGGAGCTATTATGGCTCGTAGCGCCGGTTCTTATGCTCAACTGCTTGCCCGCGAAGGTAAATATGCTGTACTTAAATTGCCTAGTGGTGAAACCCGTATGGTGCTTACCTCGTGCAAAGCTACCATTGGTTCTGTATCGAACTCCGACCATGCTCTCGAGAAATCGGGTAAAGCTGGCCGTTCACGTTGGTTAGGTCGTCGCCCACGTACTCGTGGTGTTGCTATGAACCCAGTCGATCACCCCATGGGAGGTGGTGAAGGCCGTGCAAGCGGAGGACATCCACGCTCACGTAAGGGTATACCAGCCAAAGGCTACAAAACCCGTTCGAAGAAGAAGCATTCTTCTAAGTTTATTGTAGAACGCCGTAAAAAGTAATCCGAAAAATCTTGAATTATGAGTCGGTCACTTAAAAAAGGTCCTTTTATCGAATACAAATTGGAGAAACGAATTCTCGACATGAATTCTTCCAATAAGAAACAGGTTGTGAAAACCTGGTCGAGAAGCACCATGATATCTCCCGATTTTGTTGGCCACACTATTGCAGTGCACAATGGCAACAAGTTCATCCCTGTATATGTTACTGAAAACATGGTAGGTCATAAGTTGGGCGAATTTGCTCCAACCCGTACCTTCCGTGGTCATGCAGGGAATAAGAAGTAATAACTAACAACCATACTATTAAAGCATAATTGTAATGGGTGCAAGAAAACGTTTAAAAGCCAACCAGATTAAAGAGGAGAAAAAGAATAAGGCATTCGCTATTCTGAGAGATTGCCCAACTTCTCCACGAAAAATGCGATTGGTGGTTGATTTGGTTCGCGGCAAGCAAGTGAACAATGCGCTTGATATACTTCGCTTTACCCCCAAGGAGTCTGCCGTAAGGGTTCGCAAGCTTCTTCTTTCAGCAGTAGCCAATTGGCAAGCCAAAAACGAAGGCAAGCGTCTTGAAGATGCTAACCTCTTTGTGAAAGAAATATTCGTAGACCAAGGCAAGCAACTAAAGCGCATTCGCACAGCGCCACAGGGTCGTGCACACAGAATACGCAAACACTCCAACCACGTAACCGTTGTTGTTGATAGTGCAGTTAGTAACGAAACACAAAATACTAAGAGCTAAATGGGACAGAAAGTAAATCCAATTTCCAATAGGCTTGGAATTATTAAAGGATGGGATTCCAACTGGTACGGTGGAAACCGTTATGCTCAGAAACTAGTTGAGGACAGCAAAATTCGCGAGTATCTGAACGCGCGCCTTGCTAAAGCCAGCGTTTCAAAAATTGTTATTGAGCGTACACTAAAACTTATCACTGTTACCGTTCATACGGCTCGTCCCGGAATTATTATAGGTAAAGGTGGCCAAGAGGTAGACAAACTTAAAGAAGAACTTAAGAATGTTACCGGAAAAGAGGTTCAAATCAACATCTTTGAAATAAAAAGACCAGAACTGGATGCTACTATAGTAGCCAGCAACATTGCCCGCCAACTCGAAGGACGTGTTTCATACCGCAGAGCCATTAAAATGGCTATTGCCTCTACCATCCGCATGGGAGCTGAGGGAATTAAAGTGCAAATTTCGGGTCGCCTGGGTGGTGCTGAAATGGCACGTTCCGAAACCTACAAAGAGGGACGTATTCCTTTGCATACTTTCCGTGCCGATATTGACTACGCCTTGGGAGAAGCACTTACCAAGGTTGGTTTAATTGGCATTAAAGTTTGGATATGTGTAGGTGAAGTATACGGAAAACGCGATTTGTCGCCAAATCTGGGAGTGAGCGCATCTGCTGCACCACAACCCAGCGCACAGAAGCCACGTTCTGCCGGATTCCGTAAGAAAAAGAAATAGTTTAACAGAACTAAAGGACATAGGAAATGTTACAGCCAAAGAAAACAAAGTTTAGGAGGTCGCAAAAGGGCCGCATGAAGGGCATTGCCCAACGCGGTAACCAGTTGGCGTTCGGCTCCTTTGGCATAAAGGCACTTGAATCCAAATGGATAACCGGCCGCCAGATAGAGGCTGCCCGTCAGGCCGTAACACGTTATATGAAACGTGAAGGTCAAATTTGGATCCGAATTTTCCCTGATAAGCCCATAACCAAAAAGCCTGCAGAGGTTCGTATGGGTAAAGGAAAAGGAGCACCCGAAGGATTTGTGGCTCCAGTTACCCCCGGTCGCATTATTATTGAGGCCGAAGGAGTTCCTTACGAAATAGCAAAGGAAGCATTGCGCCTTGCAGCCCAAAAACTGCCAATAACCACAAAATTCGTGGTTCGTCGCGATTATGTTGAAACTTCAATTTAGTTGAGAAATGAAACCAGCAGAAATTAGAGAACTTACCGATAAGGAAATTGTGGAGCGGATCGATGCGTTGGAAACTCAACTTCTGAAGTTGAAAATGAATCACGCCATCTCGCCCCTCGACAATCCGATGAAGATTGTTGAAACCCGTAAGGATATCGCCAGAATGAAAACCATCATTACTGAGCGAAAACTGAACCAAAAACAGTAAAGCCATCTACAATGGAAAACAAAAGAAATCTTAGAAAGGAAAGAATTGGGGTGGTGGTGAGCAATAAAATGCAGAAGTCAATTGTTGTTGCTGTTAACCGCAAGGTTAAGCATCCCATCTACGGAAAATTCGTTAACCGTACCACCAAGTTTTACGCACACGACGAAACCGACACTTGCAACATTGGTGATACCGTGAGAATTATGGAAACCCGACCCTTGAGCAAAACCAAGCGTTGGAGGTTAGTTGAAATCATTGAAAGAGCTAAGTAGTCATGATACAGCAAGAAACCCGTTTACAAGTAGCCGACAATAGCGGAGCAAAGGAAGTGCTTTGCATCAGGGTTCTAGGTGGAACCGGAAGGCGCTATGCCCGAATAGGCGATAAAATTGTTGTGACTGTTAAGAGCGCTATCCCCGGTGGGGATATAAAAAAGGGAACTGTAACCAAAGCTGTGGTTGTGAGAACCAAAAAGGAATTACGCAGGGCAGATGGTAGCTACATTCGTTTCGACGACAATGCCTGCGTTCTCCTAAACAATCAGGGTGAAATAAGAGGAACTCGTATTTTCGGTCCTGTTGCTCGCGAACTTCGCGATAGCTACATGAAAATTGTTTCCCTTGCGCCAGAAGTACTGTAATCCGATAAAAATTGTATTGCAATGAGCAAAAAATTGCACGTAAAAAAAGGGGACATGGTATTCGTTAATTCAGGCGAATACAAGGGTAAGCAGGGTAAAGTACTCGAAGTTCTGGTAGAAAAGGAACGTGCCATAGTTGAAGGGATCAACATGGTTTCGAAGCATACCAAACCCAATGCTAAGCACCCTCAGGGCGGCATCATTAAAAAGGAAGCCCCTATCCACATCTCGAACCTTATGTTGGTTGACCCCGCCAACGGTAAACCGACCCGCATTGGGCGCCGGATGAGCGAGAAAGGAAAATTAGTTCGATACGCAAAAAAATCTGGGGAGGAGATTAAGTAATGAAATACGTACCAAACCTCAAAACAAAGTACAATAACGAAATTGTACCTGCTTTGCAGAAAGAATTTAGCTATAAGAGCAAAATGCAAGTGCCCCGACTCCAAAAGATTGTAGTCAATCAAGGTGTTGGGCAGGCTGTTGCCGATCGTAAGCTAATTGAAACGGCCCAGGAAGAACTATCTACCATTGTAGGCCAAAAGGCAATTCAAACTATCTCCCGCAAGGATATTTCGAACTTCAAACTTCGTAAGAATATGCCCATTGGAGTAAAGGTAACCTTGCGTAGAGAGCGTATGTACGAGTTTTTAGAGCGATTGATTAACATTACTCTACCTCGTATTCGCGACTTTAAAGGTGTTACCGATAAACTCGATGGACGCGGTAAT
The DNA here is from genome assembly GCA_037442025.1 of Bacteroidales bacterium. GTDB lineage: Bacteria > Bacteroidota > Bacteroidia > Bacteroidales > Tenuifilaceae > UBA2287. Next base: position 50,239 of record JBBIRB010000002.1, on the reverse strand, counting down.
TACACCCTGGGAATTCAGGAGCATATCATTTTCCCTGAAATTGATATCGATAAAATCAATAAAATTTTGGGAATGGAGATAACTTTTGTTACCTCCGCCAATAGCGACGAAGAAGCCTACGCTTTACTTCGCGAATTTGGAATTCCTTTCAAAAACGCTAAAAAGAACTAGGGTATGGCAAAAGAATCAATGAAAGCCCGTGAGGTACGTAGAGCAAAACTTGTTGAAAAGTTTTCCGAAAAACGTTCCAAACTGAAAGCCGAAGGCGATTGGATAGGCTTACAGAAGTTGCCCCGCAATTCGAATCCAATTAGGTTGAGGAATCGTTGCTCACTAACAGGAAGACCCCGCGGCTATATGCGTCAGTTTGGGATTAGCCGTATTACCTTTAGGGAAATGGCTTCTAAGGGTATGATACCCGGAGTTAAAAAAGCAAGTTGGTAAACAATTAATTGACAGCGAAAATGTTAACTGATCCTATTTCAGATTATTTGACCCGCTTACGGAATGCCATCATGGCAAACCATCGTATAGTTGAGATTCCCGCTTCAAACATGAAGAAGGAAATAACAAGAATACTATACGAAAAAGGGTATATACTCAATTACAAGGTTGAAGAAACAGGTCCTCAGGGTACCATTAAAATAGCCCTGAAGTATAACCCTGAGAGCAAAAGAAGTGCTATTAAGCATTTGGAGCGTATTAGTCGTCCAGGCTTAAGAAAATACGTAGACGTATCGGAACTTCCTCGCGTGCTCAACGGATTGGGTATTGCAATTATTTCAACATCGCAAGGTGTTATAACCGATAAAGAGGCACGATCCAAAAATGTTGGCGGTGAAGTGCTTTGTTATGTTTACTAATTCTAATTTTTTACAATGTCAAGAATCGGAAGAAAACCTGTAAACCTACCACAGGGTGTAAGCGTGAAAATTGGCGCCGATAATGTGGTAAGCGTAAAAGGCCCTCTTGGTGAACTGTCGCAAAAAGTCGACCCAGATATCACCGTAACCATGGAGGGAGATTCTGTTGTTCTCACCAGACCAACAGACCATAAACGCCATCGGTCGCTCCATGGCCTTTACCGCGCATTAATCAACAATATGGTTGTAGGCGTATCAAAAGGTTGGACTATTGAGCAAGAGCTCGTGGGCGTTGGATACAAGGCCGAAGCAAAGGGCCAAGTGCTTGAGTTAAGCTTAGGCTTCTCGCACGATATCCATTTTCTCATGCCCAAAGAAGTATCTGTTGCGGCAAAAACCGAACGTAGGAGCAACCCCATAATAACCCTGAAAAGCGCCGACAGGCAACTTTTAGGTATGGTTGCCGCTAAAATTCGGTCGATACGTAAACCAGAGCCTTACAAAGGTAAGGGAATACGTTTTGTTAACGAGGTTGTCAGAAAGAAATCTGGCAAATCGGCTAATGCATAACCTGATTAAATTGTTGGTATATGTCGTTGAAAAAACAAGAGAGAAGACTCCGAATAAAAATGAGAATCCGTAAAAGGATTTCGGGAACCCCCGAGAGGCCAAGGCTTACCGTATTCAGGAGTAACAAGCAAATTTACGTTCAGGTTATAGACGATGTGAACGGAATAACTTTAGCCTCAGCATCATCTCGCATTAAAGAAATTGCTGAGCAGGAGAAAATAACAAAAATCGAACAGGCCCGTCTAGTTGGCAAACTAGCTGCCCAGAATGCCCTCGACAAGGGAATTACTACTGTGGTTTTCGATCGCAATGGTTACCTTTACCACGGAAGGGTTAAGGCACTCGCAGATGCCGCAAGGGAAGGTGGACTTAAATTCTAGAATGCTATGTCAACAAACGCAAGTATACGCAAAGTAAAGACCGCCGACCTTGAACTAAAGGATAGGCTGGTTTCGATTCAACGAGTAACTAAAGTTACTAAAGGAGGTAGAACGTTCAGTTTCTCAGCCATAGTGGTAGTAGGTAACGAAAACGGTATAGTAGGCTATGGACTGGGAAAAGCCAGTGAGGTAACCGCCGCCATTTCAAAAGGAATTGAGGATGCTAAGAAAAATTTGGTGAAAGTACCAATTCATAAAGGCACTATTCCTCATGAACAAGTTGCCAAGTTTGGTGGTGCTGAAGTTTTTCTTAAACCTGCATCGCATGGAACCGGAGTAAAGGCCGGTGGCGCTATGCGCGCAGTACTAGAAAGCGTTGGAGTTACCGACGTGCTAGCCAAATCGAAGGGCTCATCGAATCCTCACAATTTGGTGAAGGCTACCATAAATGCTCTTCTTGAGCTTCGTGACCCCTACACCATTGCCAATCTTCGAGGCGTGGAACTGAAGAAAGTGTTTAACGGATAATCCTGAGGCCATGGCTAAAATTAGAATTACTCAAGTTAAGAGCAGAATTGGTGCTACCAAAAGGCAAAGAGCTACTCTCGATACGTTAGGCCTTACCAAAATGAACCAAACCGTTGAGGTTGAAAACACCCAAACGGCTATGGGAATGGTTGAAAAGGTTAGACACCTTGTGAAAATTGAACAGTAGTGATTGATAACCCTATTAAGCAATCATTTAACGATATGGAATTAAGTAATATAAAGCCCGCCAAGGGATCAACCCACCACCAGAAAAGAATAGGTCGCGGACAAGGATCGGGACATGGCGGCACTTCGACAAGAGGACACAAAGGAGCTAAATCGCGTTCGGGATACTCATCAAAACTAGGTTTCGAAGGCGGGCAAATGCCCCTTCAGCGTCGTCTTCCCAAATTCGGATTCAAAAACCGTTTCCGGGTTGAGTACAAAGCAATCAATGTAAGCGTTTTACAATCAATTGCCGAGAAGCAAGGCATTTCTACCATAAACGTTCAAACCCTTATCGATTCAGGGTATGTTTCTAAGAACGACCTGGTAAAGGTATTGGGAAATGGTAAGCTAACCGCAAAACTGGATGTATCAGCTCACGCCTTTTCACAAAAGGCCATCGAAATGATTGAGGCAGCAAAAGGAACAGCCGTAAAACTGTAAATTAATGAAAGCTTTTTTCGAAACCCTAAAGAATATCTATAAAATAGAGGATTTGCGCAAACGAATCCTCTATACCCTTGGTATTCTCCTAATCTATCGTCTGGGTAGTTTTATTGTTTTACCCGGAGTGAACCCTGAAATGCTTGCGAACCTGAAGGATCAAACCGACGAAGGAATTATGGGTCTGCTCAATATGTTTTCGGGTGGTGCCTTTAGCAATGCTTCGGTTTTTGCTCTCGGCATAATGCCCTACATATCGGCATCCATTGTGGTTCAACTTTTGGGTATGGCAATACCCTATTTCCAGCGCTTGCAGAAAGAGGGTGAAAGTGGCCGACGGAAAATTAATCAGATTACCAGGTACCTTACCGTACTTATTCTCATTTTCCAAGCACCAACCTATTTAGCAAATCTGGCCAATCAGTTGCCTCGAGAAGCATTTGCCATGAGCGGTTTCTATTTCCAATTCTCATCAACAATAATTCTTATTGCTGGAACCATGTTCGTTATGTGGCTTGGCGAGAAAATTACCGATAAAGGAATTGGTAATGGCATCTCATTAATTATTATGATAGGTATTATTGCTCAATTGCCTTTTGCGCTCACTGCCGAATTCGGTTCAAGAGTTGATCAGCTAGGTGGTGGATTGGTTATGTTCCTAGTTGAATTAGTGATCCTTTTCGTAGTGTTCATGTTCAGCATTCTACTAATTCAGGGTACCCGAAAAATTCCAGTTCAATATGCAAAACGCATTGTTGGAAATAAGCAGTATGGTGGAGTACGTCAGTATATACCCTTGAAAGTAAATGCTGCAGGTGTAATGCCTATTATTTTCGCTCAGGCCCTCATGTTCATTCCAATGATGTTTGCAAGTTTCAATACAGAAACTACCAATGCCATTGCTGCTGCCTTTGCTGATTTTACCGGATTCTGGTATAATTTAGTCTTTGCACTGCTAATCATCGCTTTTACATACTTCTATACTGCCGTTACTATCAATCCCAACCAAATGGCAGAGGATATGAAGAAGAATGGAGGATTTATTCCTGGTGTTAAGCCCGGAAGAAAAACTGTTGAATTTCTCGATTCTATCATGTCGAGAATTACACTACCAGGCTCCATTTTCTTGGCACTAATTGCTATACTTCCAGCTTTTGCCATGATGATGGGAGTGAATAACCAGTTTGCACAGTTTTTCGGTGGTACATCGCTCCTTATCATGGTGGGTGTTGTGCTCGATACTTTGCAACAAATAGAAAGTTACCTGTTGATGAGGCATTACGACGGATTAATGAAGTCGGGTAGGCTCAAAGGCAGAACGGGAATGTAAAGCTTCCCAGAGCGTTCTTTAAAGAAATGCATCTAGTTAAAACGGAAGAGGAAATAGAACTGCTTAGGCATAATGCCGAGTTGGTTTCAAAAACTCTTGCTGAGGTAGGCAAACATATCAGACCAGGGGTAACCACTCTTTATCTCGATAAAATTGCCGAAACCTTCATTAGAGATCATGGAGCGACTCCCGGATTTTTGGGATTCAATGGATACCCTAACTCTCTATGTACCTCAGTAAACGATGCCGTAGTACACGGCATCCCGTCTAGCTACGTGTTAAAGGAAGGCGACATTATTTCTGTCGATTGTGGAACTGTAATGCATGGATTCTATGGCGATTCTGCCTATACTTTTGGTGTAGGACAAATTGCCCCAGAAGTTCATAAATTGCTCGAAGTAACCAAGGAAAGTTTGTACCGCGGCATTCAAAGGGCGATCCATGGGTTAAGAGTAGGCGACATATCGCATGAGGTTCAACAATGTGCAGAAACAAACGGGTTCTCGGTTGTACGAGAGTTGGTTGGTCACGGTTTAGGAAAAACCATGCACGAACGCCCCGAAGTCCCCAACTACGGCCAACGTGGTAAAGGCACGTTGTTGGTAGAAGGTATGGCCATTTGCATTGAGCCTATGATTAACATGGGTAAGCGACAGGTATACCAGGACAAGGACGGTTGGACCATACGTACACTCGACCGCAAGCCGTCGGCCCATTTCGAACTAACCGTAATTGTTAGAAAAGAACAACCTGAAGTAATATCGACATTTAAGTACATTGAGACACGTTAACAACATTAACAAAAAGGAAAAGAATGGCTAAACAACCTGCCATAGAAAAAGATGGAACCATTATAGAGGCGCTTTCGAACGCCATGTTCCGTGTTGAACTCGATAATGGGCATGTTATTACGGCTCACATTTCTGGTAAAATGAGAATGCACTACATTAAAATTTTGCCCGGAGATAAAGTACGCGTTGAAATGTCGCCTTACGACCTTACAAAAGGTAGAATATCGTTCAGATACAAGTAATTAACCGAAAACTAAATAATGTCATGAAGGTTAGAGCATCGATAAAAAAGCGCAGCGAAGATTGCAAAATCGTTAAGCGCAAAGGGCGTTTGTACGTGATTAACAAAAAAAATCCGAAATTTAAACAACGCCAAGGATAATTTATTAATTTTGTACCCTAATTTTTTTAAGCACAGAATATGGCACGTATCGTAGGTGTTGACTTACCTAAAAACAAAAGAGGCGAAGTTGCCCTAACCTATATTTTTGGGATAGGCCGCAACAGCGCACGCCAGATCTTAACCAAGGCTGGTGTAGACCTCGACACAAAGGTAAAGGATTGGAATGACGAGCAGATAACCAGTATCCGCTCCATTTTAAATGAAGGCTACAAAGTGGAGGGTGAACTTCGTTCAACCGTTCAACTTAGTATTAAGCGCCTGATGGATATCGGATGCTACAGAGGCATTCGTCATCGCTTGGGA
>JBBIRB010000002.1:12667-44392 GCA_037442025.1 Bacteroidales bacterium | reverse complement strand
CCGTGAGGGGACAAAGCACCAAGAATAATGCGAGAACTCGCAAAGGAAGGAAAAAAACCGTTGCCAACAAGAAGAAAGCAACCAAATAGTTGATACATTATGGCTAAGAAACCAGGAACAGTTAAGAAAAAGGTCGTTAAAATTGAGCCAGTAGGACAGGCTCATGTCCATTCTTCTTTCAACAATATTATTGTAACCATTACCAATAGCACCGGACAGGTTATCTCGTGGTCGTCTGCTGGTAAAAAGGGCTTCAAGGGTTCTAAAAAGAACACCCCATATGCTGCCCAAACAGCTGCAGCCGATTGCGCAAAAACCGCATTCGACCTGGGGGTTAGGAAGGTAAAAGTATTCGTTAAAGGCCCTGGTGCTGGTCGCGAATCGGCTATCCGTACCATTAACTCCACAGGAATTGAGGTTACAGAAATAGTTGACGTTACTCCACTTCCTCACAACGGATGCCGCCCTCCAAAGAGGCGCAGGGTGTAGTAATCGCTTTATCATTATTTACAGAATTATTAAAAGTAATTAAGAATGGCAAGATATACTGGACCAACCACCAAAATTGCAAGAAAATTTGGTGAACCCATTTTTGGGCCCGACAGGGTTTTTGAAAAAAAGAACTATCCTCCAGGAATGCATGGGATTAACAAGAAACGCAGAAAAGTTTCTGAGTATGGAACCCAACTCATGGAGAAACAAAAGGCAAAGTTCACTTACGGTGTACTTGAGCGTCAGTTTGAAAATACCTTCATGAAAGCTTCTCGAATGAAGGGTATTACCGGCGAAATACTATTGCAGCTCCTTGAAGCTCGTTTGGACAATGTAGTTTACCGTTTAGGTATTGCTCCTACCCGCATGGCAGCTCGCCAATTGGTATCGCACCGCCATATTGCCGTTAATGGCAAGGTAGTGAACATCCCTTCGTACACTCTAAAACCAGGCGATGTTGTTGGTGTTCGAGAGAAATCGAAATCACTCGAAGTGATTAACGAAGCCCTCACATTGAATAGAAGCACCAAGTACTCATGGCTTGAGTGGGATAAGGACTCGTATTCGGGCAAGTACCTAAATAACCCTGAGCGTACCGACATCCCCGAAAACATAAAGGAACAACTTATTGTTGAATTGTACTCCAAGTAAAAACTAACCGAATGGCAATTCTGGCATTTCAAAAACCCGATAAGGTAATTATGCTCGACTCTACCGAAACCTTCGGTAGGTTTGAGTTTAGGCCTCTTGAGCCTGGATATGGTATAACTGTGGGAAATGCACTCCGCAGAATACTGCTTTCTTCTCTCGAAGGCTACGCAATTACTTCTATCAAAATTTCAGGTGTCGACCACGAATTCTCCACCATACGTGGTGTTATGGAGGATTTACCTGAAATTATCCTCAACCTTAAGCAGATTCGCTTAAAAAAAGTTATTGAGGGTATCGATGAGGAGAAGGTAACCATTTCCATTTCTGGTCAGAATGAGTTCAAAGCCGGATTCCTTTCCAACTTCCTTTCTGGGTTCAAGGTATTGAATCCAGAACTGGTTATTTGCAGAATGGAGCCCAACGTTAAAATTGAAATTCAGGTTTCGATTAAAAAAGGACGCGGATATGTTCCATCAGATGAGAATAAATCAGAAGATGCTGAATTTGGTGTAATTCCCATCGATTCAATCCACACTCCAATTAAAAACGTTAAGTATCAGGTTGAGAATTTCAGGGTTGAGCAGAAGACAGACTACGAAAAGTTGGTTTTTGAAATTTTAACCGACGGCAGTATTCATCCAAAGGATGCACTGAAAGAGGCTGCAAAAATACTCATCCACCATTTCATGCTTTTCTCCGATGAGAAAATTACCCTCGATTCGGATGATAAGTATGCAACTGAGGAGTTCGATGAGGAAGTGCTTCACATGCGCCAACTGCTTAAAACCCGTTTGGTCGACCTCGACCTTTCCGTGCGCGCATTGAACTGCCTTAAAGCAGCCGATGTTGAAACCTTGGGTGAATTGGTTAGTTTCAATAAAAACGATTTGTTGAAATTCAGAAACTTCGGAAAGAAGTCGCTTACCGAACTAGAGGATCTTCTTCAGAATATGAACCTCTCCTTCGGAATGGATATTACAAAATATAAACTTGACAAGGAATAATTGCGATGAGGCATAATAAGAAATTCAATCATTTAGGACGTACAAGTTCTCACCGTAAGGCAATGTTAGCTAATATGGCAGCATCGCTTATAATACACAAGCGTATTACAACTACAGTAGCCAAAGCCAAAGCACTTCGTGTGTATATTGAGCCCCTCATTACCAAAAGTAAGGACGATACTACCCACTCGCGCCGTACTGTATTTGCTTACCTAAAAGACAAGTATGCGGTATCGGAACTGTTTCGCGATGTAGCTGTAAAGGTTGCCAACAGGCCCGGTGGCTATACTCGTATACTTAAAACTGGAACACGTATGGGCGACAACTCTGAAATGTGTTTCATTGAGCTAGTTGATTATAACACCACTTACGTTAACGAGAAGAAAGCAGCCCCTGCAAAAAGGACCAGAAGGGGTGCCAAAACGAAAAAGGAAGAGTCTGCTGAACAGCCAAAGCAACTAGAACGCAAGGCAGAGGTGACTAAAAATTCAGAGGACTTGCCTGCAGATGCAGAATAGCAAATAAAACTAATTAAATTTAAAAGGGGTTGGCAATCGCATCAAATCCCTTTTTTTATGTAATTTTAAGATTTCTGATTAACATTTAAATGCTGAAAATATGGGACAAATAGTTAGTATTCATGCACGTGAAATTCTCGACTCGCGTGGAAATCCTACCCTTGAGGTAGATGTAATTACTGAAGATGGTAATTTCGGTCGTGCTGCCGTTCCGAGTGGAGCTTCTACTGGTGTTCATGAGGCTGTAGAATTACGCGATGGAGATAATAGCCGCTACTTAGGTAAAGGTGTACAAAGGGCAGTTAATAATGTAAACTCAATTATTGCTGAAGAAATTGTTGGTATGCATGTGATTGAGCAGCAGGCTATTGATGAGGCGCTAATTAAGTTAGATGGTACTGAGAATAAGGCAAATTTAGGAGCTAATGCCATATTAGGCGTTTCTTTAGCGGTGGCACATGCAGCAGCTCAAGCCACAGGCCAACCCTTGTATAGGTATGTTGGTGGTGTTAATGCCTGCACACTGCCAATTCCCCTGATGAACATTATTAACGGGGGTTCGCATGCCGATAATAGCATCGATTTTCAAGAATTTATGATTATGCCTGTTGGCGCACCAAACTTTACCGAGGCTATAAGAATGGGAGCTGAAGTGTTTCATAATCTGAAATCGGTACTCAAAAAGAATGGGTATTCAACCAATGTTGGCGATGAGGGTGGATTTGCACCCAACTTAAAATCGAACGAAGAGGCCATTACTGTTATTCTTCAAGCCATCGAAAAGGCTGGTTATCGCCCCGGAGAAGATATATACCTTGCGCTGGATCCTGCATCTTCAGAGTATTTCAAGCCAGAGGAGAATGTATACCACTTACATAAGTCAACTGGCGACAAATTAACCCCAAGCCAAATGGTGGACTATTGGAAGAATTGGGTTGATAAATATCCAATAGTATCCATTGAGGATGGAATGGCAGAGGATGATTGGGAAGGTTGGAAGTTAATAACAAAAACAATGGGTGATCGGGTTCAACTGGTTGGCGACGATTTATTTGTAACTAATGTTAAGCGATTACAAAAAGGAATTGATGAGAAAGCCGGCAATAGCATTCTTATTAAAGTGAATCAAATTGGAACGCTCACCGAAACAATTAATGCAGTTCGTTTAGCCGATATTCATGCCATGACTTCAATTATGAGCCATCGCTCGGGCGAAACAGAAGATTCAACAATAGCCCACTTAGCTGTTGCTTTGAATACCGGTTTAATTAAAACAGGTTCCGCTTCACGTTCCGACCGGATTGCAAAATATAACGAACTCATTCGCATTGAAGAAATGCTGGGCTCGTCGGCACGGTATTTAGGTAAATCCTTCAAGTACGCAAAAAGATAGTTTTTAAATTTTTTCGCGAGGGCATGCTAACCAAGCATGCCCTTTTTTTGTTTATCTTAACGCATCAAATAATTGATTATGCCATATAGTAGTCTTTCTGAACTTGTAATACAGCTCGAAGCAAAAGGTAAACTGAAGCGGGTTAAAGAATTTGTTGACCCTGAGCTTGAAATTACTGAGGTTACCGATAGGATTTTTAAAAATAATGACCATGCCACAGCGTTACTTTTTGAGAATAATGGAACCGATTTTCCGGTGCTAACCAATATTTTTGCATCGGATGAACTGCTTTCGCTCTCCTTGGGTATCGAGAATCCCGAAAGTGTTTCGCAGAAAGTTTCTGAAATGCTCTCGCTGGTTACCTCAAAACAAGCAGGAATTCTTAATAAATTAAAATTACTTCCCAAACTGGTCAGTGTGGCTAAATGGTTTCCAAAAAGCATTTCCGGGAGAGGAGCCTGTCAGGAAGTTGTGCATATGGACCCCGATCTTGGCAAAATTCCTGTACTAAAATGCTGGCCCTACGATGGTGGAAAGTTTATAACCCTTCCTCTTGTACATACTGTTAGCCCAATTTCGGGAATGAGAAACCTGGGGATGTACCGTATGCAAATTTTTGGGCCTAACCTAACAGGGATGCATTGGCATAGGCATAAAACCGGTGCTCAGCACTACAGAGAATATAAAGACAAAAATGAGCTTATGCCCGTGGCGGTTGCCATTGGGGGCGATCCTGTATACTCTTATTGTGCCACAGCACCGCTTCCCGAGAATGTGGATGAATACCTGCTGGCGGGCTTTCTTAGAGGGAAACGTGTAAAAATGGTTAAATGTTTAACTATAGATTTAGAGGTGCCCTGCGATGTCGATTTTGTAATTGAAGGATATGTCGATCCTTCGGAAGACTTAATTTGGGAGGGCCCCTTTGGTGACCATACGGGTTTCTATTCTTTAGCCGATTGGTACCCAAAATTTCATGTAACTTGCATTACGTACAGAAAAAATGCAATTTATCCCGCGACTATTGTTGGAGTTCCACCCATGGAGGATGCATTTATTGCCAAACTAACCGAAAAAATTTTCATTTCGCCCATTAGGTTTGCAATGGCTCCCGAAATGGTTGACATGCACTTGCCCGACGAGGGCGTAGCCCATAACTTAACAATTGTTAGTATAAATAAAACATATCCGGGACAAGCATACAAGGTGGGTTGTGCCCTTTGGGGTGCAGGTCAAATGATGTTTAATAAGGTTATGGTGATTGTCGATAGTAATGTTGATGTTCACATCCCACTTGATGTTGCAAAAGCTATTGCTTCGCATTTCAATCCTTTAACCGATTTCTTTGTGGCAAAGGGGCCCCTCGATGTGCTCGACCATGCATCGGATAAATTTGCTTTTGGGGGTAAAATTATTCTCGATGCAACAACAAAACTTTGTGAAGAAATAACATTAAAGTACGATAAAAGTCAAATTGTAACTTTTCCTGAAATTGAATCGGTAATTGGAACTATAAACGGATTATTTTCTGTTAACTTTAGTTTAATGAGGAGTGGGATCCCAATTGCAATCATTGGAATTGAAAAGAGTAAGGGGGTTATACCGAAAACAATTGCCCATGAGTTTTTAAGCAAGCTTAATGGTTGTATGCCATCAATTTTGCTTATGGTTGATAAAGAGATGCACATAGAAGATTATTCGGTAGTGGCCTGGTTTACATTAGGAAATATCGATTCGCTTCGCGATTGCTATAGAATTGTTTTAAACGAAGGAAGATCGGCCTCCCTGGTTATCGATGGGACTCGTAAGTTTTACGAGTCTGACCGTTTTTTAAGGCAATGGCCCAATGTGGTAGTTAGCAGCGACAAAACCATAACAGATATAGACGCAAAATGGAAGAAGCTTAACATCGGCGAATTTATAGCATCCCCTTCATTACGAATGAATCATTTGGTACTTGGAAATGATGCTATAGTGTCTTGAAAAAGCAAATCCAACCGATTTGTTTTTTTGCTATATTGGTGAGCTATGAAAAAATACCTTTTTTTAACGCTAGCACTCCTTATAAACCTTCCGCTTTCCTGCTTTTCGAGCAGGTGGAATGAAAGGCAAGCTTTGAAGGTTGAGCTCTTTGGCGTTAACGAAGGCTTATCTCAATCTTCGGTTAACTGCTTGTTGAAGGATTCATATGGCTTTATATGGATTGGGACACAGGATGGCCTGAACAGGTACGATGGGTATGGGTTTAAAGTTTTTCGAAACAAGCCTTTCGATAGCCTTTCAATTGTAAATAACGATATACTTTCGATAGCAGAGGATAGAGATGGTAATATTTGGATTGGTACCTGGAATGGCCTAAGCCATTACAATAGACAGAGAGGACAGTTTACAAATTACCATCACGAACCCAATAACGAATCATCCATAAGCGATAATAGGGTTTATGATGTTTATGTTGACAGGTCTGGGACTGTTTGGTTCAAAACTGCCACATCGCTCGACAAGTATGATTCTATTAATAAATCATTTATTCGATACCCTCATTTCAACGATTTTGTTAATACAACCATTCAAAATAACGATTTTGCCATTTTCGAAGATTCATCACATCGACTATGGATAGGTAGCAAGGACGGCTTATTTCTTTTCGATCGGAGCATTGAGCATTTTAAAAGATATGCTCACGATCCATATTCTGCAAGCACCATTTCGAGTAATCGAATTAAGCATATTTATGAAGATAGCCAAAAGAATGTATGGGTGGCAACAGACCATGGGATTAATAAATACCGCCCCGAAAAGGACGATTTTGTGCGGTATATGCCTGCAGCGTCGGCTTTAGGGAAAAAAATGGAGGTTAACTTCATTTTTGAGAAAAACCCTAATACCTTTCTGGTTGGAACCAATGAGAGCCTCCTTTCTTTCGACCCTGAAAAAGAAGTTTTTTCAGGGGCTAAGCCCCTAAGGGTTGTAGATAAACCGATAGCCGCTTATCAGTACAATGATATTGTGCGCGATGCTTCGAATATTTTTTGGATAGGCACATCGGGGGGCTTGATAAAATGGGACCTAAAGGAACCAAAATTCAAATTATGGCTTAATAATAGCGCTGACTTAGGATTGTTTAATGGTAATTCCATAGCCTCTGTACATATAAATGGCAACGATTTGTGGGTTGGCACCTGGGGTAGCGGACTTTTTCGATACAACAGAGCCACTTCTCAGAATACACGTTTTTCAAGTGGAACTTCGCGAGCTATAACAAACAACCATGTTCATGCTATTTGTAAAACTTCGAAGGGCCAACTTATTATTGGTATGGACGGTGGGGTGCAGATTTTTAACGAAAGAACATCTGCCTTTAATGAGTTTTTTTCTAATAAGGACCATAGAAAGATATTTGCGTCTGTAAAAACTTATAAAATAGCCGAGGATAAACTAGGGCGACTTTGGTTTGCAACTTCAAAGGGGTTGCATTGCTTTAATGGCGAGTCACTTGAAAGTTATTATAGTGGATTGGGGAAGGAAAATACAATATCATCCAACGAAGTATTATCGTTGGCAATCGATACCAATGGAAATGTATGGGCAGGAACATTTCGTGGGCTCAACCAAATTAGGGTCGACAGCAATACTGTAATATCGTACCTTAAACCTAAAAACAACAACCAAAAGTCGTTGCTCTCGGATGAAATTCTATCATTGCATTTCTCTTTGGAAAGTGGTTTGTGGGTTGGGACTACAAACGGTCTTCACCGTTTTAACGCTAGCGACAAAACTTTTACATCCTTTACAGAGAGCCATGGGATTCCAAACAACCTCATAAATGCCATTGAAGAGGATCGGAAGGGAAGGATTTGGGTGAGTACCAATCGGGGCTTAGCAGTGCTTTGTCCATTGCAGGGCAGGGCAGAGGCATTTAGTCAAACCGATGGATTGCAGGGCTATGAGTTTAATTTAGGAGCCAGCTATCATTCACCTACAGGAGAGTTATTTTTCGGAGGTATCATGGGTTTGAATTACTTTTATCCCGACTCCATCCGAAGCTCATCACCACCACCCAAGTTGGCTTTTACTAACCTCGAAAAAATAGGGCGAAATATAAGGATTAGTAAACCTATTGATGGAACAAGGGAGATTGAAATCTCCGATTCGTATGGCTTGATTAATGTCGAATTTTCAGCGCTTGACTTTACACAACCATCCAAAAATAGGTACATGTATCAAATGGTTGGATTGGACGATGCATGGATCAATCTGGAGCACCAAAGGTCTGTATCTTTTTCACACCTTCACGAGGGGGTATATATTCTTAGGGTTAAAGGTGCAAACAGCGATAGGGTTTGGAATGAAAATGCCATAGAATTGAGAATAGTTGTGCGGCCTGATTTTTTTGAAAGCCGAATCGCAAGAATTTTATACATCATCACAATTTTTTTAATTGCTGGGTTATTCCTTGTGTTTCTTTCCAGAAACATGTTTAGAACAAAAAGACTGCTCTCAGACAGGAGTAGGGCAATTATCGATTCAGAGAGGCAAAAGGAAGAGCTTGTAGTAAAAAACAAAAGCATTACCGATAGTATAAATTACGCAAAACGAATTCAGGAAGCTATATTGCCTTCAGAAAGTCACTTTAAAAGAATTCTTCCCGATTCTTTTATTCTTTACATGCCCAAGGACATTGTAAGTGGCGATTTTTATTGGGTTAATGAAACCCATAATAAAATATTTGTGGCAGTTGTCGACTGTACAGGCCATGGTGTTCCGGGTGCCTTCATGTCTATAATTGGTGTCGAATTGCTTCGTAATATCACCAATATTCAGGGAGTAAACGATGCTGCTGAAATTTTAAACCGTTTGCATAGAGGAATTAATGACACATTTGCAAAGGATACTGACGATAAAGTTGATGTTAAAGATGGTATGGATGTATCATTCTGCGTTATCGATAAAGAAAATAATCAGGTTCAGTTTGCAGGTGCTTTTACCAGTCTGTATATTATAAGAAATAGTAAGATTATTGAAATTAAGGGCGATAGATTGTCGGTTGGGATGGGAGAAACCGATGCCAATACCCAATTTACTAGTCACATTGTTGCAGTTGAACCCGACGATATGCTCTACATTTTTACCGATGGTTATATCGACCAGTTTGGAGGGGTAGAAGGCAAGAAGTTCAAGTTCCGTCGATTTAGGCACCTTTTGCTAAGTATTCACAAGCTTCCACTCGAAGAGCAACGCCAACAATTGTACGAAAGCATTGCTGAGTGGCAAGGCGAGCACGAGCAGGTCGACGATATTTTAATTATTGGAATTAAGCCCGATTTGAGTTGCCTTTTCTGATCTACCTGTTAGAGTAGGGCCTTCATCTTTTGTATGAGAACCTCAATTAAGAATGGTTTACTAATGTAGTCGTCCATTCCAGCAGTAATGCATTCCTCTTTGTCGCCAAGTAGGGCATTGGCAGTTATTGCAATTATAGGTATGTGAGTGCCAGAACTCGATTCTATTTCCCTTATTTTTTTTGTAGTTACAATTCCATTCATTATGGGCATTTGAATATCCATAAGTATAAGGTCGTAGCGGCTGGTGCCAAATTTATCGAGTGCCTCCTTGCCATTGTTGGCAATATCGATACTTTTCACAAGCTTTTTAAGACTGAGAACAACAATTTTCTGGTTAATAAGGTTGTCCTCAACTAACAGAATATTAGCATTAGCCAGATCTACCTTCGAGTGGGTTCTTTCCTTTTCAATTGTAGAACCTTCACTGGTTTGTTCTGTTTCGTCAATAAGGGCGGTTTTGTTTAAAAGGTAAGAGAAAGAAATTGAAGCACCATCTGCAGAAAGGTGAACGGAGAGGTTTCCATCGTTGGATTCGATCAATTTCTGGGTAATCTGAAGGTCAAGCAGATTAATGTAATTCTGATTTGTTGAAGTATTAGTGCTGCTGTCGTTTGTAATGAAGAAATTATTACCCTCGTTGGTGGGCAACAAGATTGGCCGCGAACTGGAAATCCTAATAATTATTTCAAAAGTCTCACTGCTTTCTTTTGTCTTGGCAACCTTAATATCAATAGTCGCTTTTCCGCTACTTTTATTTTTCAGGATACTTTCTATTATGTTTAGGAAAATTTGCTTGATTTTAACCGGATCGCCACTTAACGACTTAGGAATGCTCTCATCAATCTTTAGGTTAAAATGCGACTCGCCACTGTTTTGAGAAGAAAAAAGTTTAAGGGTATTACTAATAACTGTTTGCAAGTTGAAGGGCAGGTTAATTTTTCTACGCTCCCTAATCTCAATGTCCGAAATATTTGATATGGAGTTGACTATACTAACCAGATTATTTGTTGAAGCCTGTATGGTATCTATCATGTCTCGTTGCTTTTCATCCATATTAATGGACTCGAGAATGCTTGAAATAACCATAATGTTGTTAAGCGGGGTACGGATTTGGTGCGAAAGGTTGGCCAAATAGTCTTCCTTTAGTTTAAGCGCATTCTTTTGGTCGAGAATAGTTTTTTCTTGGGCCTGAGAATCTTTAATCCTTTTTGCTTCAATAACCTGAAAAACCAACATTAGCATCAAGTATGAGAGTAGTAACCCAATTCTGTAAATAACCGAAAGCGAACTTGTGGCACTTGTTTCAGTGGGTACGAATAAAATTAAGGCCACAAAAAAAAGAAATGCCAAGTTAATCCAGAAACCTTTTCGTGGGCCCGCTATAAGGTTAACCATTAATGGGAAGAATGCAATGATAATTGAATTGACAGGATGAATCCCTCCGTAAATCAATAAGTAAATTAAGCCTATTGCACTAAGAGTAATTATAATTCCACCATGAAAAGCGACTTGCTTATTTTTTAGTAAAAGTATACAGTTTAAAAACAGCATTACTCCAATGGCAGCATAGAGCGCAAAACCAACAATTTGTGAATAAAGCAAATGTGAAATCGACAGGTAAATGACAATTGGCAACATGGCAAATCCCACTGTGACTGTGAGAACAATTTTATTAAGCAAATCGCTCTCTAAACCTGTGTTTGAGTATTTAATGAGAAAATTTAAATAGCTTTGGGTCAGCCTCATGGCCTGATAATTATTGAGTTATTATTTGAACTTACAATAAATGTGTTGTAAAGGGTAATTGCATTACCACTGCTAAATATACAAAAAAGTGATTAACCAATACTATATTGGTGAACGATTGTTAAAAATGATAGGATGTATAGAGTTACCTTACAAGAAAAGAATTTTTGCAGTGCCAATTATGGCAAGGGCTCCTAAAATAAAAATTACAGCCCCCGAGGTTTTGTTTATCCACCAGAGCTGCTTTAGCCTAAACTGGGCCCTAAAGTAATTTACTAAAGTGGTTAATATGTACCACCAAAGCGTTGCCCCAGTTGCTACTCCGCTAAGAACTATTAACGAGTGCTCCCAGTTGGTTTCCTCTGAAACTACTCCAAACGATGCGAAAAGCGCTATGAAAAGAAAAATTGCAAGGGGATTTGTTACAGTTACTAGGAATACCGAGAGAAAATCTTCAAGTAGCCCGTTTTTCTTGCGTTTATGCCGGCGTAACTGGGCAACAGGATTAGTAAAGAAAATTTTTACACCAAGTAAGGCCACTACAACCCCACCTACTAACTGAAATATCTCCCTTTTTTCCTCAATAAAGGCAATTATAATGGTTAAGCTGAAACTGGCGATTGCAGCAAAGAAAGTATCAGCCGAAGCTGCTCCTAGCCCGCTTACAAAGCCACTTATCTTTCCCTTATTGAGTGTTCGCTGAATGCAAATAACACCTATGGGCCCAAGTGGAATTGAGGCAAATAGCCCAATTAGTAAACCTTTAATAAATAATTCTACCCAATCCATCAGTTTTTTTAACTTCCAGTATTTTCTAATTGGCAAAGATAAAAATTGAAAAGAATTTGTTGAGTTGTTTTTAAATGTTTTTGGCCTATTTCTTATGCTTTAAAATATATTTCGAACTAGCAATCGGGGTTCGAGCATGTCGTGCATGGCATAACGAACCCCCTCGCGCCCAAAACCAGAGTTCTTAATGCCCCCATAGGGCATATGGTCAACCCTAAAAGTAGGAACATCATTTATTATTACCCCTCCAACTTTCAGGTTATTGAATGCAAAGTTCTGCTCGTCGAGTAAATTAGTGAATACGCCAGCCTGCAATCCAAATTCCGACTGGTTTACCATATTTACTGCTTCATCAAAGTTGAGATACTTTTCAATGATAACTACAGGCCCAAAAACTTCCTGTGCGCATACTTTCATGCTATTATTGCCACCTGTTATAACCGTGGGCTCAACAGTCAAACCATTTCTTGAGCCACCTAAAAGAATTCTTGCCCCTTGCCTCTCAGCTTCTTGTATCCAATTTTCAACCCTTTGTGCGTTTGCCTCATCAATCATGCACGAAAAATCTGTATTAGCATCGAGAGGGTTGCCAATTTGCAATCTTTTTGTTTTGGCAATAAATTGCTCAATAAACAGGTCGAAAATACTTTCGTGAACGAATATTCGCTGGGTATGTATACATACCTGACCCGAATAAGCAAATGCTCCAGCTACACATTTGCCAACGGCAAGTGGTATGTTTGCAGTAGGTGTAATTATTGCTCCTGCGTTGCCGCCCAGCTCGAGAACAATGCGTTTTTTCCCGGCTTGTTCCTTCATTTTCCACCCTACCTCGGGCGAACCTGTGAAGGTGAGTAGGTTGAAGCGCGAGTCGGTAACTAACCTATTGCCAGCAACCCTGTCCATTGGCAATACCGAAAAGGCACCCTTGGGTAATCCCGCATTGTAAGCCAAGCGAGCCATTGCCAATGCAGAGAGCGGTGTGCTGCGTGCTGGTTTCAGAACAATTGGGCAGCCTGCTGCTATGGCAGGAGCTACTTTGTGAGCCACCAAATTCATAGGAAAATTGAAGGGAGCTATCCCCGCAACCAAGCCAACAGGGAAATATCGTACAATTCCCTCTTTGCCTTCACCTGCAGGTGTCCAGTCTATTTGTAAAAGTTCACCCGGCAGTCGCTTACACTCTTCGGCTGCAATTCGAAAGGTTTGTATGCTCCTGTCGATTTCAGCCAGAGAATATTTAAGAGGTTTACCAGCCTCTAAGCATATGGTTTTTGCTAGTTCTACCCTTTCAGTAGCCATACCATTGGCAATGCCATTCAGAATTTCATGCTTGCGGTAAGCTGGCAGGTTGGCCATTTCATCTTCAACCTTTTGTGCCAACAGGATGGCCTCTTCAAGGTGCTCAGCATTGGCTAATGAGCATTTAGCAAAGGCCTTATTGGTGTATGGATTATTTACTTCAAATACAGAGTCGGTTTGCTTAAAATCTCCTCCAATACATATTTTGGCATTTTCCATGTTTCTCTTTTTACAACAAATTTATAAAAACTTTACAAGCCCTATGTGCCATAAACTCCAAATACTGCTAACTTTAACGGCACATTAATTCTTATAAGTATGGCATTAATTGGACGATACATTAATAAATTGTTTCTTTCTGCATCGCTTTCTTTGATTGGTATTGGGTTGTATGCGCAAATAGGGAGTGTTGCTTTAACCGACAGTTCGAGGGTGAGCCTTTTAACTTGTTCGCCTGGTGAGGAACTTTATTCAATATTCGGGCATAGTGCAATTCGTGTAACCGATCCCGCATTAGGATTGGATATAGTATTTAATTACGGTACCTTCGATTTCAACGACCCCAATTTTTATACAAATTTTGTAACAGGGAAACTCAACTATATTCTATCCGTTTCGCATTTCCACAACTTCTACTTGGGATATGCCCAGGAGGACCGTTGGATTTATGAACAGAAACTCAATATCGATAGGATGGAGCGACAGAAGCTGCTCGATTCTCTGCTTATTAACTATTTACCCGAAAACCGCTACTACCTTTACGATTTCTTTTACGACAATTGTGCTACTCGCATACGCGATATTTTTGTAGAAGTTCTTCCCCGAAAAATTGATTTCCATTACGATAGTTTAGCCCCAAATCAAAGTTTTAGGCAGTTGCTCATGCCATTTCTGTCGCAAAAACTTTGGGCACGACTGGGCATTTATTTGCTCCTTGGATTTCCGTCGGACAAAAAAGCTACTCCATGGGAGTATATGTACCTCCCCGACCACATGCTAACGGTTTTCAAATTTGCACAATTTGAGGGTTCGTACAACTTATTTGCCCAAACTCCAGAGGTGCTTCTTGTTGGAAGTTCGCCAAAGCAATCTGCTGCAACCAATTACCCTTTTGTTTTTTCCTTTTTAATATTGGTTGTAGTTGTTTTTGTATCGTTTTTTAATTTAAAGAGTAGTGTTACTTGGTTGTGGCTCGATAGGATTCTACTTACGTTAGTGGGGCTTTTAGGGGTCTTATTAGCAATCATGTGGTTTTTTACCGACCATCAGTCCATGGCTTTTAATTTAAATATACTCTGGGCTAACCCATTGCATGTTGCCATAGCGTTTCTTCTTTCAAAAAGATTACTGGTTTGGTGGTATGGACTTGTAAATATTTTTATTCTAGCTATCCTTGCAATAGCCTGGTCTTTTTTGCCCCAGCAATTACCATGGGAAATGTACCCAATTGTATTAGCATTGCTCGTAAGGTTTGCATTATTGGCACTAAATGCAAGAAGAGAGAAGGCTGCCTAGTGGCAGCCTTTTGCGGATGTTAGTAGTCAGTTTCTATTTAGACGATTTGAAGGACTCAACTCCCTTTTTCAGAAATGCAATAAAATCTTCAATATTAGTGTTAAATCCGTAAGGTTCGGTAAGTAGTTCTTCTCTGTTACCTAAAAGAACATAGTAGGGCTGACTGTTCATGCTAAAACGAGTAATCTGAAAATCGGCGTTGTGCTTTCCAACTGTATCCTTCTTTTTGCCATCTGTTGGCGAAATATACTGCTCTTCTGCTGGCAGTTTTGTACGCTCATCAACGTAAAGCGCAACAATTACATATTCATTTCGAAGAATTTCAAGTACTCGCGGATCGCTCCAAACTTGCTGCTCCATAACCTTGCAGTTGGCACAAGCATGCCCAACAAAGTCGATGAAAAGAGGTTTGTTCTGCTTTCGAGCGCATGCAAGGGCTTGCTCGTAGTGAAAATATCCCTGCAAGCCATGGGGTAAACTCAGAAAATCGGAATATTTTGCATCCTCACAAATGGCGCTGTTGTTGACTGTAATTGGTTGCGCGTAGTTAACCATTTTGGTTAGGTCGAAATCGTTAGGCTTCTTTGAAGGTAAAATACTCGAAAGACCAGAAAGGGGTGCCCCAAAAAGACCTGGAATCAGGTAAATAGCAAATGTGAATGAGGCCAACGCAAGCATCATCCTCATAAATCCAATGGGTTTGGGTTCCGAATCGAGCTTGAAGCGTATTTTCCCCAGCAGGTACATGCCCAGCATCGCGAAAATGGTAATCCAAATAGAAATGAAAACCCCACGCGATAGGATTCCTAGGTGGTAAACACTGTCGATGGCCGAAAGGAATTTTAAGCTAAATGCGAGTACAATAAAGCCCAGAACCACTTTAACCGAGTTGAGCCAACCGCCCGATTTGGGTAAACTCTTTAGCAGCGATGGGAAAATGGCAAAAAGAGTGAATGGTATAGCAAATGCTAGCGAAAAGCCAAACATTCCAACAATAGGTTTGGCACCCAGCCCTGCAGCCGCTTCAACAAGTAATGCACCAACAATTGGACCCACACACGACAGGCTAACCAGAACGAGGGTGAGGGCCATGAAGAAAGAGCCTATAAAACCACCTTTTTCTGCTTGTGCATCGGTTCTGGTCGAAAGGCTGCTGGGGAGAACAATTTCAAATAGCCCAAAGAATGAGGCAGCAAAAGCAAGGAAAAGTGCAAAGAAAATGGTGTTGGTAATCCAGTGCGAAATGATATTGCTGGTAAAATCGGCTCCCAGGTTGGTTAGCGAAACCAGTAGCCCCAGCGAAGTGTATATGGCAATAATGCTAACACCAAATACTATTGCATTGAGAATAGCATTGAATCGATTCTTTTGTTTGTTAAGAAAGAACGAAACAGTCATGGGGATCATTGGAAATACACAGGGTGTGAGTAAGCCAGCAAGTCCCCCCAAAAAAGCAATGAAAAAGAACGACCAAAGCGATGAATCGGTAGGGTTGTCATTCGTATCGGTTTGGGCTACAGCTACCTTTTGTCCAACCTTTACAGTAAAGTCCTTTTCGTGGAAAACGCATTTGTCCTCAAAGCAAACCTGGTATTCAATATTGCCAGAAATTGTTGTTCCTGAAACTCCTTTTGCAAGTTCAATTTCCTGTGTAAAGGTAACCTCATTGGCATAGTAGCGAACTTCAACATTAAAAACCTCGTCTAGCGCTTTTTTCAGTATGCCCGTTTCGGTTACTTTGCCAGTTGGTTTAAAATCGGCCGATTCGGTGTAAATGAATACGGTGGGTAATGGGCCACCAGCAGGCAGTTCGGTAGAGTAAAGGTGCCAACCATGCTGAATGTTGGCCTTAAATGTTAATTCGTACCTATTATCCTCTTTGTGCTTTGCGCTTACATTCCAAGTTACGGGGTTCTCAAGTTGGGCAAACGTCGAATGTGCAACCATTGTTACTAGCACAATAGCTAGGGAAAAGAGTTTGGTTCTCATTGTGGTTTCAATTATTTTGTTGAATACTAAAGGAACAAAAGAGTGTTGAATTGGTTCGTCTCAAAGGTACTAAAACCTTTTAGGTTTGAAACAGGGCTCAAAAAAATCCCGCTTTTTAGAAGCGGGATTCGGTTGGCGACTATTCAATCTCGTTGTCGTTGGAATCGGTAAAGCGGTACTCAAGGTACTGGTACGACGACATAGGAATTACCCTTAATCGGCATTTGTAACGCCAGGCCCATTTTAGCCTTCGGCTAATGAAGCCACGGGTAATAAAAGAGGCAACGTATGGGTGAACCATCAGGTTCAATTTTTTTATACCCTTTTCGTTAACCAAGAGGGCCAACTTGTTCTCAATCTGCTCGTCGAAAATAATTACAGGACTAATTTCTCCACTGCCCTTGCATGTTGGACATTTTTCGAGCGTTTCAATATGCATTTCTGGACGAACTCGCTGGCGGGTTATTTGCATAAGCCCAAACTTGCTTAGGGGCAAAATGTTGTGCTTCGATTTATCGCGGGCCATTACCTCCTTCATCTTCTCGTAAACCATTTGGCGGTTTTCGTTCAGATGCATATCAATGAAGTCCACCACAATAATTCCTCCCATATCTCTTAGCCTCAATTGGCGGGCTATTTCGTCAATTGCTGAAAGGTTCACCTCCAGTGCATTGGTTTCTTGGTCGGATGCGGCCTTGGATCGATTTCCACTGTTTACATCGATAACATGCAGGGCTTCAGTGTGTTCAATAATAAGATAGGCTCCGCTTTTAAACGAAACGGTTTTGCCAAAAAGCGATTTGATTTGCTTTTCAACCCCAAAATGCTCGAAAATTGCTGCATTGCCATTGTAAAATTTTACAATTTTTTCCTTCTCGGGAGCAATGGTATTAATGTACTCCCTAATGTCGTTGTAAATAACCTCGTCGTTCACATTAATGCTGTTGAACGAAACGTTGAGCATATCCCTCAGTATGGCTGAGGTGCGTTTCAATTCGCTCAGAATTAAACTGGGGGTATTGGCTTGCTTAATTTTGTCGAATGTAACTTCCCACTTTTTAATAAGGTTGCGGAGTTCTGCGTCGAGAATGGCAACCTTTTTGCCTTCTGCTGCGGTTCGAACAATTACTCCGTAGTTTTTTGGAATAATGCTTTCCATTAGCCTTTTCAAGCGTTTCTTCTCTTCTGCAGAAGAAATTTTCTGAGAAATTGAAACCTTGT
Source organism: Bacteroidales bacterium (assembly GCA_037442025.1). GTDB lineage: Bacteria > Bacteroidota > Bacteroidia > Bacteroidales > Tenuifilaceae > UBA2287. The sequence goes on along the minus strand of JBBIRB010000002.1, from coordinate 26,427 downwards.
CGGAGAAGGGTAGAAGTACTATGTTCCTGCCGGCAATAGAGATTTCGGCGCTAAGCCTGGGCCCTTTAGTCGAAATAGGCTCTTTTGCTATTTGCACTAAAACGGTTTGCCCAGCATTTAAAACTTGGGTAATAACCCCCTCTTTATCAATCTCGGGCTCTAATCGAACTTTTGATATGGAGTATGGTTTGCCTTTTTTTGATACTGCTTGCTGTAGGTATTTATTGAACGATTGGAACTGGGGCCCCAAATCGAGATAATGCAAGAATGCATCCTTTTCGTACCCAACATCAACAAAGGCTGCATTGAGTCCGGGCATAATTTTTTTAACCTTACCGAGATAGATGTCGCCAACCGAGAACTGAACATTGCTTTTTTCTTTGTTGAGCTCAACCAGCTGCTTATTTTCCAGAAGAGCTATAGCAATTTCAGAAGCACGTACATCAATTACAAGCTCGGTATTCACTTCGAATGAGTTAGAAGGTTAATATAACTAGGTACTAAACAACACCAACCTAAAGAACAGATTTGCCCCTTAGGTTGGCTGTAGGTGACTGTGAACTATGCAACTACTCTTAGAATAGTGCTATTTTTTCTTTTTATGGCGATTCTTACGTAAGCGTTTTTTGCGCTTGTGGGTTGCCATTTTATGCCTCTTTCTCTTCTTTCCGCTTGGCATGTTCGTATTGTATTAGAGTTAATAAATTACTTCTTTACGTGGTTCTTAACCTTAGAAACGAAAGATTTAGCAGGCTTAAAAGAAGGAATGAAATGCTCAGGAATGATAATGGTGGTGTTCTTCGAAATATTACGTGCAGTTTTCTTAGCGCGCTTTTTAACGATGAAACTACCAAACCCACGTAGGTATACGTTTTTCTCTTTTACTAAAGAGTCCTTAACGGATTCCATGAAAGCCTCAACAGTTCTCTGAACGGTTACCTTTTCGATTCCTGTGCTCTTAGAAATCTCGTTTACGATATCAGCTTTTGTCATTTTTAAAAATCTTTAATTATCAATAAATTATGGTTAATTCGTGAAATTCGGACTGCAAATATAAGCGATTTATACTTATAAATAAAATTCAAATCTATTATTTTGCAATAAAAATTTTTGTTAAAATCTGATTTGATGGAATTTAGTCGTGTGCTTCTCGAATGGTACCAAAAAAACCGAAGGGATTTACCTTGGCGAAATACTACTGATCCTTACCTTATATGGGTTTCGGAGGTTATTCTGCAGCAAACTCGAGTGGGCCAGGGCACTAAGTACTATTTGCGTTTCATTGAGGAATTCCCAACCATAAGTCATTTGGCCAATGCCAACGAGGATAAGGTGCTGAAAGTATGGCAGGGTTTGGGTTATTATACTAGAGCCCGTAATTTACAAAAAGGTGCACGATGGGTCATTGAAAAGCATAATGGTGTTTTGCCTAAGTCGTATTCTGATCTTCTTCACATTCCGGGGTTGGGCCCCTATTCTGCTGGTGCAATAGCCTCCTTCGCCTTCAATATTCCAGTACCGGCCATCGATGGCAATGTGTATCGTGTTATTTCTAGATTTTTTGGTTTGTTCGACTCCCCTTTTACAGCGAAAGGCAAGGGCGTATATTACCAAATTGTTCATGAACTTATGCCCACGGGAAAAGCAAATTTATTCAATCAGGCGCTGCTCGACTTTGGGGCGCTACAATGTGTACCTCTGTCGCCATTTTGCAAGGGTTGCCCTTTTAATACTGTTTGCTACGCATTCAGAAATAACTTAGTTTCAAAATTGCCAATAAAGGCTGCCAAACTGAAGGTGCGAGATAGGTATCTAACCTTTATTATAATTAAATGCAAGGAGTACACATTCTTATCGAAGAGAGAAGGGAAGGATATTTGGCAATCGCTTTACCAATTTCCTTTAATAGAAACAGACGGGAATATTTCACTTGAAGAAATGATAGCCCTGCCTCAATGGCGTAGGCTTTTTGGTAAAGGAGGGGTTTACATTAACCATTTCACATCTGTAATTCCTCATAAGTTAAGCCATCAGAATTTGCATGTAAGGTTTTTAATAGTTGAAATAAATAAACCCAATTCGGTAGTAAGTCGCCATTACAGTATATATAGAATTGCTGAAGTTGGCAATTTATCGGTTCCAATAGTTATTCATAACTTTATGGCTGCAGAACCATTTGAAAAATATATGATTAATTCAGATAAGGAAAATTCAATAAAATAGCGAACACAAATTGAATAGATTACGTTGGGTTTGTTATTACATCGTTTTAATTGACTAGTTTGCGGCATTGTACTAACCTATTATTTTTGTAACTTTACACATTGAACATAAAACTGAACCCATGAGCTTAAATAAAGTTATTCTGATTGGAAATGTTGGGAAAGACCCCGAAATAAGGCACCTTGAAGGTGGCGTAACAGTGGCAAGATTTCCTCTAGCCACCAACGAATCCTATACCGATAAAAGTGGTCAACGGCAAACAGTTACTGAATGGCATAATATTGTGGTTTGGAGGGGACAAGCGGAAATTGTTGAGAAATACGTAAAGCAAGGCAAACTCCTTTATGTGGAGGGGAAGCTCCGAACATCTTCTTACGAAGACAAAGAAACCGGAGCCAAACGCTATTTCACCGAAGTTCAATGCCAAACCTTCCGATTTCTGGGGCCATCGGGTACTGGTGAACAGCAAGCAACTAAAGGTTCTTCTCAACCTATATCTCCAATGACCGACCCTATTGAGCCAGAAATTCCTGGGGCTGATGGTGCCGACGATTTACCTTTCTAAAGGTGATAGTTTTTAACTAATACTAGAGTAATTTGGAATCGGAACCTTTTCTGTTGTTTGGTAAAACCATTCTTTTTAGCATTCAGTTTTATCCGCTCTCGTTGGCAGCAATAGTGGGAATAGTTTCTATTCTTTTGCTGCTCTTCATGTCGGCACTCATTTCTGGTTCTGAGGCTGCCTTCTTTTCGCTATCCCCTTCCGAAATAAAACGAATGCAAGAAAGTTCCGATAAAAAAGGGAAAATAGTATTGAATCTACTCGATAAACCCGAAAAACTTTTAGCTACAATTCTTATTGCCAATAACTTTGTTAACGTTGCAATAATTGTTATTTCAGCGTTTGTAACCAATTCGTTGGTCGATTTTAGCCAGGCTAAATTGATTGGCTTCATTTTTCAAGTTATTTTAATAACAGCTCTTTTACTTCTGTTTGGCGAAATAATGCCCAAAATATTAGCTACCTCTCGTCCTTTGCCTTTCAGTAAAGTAATGGCATTCCCAATGCTAGTAATAAACGGATTTTTTGCTCCACTATCTTTTTTACTGACAAAGACTGCATTTGTTGGCAAGCGAATATCGGCTAGGCAGAAAAGAATTTCTATCGACGACCTCAGTCAGGCTCTCGAAATTACCTCTGGGCACCAGCCCGAAGAGAAGAAGCTTCTCAAAGGTATTGCAACCTTTGGGCATACTCATGTAAGTGAAATAATGAAACCTCGACTCGATGTGGTTGCGCTCGATATATCTACCAGTTTCAATAAGTTAAAAGCTACGGTTGTGGAGTCGGGCTATAGCCGTATTCCTATCTTCGACGAGTCGTTCGACAATATTAAGGGTGTTCTATATGTAAAGGACCTCTTACCTCATATCGACCAGGACGAGGATTATGCTTGGCAGAACCTTCTGAGGAAGCCATACTTTGTGCCCGAAAGCAAAAAAATTAGCGGGCTTCTGTCTGAATTTCAAAGCAATCGAATACACATGGCCATTGTTGTAGATGAGTATGGTGGCACTTGTGGAATTATTTCTCTCGAAGACATACTCGAGGAAATTGTGGGTGAAATTTCCGATGAGTCCGACGATGAGGCTATGCTGTACACAAAAATCGATGACAATACCTACATGTTTGAAGCGAAAATACTTTTAAATGATTTTTGTAAAGTTTTAAACCTCGATGATACTATATTTGACAGTGTAAGAGGAGAAGCCGAAACGCTTGCAGGGTTAATACTTGAAATAACTGGCCAAATACCTGCTAAGAACGACACAATAAACCATGGCAGTTTCCGATTCAATATTGATTCGGTTGATAATAAGAGAATTAAGCGCGTTAAGGTTACTGCCGGTGGACAGTAACCCATTATTATAAATTTGCATGAACTTAATACTTTAACTTGAATAAAGGGAAATTGGTGGATTCTTTTCAATTTAAATGGTTAAGTGCAACTATTGTTGCTCTTTCAATACTTGCAGCATTTAGTGCATGTAGCGGACCTAGTATGCCTAAGCCGCGAGGATATTTTCGGATCGATTTTCCAGAAAAAACATATAAACCTTTCGACTCAGTATTTCCCTACCGATTTATGTATCCTAACTACGGAAGTATTGAGCCCGATCAATCGGCAATTTCAGAAAAGTATTGGATTAATATTCACTTTCCCAAGCATAAAGCGCGAATCCATTTAAGTTATAAAGATGCTCGAGGCCGACTCGACTCCCTGATAGAGGACACATACAAGCTAACTTATAAGCATGTTCAAAAGGCCGATGCCATTAATGAGCGTTTTTTTTCAAATGATTCGGCCAGAGTATTCGGAATTTTATACCAGGTTAAAGGAAATGCTGCGAGTTCGTGGCAATTCTATGTAACCGATTCGTCGCGCCATTTTTTAAGGGGAGCCCTCTATTTCTCTGCAACACCAAATAAGGATTCACTTGCACCTGCCATCGATTTTTTCGGCCAAGATTTAATTTACCTGATGGAAACGGTTAGGTGGGAAAGGTGATAGGGCATGGCACTTATAGAAATTATACGGAATGGCCAATATGTTATGGGAATTTGGCGGGTTGAAGAAACCGAAAGCCAACTGAAGGAGTTTGTTGGTGGAACACTTTTCCCAGGTCTCGATCGCATTACCCATCCCCGAAGAAGGCTCGAATGGCTTGCAGCACGTACCCTTATTCGGGAATTTGGGTATAACAACCTGGTTAAATACCATCCATCGCGGCGACCTTTTCTTGCTTTCTCAAAGGCTCACTTGTCAATAACCCATTCGTATCCGTTAGTTGCTGTAATTGTAAGTCCCAGCGGGTATGTTGGCATCGATATCGAATCCTATTCGCGACCATTTTCACATGTTGCTCATAAATATCTATCTGCCAGGGAGAATAAGTGGGTCGAATTAACCGACAATAAACGATTGGCTCTTATATGGAGCGCAAAAGAAGCGCTTTATAAATTGCCAGGGATGGAAGGGCTGAGTGGTACCGAAATGAATATTCGCCCCATATTGAACATTGAGCCAAGTGGTGTTCTTTCAGCTTCCGTTCGTTTGGGTGGCTTCGTTCAGCAATTTAAATTGCATTATACGTATGTTGGTTACTTTAATGTGGTTTGGGTTTGCTTCGATCCCAAATCAATAACTCTGTAGGTATGCTATACCACAAGCTTCTTGAGAATCAGAGCCAGTGTTCGTTTGCACTGCTTTTAGATCCCGAAAAATTGAATGTTAGTAAGGTAAATGAACTGTGCACAAGGGCATTAGCTTTCGGAGTCGATACCATTTTGCTTGGTGGTAGTTTAGTGTCAACCGATGTATCAGAAATAGCAAAAAATATTAAGTCCAACTCATCGCTCCCCCTCATTCTTTTTCCCGGGAGCGCGTTGCAGTACACTCCCCATGTCGATGCAATGCTGTTTCTGACTCTAATATCGGGTAGGAACCCGGAGTTTCTGATTGGTAACCACATACAGGTGGCCATGCGTATTAAAGGAGGCCAAGTTGAAATAATCCCAACAGGCTATATATTAATTGATGGGGGTGTAACCACTTCTGTTCAGTATATTAGTAATACTAAGCCTATTCCAGCAAATAAGCCCGACATTGCAGTTGCAACTGCAGTAGCCGGAGAACTTTTAGGCTTAAAAGTTATTTATTTAGAAGCCGGCAGCGGTGCTCAATCACCTGTTCCGCCTGCAATAATAGAAAAAGTAAGAGCAAATGTGTCCATCCCTTTAATAGTAGGAGGTGGGCTAAGGAGCCCACAGCAACTTCGCGATGCAAAAAATGCTGGAGCTAGTATGGTTGTTGTGGGTACTGCAGCTGAGGAAAATCCCTACCAATTGGAGTTGTTGGTTGCGGCAATAAAAAAATAAAGAGAGGCACCAGCCTCTCTTTATAATAATCTTGGTAAGTTTATTTCAATTCGTAAACTTCTCCGCTGTTTAAAAGGTCGTCAACGCAGGTGATTTTTGCAGTTTTTTGGATTTCGAGTACCTGATCGCGAACGTTATCATCGTAGGTAGAATGTCTTACCTTGCGAATTACACCCAGGGCAACTGGGTATTCAGGGTAGCTCATGTTGGCGAGCATCATATGAACGCCTGGGTTTGGTTCGTAGGCATCATGAACCATAATGTCATTTAAAGTGTAACCATCTTCGCCAATGGTAACTACTTTAAGACTCAAGCCATTCAGCACCAACCCTTTGTTCTTATCTTTTCCAAAAATCATTTTCTCACCATGGCGGAGAACAACAACTCTATCATCGCGGAATTCGCGATCGATTATGGCGGCATGGGTACGATCGTTGTAAATAACACAGTTCTGAAGAATTTCAACAACCGAGGTTCCGTCATGGGTAGCTGCCTCAATCATAATCTCAGAAGTGAGTTTCACTTCAACGTCGAGCGAACGGGCAAAAAAGGTACCCTGGGCTCCAATTACCAATTCGCCCGGGCGAAAAGGATGCTCAACCGTTCCGAAGGGCGATGTTTTTGTAACAGAACCTAGTTTTGAAGTGGGACTATATTGACCCTTAGTCAAACCGTAAATTTCGTTATTAAAAAGCAGGATGTTAATGTCGATATTTCTGCGAACCGCATGAATGAAATGATTTCCACCAATTGCAAGGGCATCGCCATCGCCAGTGATTTGCCAAACGCTTAAGCGAGGATTGGCCACCTTAATTCCAGTAGCAATAGCTGAAGCACGACCATGTATTCCGTGGAAACCAAAGGTGTTCATGTAGTATGGGAAACGGCTCGAACAGCCAATTCCAGAAACAAAAACATAGCGCTCGCGGCTGTAGTCGAGTATTTCCGATATTTCGGGTAGGGCCTTGTGAACTGAATTAAGTACAGCGTGGTCGCCACAGCCAGGGCACCAACGTACTTCCTGATCGCTTTTAAAATCTTGTGGTGTATAGTTGTATTTTCCCATGATTATTTACCCTCCAGAATTTGGTTGAATTTTTCTTTAAGTTCAACAACAGTAAATGGCAGGCCTTGCACCTTGTTGAATTGTAGGTAGTTGAACTCTTGGAAGTTCATTCGTAAGTAGTTGGCCATTTGTCCCATATTCAGCTCACAAACAACCAATTTTTTGTATCGCTTAAAAATTTCGCGAGTATTACTCGGTAATGGGTTAATATAATTAAAGTGGCATAGGGTTACATCTTTGCCTTCTGCCCTCATTTCTTGTACAGCTGTTAGCAAATGCCCATATGTTCCACCCCAGCCTATAATCAGCAATTCACCCTCCTGGTTTCCAAGTACCTCCTGCTTTGGAATAAACTCCTGAACCTTTTCAACCTTGGCCTGTCTCATATCGGTCATGCGTTGGTGGTTCATTGGGTCATGAGAAACGGTTCCTTTCAGAAAATCCTTTTCAAGTCCACCAACTCTATGTTCAAGGCTCTTTTTGCCTGGGAAAGCCCAGCGACGGTTGAGCCGCTCAGGGTCGCGCTCATAGGTAAGGTAGTTTTGGGTGCCTTCGGGTACAATGGGGGGCTTTATTTCAGGAAAGTCTTTCATGCTAGGTACAAGCCATGGCTCACTGCCATTGGCTAGGTAACCGTCGGTCAGTAGCATAACGGGGACCATGTGTTCCAACGCAATTTTTGAAGCTTCGAAAGCATAGTCGAAACAGTTGCTGGGCGTGCTTGCTGCAATAATTACAAGTGGGCACTCGCCATTTCGACCATATAGAGCCTGCGACAGGTCGCTCTGCTCTGTTTTAGTAGGTAATCCAGTCGATGGGCCACCACGCTGTACGTCCACAATTACCAAAGGCAATTCGGTCATAACTGCAAGGCCTATTGCCTCGGATTTTAACGAAAGACCAGGTCCCGAAGTGGTTGTAACGGCGAAATTACCTGCATAAGCAGCACCAATGGCTGTGCAAATCCCTGCTATTTCGTCCTCAACCTGTAGGGTTTTTACGCCCAAATCTTTACGTTTAGAAAGTTCAATAAGAATTTCGGTAGCAGGAGTAATTGGGTAAGAACCACAGAATAAGGGTAATTTCGCTTTTTCGGCAGCGGCTATAAATCCCCATGCGGTTGCGGTATTACCATTAATGTTACGATATACTCCTTTGAGTATACTTGTGGCAGCAGGAATTTTGTAGGTGTTGGCTATTGCCTGTATATTAGCTGCATAATTGAAACCATCGCGAAGCACCTTCTTATTGGCATTTATAACGTGAGGCTTTGTTTTAAACTTATCTTCGAAGAAATGCTCAGTAAATTTAAGGGGGCGGTCGAACATGTAGTATACCATTCCCAGAGCAAACATGTTCTTGCTGCGAACTATACTCTTATTGTCCAAATCAGTTTCCTTCAGACTCTCCTTGGTTAAATTGGTAATGGGAGCAAAAATTACCTTGTAGTCTTCGAGTTTCAGTTCAGCTACAGCGTCGGTGGTTTTATAACCAGCACGTTGGTAACCCTTTTCATTAAAGGTGTCACTGTCAACTATAATGGTTCCTCCTCCTTTCACCCAATTGGCATTTGCTTTAAGAGCTGCTGGATTCATGGCTACAAGTACATCGCAAAAGTCGCCAGGGGTATTTACCTTTTTATTGCCAATATGCACTTGAAATCCCGAAACGCCACCAATTGTGCCCTGTGGTGCCCTAATTTCCGATGGGTAATCGGGGAAAGTACTTACGCCATTGCCAAATAAAGCCGATGCGTCGGAAAATAGGGTTCCGGTGAGCTGCATTCCATCGCCCGAGTCGCCCGAGAACCGAATAACCACATTTTCAAGTTCGAGTACCTGTTTGTGTTTGTCCATAACTGGTTTGTAATTTGGTTGATTTTCCTTTCATTTAGTTTAGAAGTAAAAGGCCTGATAAAAGCACCTTAAATATTCTAAATGTTTGATAGGTAGTGTCTTAGTTGATGCTTGATTGATTTAACTCGGGAACAAAATTAACCATTTTATACAATGGTAAATCGATAAATGTCATATTTTAAAACATTTTTATCGCAATGTTAACTAGAGTTAAATCGGTTTCGGAGTGAAATATTATTTGGATTAACTTTGCCGAAAAAACAGCTATGGCTATTATACGAAATTTGAAAGGCATTACCCCAGGGGTTGGTGAAAATTGCTTTCTGGCTGAAACCGCCGTTCTGATTGGCGACGTGGAAATGGGCAACGACTGCAGCATATGGTATGGTGCTGTTTTACGTGGCGATGTTAATTCAATTCGACTGGGCAACAGGGTAAACGTTCAGGATAATGCAGTTATTCATACAACCTACCAGAAATCGGTTAGCGTTATTGAAGACGATGTTACCATTGCACATAATGCATGTATTCACGGTGCAACGCTAAAGCGGGGGTGTTTAATTGGCATTGGCTCGGTTATTCTCGATAATGCAATAATTGGCGAGGGAGCTATAATTGCCGCAAATTCGGTTGTTCTTAACGATATGGTTATTGAGCCCGGATGCCTTTATGCAGGAAGCCCAGCTAAGTTTGTTAAAAAAGTTGATTCCGAGCAGGCTCGCAACCTGAATGAGCGCATTGCACTTAGCTATTTAATCTATAGTGGTTGGTATAAGGATGATAATATAAGCAGATGAAACAAGAACCCCAATTAGGCTGAGGCTGTTACTGAGCTGTTCAAATGCTAAAAGGCTGTACCTATACCGCCCCCCCGAAACTACCCATTTGAAACTCGGCTACTGTATGGTTTTATGCGTCAAACACATACGCACTGCTTCAAGCATATGCTATCAGGGTAGGTGTAAAAGAAGAGACTTTTAATCATATACCTCTATAGCAAATCAATTAGTTTTTGAACGGATTGTTTTATGGTTTTAACGTTTGCTTGATCCAACTGTTGAAACAACTTGGATTCAGCGTTACTTCGTTCAGTATTAATTTTTATTAATAGTTGGACTCCTGAGGGGGAGAGTTTAACTTTTATTGACCGCCGATCTTTTTCATCGGTAGTTCTAAACAGCAGCCCTTTTTTTACAAGGTTATCTATAATCCTGCTTACCCTCGACAGTGATATACCCATACCCTTTGCCATTATGCAGCTGTTAATACAGTCACACTTTTTAAGCGCAATAAAAAAAAAGTAATCTGATTCGTTTAGGTTATACTTTTTTCGAATTGCTAGGTCGTAAACCTCGCTTTTTTCCCTTAAATAGTCTAGTAAATCAAAAATTGTTTCATTCATAATGCACAAGATTACAGGATGATAAAAAAATATTTTTAAAAAAATCACATATCTACATTGTTAGATATGTAAATATGCATATATTTGCGGGTGTAAATATGTGCGGCTAGCATATAATGTTAACAACAAATATAAACAATTAAAATTAATGATTATGAGAACAAATGTTTTAATCGGGATTGGAAGTTTTATTGCAGGACTTTTATTAACGGGGGTAATTATTTTTATAAGTGCCCCATCGCTTATGATGATGGAGGATGAAAGTAAATATACTTTTGATAAAACAGTTGAAGAATTTGAGGCAGAGGTTAAAGCCGCAAATTGGAAGGTAGCCGGAATTCACGATATGCAAAAGGTTTTGGAAGGTTTTGGTCACAATGTCAGAGCTGTAAAAATTTACGAATTGTGTTCATCAAAATATTCGGCATTAATTTTAGAAAAAGATGATGAGCGCATAGTGTCCCCTCTAATGCCTTGTAGGGTAGCTATATACGAAAAATCAAACGGAAAAACATATATAACCCGGATGAATTCAAAGCTAATGGCAAAGCCCTTTGGTGGTTTAATTGAAGAGGTGATGCAGAAAGCGGCTGGCGAAACAGAAGTTTTTATCAAAAAATTGCTGAAATAGTTACCAGAAAGGAAGCGATTTTGAAAATTTAAAAACTCAACCCGGTTTAAACATTAGGGTTTAAAAAAACTAATGTTTAAACCGGGTTTTAAAATTTCCGAGGGCATAGGTAGAAAGTGTCATAATTTAAGTTGGAATACTCCATTTGTTAGAATTTATCATGCTTTCAGGAAACAGTTCTATGTTTTATATTTGAAAAATTTTTCAAAGTAAGTCAGAATAATTTTTTGCCTAAAAGTAGAGAATAAATCCACAGGTTAATCAATGTCTCAGCACATGCTAATTTGTGACAATCACAACCACTTTCTATCAAAGCACTATTGCCAGAATTTCATTTTGCTTTCCTTTCTACTTGAAGTAATAATTGAGTCAAAACGTGAATTCGAATAATAAAACACCTAGTAGCTAAAACGGATCAACTGTTTAATTTTATAAAATTTTGAAAATATGAAGCTCTCAAGAATTTTTTTTACCGGATTTTTACTATTAATCTCCGCTCATTATGTATTTGGCCAGTTTACAGTAAATGGGGAATTCAGAACCAGGGGCGAAGCTCGCCATGGATTTGGCAGATTACCCGTAGCAGATTCGGATGCTGCGTTTTTTATAAGCCAGCGGAGCCGAATAACATTTGGTTTCACCAATGACCAATTTAAATCCAAATTAACACTGCAAAATATTAATGTTTGGGGTGATGATAATATTTACAATAGTACAGGTTCCTATGGAAGCACCAAGGGAATTGATGTTTATGAATCGTGGATTGAAATGAAAACATCGCAATCATCATCCGTTAGAATTGGAAGGCAAGAACTTTCTTACGATGATCAAAGAATACTAAGCACCCGCGACTGGGTACAAAGTGGATTAACTTATGATGCACTAGTATATAAAAAGCAAATGAGTTCGTGGCGTTTTGATCTTGGATTATCATTAAATAACAGATCGGAGAATATTTTTGGGAATGATTTCCATACAGACAAAAATAGGATTAAGACTCTGAATTTTGCTCATTTTGACAAAAAGTTAACTGAGAAATTAAAAATAACACTTATAGCAATTGGAACAGGATATCAAAAAGAAGGAACTACATCCACTATTTATATGACGGGAACGTATGGTTCCAACCTATATTACGATTTTGGTAGTGTAGAACTATCTCCAAGGCTCTATTATCAAAATGGAAAAAACAAAAAAGGGCAGGAAATTTCCGCATACTTTGCGGGTATTGATTTGACCGTTTCAGCGGGCGAAAAGTTAAATATTACCGGCGGTGTTGATTATTTTTCGGGGCACGATGCTTCTAATACCAATCCAAGTTACAATGCAAAAGATCATACTTTCGATATAATGTATGGTGCCCGCTACAAATTTTATGGTAATATGAATCAGTTCATGTTTTCGGGCGATCCAATGGATGATGGTGGTTTAAGTGATTTATATTTAAAATTTAAATACACACTTGGTGCCAAGGGGACGTTGCTTTTAGACTATCATTTTTTTAGATTAACATCAAATTATGCTGATCCTACTTTTACAAGCGGTTTTAAGGCTTTAAATAAAAATTTAGGCAGTGAGGTTGATATAATATACTCACACGAATTGTTTAAGGGGGCTGCTATAAGAACGGGCTTCTCGTTTTTAATTCCGTCCGAATCGCTTGAAATACTTAAAGGTGTGGGAAAAGGAAATAGCACTCACACATATTGGGGATGGATCATGTTAACGATAAAACCGAACTTCTTTAATTCAAAAGGTTAGTTGCACACCAAACTCAGTTTGAAACTTCGTTGTACATAGCATCGGTTTGTCTACAACTAATTCCGGTTTGCGTGGGTCTTTCTTAGGCGCGAGTGCCCATTAATAAACCCTGATAGGGAGAGGCTTTAGTTAAATATTAGGCATAGTGCCAAAAATTGTTGGAAAAAAGGGTTTGTAATCTTTATTATCCCTGAAAGCAGAGGGGTTTATTGAAGCGAATTTCAATAAACCCCTCTGTTTTAACAACATGCAAAATGAATAGTTACAATAATGCAATGTGGCCTTTAACTAACACGAATAAATTTATATAGCCTTTGTTGCATCGCAATTAAAATTACCTATGAAGTTTTGATTGTTTGCATTTAATCTAATATCATCAATTTCTTGAGCAATTTTTTTTAACGTATCATTATCACCACTTGAATAAAATCTGATTGAAAGTTTTGATACAAGTTGTAGATTTCCCATATGCTCCATTACTCTAACTGCTTGTTGTGCTACAGCAGGTGCCGGATCTATTACTTTTATATGAGAGGGTAGTATTTCATTTAGCACAGGTATAAAAAAGGGGTAGTGCGTACAACCCAGCACAAGGTGATCAATGTTTTCGTCGAGCATGGGTTGAATGTAGTTCATGAGAAGGGCTTTTGCTTCAGAGGTATTGGCCTTGCCCTGCTCAACCAGTTCTACTAAGCCTTCTCCAACTTGGTAGTTTACCTTAACATGGGCTGCGAATTTCTGGCTTGTTTCCCTGTATAGTTTTCCGTTAAAAGTGCCTGCCGTAGCTAGCACACCAACCGAACGGGTTTTTGTCCCAAGTGCCGCAGGCTTAATAGCGGGCTCCATGCCCACAAATGGTATATTGTAGTTAGCTCTAAGGT
>JBBIRB010000002.1:0-12567 GCA_037442025.1 Bacteroidales bacterium | reverse complement strand
CCATTATGCAAGCAGCTCAATTGCCACGGACAATTGAGCTGCTTGATATTAAAAATATGTTTACTTTTTAATGTTCAGTTCTTTTTTAGCAAGAGGCATAATGTCAGTACTGGCTTCGGAAAAGTATACCACTCCGCCGGTGCTAACATCGAATACGTAGAGAAATCCATTGGCTTTGCCAATTTTTTTAATGGCGGCATCGGCTTTCTCAATTATGGGGCGCATAAGTTCACCCTGCATACGTTGAAACTCCTGTTGAGCAGTTTGTTGGAACTCCTGAATCCGTTGTTCGAGTTCATTAATTTCCTTTTCGCGCATTTCGCGGATGGCTTGGGTAAAAGTGTCCTTTTTTTGCAAATAATTTTGCACCTTATTGTTGTATTCAACTTGCAATTGCTCAATTTGTTCCGACAAATCTTTGCCGTAGGCCCTTAACCTAACTTCAGCGCTGTCGCGCTCGGGCATGAGCGATATAAGTTCCTGTACATTAATATGGCCGAATTTAGGGGTTTGAGCGTAAGTGCTGCCCGAAAGCAGGATTAATCCTGTAACTACAAAAATCTTCAGAAAGGTCTTCATCGTATTGGCTGTTTTTAGTTAAGTTTTGCTACACAAAAATAGAACAATTTTAGTTGTAACCAAGTTTTTTCAGCACCTCGTCGCTTTTGTCGTAGCGAGGATTTGTATAAATCATATTGGGTGAGGAGGCTGAGTCGAAAATGATGGCAAATCCGCCCTCAGTGGCAATTTCCTTCACTGCATTAAAAACTTGATCTTGTAATGGCTTAACAAGTTCTTCCCTTTTTTTGAAAAGGAGTCCTTCGCGACCAAAATATTTCATTTGTAGGTCTTTAACACTGCGTTCGCGTTGAATTATATCCTCTTCGCGCTTATTTTTCATTTCTTCGGTTAGGAGTACCTTTTCGGCCTGAAATGCTTTGTACAGTTTATCGATTTCAGCATATTTTTCCTCAATCTCTTTTTGGTACTGGGATGCTATCCTGTCGAGCTGTTCCTGAGCTGATCGATAAGAAGGTATTTTTTTGAGTATAAAGTCCGTGTCGACAAAGGCAAACTTTTGACTGAACCCCGCCATGGCAATAAGCAATAAAAGGGTAGTGGTAAGAATCCTTTTCATGGTGTTTGATTTTATTAGGTTATTTCAAATTATCTGTTTATACCGAATGCTTATTTTCAACAACCTTGCCAAAAAAAGAGCAGGTAATATTTAAAAAGGGTTAAAATGGCATGCCAATTTGGAAGTGGAACTGACCTTTGTGTGCCTTTTCGAACCCAGGAACCCTGTCGATACCATAACCCCAATCAACTCCCAGCATGCCAATCATAGGTAAAAAGAACCTTGCTCCAATACCAAATGACCTATGAACATTAAAGGGTTTGTAGGTTTTAATGTTGTACCACGAGTTTCCAGCTTCGCCAAATGCTAAAATATATATAGCTGCTTGTGGCTGAAGGCTTAAGGGGTATCGCAACTCAATGGTATACTTGTTATAGATGTTTGCTTGTTGAACTCCTTGAACTGTTGGCGTTAACGAGCCATTGGTGTAACCTCTAAGCCCAATGGTTTCCCTACCGTAAAGGTTATAGCCCGACATACCGTCGCCACCCAAGTAGAAGCCCTCGAAAGGAGAGTAACCAATATCCTCGTTATAGTAACTAAGCGCACCAAACTGTGCGTTTGTGTGAAGAACAAGTTTTTCGATAATAGTTTGGTACCACTGAATACGGGCAGACCACTTGTGGTATTCAATCCACTTGTATTTTTCTCCTGGGGTTGTAATTTTTGAAAAATCTTTGCCGCTTAAAAGGGAGTATGGTGGAGTTAACTGTAGCGAAAGGCTCAGGTTCGAACCACGGCGGGGGTAAATTAGTTGGTCAACCGAATTACGCCCAAGAGTTACCTTGTAACTTAAGTTATTTGAGGTTCCTGTTTTAAAAATGAAATAATCCCAATCGCGAAGTACGTAGTTTTGTAAGCCTACCTCGTGCTGAAGAGTAAAATAGTCGTCGGGCCGTTTAAGGCGGGTTCCCAATCCTATTGCTCCTCCAGTTACTTTCATGTATTGTTGGGTGGCCGATAAGAAGAATTTACTTCTATCCTGGATGGTATGGTATAGTGAGAGCGAAAAATTGGTAGGTTTTTTCCCTCCAAGCCAAGGTTCAACAAAGGTCATACTTACCGCCCGGTACTGCTGCCCATTGGTTTGAGCCCTGATGCTCAGGGTTTGGCTATCGCCGGTAGGAACAGGTCGCCATGCTTTCCTTTCGAAAACCCTGCCAATTGAGAAATTGGAAAAGCGAACGCCAATGGTGCCAACAAACATGTTGCCTCCCCAGCCTCCCGATACTTCCAGCTGGTCGTTTGCCTTTTCTTCTAAAATAAACTTTAAATCAACTGTTCCATCGGCTGGGTTGGGAAGGGGCTTAACATCCAGCTTTTCAGGGTCGAAATGGCCCATGGTAGCTAGTTCTCTAATGGATCGGGTAATATTGGTTTTGCTGAAAAGGTCGCCAGGTTTCGAGTACAATTCCCTCCGAATTACATGCTCGTGGGTTTTTGTATTTCCAGCGATAATTATTTTATTAATGGTTGCCTGTTCGCCCTCGAAAATTCGCATTTCAATATCAATGGAGTCGTTTTGGGCACGTACCTCGGTAGGTTCGAGTTGAAAGAATAGGTAGCCATCGTCCATGTATATGGTTGATATGGAGTTTTCATCGGTAAACAACCGCTTTTCGAGAAGCGTTTTGTCGTAAACATCGCCCTGTTTTATTCCAAGTAGCTCGTTTAGTGCTTCGTCGGGCAGTTTGCTATTTCCAACCCAGGCAATATTTCTATAAAAGTATTGTCTGCCTTCGTCAATTACAAAGTGGATTCCAATACGTTTATGGTTTACAACAAAAATGGAGTCGCTAATAATTCGGGCATCGCGGTAGCCATGCTCATTATAGAATTCACCAATTTTCAACTTATCGTCGTCATAGTCGCTTTCAATGAGTTTCGAGGCTTTAAAAATATTCCAATCCCTACGTTTGGTTTTTTTCATGGCTCTACGTAACCTGGCATCGGAATAGGCGTTGTTTCCCTCGAATGTAATGCTCTTGATTTTTACTTTGTTTTTCCTGTCAATATTGAAGGTGATTCTTACACCATTTGAAATCATTGTGTCATTAACCTGTTCAATATCAACGCTTGCATTTAAGTAGCCTTTGCTTCTGTAATGTTTTTTAATATGGCGTACGGCATTGTCGAGAACATTGTCGGTGGCCTGACTGCCGATTCTGAGGCTAATAAGTTCCTTAATGTCTTTAATATCATTTTTTTTGACCCCTTTTATGTCAAGAGCGCTAATACGTGGGAGTTCTTGCAGGTAAATGTCGAGATATATGTCTTTCCCGTCAATTCGTGTGGCAGAAATATTTACATCTGAGAAAAGGCCTTGGTCCCACAGCTTCTTAATTGCCTTTGTAATATCCTCACCCGGAATGCTAATGGTGTCGCCAAGAGACAGGTTGGAAAGTGAAATTATTACATTGGGGTCGAGGAACTTAATTCCAGAGACTGTAATGCTTTTAATGGTAAAATCCTCGGGATTGCTGTATGAAAAAGTTGGTTGTTGCGAATACGTGAGGGAGGCTGCTAAAAACAGTTGAAGTGCAATTACGAATATCGTTTTATTCATCGTTTTATTTTTCATAAATAATTAAGTACAGCAATAACGGACAATGGTTGCGCGTATTGTTGTAAGCAATATGGTTTGGCCAAAGTGCGACAAATTTAGTAAAGGGGTTTGGGTGTGGCAAGTTAAAATGTATAAAAATTACAGTTGTTCGCTTGTTTTTCCAAATCTGCGTTCCCTCTGTTGAAAATCGATGATAGCCTCAATAAAACTTGCTTTATTGAAATCGGGCCAAAGTGTTTTGGTAAAATAGAGTTCGGAATAGGCTATTTGCCAAAGCAAAAAATTACTTATTCTGAATTCGCCACTGGTGCGAATCAGTAATTCGGGGTCGGGAATTCCCGCTGTGGTAAGGTGCTGGTTAAGGAGTTCCTGATTTATTTCAGTTGCTTTAACTTTCCCCTCCAGGCACTGCTGTGCTATTATCTTGGTGGCTTCAGTAATTTCCCACTTCGAACTGTAGCTCAGTGCAACAATAAGGGTTAGTCCGGTTAAGTGTTGAGTTTGCTCAAGCACTTTATTGAGTTTTTTCTGAACCGATTGGGGTAGGGTGCTTGTGTCGCCAATTATTTTTATTCGAATATTGTTTTCAATCAGCGACTTGGACTCAGAATCGATTGTTGAGACCAACAACGACATGAGTGATTCGATTTCGAGTTTAGGCCGATTCCAATTTTCGGTGCTGAAAGCGTACAGAGTAAGGTACTCTATACCCAATTCTACAGCAATTTCAATGGTAGCCCTTACAGCTTTTGCCCCATTCTGGTGGCCGTATGCTCTGGGCATTCCTCTTTCTCGAGCCCAACGGCCATTGCCATCCATAATTATGGCAACATGTTTAGGCAACCTACTTTTATCAATATCTTTTACTGATACCATAGAAATTCTTTTGTGCTTATTGGTATACAGGGCATAAGGCCTTTTTACTGTAAAGCCTGTACATTAAGTTTATTCCTGCAACCGAAATCCAATCGTTATTGTGAACTAATGAGGTGTTGCCATTGCTTGGGTTTATGTATCCATCCATACTATCGCTAAATGTTTTTTTAAGCGTCCATTCTGCGGAAATAGAAATTCGATTGCCAAATGCGTATTTGTAACCAATGCCAAAGGGAATATGGAAAAGGGGCGCTCCATTTGCGATTGTAAGCCCTGCACCCAGAACAACATAGGGACTATGATTCTTTTTTTCGCCCTGCTTCGTGTCGAAGGGTAAAAAGTTAATTTCAGTAACCCCATCGAAAACATATATTTGTGATCCAAAGGAGGGTGTGGCTCCAGGCAGATAAAATGGAGCAGGATTATGCGATCCGGCAATGGCAGCTAAACCAGCTGAACCCCTTAGCGAGTAATACGATGTGTTATTGTATCTGAAAACTACACCAAAAAGAGGGCGTGCCTGTATAAAATGGAACGAAGAGTTGTAATCGCCCAAGTAGTATGATGCCCCAGCGGTTAAACCAATATCCCTTTTTTCCTGGGCAAAAGTTACAAAGGCAAATAAACTTGCTATAAAAACCAAAGTATATTTCATGTGAGTTTAAAAGAAAAATCTCCTGCGCTTAGGAACGCCAATGTTGCGTTTCATTTCGTAATTAAGCTTGTAGTTTAAGGTAATACCAAAATTGTAGTAAATGTCGTTGTGCTTTGAGTACTGGGTAGTTAACCCGTCAATAAGGTCGCTGAAAACATAACTCAATCCGAGTTCAGCTCCGGCAGTTATTCGGGGGAGTATGGCGTATTTAGCACCAATTCCAAATGGAACAACGGCAGAAAATGTGCTTCCACCATTGAATCGGGGCGAACTAATAAGTTTATCTCTTGCCCAAACCATATTGTAAGCAGCTCCACCGCCAGCAAAAACGTAAAGAGAGAAAGGTTTACGGTAATGCCTAATTCTACCTCTAATTTGCATTATCGAATAAAAGTAGTTTTCGTCGCTATCGGGTATAATATAGAATTCTGCAATAGCCGTCAACTCATTAAGATAAGCAAAAAAGCCGTATTGCCTGCCAGCGTTTCGAGAGCCCTCGTCGTGCTGTGCTAAAAACCCGGTGCTATATTTAACTTTTGCCTGAAAGCGCTTTGCAAACCGATATCTGATGCCCACATTTACACCTGGTCGAATTTTTAAGAAATTAATGTCTTTAAGCCCAAACCATGTTGAGGCCGTTGCAGCCCCTCCTATGTCGCCAAAGTAATGCAACCCCGAAACACCGCCGAACATTTCATATGGAGTTCTCTTCCATGGTTGGGCATTTACGGTTGAAGAAAGTAAAATTAATACCAGTAAAATTAGGTGCCTTTTCAGCATTTTCTTAAACTAAGATTACAAATGTAAAAAAATCTATTCGAATGGTTTTGTATTTATTTAAAAAAAGAAACTACTTGCCTAATTGGTTTGCCCATTACGGCTATCAATTCCCCACATTAGTTTGTTTCGAAGCGTACTGTAGTAAGTTTCGCCGTACAGGCAAACAAGCGCAACATGGAAAGGTGCTTTTTCTACCTGAAGGCTTATGGGCGAAGTAACAACAACAGAACGTGAATCGAGGGAGAAAAGTATTTGATTGCCTCGGGTATTCACCTCCAGTCTTAGTTTGTTTGTGTCGGGTATTATTAACGGTCGAATGGTTAGGTTGTGTGGTGCTATGGGCGATATAGACAATGCATTTGACGCAGGACTGATAATAGGTCCTCCAACGCTGAGAGAGTAAGCTGTTGATCCTGTTGGAGTGGCTATAATTATTCCATCGGCCCAGTAGTTACAAACCTGCTCATCATCAACAAATGCGTTAATACTCACCATTGACGAGCCCCGTTTCTGAATGGTTAAATCGTTTAGGGCATATGGAAATTCGCCTAAGGGATTACCGTTGAAACTGACTTTTAGCGCGGTTCTGTTCTCAATAGTGAACTGCTTCGAAACAATTTGAGCTATTGCTGTTTCAATCCTCTCAATAGGTATTTTGGCTAGAAACCCAAGTCGGCCAAAATTTATTCCTGCAATGGGAATTCCAGAGTCTTGAACGAATGTAACCGAGTCGAGGAACGTGCCATCGCCACCTATACTCAGCATTATGTTAGCATGGTTTTTTACATCTTTTGGGTACTGAAAAACACCATGAACATTGAGCTTGTGCCCTAAGAAGTTACTTAGAAATTCGTAAAAAGGTTTGTAGACTATTACTTCTACTTTTTTCTTATAGAGAGTATCAAGTAGCAGGAGCATGCTATTAATATTCTCCTTGCCAATATTATTACCGTAGAGTGCTACTTCCATATTTGGGTTAAGTTAATCATTAAGAAAGGGTGTGCCAAAATGAAGGAAAAAACCACTTTCGCCCAGCCGGTTGATAGAATACTCAACACGAAATACAATATCGTAGTACGCTACCAAATAAAGACCAGTACCCAAACTGTATAAAAATTTACCTTCCAATAAATTTGGTTCGCTTCTGGTTAAATCGTTGGAAGTGTAACCCGTGTCGGAAAAAAAAGACCAGAATGCTGTGAAATGGGCCTTCTTAAACTTTCCATCGGGCACAAAGGGCAAATTAACAATTTTTGGAGCCACTATCCTAATATTCAGCGTGTTTTTATTGAGAACATACCCCGAACCATTAGTTATATAGTACTCGTAGCCCCTTATGTAGTTTTTAAAACCCGATGCATCGCTTTGGAAAAATGGGAAATTACTTGTAAAACTTTTTTTACCCATTGCATCGAATGCCCAGTAAAGCCAACTGCTAATCGGTTTGTAGTAGCGAAAAGACCCCGATACGAACCATTGCTTCAGGTCGTCCGGTTTAAAAAGGCCCATGCGGGCAAATTCCAAGTCGAAATAGTAGCCCTTCAGCGGAAAAATTTTAAAATCTCGGTTGTCGTTTATCAGTTTATATTTTATTTGGTTGAATTGGAAATTGGTTTTACCGTTTCCAAAATAAAACGGGTTCATCGAAGCAATAGTGTCCGAAATAAAAGATTGCAAATGAGTGAACGAAAACTTATGGTACCATCTATGGGCCGGACGATATAGGTATGCAACTTCAGAGATGAATGTGGAGCGAACGGTCCCCTCGTATGCTCTGTGAATAATTGGGGTATTATTAAAAGATGTGTAGGCAACTTCATTGTTGGCATTATAAGAAATCCACGTTTCAATGCCATGTTTTTTATTCCGATTAAGATTAAATGTATTGTACTGCAGTGCAACTTGTTTTCTATGACCAGCAACAAGCCTTATTCTTAAGTTTTCGTGAAGCCCTCTGAAATTGTTTACTTTAACGAATGCACCAAAATTAACACGTGTGTAGTCCCCGTTTTTTAAAAATGCACTCAGGTTCCTATCGGCATACTCAATAATAGGAATGGGCCATACATACCAGCGCTCTTCAATAAAAATATTCCAATTTACTTGGTTGCGAGTGGTGTCGAAACTTACTGTAACAAAGTTGAAAAGCAATGTATTGTCGAGGTTTTCTTTGATTTTGGTGGCTAAGGTACTTAAACGTGCAGTTCCAATAGAATCGCCTTGTGAAAAAACAAGCTCACGCAGAATAATCCTTCTATGGGTTATTTTATTCCCCGATATGTTTATACTATTTACGACTAATTGCTGCGAATAGGTAGTTTGCACCATCAATAAAAATGTAGTGCATGCAATACATTTAATCGGGTTTTTAAAGATTTTTGGGAACAAAACTCTAAATGCTTAGGTATTTGAAAAGGTTATCGAGGCGTTCTTCGAGCATATCTTCTTCTTCGTCGTGCTTCATATGCGAACTTACAATATTGTAACCGTATCGAGCAAAGGTTTGTTTAATCGAGGTAAGATCAGTAACGTTTAGTTTTAGTGTGAGTTCCAATTTTACCGAGTTGGGATGCGAAGTAATGAAGCAACCTATAATTTTTGCATCGTTGCCTTCAACAATCTGAGAAATTTGTCCTAATGAGTAATCGTTGCTATTCAGTTCAATTACAATTACCCCTCCGGGGTGGCTTAGTGCCGAAGTGTCGGCAAAGTAGTGCATCAGATCGGTTATGGTTATTACTCCAAGATAGTTTTTTTTGTGGTCGAGTATTGGAACAAGCGATAGTTTAAGCCTCGAAGCCAACTCGAGTACTTCAAATATGTGTTGGTTATCCATAGCATAGGGCCTAAGCAACGAAAGTTGATGGTTTCCTAAAGGCTCCTCTGGCATGTTCAGATCGTAAATATCGGTTTCCGACACCAAACCTAAAAACTCCTTATCGTTTACAATAGGAAGGTGCGATACCTTGAAAATATCCATCCAATTGAGAGCAGTTAAACCTGTGTCCGAAGTTTTTAGGGCTGGAATTACCTCCGATATCATTTCATGAGCGATCATGGTGTCTGTTCGGTTTTATTTTTGGTAACTTTGCACAAAAATAGCACAATGTTATGACACGTTTGAGCGTAAATATAAATAAAATAGCAACCCTTCGCAATGCAAGGGGAGGGAATGTCCCGAATGTTTTCAAAGCGGCTATCGACTGTGAGAGTTTTGGAGCCGAAGGAATAACTGTTCACCCACGCCCCGATGAGCGCCACATCAGGTATTCCGATGTGCGCCAGATACGCCCCATTATTAAAACCGAATTCAACATTGAAGGCAACCCAACCGATTCTTTCATTAATTTGGTATTAGAGGTCGTTCCCCATCAGGTTACTCTCGTGCCCGATGCTCACGATGCTATTACCTCTAACGCAGGTTGGGACACAAAAAGCAATTTGAGTTTTTTAAAAAACATAGTGGCCATTTTTAAGCAGAGTGGTATTCGAACCTCCATTTTTGTCGATCCTAATTCAGAAATGGTTAAGTATGCTGCCGAAACAGGGGCTCAAAGGGTTGAACTATATACTGAGCCATATGCAACCCACTTTTTATCCAATTCTGAAATGGCCATTGAAAAGTATGTAGAAGCAGCCAATATGGCCAAAATGTTCGGTTTGCAAGTAAATGCTGGCCACGACCTCGACTTGAAAAACTTGAACTATTTAATTAAAAACATTCCGTTCATTGCCGAGGTTTCTATTGGTCATGCACTAATAGCCGATGCGCTTTACGTGGGCCTCGAGAATGCTATTCAGCTTTATAAGAAACAATTAGTAATTGTGTAGCATGTCGCTCCATTTCTCCGAAATGGGTTCGGGTAGCCCTCTGGTGGTGCTTCATGGGCTATACGGATCGGGCGATAACTGGTTGTCCGTTGCAAAGGATCTTTCGCGCTGGCATAAAATATACTTGGTCGATTTAAGAAATCATGGGCGGAGTTTTCATGACCCAACTATGTCGTACACCGAAATGGCTAATGATTTATACAATCTTGTTTCATCGCTAAACCTAGCTAGTTTTTGTGTATTGGGCCATTCAATGGGAGGTAAAGTGGCAATGCAATTTGCAAGGCTTTGGCCTAGTATGGTTAAACAATTGATTGTGGTTGATATAAGTCCCTTCGAAGAATGCTCTAGCAGTTCAACCTATAAAGCGCACGAGCAAATTGTAACAGGGTTAATGTCAATTCCCATCGATGAAATTGTTAGCCGAGAACAAGCTAATGCTTTGCTTTCAAAATTTGTTACGGAAGAGAGGGTAAGACAGTTTCTACTCAAAAATTTGAAGCGTGAAGGGAGTTCGTTCAAATGGGCCTTAAACGTAGGAGCAATAAAGCAGAACATGGAGCATATTATGCAGGGAATTATTGAAAGCTCAGGCACCGATAGGTTTCATACAAAAACTCTCTTTGTGAGGGGTGAATTATCAAACTACATAACCGATAATTGCGTTGGGTTAATTGAAAAGCAATTTACAAATTGCGAAGTTGTAACTATCTCCAATTCGGGCCATTGGGTTCATGCCGAACAGCAGCAAGAGTTTGTAAAAGTAATCGCAGAATTTCTTAAAGAATAGATTTAATCGGCTACTCGTTCAATATTTTCGGGGTTAATAAGAGGCTCGTTGCGGTATCTAAGAAGTAATTGAGCAACCGCCAAAACATCCTTTTCGCAGTAAGTTACAATTCTTTCAAGGTTCTGCTCATGGTAGTATACTGTTGCCACTTGGCTGCCGTCAATATCGTCTTTTGGTGTAGGAATATTAAAAATGTATGCTAGTAGACTTAACGAAGTGTAATGCTTGTAGTCTCCGAATTTCCACATCTCAAGGGTGTCTAAAAATGTAATTTCCCAGGGTTTTTTACCTGCCACCTGTAGGATTTTGGGAAGCTGTATGCTGTTAATTAGCATTCGCCTCGAGATGTAAGGAAAATCGAATTCTCGTCCGTTGTGAGCGCAAAGATATACCGTTTTTTTATCTTCAATTCGTTTAATCATTTGGCCAAAACCTTCAAGTATTTCCTTTTCAATATGCCCCCAAAACGATTTAATGCGAAAGGTTCGGGTGTTATTTCTATTAACAATTACACCTACTGAAATGCAAATAATTCGGCCAAATTCAGAGTATATACCTGCACGTTCGTAAAGTTGCTCGGGTGTCAGTTCCTTTGATAGCGATAAAGCCTTCTTGTTCCAAAATGCTTGTGCTTCGCTTGGGAGTTCTGCGTAAGTGGCTGTTTGTGGAACAGTTTCAATATCGATGAACAGGATGTCTTCGAGTTTTATTTCATTATTCATTTAATCCTATTTATTATGTGTAAAACCGTGGCGTTGCAAGTTCTTTTCAACAATTGAAGTGAGGATGTTTATGGCTACTGAATTGTTGCCCCCTTGGGGGACAATTATGTCGGCATAGCGTTTGGTTGGCTCAATGAACTGGAGGTGCATGGGTTTTACAGTTTTTTCGTACCGGTCGAGCACTTTGGCAACCGAACGACCCCGCTCAATAATGTCGCGCGTAATAACCCTGCTAAGCCTGTCGTCGGCATCGGCATCTACAAAAACCTTAATATCCATAAGGTCTCTAAGTTCGGGGTTTGTAAAAATAAGAATACCCTCAATGATAACTACATGGCGAGGGATGATCGAAATGGTTTCCTTTGCTCGGGTACAGGTAAGGTACGAATATATAGGTTGTTCAACCTGCTGGCCATGTTTGAGTTTAGCAACATGGTCGACTAGCAATTCGAATTCAATAGACGAGGGATGGTCGAAATTCATCTCTAATCTTTCTTCGAGTGGGAGGTGAGAGTTGTCGCGGTAATACGAGTCTTGAGGGATTACAACCACTTCACCTGCTGGTAAACTTTCAAGAATTCGCTTAACAACTGTTGTTTTTCCTGAACCCGTACCTCCGGCAATTCCAACTATAAGCATTACAGTAATTGTTTTAAATAGTTTAAATTTGTATTTTTATTGGCAGGTGCTAATGTACAAACCTTTTTTTATTTATACCACAATAGGGTGTAAGGTTACTTTAAAATTGCTAATTCAATAATATAATGTTGTATCCATTAAAGTTTCGACCGATACTTAAAGATAGAATTTGGGGAGGGCAGCGTCTCAAAACGCTATACGGTAAAAAATATCCCGACCTAAAATTGAATTATGGCGAAAGTTGGGAACTTTCGCCAGTACATGGAAGCATGTCGGTAGTTACCAACGGTATGTTG
The DNA here is from genome assembly GCA_037442025.1 of Bacteroidales bacterium. Lineage (GTDB taxonomy): Bacteria > Bacteroidota > Bacteroidia > Bacteroidales > Tenuifilaceae > UBA2287. Next base: position 274 of record JBBIRB010000002.1, on the reverse strand, counting down.
AAAGGGAATACCATTGGCGAGCTGGTTGAAATATACATGGGCGACCTGTTGGGCGAGCAGGTATTTAATGAGTATGGGGCCAATTTCCCGTTACTAATTAAACTTATCGATGCTGCCGATTCGCTCTCAGTACAGGTTCATCCCGACGATAATATGGCTAATGAGATACATAATGCCAATGGTAAAAGTGAAATGTGGTACGTACTTCATGCCGAAGAGGGTGCAGAAATAGTTTCGGGCTTAAAGCCTAGCGTTACAAAAGAGCATTTTGCCA
>JBBIRB010000001.1:131746-139053 GCA_037442025.1 Bacteroidales bacterium | reverse complement strand
AAGCTTTTCGCTTACAATTTGGCGAGCTTTGAAAATATCGGTACCCCAGTCGAATTCGACCCAAACAAACGAAAAGCCCTGCGACGAGGCCGAACGTACTCTTCGTACATCGGTAGCTCCATTCACAGCCGTTTCAATTGGGAAGGTAACCATGCGTTCCACCTCTTCGGGGGCCATGCCGTGCGCATCGGTCATTACCACAACAGTAGGTGCTGTAAGGTCGGGGAACACATCAACGTCCATGTCGAGAGCAGTTTGTGTTCCAACAACTATCAGAATAACCGAACACAGAAGTACGAAGTACTTATTGTTCAGCGAGAATTTTATGATATTGTCTAACATTATTTAAATGTTAAATGTTTAGTTGTGAATTATAAATTAAAATTTCTACTGCCTTAACTGTGCAGTCTTTACTATGGCTGTTAGAATGTTGATTAAATCGTCGATATTACTTAAATACATTTCAGTGTTTAAATCAACCAATTTGCTTTTATGAATTAAACGCAACCAATATCGAGTTTCACGTGCTTCCTTAGAGGCTATTGACATTTTTGCAATGAAATCCTTTTTCGAAATTGCAGCCGTAGCCTCTTCAACATTTGCACCTATACTTGTCCCGCTTCGAAGTAACTGTTTCGACAAAATGAATTCTTTTTGCTCCAGCATACGCTTATACAAATCGATTATTGAAAGAGCAAAATCAAAGGTTTTATCTAGAATTATACTATTCTTTTTCATTTTCTTCTCCTTTGAAACCTTTTCATTTATCATTTATAATTCAACATTCAACATTTTCTAGTGAACATGACCCGAATGAGGATCCAGTGCGGCTGAGGCTTGGGCTAACTTTACCAGAATGGCACCCTTGGTAACAATTCTTTCGCTAGTTGAAATACCCTTTATTATTTCGGTTTTAAAGCCATCGGTTGCGCCAATTTTTACTTCCCGCTTTTCGAAAAGTTCGGGGGTAATTTGTACCATCACAAAATAATTCCCTTGCTCCTCGAGCAATGCGGCGTTAGGCAGGGTAATTGCTTTAGTATTTGTAAGGGTTTTAAGATATAGTTCAACAAAACTTCCCGGAATAAAATCGCCCCTGTTATCGATTTGTAATGATATGGGAACTAGAAAATTATCGAGATTTACAGACTTACCGTACGAAACAACACGGCCATTTAGTTCTTTTAGCGAGTACGCGTTGTTGTTGTAGGTTGTTCGGATATTTGCACCCGAAATAGAACCCAAAACCGGCAAATACTTTTGCTGCAAGTCGGCTGTAATAAGAAGGTTCTTGTTTTGCGAAACGGCAACAAGTGGCTCACCAGCTTCAACAAACTGTCCGTTCTGCACCAAAACCTGCTTAACAAATCCCTTTATAGGTGAAATAATCCGTTGCCCTTTAGCATTAAAGTTATCGTTCATATTGTCGAACAGCGCCTTGGCATTCTCGTAGTCGGTTTTAGTTGCAAGCAATTCCCTTTCGGGAACAATTTTATCGGTTGCCAGCGTTTTTATCCTTTCGTAATCGGCCTTAGCCTTTTCGAAATTATTTCGTGCTTCAGCAAATCGTACGTTCCAGCTGTTGTCGCCCATGCCGCTACCCAAAACCGAAAGCAGAAGTTCGCCCACTGCAACCGATTTTCCTTGGAGCAGCCCCTCGCTGGGAATGGTAACAATACCGCTAGTTTTTGCCGTAATCAGCGCCTCGTCGCCTTGGGTTGGCTGAACCTGAGCCAGAGTTTTAATTACCCGTCCGAATGGCTCAACATTTGGGAAATCGGTTGCAAAATCGACCTTCCACGACTGCTCTTTTGTGAACGAAATGGCAAAAGAACTTTGCGGTGCTGTGTGCTCGGCAGCATGTATGGCATCGTGGTCGTCGGAATAAACCTCAACCCCAGCAACTTCAATACGGCTTTTCGAGGTTCCCTCCTCAATATCGACAACAATTTTTCCTTTTCCAACTGCTTCGGGTTTTAGGGCGAAGCTAAATATTCCTGGCTGTTTGTAGCGTTCAACTGTTTGACGAATTCCTTTTGAGCCAACAATAAGACTTACGGTAACTTTTGCGTTTTGCAGCGGCTTAAATGTGCTGAGATGGGTAAGGTGAACCAGAACTGTTGAAACTTTTCCTTCGGAAAATGGGTCGGCTTCAGCGAAAAGCTCAAAACTTTCGTTATAGCCAACCAGTTGAACTTTAACTTCATCGTGGTTGTGCCCAGCGTGTGGATCGTGAACCTGATTTTTACAGGATACCAAAAGAAGAATGAATCCCAATAACAGTAAAAAAACGTTTGTTCTCATAACACTTATTTTAATGAGTATGGGTTTTACCATCGGAGTGAGTGTGGGTGTGTTTTTTCGATTTAGTTTCTTTACAGGTATCGTGGCTGGGCGTTTGAACCGAATCGGTTTCTACGGTAAACGATTCCTGGTTATGGCTGTGCGTGTGCTCTTTTTCGGTTTGAGTGTGGCTGCAACTGTCGCCATGAACATGCGAATCGGATTTTGGGTTCGAACCCCCACAAGCTGTAACAGCTAAAAATGCTGTGACAATGAGAATAGATTGTAATCTTTTCATTTTGTTAAATATTAGGAATTAATAAAATGGAAACTACCCGTTGGCAAATGTCAACAGGATGAAAATTGATAAGTATTAGGAGCTCTAAACTAAGGGCGGGCCCCTGTGAGAAAAGGAGCTGATAAAGACAAGAGGTTTCTTTAGTACAGTATGGACATCTATGAAACCCTTGAAATTGGTGTGTAAATTTTTAATTGCCGAAATGTGAGCAGGAATCAAAAACGACAATGCAATGCTTTCTATTCTTATCGAAAAGGGTTTCTGTTTAACGCTGTCGAAAGGAAAATTATCGAAAACCGAGCAAGGAATCTCCTTTGAGTTTTCGCTGTGCGAACAGCATGTGCTCTCATCTACTTCGCGAGAATGATGATGATGCGGAACTACCTCATGCGCCAGTAAGCAGGTTACGGCAATAAGAAGTAAAATTCTGTATGTAAACAATTTCGCACTTTTCATCGTGGCAAATATATAAGATTTTTTTAAGATTGAGAAGGAGGAGAATTTGTTGTATTGATTGGGTTATTGAGTTGTTGGGGGATTGGATGTTGGATGTTGGAAGTCCGAAGCAGAAGGTTGGAAGTTGGAAGTTGGAAGACAGAAGGGATGTGCAAATAACTATCATACTATCAACGAACAACTGAACAACTGAACTGATAACCGATAACCCCTGCCAAACTGCCTGCCCGACAAAACCGTTCAGGCGGGAGTAACACAGGAAGGGACAACCGACCCTTCGGGAGCCTCAGGGTAAACAACTGACAACCGAGAACTGAGAACCGAAAATAGTCAAACAACTCTCTTACCTATTTACCATAGTACTGAAGATACCACTTAACAAATTGCTTGATTCCTTCTTTAACAGGTGTTTTTGGTTTATAATTCAGGTTTTTCGATAAATCATCAACATCGGCCCAAGTAGCAGGAACATCACCCTGTTGAAGAGGAAGAAAATTCTTTTGAGCCGTTTTGCCAAGCGCCTCCTCAATTGCTTCGATAAAGTCCATTAGTTTCACAGGATTGCTATTACCTATATTATATAGGGCATAAGGTGCAACTGAACCCGAGGGGTCGGGCGAAACCCCATTCCAATTTAAATTTGGAACAGGTGGATTATCGATAACACGAATTATGCCCTCAACAATATCGTCAATATAGGTAAAGTCGCGTAACATATTACCACTATTGAATACATCTATGGGTTTACCTTCTAAAATAGCTTTTGTAAAAAGAAAAAGAGCCATATCGGGACGGCCCCAGGGTCCGTAAACTGTAAAAAACCGTAAACCAGTAGTGGGCAATTTAAATAAGTAACTATAAGTATGAGCCATAAGTTCATTGCTCTTTTTACTAGCTGCATACAAACTTATGGGATGATCGACATTGTGATGGGTAGAAAAAGGCATTTTTTCATTTAATCCATACACGCTCGAACTGCTTGCATAGGCTAAATGACCAACACCACCGTGCCTGCAACCTTCGAGAATATTAATGAAACCAACAATATTGCTATCAATGTAGGTAAATGGATTTTCAATGCTATACCTTACCCCTGCTTGCGCAGCAAGGTTGCATACTGCATCAAACTTATTTTCCTTAAAGAGAGCAAGAATCGATTCCCGATCCTCTAAATTTAACCTAATGAATGAGTGATTAGGGTATTCTGAACTTTTACATATACTTCCGTATTCAATTTCTTTGGAATCAATTCCAAGATTCTTCAAACGGGAAAACTTGAGATTAACATCGTAATAAGAATTAATGTTATCGACACCAAAAACCTCATCGCCCCTTTCAAGCAGCCGTTTAGCTACGTTGAAGCCAATAAATCCTGCTGTTCCGGTTACGAGAACTTTCATTCCTGAAAAATGTTATAAACTCCAGTAGGTTAGTCCTTTCGGTCTTTTATCTCTAAATATCCCCTTCACATCGATGAAAACGCAACCATTTGCAGCATACGACTCGAAGAAACCAGAATTTAAGGCGATATACTCGCGATGGCTTACGGCCACAATAATTGCATCGTATTTTCCATTGGGTTCGCTAGCCATATTAAAACCATACTCATGTTTCACTTCAAGCAGGTCTGCATAAGGATCAATAATGTCGATGTTTTTCACCCCATACGATTCCAGCTCGTTTATAATGTCGCTAACTTTAGAATTACGAATATCGCTTACGTCCTCTTTGAATGTTATTCCCATGAGCAATACTCTCGCATCCTTAACATTCTTATCGGCTGCAATAATTTTTTTAACCGTTTGCTTTGCCACATAACCTCCCATAGAGTCGTTAATAAATCGACCAGCGCTTATTATTTGGGGATGATAGCCTAACTCTTTGGCTTTGTAGACCAAATAGTATGGATCGACTCCAATGCAATGCCCTCCAACCAGGCCAGGAAAAAACTTCAAAAAGTTCCATTTGGTACCAGCCGCTTCAAGAACTTCGTAAGTATTAATTCCCATTCTACTAAAAATGAGCGATAATTCATTCATAAAAGCGATATTTATGTCGCGCTGGGTATTTTCAATTATTTTTGCCGCTTCGGCAACTTTTATTGAACTGGCCCTATGAACCCCTGCTGTTATAATTAATTCGTAGGTTTTTGCAATAATTTCAGCCGATTCGCTATCGCAACCAGAACTAACCTTCACAATTTTAGTTAAAGTATGGTGCTTATCGCCTGGGTTTATTCTCTCTGGTGAAAAGCCAACTTTAAAATCTTGAATATACTTAAGGCCAGAAATCTTCTCGAGTAGGGGTACACAGTCCTCTTCAGTACAGCCAGGGTATACTGTTGATTCGTAAACAACGTAATCGCCTTTCTTTAAAACTTTTCCAACAGTTTCAGTTGCAGCCAATACAGGTTTTAGGTCGGGTAAATTGTGTTCATCGATTGGAGTAGGAACGGCAACAATATAAAACTTCGCATCCTTTAGGTCTTCTACTTCCGATGTATAAAAAATATCGCAACCTATAAAAGCTTCGCTTTCGAGTTCACGACTAGGATCGATACCCTTTTTCATAAGTTCAACCCTATCGGGTTTAATATCGAAACCAATAACAGAAATCTTTTTGGCAAATTCAATGGCAATGGGCAATCCAACATAACCCAAACCAATAACAGCCAATTTTTCGTTTTTTGAAACTAATGAGTCGTAAAGATTCATGGTAAAAAAATTATTTCAAGTTATTTAAAATGGGGTGGTATTCCCCTTTCAATCCTATAGGTTGAAAATTCCTTATTTCGTAAACTGTTTGTATCGATTTTCGAGCATCGGCTAAACCATAACCTCGCCCTTCAAGAATTTCTCGGTAGCTTATTGTATGCAAGTCAGTAAATCCTTCGCTAAACTCTAGTTCATTCCCTTCAATTGTAATGGAACGGTAGGTTCTCTGTCCTCTTTCCTTAATTTGTTTAGGAATATCGTTGAAGTCGACACTAAGGAACCATCGAACTCTGGCTCTTTCTAATCGTAAAAAACCTGCTGCCTTATTATGATTCAGAAGATGAACCGTATTTTCATTTACATCGCCAAAAATCCATGTTAACATATCGAAAAAGTGGACACCAATATTTGTGGCAACCCCACCAGACTTTTGAACATCGCCCTTCCACGAAATAAAATACCAATGCCCACGACTTGTAATGTAAGTAAGATCGATATCGAATATTTTATCGGCAGGAGCTGATTCAACCTGTTTCTTTAGGGCAATAATGGAAGGGTGATGCCTTAGCTGAAGAATCGTGCTAACCCTTTTACCGGTTTCCTTCTCAATTTCTTCGAGGGCATCAATATTCCATGGATTTAGAACAATTGGCTTTTCGCATATGGCATTAGCTCCCTGACGTAAAGCAAAGCGTATGTGGGAATCGTGTAAATAGTTTGGGGTGCAAATACTAACGTAATCGAGTTTAATTCCCTGTCGTTTAATTTTATCGGTATGTCTATCGAAACGTTCGAATTCAACAAAAAAATCGGCTTCAGGAAAATAGCTATCTAAAATACCTACACAGTCGTGCTTGTCGAGAGCAGACACCAAGGTGTTTCCAGTTTCTTTTATTGCTTTTAAATGGCGAGGAGCAATGAATCCAGCCGCACCTATTAATGAGAAATTTTTCATCATAATATATTGAGATCATTAGCCTATCCGGCTCACACTGTCGTTTTCGAGTTTGTATTTAACATTACTTTCGGGGCAAATAGCAAATCCTAACAAATCGAATTCTAGTCGGTGTCCAAATTCGCTCATCCATCCAATTTGCTTCCCCGGATTACCAACAATAAGTGCATAGGGTTGTACATCGCGAATTACTACTGCACCTGCTCCAATAAAACTGAATTCACCAAGAGTTATTCCACAAACAATTGTTGCATTAGCCCCAATTGTAGCCCCTCTTTTAACTAAGGTTTTAGCATATTCGGCTTTACGGTTTACTGCGCTACGTGGGTTAATTACATTTGTAAAAACCATCGAAGGGCCCAAAAAAACATCGTCCTCGCATATTACACCAGTATAAATAGAAACGTTATTTTGAACTTTTACGTTTCTTCCTAGCACAACTTGAGGAGATACAACTACATTCTGACCTATATTGCAACCATCGCCAATACTACAATTTGGCATAATATGACTAAAATGCCATATTTTCACTCCCTGACCAATGGTACATCCTTCATCGATTACAGCTGTTGGGTGTGCAAAGTAGGTTGTTTGCATAATG
>JBBIRB010000001.1:36447-131646 GCA_037442025.1 Bacteroidales bacterium | reverse complement strand
AAGTTCGTCTCGCTTACCTTCAATTAACCTTAGAGTGTATTGGTGGTAAATATGATTGGAATAGCTAACCTTTATTGGTATTATTAAGTTGCTCGATGACCCCAGCAACTTATCGTAACGTTTAGCTGCTATTATTCGTGCATTATTGTATTCATCGAGACACCTCAACTTTACCCTTAAAATGGCGGCCTGAATAGTATCGAGCCGCGAGTTCACACCAATAATATCGTGGTGATACCTTTTCTTCATACCATGATTAGCAATAGACCTAATGGTTTCTGCTAAATGGTCGTCGTTGGTAAAAATGGCACCGCCATCGCCGTAGCAACCCAAATTTTTTGACGGATAAAACGAAGTAGTACCAATATTTCCAATGGTTCCTGCTTTTACCTTATGCCCACTTGTGAAAATGTAGTCGGCGCCTAGGGCTTGTGCATTATCCTCAACAATAAATAAATTATTTTTTGCTGCAATATCGGCAATGTGCTCCATATTAGCGCATTGCCCAAAAAGGTGAACAGGAATAATCGCTTTGGTTTTTGGCGAAATAGCCGCCTTCAATGAGTTTATATCCATATTGAAGGTATTCGCATCCACATCGACCAGTATTGGTACAAGGCCAAGCAAGGCTACAACCTCTACAGTTGCAATAAATGTGAAGTTTGGGGTAATCACCTCATCGCCGGGTTTAAGGCCAAGTGCCATTAACGCAATTTGAAGTGCATCGGTACCATTTCCACAACCTATTACATGCTTTACTCCAAGGTACTGCGCCAATTCCTGTTCGAAATATTTAACGTGCTCACCCTTTACAAAGGCTCCGCTATTAATAACCTCTTGAATGGCCTCATCGACCTCGGTTTTAATTTTTGCATACTGACCATGCAGGTCGACCATTTGAATGGGAAATGTAACCATGCCTTAGTAAGTTTATGTGGTTTTTTGAAGTTAAAGTTAAACAAAAGTAGATTTCAATTGCCTATTTTGCATAACTAATCGCTCGGGTTTCACGAATTACTGTAATTTTTACTTGTCCTGGGTAGGTCATTTCATCCTGAATTTTTTTGGCAATTTCGTACGAAAGATTTGCAGCATCTTCATCAGAAACCTTCTCGCTACCTACAATCACCCTTAATTCCCTGCCTGCTTGTATGGCATAAGTTTTCAGAACGCCCGGATGATTAAGCGCTAAGTCTTCCATTTCTTTCAAACGCTTAATATACGATTCAACAACCTCGCGACGGGCACCGGGGCGAGCGCCAGAAATGGCGTCGCAAACCTGAACAATGGGTGCTATTAGTGTAACCATTTCAACCTCATCGTGGTGCGAGCCTATTGCATTGCAAATGTCGGGTTTCTCTTTATATTTTTCTGCCAGTTTCATTCCAAGTATAGCGTGTGGCAACTCGGGCTCATCGTCGGGCACTTTACCTATATCGTGAAGAAGTCCTGCGCGTTTAGCTATTTTTGGGTTTAAACCTACCTCAGAAGCCATTATTGCGCACAAATTGGCAACCTCCCTGGAGTGCTGGAGTAAATTCTGTCCGTACGATGACCGGTATTTCATTTTACCAACAAGGCGTATTAATTCTGGGTGAAGCCCATGAATTCCAAGGTCGATAGCAGTACGCTTTCCAATTTCTACAATTTCGTCCTCAATTTGCTTCTGGGTCTTCTGAACTATTTCTTCAATACGAGCCGGGTGTATACGTCCATCGGTAACTAATTGGTGCAAGGCCAAACGAGCAACCTCGCGACGAACCGGATCGAATGCAGATAGGATGATGGCTTCAGGAGTATCATCGACAATAATTTCGACTCCTGTTGCTGCCTCGAGGGCACGAATATTTCTACCTTCACGACCAATTATGCGTCCTTTAATCTCATCGGAATCGATATGAAATACCGTTACCGAATTCTCTATGGCCGCTTCGCTGGCAACCCTTTGAATAGTTTGTACAACTATTTTCTTGGCCTCCTTGGTGGCGGTCATTTTGGCCTCATCCATTATTTCGTTAACGTAAGACATGGCAGCAGTTTTTGCCTCAGCTTTCAGCGATTCGATCAAATGATTCTTTGCCTCTTCAGCTGAAAGTCCCGAAAGCGATTCGAGTTTTTCTACTTGCTGCTTGTGCATGCGGTCGAGTTCCTCGGTTCGTTTCTCAACCAATTCAATCTGATTGGTCAGATTCTCCCGAATAGTTTCAACCTCCTTTTGTTTGCGTTGAGTTTCCTCTAGTTTCTGCGAAATAAGAGTTTCTTTTTGTTTTAACTTGTTTTCATTCTGTATATACCTATTGTTTCGTTCGGCGAATGCTTTTTCGTGCTCATTCTTTAGTTCAAGAAATTTTTCTTTGGCTTGTAGAATTTTCTCTTTGCGCAACACTTCAGCTTCTGCCTCGGCTTCACGAATAATGTTTTCCCTTCTTCTCTTTAAAATGAGATTCCAGGCTAGGTATCCTCCTACCATGCCAACCAGTAGGGCTCCTGCGGATATTAATATTGTGGTAATCATAATTTTAATTTTTATTTGTGCAACTGTTGTTAACTTTCTAACTTTTACTTAAAGTAAGCCGTCAGATATCTATTTGAGAATTAAAAACTTTTAGCTTTTAGTAAATTATTCATTTAGTAAACACACTAACCCTAAAAGGGTTTAGCTTATCTAAAATAAAAAACCCGCATTGCAATCCTTAATATTTGGAGGAAACCCCAAATAAACATGGTTGGAGTGGCCGTTGATTTCGAACTTCCAATGTTAGCGAGAAGCTATATCTGGCAAGCCAGATTAAGGCCTGTCCTACGTCAACCTAAGTCCTACTCCAGAGTTTTTAATGTTGAGTTCCCCAAACTCAGTAAGGATGCAATGCGGGCTATGCTATTTGAAAGAACGTATTTCTCTCTTTTCCAGATAATCGCCAAACTGATCGTTAAGTTCATTCAGTTGAGCAACAATGGGCGATACATCGAACCTATTCTCGCTTTCGAGCATTTTTATTACAAACTGTAGGGCAGCCATAGCTAAAAAATCCTGTGTATCCTTATCGTTGTATCGTTGCTTGTACTGAATAACTTTCTCGTTAATCAGTTTAGCTGCCTTACGAATTTTCTCCTCATCGTTTGGGTCAATTTTAAGAGGATAGTACCTATCGGCTACATTAACACGAATCGACAATTTATCCTCCATAAAAAAAACCTTTGTTCACTATCTGTTTAAAAGAGCAATGCAATTATCTATTTCCCGCACCATCTGGGCAACCTTCAACTTGGCTTCCTGAGCATCCTGACTTGAATTCAGAAGTGCTTTGGCCATTTGTTGCTGGTCAACCTTTTTTTCAAACTCATTCAGGAGATCCCCTTTTTGTTTAAGTTGCGACTCAAATATCGCATTTTGCTGAACCAACTTAAGGTTTTCTTCCCTCAAACTCTCATACGCAGAAATAAGTGTGTCAATTTTTGCTTTCAACTTATTAACAACTTCTTCCTGCATTGATTGTATGAGTTTGATTAATACAACAAAAATACTATAGGTTTAGCAAATAATCAAAAATTAATTGGTCTATTTTGCAAACTAAAGTTAAAAAACTAGTTTTGCTTTCTTTCATTTTCCAATGGTTTTATGCATTTAAGAGCTTTTCTCTACCTAGTTATGAGTTTATGGTTTTTTCAGGTTTTTTCTCAAAACTCAAAAAAATCAATCGACCTGCACCCTCCTCTTAAGGGCTCTCTTTTCCTGTCTGGGGCGTTTGGCGAAATACGAACAGACCATTTTCATTCGGGTGTCGACTTCAGAACCGGAGTTAAAAATAATGCGGCCATTTTTTCGTGCGAAAAGGGTTTTGTTTCTAGAATAAAAATAAGTGGCACGGGTTTCGGAAAGGCCCTTTACATTGATCACCCCAATGGATACACTACGGTTTATGCACACCTCGATAGGTTTTCTGATATAATTGAACAATTTATAAAGGATGAGCAGTACCAACAGGAACAGTTCGAGGTAGACGTTTACTTAAAACCCAATCAAATTATGGTTGAAAGAGGGGAACAGGTGGCGTGGAGCGGCAACACGGGAAGTTCAGGAGGTCCTCATTTGCATTTCGAAGTTCGAAGAACTGCCAATCAGATTCCAATTAATCCTTCGTTTTCAAACATTCCAATTGTCGATGTTATTAAGCCTTCGGTTCGGGGGCTTTGGATTTACCAACTCGACTCGTCCCTTTCAACCATAATTAATAATAGAATTCCCGTTAAGCTTAATGCCAGCGAAGGAAACATTGTTGTAAGCGATACCCTTGAGGTATTCGGAACCATAGGGTTAGCCCTTAAAGCCTACGATTTTATAAACGAAGGTAGCATTCGCTGTGGGATTAACGGCATAAGTTTGACTGTGAATGGAATTCTATGGTATTCGTTTCAAATTAACGAATTTCAATTTTCAGAAACACGATTTGCCAACAGCCACATCGATTACGAGTTGAGGCAACTCGAAGGGAAGCGCATACACAAACTTTTCATCGACCCCAATAACGGCTTTTCGGCTTATGGTACTATTCGCAACAAAGGAAGAATTTCAACCAAAACCGATAGTCTTTATAGGGTGAAAATTGCCGTACTCGATTCGTATGGGAACCAAACAACCGTTTCGCTTACTTTAAAAGGAACGCTTCCAAAAACCCAATTTATTGTTCCATCGAATGGAATAAAAACCGAATTAGTAGCCAATTGGAATTTTTTTGAAGCCAATTCATACCGAAGTGAAGGGCTAATAGTTGAAGTTCCCGAAAATGCCCTATACAATAATTTGCCTTTCAAATTCAATGTTTCGGGAAAACCTAAGGGAGCCTTTTCCAATGTTTACCAAATTGTAAACAGGCTTGTACCGCTTCACAAGTCCTATAAATTATACATAAAGCCCGATTCGCTTCCCGAAAAGTATCGAAGCAAGGCCCTACTAGCCACATTCAACCCCAAGGGTGAAATTGAAGCAGCAGGTGGTAACTGGGATAGGGGTTATGTAGTGGCCAATTTACGTAACTTTGGCGATTATTTTGTGAGTATCGACACTATCCCACCGAGCATTAAGCCAATAAACATTGCTAACGGAAAAAAAATAACAAACGAAAAAGAGATTCGCTTTACTGTAGATGATAACTTTAGTGGAATTCAAAGCATTAGGGGTACAATAAACGGTAAATGGGCACTATTTGAGCACGACCCAAAAAATAAATCGGTTTTCTATATTATTGACAAGGAGAGAATTGGATCCTCTGGCAACTTCTTTTTAGAACTCACCGTAACCGATCAGAAGGGAAACTCTTCGGTATATAAATGTAAATTTGTAATTTGATATATAATCATATAATGATTGGACATTCCATTTACTTCATTATTTTTTCGGTTGCACTCATACTGGTTGCCATATTACCATTCAGATTAATGTACCTTTTTGGCAATTTCATTTACCTGTTTTTACGGTATATGGTTGGATACAGAATTGAAGTTGCACGGGCCAATTTATTAAAATCGTTCCCCGAAAAAAGCAAAGAAGAAATAATACGTATACTGAATAAATCGTACCGAAATTTGGCCGATATTGCGATTGAAGCACTTAAGGGTTTCACAATTAGCCGCAAACAGATACTTAAGCGCTATGTAATAAAAAACCCCGAACTGCTAAACGATTACTACAATAAAGGCATAAGCCTTATAGGAGTTACGGGGCATTATGCCAACTGGGAATGGGGTGCGCTCTCAGCGGGTTTGCACCTTAAGCACAAACCAGTGGCATTTTATAAACCCCTCGACAACCCAATTATCGATAGGCTAATGAAATGGACCCGTGTACATAAAGGTACCCAAATGGTATCAATTGCCGAAACCTTTGCCACTTTCGAAAAATTTAAAAATGAACCCTGTATTTATATATTAGTAGCCGACCAAAGCCCCGTTGATTTGACCAAAGCGTTTTGGGTCGATTTCCTGAATCAGGATACTCCTTGCCTTCACGGCCCCGAAAAGTATGCACATCTATACAACTATCCTGTTGTATTTATTGAAATTCAGAGAGTAAAACGAGGATTCTATACTGTTGAACTATCTGTACTTTGCGATAACCCTCAATCGCTAGAGCATGGTGAACTTACTAGCCTTTATTTTAAGAATCTCGAAAAAGTTATACGTAAAGAACCTTCACCATGGCTTTGGACACATAGACGATGGAAAAGAAATCGGCCTTCGTATGTTGTTTATAATTCAATAGGCATGTCGTAACTTTAATGGCACGCTAGTTGAAAGGTTCAAAATGCCACCAAATTGTATTACATTTGTACTACTTTGCACTATTCAAAGCTGAAAAAAATGAAAAATAAATTATTGGCATTATTTCTACTGTTGCTGGTTATTTCGCCATTCAATGCTGGCTCAATTAATTATAGAAATAAGCATTTGGCCCTAATTTCCTTTAATGTTACCATTAACCCACAAATGATGGCACGGCTTTCAGGTCTTGAAAGCAGTTTTCCTGATGTTAAAAATCATAAAACCAATAAAATAATTAAACGCATTAAAGATATTACCTGGATTCTTTTAGAAGACAGGCTCGAGCGCGAGATTGGTTTATATTTATATCCGGTTAACATATACGGCAACCAGTTCGATTACGATGAGTACGAATTTCCCAACACGTCAATTAATAAGGCCATACGAAGGGGCAATTCGAAATTCTATATAAGGGTCGATTTAAATATTGAGTTTGAAATCGCATCGGCACCAACGGGTTACGGTAGTGCGCCCCGCCCAAGAAGAGATACTTCAAAAACAGCAACCGAAGAACCCCTACCCGAGCCAAAACCCCGAATAGTATTTAATATTACAACTTTCTCCGAGAAGGGAGTTATACCTGTCGACAAGTTTTTAGGTCAAGCCAAGGGCAATGAACATTGGGTTTTCGATTCGAACTTTCTTAATGGATTGGTAAACGATCAATTCTCAGAAGATCCTAAAACCTTCATGGGTCTTATGAATCAAGCCATTTCGAATCTTATCCTCAATATGTCGAAATAAATTGAACCCCATTCCAAAAAAATACGTAACGGTTGGTCTCATGTCGGGCACTTCGCTCGATGGGCTCGATATTTGCCTCAGCGAATTTGAATATTCCAGTGGCGAATGGAAGCATGCCATATTACAAGCCAAAACCATTGAATACTCCAAGCAGCAGAAGAAAATGCTTTTGAGCGCTTATAATTCTTCCGGACGAGAACTTATGCTAATTGATGCCCAGTTGGGCAAATGGTTGGGCGAGCAAATTAATGAATTTAAAAATAAACTAAATTTCAATATAAAAATCGATGTCATTGGATCTCACGGACATACATTGTTCCATGAGCCCAGGCAAGGTTTTTCAACCCAAATTGGTAGCGGCGCCCATATAGCTGCCATAACAGGCATACCTTGTGTTTCTAACTTTCGAATGGGCGATGTTGCCCGAGGCGGACAGGGTGCTCCACTGGTTCCTATTGGCGATGAACTTCTTTTCAATCAATACTTCTTCTGCTTAAATTTGGGAGGCTTTGCAAATATCTCCTTCAAATCCAATGGCAAGCGTACTGCATTCGATATTTGTCCGGCCAACATGGCTTTAAACTATTTGGCACAATTGCTAGGTAAAGAAATGGATTCTGGAGGGGACATTGGTAAGCGCGGGGATACTAATTTCGAACTTCTTGACCGACTTAACAAAACAGGCTATTATAATCAGCCTGGTTCAAAATCGCTTGGTCGCGAATGGTTCGACGCGGAATTCCTTCCTATAATAAACTCGTATAGCATTACTGTTGAAGACAAACTAAGAACGGTTTACGAACATATTGCACAACAAATTGGCAAAGTAGTTAACCAAACTCCCCAAGGTAGCGTACTGATTACCGGAGGTGGAGCAAAAAATACTTTTCTTGTAGAAGTTTTAAAACGAACCTGCCAAAACCCATTACATATTCCTTCCAGCAGTATTATCGATTTTAAAGAGGCCCACATCTTCGGGTTTCTGGCGCTCCTATTCATTTTAAAGCAGAATTCGGCTTTGGCTTCGGTGACAGGAGCTCATGCTGACTCTATTGCAGGTTGCTTAAACATGTAAAATGCTGTAACAGTTCCCGTCAAAACTGCTGCATAAGTGCAATGGTTTTTAAACCCTCTGGAATATTTCCTATCGAAATAGTTGCTTGAATGCAATCTGCTAAATTGAATTTCATTTTTTTACCTGAACTAAAATAATATTTTTGCAAATTCTATAACCTAAACCATAACAATACAATGAGAAAACTGAATCTTTTGGGCCTTGCCCTGAGTGCCATACTGTTAATACAGGGGTTCGATTCCCAAGCCTGCACCAATTTTCTAGTAACCCGCGGCGCATCGGTAGATGGTTCGACCATGGTAACCTACTCTGCCGATTCGCATTACCTATATGGCGAGCTCTACCATTGGCCCGCTGCCACTTACGCACCTGGAACTATGCTTAAAGTTTACGAATGGGATACTGGAAAGTATTTAGGCGAAATTCCGCAGGCACTAAAAACTTACAATGTGGTTGGAAATATGAATGAGCACCAACTTAGCATTGGCGAAACAACCTTTGGTGGGATCGAGAAACTTGCAGACACAACCGGTTTGATTGATTATGGTAGTTTAATTTACATTACTCTTCAAAGAGCAAAAAATGCCCGAGAAGCCATTAAAATTATGGCCGAACTGGTAGAAACCTATGGCTACTATAGCAGCGGTGAATCGTTTTCTATTGCCGATCCTAACGAAGTTTGGTTTCTTGAACTCATAGGCAAGGGCACCAATATGGTAACCGATAGAAAAACTAAGAAAACATACAATGCAAACAAAGGAGCAGTTTGGGTTGCCATTCGAATCCCCGATGGCTATGTTAGCGCACATGCCAACCATGCTCGAATAACTACCTTCCCACTGGAAAATGGTAAAACTTCCATCAGTTCTAAAAATTTGAACAAAATATTCGACCCATCAGTTGAAGTTGTTTATGCCCACGATGTTATTTCATTTGCCCGAAATCAAAAACTTTTCGATGGCAAAGACAGCGATTTCAGCTTTAGCGATATATACTGCCCCATCGATTTTGGTTCCGCCCGTGCCTGTGAAATGCGAGTTTGGTCTTTCTTTAAGGACATTGACAAAAGCATTTGGAACCATTTCGATTATGCAAAAGGACTTAACCTGAAAAATAGGATGCCCCTGTACATTAAACCCGAACGTAAGTTATCGGTGAATGACCTCATGAATTTCATGCGCGACCATTTAGAAGGTACAGAACTCGATATGCGCAAGGATCCGGGAGCTGGCCCCCATGGACTTCCCTATCGTTGGAGACCATTAACATGGAAATACGAAGGAAAAACCTATGTTAACGAGCGGGCTACTGCTACTCAGCAAACCGGATTCTCGTTTGTAGCGCAAATGCGCAACTGGCTTCCCAATGCCATTGGTGGCATACTGTGGTTTGGTGTAGACGACGCAGCCACGTCGGTTTACACCCCCATGTACTGCAGCATGACTCGCATTCCCGAAACCTTTGCAGTGGGTAATGGCGACCTCTTAAACTATTCCGAAAATGCCGCATTCTGGGTATTCAGTAAGGTTACCAACTTTGCTTATCTACGCTACGATGTAATGAGTGCCGACATAGTAAAATTACAGCAAGAACTTGAAAAGCAATACGTTCAAATGACAGGCTTGATGGATAAAATGGCGCTGGAAATGCACCAATCCGCACCAGACCAGGCGGCAGAATTCCTTACAAACTTCTCGGTAAATAATGCCAACGCACTAGTTGCTCGATGGGAAAAACTATTCCAGTTTTTACTTGTGAAGTATATAGATGGTAACATAAAACAAGAGGAGAATGGTGTTTTCAAATACAATAAGTACAACGCAACACCAGCTAGAGTAAATAATCCTCAATACCCCGATTGGTTCAAGAAAATAATAATTGACCATACAGGAGATAAGCTCCTAAAGCCCGAAGAGGAGAAAAAATAGACCACTTGAAAAAGCTGCATAATTGCAGCTTTTTTTTATGAACATTAGTTGGAATTGCAAAAAATGGTTACTTTTGCATTCACATTTTTGGTAAGCAATCTCTTACAAAATGCTGATAGCGTGTAATATTGCTTATTTTGGAACAAACTAAACTGATTGCAAAATGGATTTTATTAAAGTTGCCGAGCAGGCATTTGAGCCCAAAAAAGAGCACCCAAACTTTAAAAGTGGCGACACCATTACGGTTCACTACAAAATTAAGGAAGGTAACAAGGAGCGTATCCAGAACTTCAGAGGCGTAGTAATTCAACGCAAAGGATCTGGTGCTACCGAAACTTTCACCATTCGCAAAATTTCAAGCGGAGTAGGTGTTGAGCGTATTTTCCCCATTCACTCACCTTTCATCGATAAGATTGATTTCAACAAGGCTGGTAAGGTTCGTCGCGCCAGAATTTTCTACCTACGCGACCTAACCGGTAAGAAGGCGAGGATTAAAGAGAAGATTGTTAAAATGGAAGAGAAATAGACCAAAAAATGTCCCAGTGAAAATTGGGACATTTTTTTTACCTAACCCTGCTTGGTGTTTAAAAAAATGCTATATTTGCACCCGCATTCGACTCCGTAGCTTAACTGAATAGAGCACCTGACTACGGATCAGGAGGTTGGGGGTTTGAATCCCTCCGGGGTCACACAGAAGGCTAATCCGAAAAGGGTTGGCCTTTTTTATTTTCATAAAAATTTGTAATGGCCAAACACGACGAGGGATCACGAGCAGGCTGTGTGCCTGCCAGCGGGCAGCGAGCTAGTCCCTCCGGCCTGCCTGCCGAAAGGCAGGGGTCACACAGAAGACCAGTCATGACGGCTGGTCTTTTTTATTTATCCTAGAGCCAATCATTTGATATTACAGAAAGGAGGGATCACGAGCAGGCAGTGCGCCTGAATGCGCGAAGCGAGCTATGACTCGTCCTAAAAAAAGTATACACTTCCCCTTTTCTTTTTGTCTTGATACAAAAAGAAACAAAAAAATCAAGAAAATCGGAAGCTCCTTTCCGCTGGCTTGCGCACCCTCGCTCGATTTTCGGGCCTGCGCGCTTTGGGGGCAGCGACCTATTAGGTAAATGAAAAATGCAAAACACTAAATGTTAAATGTAAAAGGAAAGGTTGGAGGAGCATGCTTTTGTGTAAGTTTCGTTTAGGGCAAAACACATCCCATTCAACCCTGCAATTGGCAAAATAACAATAGCCACAAGCTTCCTTTAGTTCTGCATACCTCAGGCGCAACCAACCTCCGGTTGATAAACCTGCTAAAAATAGCTGGAGGTTTTGCATTTCTTCTCCTTGCTGGCGGTCAGGAACCGAGCCCTACTATGGCGAGTTCACCGAAGGCAAACCGCCTTTTAACTAGGACGAAGTTGCAAACTTCGCCCAGTCGAGGTAAAAGATTTGGCAAAATGTGCCTTGGTGGCTTGGCGTGTTTTTTTGCCGACGATTGACGATGAGTGCCCCTTTCCGTGTCTCTTGTGCGTTGGGCTTATTCTTTCGGAGGCTTAAATCCTATCCTGGGGCGGTTCTTCTGCTCCAGCTCCTCCCGCTTGGCTTCCTCGAACTGCTTGAGGTACTCGAAGATGAGCATAATTTTATCATCGTGCTCAATGTCTTTCTTTTCAAGTTGTTCAAGTTTTAGTAGTATTTCTTTGTGTGTAGATAGTAACTCGCGCATTTTGGTAAAAACCCTGATGATGGCAATGTTTACCATTATTGCTCTTTCGCTGTTTAATACGCTTGACAACATTGCAACCCCTTGTTCGGTAAAAACCAACGGCGATTTTCTGAGTCCCATCTTTTCGTTATTGGATATCACAATTTGTGATTTCCAATCTTGCATTTCTTCCGGTGTCATTTGGAACATAAAATCTTCAGGGAACCGTTTTTCGTTTCGTCTTACCGCTTGGTTTAACACCCTTGTTTCAACACCATATAGTACTGCCAAATCACGGTCAACCATTACCTTTCTACCCGCATGACGTATATTTTGCTGATTATTGCTTCATCGGGTAGTATTTGCATTTCTGTTGTCATTGTTTTCATGTTTGAGGTTGCAAAAATACAATTAAAATTGGATATCACAGATTAAACATTGCTTCATTTACCCACGGGTGGTATTTCTCCAGCTTGCTCTACAGGCTATTCAGATTGTTTAGCTGATATCATTCCGTAGTGCTCACGTACTTATGCCCCGCATTGTATTGCAATTTCCTTTATCAAGCGCAGCAAGCACCACCAGATCGTGATAATTTTGATTTTGCGATCGAAATTTTAGTGCCCCGCCCCATTAGGAAATGAATAACTTAAAACGCTAAATGTTAAATGTAAAAGGAAAGCTTGGCAAAACATGCTAAACAGATAGTTTCGTTTAGGGCAAAGCTCAACCCTTTCAACCAATTTACATTGGAAAATCTGCATTTTATACCTGCCTTACGGCAGTCAGGTTCTGAGGTTATATTGGCTTTCTCCACTGTCACTGCGCTTTGGGGGATGCGAACTATTAGGTAAACCACCCAAATCCCACCCTACGGACACCACGGGCACTACGGGCACTGAGGCTCTCGAAGTGCTCGAAGTGCTCGAAGTGCTCGAAGTGCTCGAAGTGTTCGAAATGCTCGAAGTGCTCGAAGTGCTCGAAGTGCTCGATGGAATTCGAGGGAAACGAATGCTATAAAACAAAAAACCCACCATAAACATTTCGTTTACAGTGGGTTTCGTTTTTATAAAGTGCCCAGGACAAGACTCGAACTTGCACGCTTTTGACGGCGCCAGCCCCTCAAGCTGGTGTGTCTACCAATTTCACCACCTGGGCAATATTAAATAAAAAGAACTCTTTACATCGGCAAACTTAATACAACCCTCAATCTAATATATCCCATAATCGGGTTGTAAAATGTTTCAACTCGCTTTTGGTGCCCAGAACAGGACTCGAACCTGCACATCATTGCTGATACTAGTCCCTGAAACTAGCGCGTCTACCAATTTCGCCATCTGGGCTCGCGAATTGAGTTGCAAAAGTAATAATTTTTCATTATTGCAAAACATAGCAATAAAAAAAAACTTGGGTGCTACCCAAGTTTTTTAAATCGAAATGAAAGAAATTAAAGATTCTCCCTTACAAAATTGCTCATGAGTGTATACAAGTGCATTCGGGTATTACCTCCATAAATCCCATGATTTTTGTCGGGGTAAAGCATCATTGTAAATTGCTTCTCTGCCTGAATGAGCTTTTCAGCCAATTCAATGCTATTTTGAACATGTACATTGTCGTCGCCGGTACCATGTATTAAGAGCAACTTGCCGTTAAGTTTCTCAACATGATTAATTGGTGAATTATTGTCGTACCCCGAGGCATTTACCTGTGGCAAGCCCATGAACCTTTCGGTATATATGGTGTCGTAGTAACGCCAATTGGTAACAGGCGCAACTGCAATGGCCATGCTGAAAACATCGGCACCCTTAAATAAGCAAAGCGACGACATGTAACCTCCATAGCTCCATCCCCAAATACCTATTCGGTTTGGTTCAACATATGGGAGTTTCTGCAGGTACTTTGCCGCTTCAATCTGATCGATGGTTTCGTAAAAGCCCAGCTGCCCGTAAGTAATTTTCTTAAAAGCTTCTCCCCTTCCTCCGGTTCCTCTTCCATCAACACATACAACTATATAACCTT
Source organism: Bacteroidales bacterium (assembly GCA_037442025.1). Taxonomy (GTDB): domain Bacteria; phylum Bacteroidota; class Bacteroidia; order Bacteroidales; family Tenuifilaceae; genus UBA2287. The sequence goes on along the minus strand of JBBIRB010000001.1, from coordinate 117,863 downwards.
GGGTGGCCAAATATTCGTCCCAGCCAATTCGCCACCTGTCGATAACCGCTTGCGAACCAGGGCCGCTATACTGGTACATGAGTACCGGATACTTCTGATTCTCATCGAAATTTAATGGCTTTACCATATATCCGTATAGCTCAACATCTTCGCTGGTTTTAAATTTAAAAAACTCCTTTTGAGGCATTGCAAAGCTGCTTACCACTTCCTTTAGTTTTGCATTTTCTTCTAAAACCCGCACTAACTTACCATTTCTACCATGTAAAGTTACTCGTTGTACTTGTTTAATTGAAGAATGAAAAAGGAGGTAATAATCGAATGTGGAACTGAAGTCGGCTGTATTTGAACCGTTCTGAAACGAAAGTTTCTTTGGTTTCTTCCCATTAAAGCCAACCTCGAATACTGCAGTTTGGGCAGGCATCCCATCAACTGCCTGGTAATAAACCACTTTTCGCTTCGAATCGACACCGTAAAGGGTTTTCACTTCGTTGTTTCCTGATGTAAGCTGGCGTACCAATTTGCCACTCATATCATATAAATAAATATGTTCAAATCCATCACGCTCCGAAGTGATAATGAAAAACTTACCATCGCTTGTAAATGTTGGGTAGTTGTCGTTGGGTTCTTCAATATAGAACTTGTTTTCTTCGCTATAAAGAATGCTCGAACTGCCCGTATATGCATTTGCAACAAGAATGTCAATTTTATTTTGTAATCGGTTTAGCCTAACCATGCTCAGCTGGTGTGGTATGGGAGTCCATTTAATACGGGCTATGTACTGGTCTTTTTCCAACCCAGCATCCATAGTTTTAGTTGTTCCACTGGTTATATCGAATACATGAATGGAAACAAATGAATTCTCTTCACCTGCCTTCGGGTATTTAAAGTCGTAACTCTGCGGATACAGCATATTATTATAGGTGGCCATGCTAAATGTTTTCACATGGCCCTCGTCGAACCTGTAAAAGGCTAGCATCCTGCTATCGGGCGACCACTGCATTCCATTTGTTAAGGCAAATTCCTCCTCGTAAACCCAGTCGGCAGCACCATTAATAATATGGTTAAATTTTCCGTCGAATGTAACTTGCCGCTCTTCTCCATTGGTCAACGATTTTATAAAAATGTTATTTTCCCGAACAAAGGCTACCAGCTGACCATTGGGTGAGAAAGTGGCCAATTGCTGCTTGCCTCCTACAGAAAGGGGCTCTAAGCGCTTGCTTTCAATGTCGAACACAAAAAAGTTAGCCACATATGAATGACGATAAATGTCTTCTCTTTCCGTTTCGAGCAGAAGTTTCTTTTCTGCAGAGCAAATAGAGTATCCCGAAAAACTCTCGAATGCATTATTATCGAATTCTTTAGCATTGAAAAGCACTGACAACTCTTCGCCAGTTTTATAACTATACTTAACTACACGTCCGCCCCTCTCGAACACCAGGTAACTTACTCCATCGGTCATTGAAGTAATTCCTCTTACCGATTTTGGATTGAAAGTTCCCTTGCGAAACAAATCATCGAGGCTTACTTGTTGACCTTGAGCAAAAAGTATGCTTTGTGCTAAAGCATTGAAAAGTAAAATGAGAATGATGCGCTGTATCTTCATATTTGTTCGATTTATTGATTTACACATAATTATTTCGGGCGTCTGCCCGAACTTAAATTTTCGAAATATAGCAACAAAACCCAAAACTACATGTTTTAACTTGGCTTTAACGGATAATTCCATTAATTTTGCACGTTTTAAAAACTCAAACAGTATGATAAATATTACCTTGCCCGACGGGAGCATCCGTCAGTTTCCCGCGGGTGTTAACGGACTCGACATAGCCAAAAGCATCTCGGAACGATTGGCAAAGGAGGTTCTCTCGGTTAGCGTGAATGGTGAAGTATGGGACTTAACCCGACCAATTGTTGGTGATGCAAATATTAAACTTCATAAATGGGACGATGATGAGGGCAAACATGCATTCTGGCATTCTTCGGCCCACCTCATGGCCGAAGCAGTTGAAGCGGTATATCCCGGAGTTAAGCTAGGAATTGGTCCCAGCATTGAAAATGGTTTCTACTACGATATCGACTTTGGCGATCGCACTATTTCCGATACCGATTTGGCAAAGGTTGAAGAAAAAATGATGGAGTTTGTTCGCGATGCACAATCCATAACCCGTTCCGAGGTTTCGAAGGATTCCGCCCTGAAAACCTATACCGAAAAGGGCGACCCCTACAAAGTAGAACTCATTAAAGACCTAGAGGATGGAACAATTTCGTTCTATTCGCAAGGAAACTTTACCGACCTATGCCGAGGACCACACCTTCCCGACACAAGCTATATTAAAGCATTTAAACTACTCAATGTGGCAGGTGCCTATTGGCGTGGTAACGAGAAAAATAAAATGCTTACTCGTATTTACGGTATATCTTTCCCTAAAAAATCGCAACTCGACGAGTACCTCGTAATGCTCGAAGAGGCTAAAAAACGCGACCACCGAAAGGTTGGCAAGGAACTCGAACTATTCACATTCTCTCAAAAGGTTGGCCAAGGGTTACCACTCTGGCTACCTCGGGGTGCTCAGCTGCGTGAAAAACTGGAACAGTTTCTCAAAAAAATTCAACGTCAATACGGTTACGAGCAGGTTATAACCCCTCATATCGGTCAGAAGGAACTTTACGTAACATCGGGGCACTATGCAAAGTATGGCAAGGACTCTTTCCAACCCATCCACACCCCTGCGGCGGATGAAGAGTTCCTTTTGAAACCCATGAACTGCCCGCACCATTGCGAAATATACAAGTCGAAACCCCACTCGTACAAAGACCTACCCATACGGCTTGCTGAATTTGGAACTGTTTACCGTTACGAACAGAGTGGCGAGTTGCATGGACTAACCCGTGTAAGAGGGTTTACACAGGACGATGCGCACATTTTCTGCAGACCCGATCAGTTGAAAGAGGAGTTCGTTAAAGTAATTGATATTGTTCTGTACATATTCAAAGTACTTAACTTTACTGAATATACAGCCCAAATTTCGCTTCGCGATCCGAACGATAAGGAGAAGTACATTGGCTCCGACGAAAACTGGCAGAAAGCAGAACAAGCCATTATTGAGGCTGCTGCCGAAAGAGGGCTAAAAACAGTAACCGAGGTTGGCGAAGCTGCATTCTACGGCCCCAAACTCGACTTCATGGTGCGCGATGCAATTGGCCGCAAATGGCAATTGGGAACCATTCAGGTCGACTACAACCTGCCCGAACGTTTTGAACTGGAGTATATTGGGTCCGACGATAAGCGCCACCGCCCAATAATGATTCATCGTGCCCCATTCGGCTCCATGGAACGTTTTGTTGCTGTTCTCATTGAGCATACCGGCGGAAAGTTCCCCTTATGGCTAACACCCGATCAGGCAGTAATAATTCCTATCAGCGAAAAATTTAACGATTACGCAAAAAAAGTTTTGAATTTCCTAAATAATTCCGATATTCGCACCCTAATTGACGACAGAAACGAGAAATTAGGTAAAAAGATAAGGGACAATGAGTTAAAACGAATTCCCTATCTACTTATCGTTGGTGAGAAGGAGGTTGAATCGGGTCTTGTAGCTGTTCGTGTTCAAGGCGAAGGCGATAAAGATCAAATGAGCCCAGCCGAATTTGTACAATTCGTCAATTCAGAAATTGAGAAACAGTTACAGTAATTATTAACTAAAGTTAGGAGGATAAACGCATCGCTGCACCGGTGTCAAACAGAAACAGGGAACAGGACAAATACCTGATAAACGAGCAAATTCGTTTCAGAGTTGTTCGCGTAGTTGGCGACAACCTCGAAGGAGCAGGTGTAATGTCAATTGAGGAGGCCCGTAGGTTGGCCGAAAGCAAGGAAATGGACTTGGTACTCATTTCCGACAAAGCCGATCCCCCTGTATGTAGGGTAATCGACTTCCAAAAGTTCCTGTACCAACAGAAAAAAAAGCAAAAGGAAATGCGTGCCAACGCACAGAAAGTGGTTTTAAAAGAGATTCGTTTTGGCCCTAATACCGACGAACACGACTACAACTTCAAATTGAAGCACGCAGAAAAATTCCTGAGCGACGGTGCAAAAGTGAAAGCATTCGTTTTTTTTAAGGGACGCACAATCCTGTTCAAAGAGAAGGGAGAAATTCTTCTCCTTCGTTTTGCTCAGGATCTTGAAGAGGTTGGGAAAGTTGATCAGTTGCCCAAACTCGAAGGAAAACGAATGATCATGTTAATGTCATCCAAAGGAACCAAAAAGAAAACTTAGTTTGTATTTTTTTCTAACCAAATACATGTTGTATAATGCCTAAAATGAAAACTAATTCCGGAGCAAAAAAGCGTTTCGCCATTACCGGAACAGGGAAGATTAAGCGTAAACATGCTTTTAAAAGCCACATTTTAACCAAAAAATCGACCAAGCGCAAGAGAAACTTAGCTCACACTACGCTTGTTAACAAGGCCGATGTGAATAGTGTTAAAATGATGCTTGGTTTAAAGTAGTTTATTGCTTAAGGAGAAGTTACTTTTATTCATTAACCGAGTGAATTAGCTAAAAAGAGTTCCAAAGGGAACCGCTAACCATTCAAAAACAAAAAATTATGCCACGTTCAGTAAATTCAGTTGCTTCGAGAGCACGCAGAAAAAAACTGCTCAAGCAAACTAAGGGTAATTTTTTGGCCAGAGCCAATGTATGGACAGTTGCCAAGAACACCCTCGAAAAAGGTTTAGGTTATGCATACCGCGACCGCAAAAAGAAAAAAGGAGAATACCGTGCCATTTGGATTCAGCGTATCAATGCCGGTGCCCGTTTGTACGGAATGACCTACTCCGAACTTATGGGTAAAATCAATGCCAAAGGCATTGCCCTAAACCGTAAAGTACTTGCCGATATGGCCATGAGCCACCCCGAAGCATTTAAATCGGTGGTTGATTCAGTAAAATAGATTACAGCTAATAGTATTAAAAGGGGAAGCGATCGTTTCCCCTTTTTCATTTTTAATTGTCGGATTTCAGGCATAGTTTTATACATTTGTATTTGAAATCAAATAGGTGAACAATGCGAATAGCGCTAATAGGTTATGGCAAAATGGGGCACGAAATTGAATCGATAGCCCTGCAGCGTGGTCACGAAATTGCCCAAATATTCGACCACACTAATATTTCCCAACTGAATGAGCAAGGCTTGAGTTCCATCGATGTAGCCATCGAATTCTCTACCCCCGAAACTGCATTCGACAACGTAATGACATGCCTGAAAGCTAATAAAGTTGTAGTTTGTGGCACTACCGGTTGGCTCGAAAAGTTGGAAGAAGCAAAAAATTATGCCAACACACACGGGGGAGCACTATTTTACGCATCCAATTTCAGCCTCGGGGTTAATGTGTTCTTCAAAATTAATAGGGTGCTGGCTCATTATATGAATGGCGTTAGTGGTTATAAACCATTTATTTCAGAAACTCACCACACCCAAAAGAAGGATGCCCCCAGTGGTACCGCCATAACCTTAGCCAAAATAATTCAGGAAGAAATAGATGGCATTGATGGATGGAGCCTCTTTCCACAATTGCAGCCCGGGAAAATATCTATTGAAGCAATTCGCGAAGGATCTGTGCCCGGAACTCACACTATCACTTACAACTCTGACGAGGATGAAATTATCCTTACCCACAGGGCCAAAAGTCGTAAGGGTTTCGCATTGGGAGCTATTATCGCAGCCGAGTTCTCGCATGGGAAAAAAGGCTTTTTAACAATGGATAGCTTGCTGAAGTTGGATTAATTGATTTTTTAGTACTAATATTACCCCGTTTAATTAAAATAAATTAACACAAATAGAACTATGAAAAACTACCTGGCCTTTTTTAAGAACAAGTATTTCCTATTTGCCTTTTCATCATCGGTTTTTATACTCTGGGTTATATGGATTGGCAATTACTGGCTACTATTGGGTCTCCCCATTTTTTTCGATTACCATATTTCCCAAAAAGTGAACTGGACCTTCTGGAAAAAGCGGGGTGTAAAAAAACGCAGTGCCCTTGTAGAGTGGGTCGATGCAATTATTTTTGCTGTGGTGGCAGCCACACTTATTCGCATGTTCTTTATTGAGGCATATACCATCCCAACTTCGTCAATGGAAAAATCGTTGCTCATAGGCGATTTTCTATTTGTAAGTAAGGTTAGTTACGGACCCAAATTACCCAATACCCCCCTTTCTTTCCCTTTCGTGCACCACACCCTTCCCTTTACCAAAAACACTAAATCGTTCGTTGAATGGATAAAAAGGCCATACCACCGATTGGCCGGACTCGGAAATGTTAAGCGATACGATGCGGTGGTTTTCAACTTTCCCGAAGGCGATACTGTGGCCCTAAACGAGCAGGCTCAGAGTTACTACCATCTTCAAAGGGTTTATGGCCGCGATAGGCTCTGGAAAGAAAACTACTTATTTGGCGATATTGTATCGCGCCCCGTCGATAAACGCGAAAACTATATTAAAAGGTGCGTTGGAATTCCCGGCGATACCCTTCAGGTAAAAAATGGCGTTTTGTTTGTAAATGGCGAAAACCAAATGCCCATTGAACAAATGCAGTACAGCTATTTTATTCAAACTACCAGCCCTATCAGTAACCGAGTTTTCGATGAATTGAAGGTTTCTCGTGAGGACCGTTCGCACATGCCCACTCCTCTTACCAACGAAGCTGTCGAAAAACTTTCAAAACTTAAAAATGTTCAAGCAATTAATCGCAGAGTCGATACGCAACACGATTTTATTAGCAACTCAGTGTTTCCTAACGATCCTCGTTTTGTTTGGACTCAGGACAATTTCGGCCCCCTATGGGTGCCCAAAAAGGGCTCAACCGTGGAACTAAACATTGATAACCTCCCACTTTATAAAAGAATTATTCACGCTTATGAGGGTAATATGCTCAATGTTAAGGATAGTACTATTTATATTAATGGAGAGCCGGCTACCTCTTACACCTTTAAAATGGATTACTACTTTATGATGGGCGACAACAGGCATAACTCTGCCGACTCACGTTTCTGGGGGTTTGTACCCGAAGATCATATTGTTGGCAAAGCACTTTTCATATGGCTTTCGCTCGATAAGGATAAAAAATTCCCACGAAATATTCGCTGGGACAGAATGTTTAGCGGTATAAATTAAAAGAAAACTTCCGATGATCTCGGAAGTTTTCTTTTTGGTTTAAATATACTAAAATTTAAACCCAAGGGTCATAAAAAATTTGCTTTGCGAAATACTCCTTTCAACTTTTGGAGAAAGGTTATTCCCCTGCAGATTAACAAGGTTGTAAAAGTGATAGTTATCGTTAAAGGCCAGGTATTGGTATCCAAAATCGATAAATAGATCGGAATTACGATAACCAACTCCTCCCGAAACTATGGAAATAGATGAATTGGCATTCAATTGATTGCTGTTATATGGACTGCCATAAAACCCATAACCACCCCTTAAAGCAATATTTCCAAGCCAATATTCACCACCCACTCTGAAGTTTTGAACTGCTCTAAACTCATCTTTAATCGATTGGTTCTGCTGCGAGAACAATCCAACGTCGTCGGCACTAAATTTCATAAGCGAATAATCGACCCTTTCAACATCGAAGCTTACCAAGCCCTTATTGGTAAATGTATATGCCAACGAACCTATCAGTTTGAATGGCGAATCGATGGAGTAATCGAACCTGTTAATTGGGGTTGATACATCCTTATTACCCCAATTGAATGTACTACGAATTGAGGCAGTATAAACCTCATTGAGATGTATGTAAGTGGGAGTATGAGCAGCAAATCCAATGCGCAACGAAGGAATGGGACGATATATGGCTCCAACCTTAAAATTGTAACCAGTTCCATCAACTTCGTATGTTTGAAGGTAATTCAGCGAACGAAACAAATCGCCATTTGACATAGGAGGGTTCGAAGCAAAGGCTCTTTCAGCAAGGTTTACAGATTGCTTATAGAAAATGTTTTGAACCCCTAAAGTAGCACCAAAATAAAGAGTATTCGAATAGTTTGCTGCAAATGAAATAACATACTCGCCCATGCTGCCATTGGTAAGTATGGTATTTTCCTGATTAACTCCATCGCCCTCATTGAGTAAAGGCACATAAACTCCTCCTAAAGTATCGATAACAAAACTATTCCAAGCCAGAATAGCCTCCCAGGGTGCATTACCATTTAAGTAAGGATTGTAATCGGTTCCAGCTGTCATGCTTTGCCATGTATTTCCTCGAGCCCTAATTGCAAAAAAATCCATAATAGAATTGGATGTATTTGCAGTGTTAGCAATAGATTCCATATAAAAGTCGGCCAACTTATTGTATCCAAACCCTAAATTTATGCTCACAAATCCCTTCTCGTCGCCCTTATAGTTTCGGAAAGTAGTTACCAGTCCTATGTTATCGAAACCGAACCGTGTTCTGCTATTGGACGTTGCAACAGACTGAATTTTCGATTCATCGCTACGATTGAAAAATACTGGAGTAAAAGAAAGTTCGGAAGTGCGAAAAACCCCCAATCCTGCGGGATTGTAGCTTAACGCACCAAAGTCGCCTCCCAGGGCGCCAAAGGCACCTCCCATGCCTACAAATCGAGCCGAACCGGATGGGTAAGTTTGCGAATACCTGAGAGCATCTGCAGGAATCTGAGAACTTAGAACGAAAGGCACTAAGAACATAAAAACAACGAAAATGCGTTTCATAGTTTTTTTATTTAATGAGAAAATATGACCCGACATGCAATAAAACATGTCGGGTCAAAATAAAATAATCAACTTTAACGGTTGCGGGTTCTGGTATCGCTACCGCCCGAACTGCCAGAAGAACTATTAGATGGTGGAGGAGAAGGGCGAGATGCAGGTGGATTGCTTGGTGTAGTATGATTACTGTTAGATGGCCTGCTTCTATTTACATCGTTGTTACTTCTGCTGGGTGTACTTGCTGGGCGCTCATCTCTTGAGGGCGGCGAGTAAGTCCTTTCAGGTTGCTTAGCATTGCTATTTCCAGATGGTGCAACAGCCGGCCGCTTATCAACGTTTCCTCTTTCAGCCTCCGTGGGAGTATAAGTGCGTGCAGGTCTATTGTACTCGCTACTACTAGCGGGTTTGGGCCGTGTATAGGTAGGCATATGGTTCTCACGAGTGGGCTCTCCCCCGCCCCTAACAACTTCGTTGGGCCTTGGTCGTGTTGCAGCGTCTCCACTGCCTTCCCTTACGGGTCGTGTAACAATTAAAGGCTCACGCGATCCGGGGCTCTTTGTTGCATCGTAAACACTTGCCCTGTTAGGACGAGTAAGAACAACTTCTTGATTTTGTGAATTTTCCCTACCAATGTTCGCGGCATTTGGTCGTGTTGCAACAACATCCTGATTTCCCGAATTTGGGTTACGTTGCCTATCGTTTTGGGTACCTAATACCGGTTGATTATCGCTGTAATCCCTAATTCTATCATTAATATTAGCTGCAGATGGACGAGTTGATATGCCCGTATTTACAGCTGCACCTGTTCCAGGCCGCGGTCCATAACTATAGTAACCTGTTGGATTGGTTGCAGTATTATTACCCCAATAGTAACCATTCCAATATCCGCTGTTGTAACCCATTGCATATCCGTTCCACCAACTATTGTAGCCCCAATGAGAGTATGGATAATAGGCATAGTTCCAAGGGTTATAATACCAACTATTCCAGTACCAAGGATTGTAACCCCAACCTATACCAAAATGGAATGAAGGCCTTGGCCATCCAAACATGGCTGAAATGTAGTAAGGTTCAACCCAAACCTCATCACCCATTACAATCACATTGTAAAAGTATGGGTCGTAAGCAGAGGCATAAAAATAATCGTTGCTGTAATACCCCCAATTTCCGATTAGATTGCCAGAGCGTCCGCGCAATCTCCTTTCATATGAATCTCTGTATGAAGTAGAAAGAATTCTTTCGTAAGGATTATCCGAAAGCGAATCGGCCTTGTAAAGCAAAGTATCAACCTTTTCGTTGTTGGCAAGAATTTCAGTATACTTCTTTTCAAGTTCAGCCATAATGAGTTCCTTGCTCGAGGTTGGCTTTACGGCCACCGGTTTTTCGGGGGCTGCCTGAGATGATGCATTCTGCTGGCCGGGCGAATAATAAATGCCATCGGAAGCGGCACCTGTCGACTTGCCCATTTGTAGCCCCGATGAGCAACTGCCCAAAACAAAACCGGCAAGGGCGATTAGCACGATGTTAATTGTTGTTTTCATAGCAACCTCCTGTTTTATTAGGGTTTTTTTATTTACTTTGCACAAGAAATTTTTAATTGATTTTATACAAATATCATACCACTCAAAGCCAATGGCAAAGGAAATTACAAGCAGAAATGAGAATTACTCTCAATGGTACAACGATATTGTTGTAAAGGCTGGATTAGCCGACCATTCAGCTGTGAGAGGCTGCATGGTTATTAAACCCTACGGATTTTCTATTTGGGAAAAGATACAGCGACAGCTCGACGATATGTTTAAAGCAACCGGGCATCAAAACGCCTATTTTCCTTTATTCATTCCAAAATCGTTTTTCAGTAAGGAGGCCAGCCACGTCGAGGGTTTTGCCAAAGAGTGTGCCATTGTTACCCATTACCGCTTAAAAAACGACCCAAATGGGAAAGGCGTTATTGTCGATCCGGAAGCACAGCTTGAAGAGGAGCTCATAGTTAGACCCACATCAGAAACCATAATTTGGAATACTTACCGGAGTTGGATTCAATCGTACCGAGACCTCCCAATCCTGCTGAACCAGTGGGCCAATGTGGTTCGCTGGGAGATGCGTACCCGCCTATTTCTTCGTACCGCCGAATTCCTCTGGCAGGAAGGGCATACAGCACATGCAACAAAGGAAGAGGCAATTGAAGAAACCATTAAGATGGTTAATGTATATGCTGAATTTGCGCAAAATTGGCTTGGAATTCCTGTAATAGTTGGAACAAAAAGCGAAAGTGAGCGCTTTGCAGGTGCTGTTGAAACTTACTGCATTGAAGCATTAATGCAGGATGGCAAAGCACTCCAAGCAGGTACATCGCACTTTCTAGGGCAAAACTTTGCTAAGGCTTTCGATGTAAAGTTTGCATCCAAAGAAGGCAATCTGGATTATGTATGGGCTACTTCATGGGGAGTATCTACAAGGCTTATGGGTGCTCTTGTAATGGCACACTCCGATGACAACGGTTTGGTTCTTCCTCCTAAACTTGCGCCCATTCAAGTAGTTATTGTGCCAATTTTCAGAAACGAGGAAGAACTTTCGGCTATCTCTGCAAAGGCTAACGATATTAAAAGTAAATTAGAACAGTTTGGTATTACCGTTCAGTTCGACGATCGCGACAACCTGAAGCCTGGTTTCAAGTTTGCCGAATACGAAATGAAGGGCTACCCTGTTCGCATAGCGATTGGACCTAAAGACCTTGAAAAAGGAACCGTTGAGGTTGCGCGTCGCGACCTTCTAACAAAGGAGTTTGTTGCACAGGAGGGAATTGAAATCTATATTCAGAAATTGCTACAAACCATTCAGAACGATATTTTTAATAAAGCCCTAAACTTCAGGGAAGCAAATACAACATCGGTTGAAACATACGAAGAGTTTAAGGTAAAAATTGAGAATCGGGGAGGGTTCATCCTGGCACACTGGGATGGAACCCCAGAAACGGAAGCGAAAATTAAGGAGGAAACAAAAGCTACCATACGTTGCATACCTCTCGAAGGCAACAAAGAACCCGGCAAGTGCATGGTTACTGGTAAACCATCGGCACAAAGGGTTCTGTTTGCTAGAGCCTATTAGAATTCATGAATTTTTGGCACTCGATTGCATGAGCCCCTTTTATTTTGTACATTGCATTGCTAAACTTAACAACTAAGTTAATGGAAAAAACCCCAAACGATCCAAAACAATTAATTGTGAGCACTCTCATTGAAAAGTCGAGCATGAAGCAGAAGGTTTACGACAACACCTTTGAGACTTTTAACCTTGTCAAGGATCTGCTTCATGAGATGGCCAACGATTTAAATTTGAATTTAAAAGGAGCCGATAAGCGAGTTAAGCTGGAGTACAGAGACAGAGGTAAATTTGAAGCTGAAATTCGAGTTGCTGGCGATATCCTCATCTTCAGTATGCATACCAATATTTTTGAATTCGACAGGGACCATTCGATTTGGAAAATCCCTTACGTTCAGCAAGCAAAGTTAAACTCCTACTGCGGTGTAATTAACGTTTATAACTTCCTTACCGACTCGTTTAAATACAACAGGCTCGACGATTTGGGCTATCTTATTGGCAGAATGTTTATAAATCGCGAAAACCATTATTTTGTTGAAGGCAAAAGACAAATGGGGTTCCTTTACAATAATTTTGGACAGGCTATTATCGATAGAGATTCGGTTAAAAAAATTATTGAAACCGCTATTCTTTATGCACTTGAGTTCGACCTATTAGTTCCGCCCTACGATATGGTTAAGATTGCTTCGGTTGCTCAAATGAATACCAAAATTGAAAGTTCAAAACTTCAAACCGGTAAGCGCTTGGGTTTCAAATTCAATTCCGACGATGTTTTAGAAAGCTAAACAATAATACTTAAACCATGAAAACACTTCCTGTTTTTTTAACTGTATTAGTTTTTGCAATATCCTTCGGATGTAAAAAAAGTGAAATGCAGAAAAAAGTTGACGAATTTGTAAAGGTTGATTTAACAACGAACATTAATCACCTCTCTGAGAATGAAAAAGCCATGCTTCCACTGCTTTTCGAAGCAGCCCGCATAATGGATGAAATCTTTTGGCAACAAGCCTTTGGCAATAAGGACGAGCTTTTTGCAACCTTAAATGACGATGCAACCCGCGAGTTCGTTGCCATTAACTATGGTCCATGGGAGAGGCTTAAAGATAATAAGCCCTTTATCTCAAATTTTGGTGAAAAACCTTTAGGAGCCAACTTCTACCCCGCCGACATGACCCGGGAAGAGTTTGAGGCATTCGATTCGGAAATAAAAACCAGCCAATACACTCTAATCAGGCGTAAAGCCGATGGCAGTTTAGAGGCCATACCCTATAGCATTGCATACAAACAGCAGCACAATAGGGCTGCTGAATTGCTTCGCAGTGCAGCTGAGTTGGCCGAGGACTCAGGATTACGAAACTACCTGTACCTAAGAGCAGAAGCTCTCACAACCGACAATTACCAGCCTAGCGATATGGCGTGGATGGATATGAAAACCAACAATATCGATTTCATTTGCGGGCCAATTGAGAATTATGAGGATGCGTTATTCAACTATAAGGCGGCCCATGAGGCATTCATACTAATTAAAGATTTGGAGTGGAGCCAGAAACTTTCGAGGTTTGCAAGCCTTCTGCCTGCATTGCAAGCAAGTTTGCCAGTCGACATTCAGTATAAAGCTGAAATTCCTGGCAGCGATAGCGATCTGGGTGTTTATGATGCTGTTTACTATGCAGGCGACTGCAATGCTGGAAGTAAGACCATTGCTATTAACCTACCCAACGATCCTGAGGTTCATATTAAAAAGGGTAGCCGAAAGTTGCAACTGAAAAACTCTATGCAATATAAATTCGATAAAATTCTAGTCCCCATAAGCAACCTGCTTATCGATCCATCGCAGCGCAAGCATGTAAAATTCGATGCATTTTTTGAAAATGTAATGTTTCACGAAGTGGCTCATGGATTAGGAATAAAAAATACAATTAATGGAAAAGGAACCGTAAGGGAAGCTATGAAAGAAACATACAGCCCAATTGAAGAAGCAAAAGCCGATATCCTTGGTCTGTACATGGTAGCCAAACTGGTTGAGATGGGCGAAATTGAGAAGGAAGACCTAATGGATAACTACGTAACCTTTATGGCAAGTATTTTCAGATCGATCCGGTTTGGTGCTGCTTCGGCACATGGCAAGGCTAACACCATGCGTTTTTACTATTTCCAAGAGGTTGGAGCATTCACCCGCAACGAAAAGGATGGAACATACCGAGTAGATTTCGACAAAATGACTTCAGCCATGAACTCGCTAGCTGCAGAAATAATAACTATGCAAGGAGAAGGCGATTACGACCGTGCTAAAAAAATGCTCGAAGAATCTTCGTTGATTCGTGAAGGCCTTCAAATGGATTTGAATCGAATATCTGAAGCTAATATTCCTAGAGACATCCGCTTTAACCAAGGAGAAAAAATGTTGGGACTTTAACAAACGCTCTTTAGTATATGAACCTGACCTTCAACTTTATCAAATCCATTTCCAATATTTACGACGAAATGATGGACAATGGCTTTTCATTGGTATACCTGGGTGAATTTAGCCATGAAATTACCAAAATGTTTACTGCCATGGCCGAGTCGGATATGGAAAAGCATAGCGAAGAACGGTCGGTACAGCGCAAGGTTTACCATGTAATGGTGGAAACCCTCCAGAATATGAACAAGCATTCCGACGAGTTGCAGGAAAAGAATGTGGGTAACGGACTTTTTATAATTGGCAAAAAGCACGATACTTACTATGTTATAACGTCGAATAGAGTTGCCAAAAAGCATAAGGACAGGCTTGAACAATCGCTTATAACAGTTAACAACGCTAGCATTGATGAGCTGAAAGAGATGTATAAGAAACAAATTAAGGAGGGACGCATTTCAGAAAAGGGAGGTGCTGGTTTAGGGCTCATTGATATTGCACGTAAAACTGGCGAACCAATTAACTTCCAGTTCCTACCCCTCGACGATGACTACTTCTTTTTTATTCTGAAGGTTGAAATTAACGCAAAAAAATTCGCAAAAGATCCTTTTTAGAACCATGCTAAAGGCATATTCCCGCTTTGGTATCTACAAACTCATTGCTCCCGTTATTGTAACGGGAGTCCTTTTTTGGAGTTCAGCGAGCGCCCAAACTGTAGGCAGAAACCATAGACCCGATTCTGTTCGTAACACATTTCAGGACACTAGCCGGTTTGCTTTTAGCCAACTCGAAGCGAAAGCAAGTAAAAATTACTTTACTCGCAAACTATTTGGATTTTTTGTGAACAAACGCAGTTTGAATAAGGAAGAAAAAATTCTAATTACCCAAAAGGCTACCGATAAATACGATGTTTACAATGGACTAACCGTAGCTACCGTAAGCATTACTATTTTGCCACCATTTGGCTATAATGTTTATGACACCCTTGAAACAGATAGAGCTAGAATTGAGCAAATAGCCAATAGGCTACATGTTAAAACCCAACGATCAGCAATTCGACGTAGTTTTCTTATTGAAGAGGGTGAGCCCATTCAATCGTATCTCATAGTTGAGTCGGAGGATTTGCTAAGAAAGCTCAATTACATTGATGATGTAATTATCATTATAAATCCGATTGAAAACACATCTGCAGCAAATGTTTCAATTATTGTAAAGGATAAGTGGAGTATAGGGGCCAATGTTTATGCTAACTCAGCGCATGAGGGCAATATCGAATTTTTCGAAAAAAATCTGGCCGGAACCGGAATAGAAACAAAGGGCGTTCTTTATGTCAATTCGAAACACGAAGAAAAGTTTGGCCACGAGTTGAATATTGCCGCACGAAATCCCTTAGGTTACAGATTTTACACTTCGTTTAAAATTCGCGATGGCTTAGATTACAGCAATAGAGGAGCAACCATTGAGAAGAACTTTACCACCTCGAATACTTTATGGGCAGGTGGAATTGCAATTAATAGGAATAGAGAACCTTTCTACATACATTTCAGAGACCAAAGCCAATTTATTAGTTACCGCAACAATTGGACATGGTTAGGTGCTTCTGTTAATATTAATGGGCAACCGAATAGGGCTCCCCACCAACTTTCGGTTACAACAAGCTGGGAGAATAAAACTTTCTTTTCGCGACCTACAACATCAGTCGACAGTAACTACTTTTTTCAAAACACCAACCTGTACCTTGCAGGTATTGCATTCTCTAACAACCAGTACTTAAGGGATAACCATGTATACAGATTTGGCCCTACTGAAGACCTTCCTGTTGGGTTTCTAACTCAACTCACTTTGGGCTATGAACTTGGTGAATACAACGATAGGCCCTACCTTGGTGTCGATTTTAAAGGAGGCACGGGTTGGAGCTTAGGTTATTCTAATGCTGAAATTAAACTGGGGAGTTTTATTGGAAACAATGGGTTTGAGCAGGCTGCAATCCAACTGAGGGTTAACCACTTTAATAAACTTTTTCGAGCAAACCACTGGTTATTTAGGCACTTTTTGTACACAAACTATACAAGGGGTATAAATAGAAAATACGGCGAAGGCGATTATCTGGTATTTGCCAACGAAATTCTGGGCAGGCAATTGCCAACTGTTGTAGGTTTCGAGAGGTTAAATGCTCGAAGCCAGCTTGTAGCATTTAGCCCTTTAACTGTTTATGGGTTTAAGTTCGCCTTTAATGGTTTTGTTGATTTCTTAGGTTTAAGAACCCAAAATGCATTGGAGCAAAAAAACTATGCTTTGGGTATTGGCGGCGGAATAAAAATTAAAAACGACAATTTGGTTTTTCAAACCTTTATAATTCAGCTTGCATACTACCCTATTTTCCCAAAGGAAGCGCCCTTAGAACTGTTAAAAATTGGTGGAGATAGTAATGGTATGCTATACGATTTCAGGCCCGTTCGTCCTACAACCATACAATACTATTAGCTACTACCATCGAATGTCATTAAAATGCATAGGTGAAAATAGGTTGGGGTGCAAGTAAGAGGGCAGTCGAATTTCGGAGTACCGTTCCAGTTGGTATAATCGGCCATTTTCGTAGTAGAGCAATTCGGTAGCAACAGGCCAACCATGTATGGTTCTGTAATTTTCAAAGTATAATTCTCGTATAGAACCTGTATCGGTTCTTTTTCGGTATCCATAAAACAGCAGATTATCGGCAAAAAGCCAAAAGCAGAATACGTTAGGATCGCCAATCTGTATTACACGCTTTCCATTAATAAGAGCTGTTTCAATAAAACTTGTATTAATACCCAATTGTTTCGTTCGGGTTAAGCCTGTTTGTGGTGGTATGCAATACAAATCGTGACCTAGGATCATGGCCTCATGAATTCTATCGCGCCTTCCAATCAGCTGCTTTTTGTTAAAAGTATATATAGAGTCGTTTGCAATAATCCATCCCCTTCCCGAATTAAAGTCTTTATAACGAATATGCAGCTTCGAAGGGGCCGAGTATGCTACTTCCCACTCCTCGCGATTTACAATGCTGTCGTACCGGTATCGAAACGTTTCCTGTTTAAAGGTGAGGTTACAATACCAGTTATTGGCATAACGTAATTGTATTTGTTTGAAAATATGCTCAGCGCTCAGGCTTGAATCGCTCTGTGAAAAGGAAAAGAGCGAGCCAATTATGCCCCAAAAAGAAAAAAGTACTAACCTGTAATTTGACATTTTTTGTTTAAAATTAAAAAAAATTAAGTTAGACACTAATAAGTAGGGGTAATAATTGATTTAAAGAGTTTTTTTAGCCATTTTTGGATTCAAACAACCAGTTAAATTTTATGAGTGAAACTAGCGAAAATTTCATGCAGGAAGCCATAAGCCTTTCGATTGAAAACATTAAGAATGGGGGTGGACCCTTTGGAGCTGTAATAGTAAAAAATGGGAGTATTATTGCTCGAGGTGTTAATAGGGTTACTTGCAATAACGATCCAACTGCTCATGCCGAGGTTACTGCTATTCGTGAAGCATCGAAGGTTTTGAATAGCTTCAACTTGAGTGGTTGCGAAATATACACCTCGTGCGAACCTTGCCCCATGTGCCTGGGTGCCATTTATTGGGCTCGAATAGATCGAATTTATTTTGGGAATACAAAAACAGATGCAAAAAACATTGGTTTCGACGATTCATTCATTTATGCTGAAATTGAAAAACCAATTAATAAGCGTACCATCCCAACCCAACAAATAATGCCAGACGAAGCTTTGAAAGCATTTAAAATCTGGAGTTCCTACGAAGGGAAAACGGAATACTAGAAAAACTCTGTTCGCTGTCGTTAAAGAAAAAATCTATTCTAAAAAATTGCTTAACATAACCACTACCCTATAAGATACTCAATACACTCATATTTATATAGTTATAAAAATGGGCAATCTCTTTTATGTAAGAAAAAGTTCCGTTTGTCAAAACAAGTAATTATTATCGTTCATTTAACGTTCGAAATTTGCTTATACATTAAATTTCGAGAGAATTATTAAACGATAATTTTACTTATGCAAGTAGACTTTTTCCCTATAGCTTTTCAATCTTGCATTTCAGTTCCCCTTACAACTGACTATTCTGTTCTTGTTCTTCTCATAAACAATTTCAATCTTACATTCATTTTTCTTTTCATATTATTTGCTCTAAGCATTGCCAGTTTATTTTGGTTTTTTTGGAAACAGAAACGGAAAAAAAACAATGTTGGTAAACGAAACGAATTGGTTTCGAGATTAAACAAATTACAAACCCAGCTTGAAGAAAAAAAGAAAGAACTCGAAAGATTATCGATGGTGGCAAAGTACACCAACAATGCAGTACTTATAACCAATGGAAATGGAGATATTATATGGGTAAACGATGCATTTACCCGAATATATGGATATACCCTGGAAACTTTTATTGCAGAACGTGGCCCAAATCTTACTAAAGTAAGTAAAGATTTACAGATTTGTCGAACCATCGAACTTTGTATAAATAAAAAGGAACCCATAACATACAATGTTGAAGTTCCATGCGTCGATGGCCGCATGGTTTGGATACAAACCACATTAACCCCAGTACTCAATAGCGATGGTAGCATTAAAAATATTATTGCTATCGACTCTGACATTAGCCTTTTAAAGGATGCCGAAAAAACCCTCATTTCTCTGAGCGATGAGATTTTTTCTCAGGCAACCGAAATCATGCGAAAGAACGAAGAGATTACTCAGCAGCACGAAGAACTGACAAAATATTTGGCAGAACTTCAACATAAAAACGAAGAAATAAGTGCTCAGCACGATTATTTGATTGAACTTAATGCCGAACTCACCCAAAAGAACGAAGAAATAAAGGCACAGCGCGATGAGTTAGAAAAAACTCAGGGCAAATTAATTCATAGCGAAAAAATGGCATCGCTGGGTGTGCTAACAGCAGGAATTGCACACGAAATAAATAACCCCATAAACTTTGTGTATGCAGGAGTTAATAGCCTAACCCGCGATTTTGAAGACATAATGAAGGTTATTAACGCACTTATAAAAACTGAGAAGAATCAGGATGCCGAAAAAACATTAGATACTTTTCATAAACTTCGATCGGAAAACGAATTTGATACAGCCGTAGATGCTGTTAACCAAACATTGAGCGACATTAGGATTGGAGCCGAGCGAACTGCCGAAATAGTTGAAGGTTTACGTAACTTTTCCCGCTCCGAAAGGGAGGAATGGGGTTCAGTTAATTTGCATAAAACCATTGAAGGAGTTTTGCTTTTGCTACGTAATAAATACAAGAATCATATACAAATTCATAAGGAGTTCGACCCTTCCATTGGCGAAATTGATGGTAAAGCAGGCAAACTGAATCAGGTTTTCATGAACATTGTATCAAATGCAATCGATGCTATAGAGCAAAGCGGTACAATAACCATTAAAACGCAGAAACGAGGAAACTTTGTAAATGTTATTGTTACCGATTCGGGTAAGGGAATGCCCATCGATATTCAGAATAGAATATTCGATCCTTTCTTTACAACTAAAGATATTGGCAAAGGGGTTGGCTTGGGTTTGTCCATTGCTTTCGGAATCATTCAAGAACACAATGGCTCAGTTGAAGTAAAAAGCAAGCCCAATGAAGGTTCACAATTCACCGTAACCCTTCCAGAATTTCAGAACTTAGTTTAATAAACGCCTATGAACAAATACACCATACTTTATGTAGATGATGAAGAGGTGAACCTTCGATTATTCAAAAACACCTTTCGTAGAGAATTTAATGTTCTAACTGCCCAATCGGCAAATGAAGGTTTTGCAATTCTAAACTCATCACAAGTGGATGTAGTAATAACCGACCAGCGAATGCCAGAAATAACAGGGTTGGAATTTTTGAAAATGGTTAACGAAAAGTTTTCGGACATCCCCCCCAGCCGATTAATGCTTTCGGGTTTTTCGAAACCAGAGGAAATTGACATTGCTTACAACCATTATAAACTTTTTAAGTTCGTATCAAAGCCCTGGAATAACCAAGAACTTCGCGACACCATACTAAAAGCCATATTCGATGGAAAACACTAAGAAATTTTCAATTTTGTATGTTGACGACGAAGAAAGCAATCTGAATATTTTTCGAAATACTTTTCGTCGTGAGTACAAAGTTTTAACTGCAATAAATGCCCAACAGGGACTCGAGATTTTAAAAAACGAATCGGTCGATTTAATTCTCACCGACCAGCGTATGCCCGAAATGGATGGGGTAACTTTTCTAAAACATACTTTGCAAAGTTTTCCTGAACTCAATAGAATATTAATAACCGGATACACCGATTTCGATGCACTAAAATCGGCCATTAACGAAGCAAAAATATTTCAATACATTCAAAAACCGTGGAAAGAAGCTCAACTCAGAAACGTAATTGATAAAGCACTGGAAATATATCAATTGAAACAGGAGAATCAACTGCTTAATCAGCAATTAATTGAAAAAAACGAAACCCTCGAAAGAATCAATCAGGACCTTTTGGAATTCGATAAACTAAAAATGGATTTTCTCTCCTTAATTAGCCATGAAATAAGAACGCCACTAAATGGAATTGGTGCTTCAATCGATTTATTGAAGCAAGACATTCCTTTAACCAATTCCGAATCGCTCAATACTCTTATCCTCATAATAGAAACATCGGTAAATCGACTTGAAAAGTTCCTTCTATCTGCCGAACGAATAACCCAGCTCAAATCGGGAAAATACTATTTAGCAATTCAAAATATCGATGCAAATGAATTAATAACCAGCATTATCGATGCCCGAAAGGAGGACCTATGCATTAAAAATTGTACAATTAATGTAAACATCAGCTCCAATTTCAACCTGAAGGCCGATAAGAATTTAATTAATTTCTGTATCGATGAACTTTTAGATAATGCCCTAAAGCATTCTCCTACAGGCTCAAAAATCTCTATAAACGGTATCAGAAAAAACGAATTAAGTATTATTGAAATATGCGATCAGGGAAAAGGCTTCAGCAATAGGGTTTTACAAAATCCATTTCAACTCTTCGTAAGCGATGACCGATCCGATCAACAAAAAGGCCTGAGTTTAGCCCTTGTGAAACTCATTATGGATGCCCATAAAGGAAAAGTTGAATTATCGAATCTTGAAGACAGGGGAGCAAAGGTTACAATTATGCTTTAGAATACTTTTCTTGGGAGTTACTTAAAAATTACCTATTTTGGGCAAAAAATAAATTATGTCCCCGAATGAACTTCATCAGGCATCCATAATCGCACTTCGCGACTGTATGGGCCTTCAAAAGAACGAAACGTTACTTATTGTAACCGACGAAATTAAACGCGATATTGGCCTTGCACTTCATGAAGCGGGCAAAAGCCTTTGTCAGGAGTCGCTGCTTATCGAAATTAAATCGCGCGAAATAAACGGGCAGGAACCACCCTCTCAGGTTTCGGCACTTATGAAAACGGTTGATGTGGTGGTTTGTCCAACGGCCAAATCGCTTACGCACACCGATGCCCGTAGAGAAGCGGTTAAACTCGGCGTTCGGGTTGGCACAATGCCCGGAATTACCGTTGACACTATGGTTCGATGCCTCAATGCCGATTACAATAAAATTATTGCCCTAACCGATTTTATTGCTGCAAAAATGGTGGGCGTTGGCACTATTAGGGTTGTTACCGAAAAAGGAACAAATGTAACAATGCCCGTTAAGGATCGGATGATTCTTCCCAGCAAGGGTGTTCTTCGAAATAAGGGCGAAAGTGGCAACCTACCCTCTGGCGAAGTATTCCTTGCTCCGTGGGAAGACCAAACCAACGGCAGAGTTGTAATTGATGGCTCTATGGCCGGTATTGGAATGGTTGAAACACCAATTACAATCGATATTGTTAATGGGTATGCCGAAAGCATAACCGGAGGAGTAGAGGCACAAAAATTGATTGAAATGCTCGACAAGGTTGGGCGCGATGCCAGAGCAGTTGCCGAATTCGGTATTGGCACCAACTACAAAGCTATACTAACAGGTCAAATTCTTGAAGACGAAAAGGTTTTTGGTACCATCCACATTGCCTTTGGCAATAACATTACCATGGGCGGACGCATTTCGGTAAGCAGCCATCTCGATGGGCTTGTGAAGGAACCCGATGTGTATTTCGACGATGAGTTGATAATGAAAAAAGGGAAAATGATTGGATTTGAGGTTTAACCTCAAATCCTTTCCATTGAATTTAACGGAAGCCAACCTTTGTTGCCATTGGCAATTCGTATTTCATACCACTCGCCTATTGAATTGGTAATTTTCACCTTGGTTCCGGCGTGAAGAATAAAAATGTCCTTCCCTGTATTCCCGGGCGAACTCTTTACAGCAACTACAGGAGCCATTATAATTGCACTGTCTCGCCTATCAATCTTTCTCCTTTCCGTAGAGGCAAAAAGCATTAATACTAATGTTAACAATAGGGCAAGAGTAGAAAATGAGAACGATAAGCGTTTAACCACCCGGGACCCTGAAAACCAAAAATGCAAAAACAGAGCCAGCGAAAGAGCGAAAAAAACAATGCTTAAGGTGGCCCATTGTGTTGAATTTAATAACGAAGTAGCGTTTTTATACCATGAAACCATAAACATTTCGGGAAGCGGTTCAATTTTATCGGAAGTAAAACTATAGGCCATTTCCAAATTAAATTGAAAGTCGTCGTTATTGGGCTTTAATAAAAGGGCCCGTTCGTAGTTCAATATTGCGAGAGCAATTCTGTTCTGCTTGAAGTAAGCATTTCCGAGATTAAAGAATAGTTCGGCAGCAACATAACCCGAATCAACAGCTTGCTGAAAATAATTCGCAGCCTCTTCGAATTGGCCCATTTCATAATGCTTGTTACCCCTTACGAAAAGCGAATCGGGGGTTTGGCTTGAAGCGCTGGTGAAAAGCAATGCTACCAAAACAATCGCCAACAAATAATGTGGAAAGATATGAAACCTATTCATAGTAAATCACCTTTTTATTATGTCCTCTAATTTCGATACAAGAGAATGGGCGCTTTGGTATAAACCATCCATTTGTGCCTGAGTAGAGCCGGGTGCATAGCGTGCATACTCGCACTCGGCAACAATTCTTAAAAATTCAGCAACATCCTCTTCGGCCACATTGTGATCAATTAGGGTTTCCTTGGCACT
This sequence comes from Bacteroidales bacterium, assembly GCA_037442025.1. Taxonomy (GTDB): domain Bacteria; phylum Bacteroidota; class Bacteroidia; order Bacteroidales; family Tenuifilaceae; genus UBA2287. The sequence continues at coordinate 94,440 of JBBIRB010000001.1, read as the reverse complement.
TTCGCTACCTAAAACAGCAAGCGGAATATTTAATTTATCGGCAGTATAGCCCCACATGCAACGAAGCAGTTCGTCGTAGAAACGATCTGAATTTTGCGCCTTCATATATTCGTATGCAGAGGCAAGGCGCTTTCGGGCCACCTTATTGGCTCTTCGGGTTCGGACCAAGGCTATGTTGCCCATATATCGACGACGGTTCTTGATGAAAACAAAGACTACTATAGCCAAAGCAATTACAAGCAATAATAATAGCCAATAACTTGAAGATCCGTAGAAGTTCCCCCACCCCATTGTGAATTTAGGAACGGAGGTTATGATATATCGAATATCCTTACCAATAAACTTAACTTCCTCCTTACCAAAGCCTACCATTTGCATTCCCTGTGGCTGACTACCATCGGCTTCAATGGAGAACGATATAGGTTTCGATTTAAGGGTAACGTACTTTTCTTGAACCGGATCGAAATAGCTGAATTCAACCCTCTCAATACTGTAATTTCCGGGTGTACGAGGAATGGCCACATAATCGATAGCCTTAAAGCCCTTTGCTCCCTCCGAAGTAGTGCTAATACTTTCGTTTACCTTCGGATCGAAGGTTTCGAAACCAGAGGGAAATTGGATTTTGGGTGCTTCAATTAATCGAATATTGCCGCTTCCCGAAATTTTTACTTTTACAGTTACCGCCTCGTTAGTTTTTAGTTCAGGCTTATCGGCTGAAACTTCCATATTGAAACGACCAACAGCCCCATTGAATGAGGCAGGAGCATTAGCAGGTAAATCTTTTATTCGAATTTTTACGGGTTTACTTACCATTCGCTTGCGAACGGTTTGGTACATTCCAAAAATATCGTCGAAAAGCGACTGGTTTCTAGCGGCACGCTGCTGGAGTAGCACAATACTCTCGAAGGGGTCAATTGTAATTTCGCCAGTTTGTTGCGGAAATAGAAGGAATTTTCGAAGAACTCCCTCGTTGTAAATCCGTCCGTTTATGTTCTTACGTTGAAACTGAATGTTATTAGGCGTTTCAACCTCCTGATTCCAAAAACCTACGAATTGAGGAAATTTGAATTCTTCGAATCCTGCAACGTTCTGTCGGGTATAAATTTTTAGAGTAACTAAAATGGGTTGACCCCTGAATGCTGTGCTTCTGTCTATTTCAGTAGACAGGTATGTTTCCTCCAACTCATCGGTAGACTCATTGCCCGACGTTTGGTTTGCACTTTGTTCTGAACGCGATTGACCACCTCCGGGCTTTACAACTTCTATGGCGTAAGGCTCAGACTGGTAGTTCTTTTTAGAAATTGTTGCTTTAGCCGATTCAATAACAAACTTCCCTTCAGTAGTTGCTTCGAGTATATATGTATATGTGAATGAACTATTTTGTGTAAACTTCCCATTTATATATTCTGAACTATAATTTTGTGAAATACTTGGGCCTGCTAAAACATAGAAATTTGAGAATGATGGCGGTACAAACTCCTGGGGCCTTGAATTTAACGTAAAAACTATTCGAAACTGCTCACCAACAGCCACAACGTTTGGGGCCGAAACTTTAAACTCTACATCCTGCCCCAAGGCTGCTAGGGCCATAAGAGTAACGAAAGCGGTATTTATCAATCTTTTCATAACCATTCCTTTACCAGTTCTTATCAACCCTAACTTTAACCTCTTTGGCCTGTTTTTCTAAGACTTTTTGCTGCACATTGCGCTCATTTTTCTGTATAGCTTCAAGCATTCTCTTTGCATCCTCCGGGGATATCTTTTGCTCCTGAGGCTGCTGTTTATTCTGTTGGTTCTTATCGTCTTGTTTATCCTGCGGGTCGTTTTGTTTCTGCTTGTCGTCATTTTTATCATTTTGCTTCTCATCATCCTTACCTTTCCCGTCGCCTTGGTTCTGCTGGTTCTGCTGCTCTCGCAGCATACGAAGCACCTCCGATAAGTTGTATTTGGTTTCCGAATCGGCAGGGTTCAGGCGCAAAGCACTTTTATACGCATCGGCTGCCTCGGCAAATTTTTGCTGTTTAAACAGGGTATTTCCCAAATTATGAAAAGCTTTTGCTCGAATATTGGCATCGGCCCCCGATTGTGTAATTCCTTCAAAAGTGCCTTTGGCTTCGTCGAATTTATCCTGTTTAAAAAGCGACCCACCCAGGTTAAAATTCCCTTTAACCGAGGTTGGATTCTTTTCGAGAGCAGAGCGGTACGAAATTTCAGAATCGAGGTATTGCTCTTTCTTAAACTCCCTGTTGCCCTGCCTAATGTAGCTCCGCTCGGTTTGGGCTATTGAAGAAAGTGCAATCGATATTAGAGTAGCTATTAAAATCAATTTTGTTTTCATACCCAAAAAATTAATTGTTCCTTCCAAATAAATTGAGCTGCTGAAGCCAGCGATTCTTGCGTTCGAGTATAAAAAAGTCGACAACTAGAATAATGAGTGCCAGAGCCAGTAAATATTGAAACTGATCGTCGAAGTCGGCATAAACCTTCTCTTTAAACTCGGCGCGTTCCATACGGTTAATTTCATCGAAAAGCGGAAGCAATCCTAATTGCGTATTGGTTGCCCTAACATAATTTCCGTTGCCGGTAACGGCAATTTGCGAAAGTGTTTGCTCGTCGAGGCGGCTAACAACCACATTCCCCTCCTTATCCTTTAAAAAATCGGTTCCTCCGTGGGCCGATGGCATAGGGATCGGTGATCCCTGCGCCGATCCGATTCCTATAGTATGAATTTTAATCCCTTTTTGAGCTGCAACCTTTGCAGTTTCTAAGGGGTTATCTTCATGGTTCTCCCCATCGGAAATGATAATGAGAACCTTCTTTGTTTCTTCATTCAAACTAAACGAATTGGAGGCCAGGCCAATAGCTGCACCTATTGCAGTGCCCTGCTTGGGAACAATACCAGGGCCAATGGATGAAAGGAACATTTTAGCCGAAACATAATCGCTGGTTACAGGTAATTGTACATAGGCATCGCCCGCAAAAACAATAAGACCAATCCGGTCGTTGGTTAGCCTGTCGACCAGTTGATTAATGGCAAGTTTTGCTCTTTCGAGCCGGTTTGGTCTAATATCCTGCGCCAGCATGCTGTTGGACACATCGAGGGCAATGATAATTTCAATACCTTTACGCTTCACCTCGGTTAGCCTCGATCCGAACTGTGGACCAGCAATGGCAGCAGCAATGGCTGAAACGGCCATAAGTGCAAAAATAAATTTAATCCACCCCCTTCGGAACGAAACCCCAGGCATTAGATCCCGCAATAATGCTAAATTTCCGAATAGCGAAATTCTGCGTTTACGATAATAGAATGAGATGAAATAAACCGACAAAAGTATTGGAACAATACCTAAAAGGTAAAAATACTCGGTATGCGAAAAGCGAAACATAATTAACCTCTTTATTTATTTATGGTATACTTCGAAACAGAGTTGTTCTGAGCAATAAATCGGCTGCCAGTAGAATCAGGGCAAACACAGCAAACCGTCGGAATTCTTCCTGTTTTTTGCTGAATTCGGTAACTTCTATTTTCGTACGCTCCAACCTATCAATTTCTTCATAAACCCTCTTAAGTGCCATGTTATCGCGCGCTCTAAAATACTGCCCCCCGGTAATTTTGGCAATATCCTGCATTAAAGGTTCGTCCATTTCAACTTTCACATTCTGGTAACGAAGGCCAAATGGGGTTTGAACCGGATAAGGTGCTTCGCCTTGCGTTCCAACTCCCACAGTGTAAACCCTAATTCCGTATGTTTTTGCAATTTCGGCAGCTGTAATGGGTGCAATTTCACCCCTATTGTTAACTCCGTCGGTCAGAAGGATAATAACACGGCTTACGGCATCGCTATCTTTAAGTCTGGATATTGCGGTAGCCAACCCCGATCCAATGGCAGTTCCATCCTCAATTAGCCCAGTTTTTACATCTTTAAACAGGTTAATAACCGAAGCATGGTCGGTAGTTAGAGGACAAAGCGTAAAACTTTCGCCAGCAAAAACAACCAAGCCCAACCTGTCGTTCCGCCTCCCCGAAATGAATTGAATGCCAATTTCCTTAGCCGCCTCAATTCGATCGGGTTTGAAGTCGCGAGCCAGCATACTGGTTGAAATATCGAGAGCAATTACAATATCAATGCCTTCGGTTTGAACATTCTTAATTGAATTGGTAGATTGGGGTCGAGCTAGGGCAATTATAAGGAACACAATGGCTAGCATCCTCAACGCAAATGGCACATGGCGCAGGTAAACTCGTAATGATTTGGGAGCATCAGCAAACCTTTGTATTCCAGAAAACTGAATGCTTGCATCGGGGTCGCGCTGCCGGAAAATATACCAAGCAACCAATGCAGGTAGCAGAAGCAGCAAATATAAAACGGCTGGGTGTGCAAAGGCTATTCCGCTCATAGTTCAACTCTCTTTTCTGAATTGGTAATACCCATTTTATCGGGGTCGTTATCTTTTCTTTGTTCACTATTGGTTGGAACCTCCTCAACTGGTTTAGTTTCGTTTACAAAATCGAATGCAAACTTGAGGAGCGACTCATTCTCCGAAACTGAGGGTGAATACTTGGCAAATTTTACTAAATCGGATGTTGCAAAGTTTTCGAAAAACTTATCGAAAAGTGCCTTCGGAATTACATTGTCCCTTTGGAATGAATGAACAATATCCATAGTGGTTTGCTCCAGGGCCGGAATACCAAATCGGCCTTCGATGTATTCGCGAACTATTTCGGTAACTTCGGAATGAAATGCCTTGTAATCGTCGTCGAACCAACGTTTGGAATCGAATATTAATTGCAATTTTCTGAGTGCAACCACATGGGCAGGGTCTTTTGGTTTTTCGAATAAAACAATTGGTTTTCGTTGCAATAACCTTCTAATTAGCAATACCAAAAGGAATATAAGTGCGCCAAGGAGTATGGTTCCGCCCACCCAGGGTGCAATTTCGGCAAAAGTAATAGGCTCATCGAGAGGCTGTTTGATGTCGAAAATATCGGCAACTGTAGTATCGCGAGGAACAGTTTTTACTGTAAGCCAAACCGCTGCGGTTTGAACCGTATCAAAGGGTTCACTAGCACCAAATGCTATTTTCTGGGGAGCAATTCTGTGAACTCCGCTATCGAACGAAGTTATAAGAAGTTTGTATATATACTCAGTTCGGTCGGCTGCGGTATTAAGGGTATCGATTCGGAAGGGCTGAACGATTTCAATGCCCTTTGCAATAGTATCGGTATGTGCTGAAAAACGGAAAGTATAACCTTTGGGTAAGGCAACCAGAATGTTGAATTCTATTTGGTCGCCAATTGTAATCGTGTCTTTGCTTACCGATGCCTTAAACTCGTACTGCGGAAGTTGGGCCAATGTGAATAGAGGCAGAGCAACCAACAAAACAATTAGAAGAATATAATATTTAGCAAATCGCATCATATTAAAACATTACGAACGTAATTTAAAAAGTTTAATGAGGGGCTTCACATAATCCTGATCGGTAGCAATGGCAGTGGAATCGATTTGGCACTTTGAAAAGGTTTGTTTCAGAAGGGCTTCGCTTTTTTGCCAGTGCTTTTCAAAATGGTTTCTAACAGCCAAACTCGAGCTGTCAATCCACACAAAACCATCGGTTTCGGCATCTTTCATTTTAATGAGCCCCAGTGGGGGCAATTGTGACTCCCTTGGATCGAAAACCCTAATGGCTACCACATCGTGCTTGTTGCCGGCAATACGGAGCGCCTCCTCGAAATTGGTTTCGGTAGCACCCTGGTTGTAATCCATAAAATCGCTCAGCACAAAAGCGGTACAACGTTTCTTTATGGCATTAGTAAGGAAACGAAGCGCTTCCGACAGGTTAGTCCCCCTACTTTTTGGCGTGAAGCCAATGAGCTGACGGATAATATGGAGAATGTGGGTTCTACCCTTTTTGGGGGGAATAAAAAGTTCAACCTTATCGCTGAAAAGAATAACCCCAATTTTATCGTTGTTCTGAATTGCAGAAAAAGAGAGAACAGCCGATATTTCGGTAATAACATTCTTTTTAAGGTAATTGGTAGTTCCAAACATGCGTGAACCGCTCACATCAACCAAAAGCATTACTGTAAGTTCGCGTTCCTCTTCGTAAACCTTAACGAAGGGTGAATTGAAACGGGCCGTTACATTCCAATCGATATTTCGAATATCGTCGCCATACTGGTATTCGCGCACCTCGCTGAAAGCCATACCCCTGCCTTTGAACGCGCTATGGTACTGCCCTGCAAAAATATGCCTTGAGAGCCCCCGCGTTTTGATCTCAATTTTTCGAACCCGTTTTATAAGTTCCGATGCATCCATGGCATTTTTACTTTTTCAGTGGTAATGTAACTACTGTAATAAACCATTCGCTTTTCCGAAGAAGTACCTCAAACTCTTTACCTTGCAGGGTTTCAATCCAACGATGGTCGCCAGCAGGTTTGAATTTTGAATCGAGATCGGTTTTTATACGATTGAATAACCATGTATTATACATCCTCGAAACGCTAGTACAGTAGCCTTTTGCGTTAAGTACAAAGAGCAAAGTTTGCTCCTCAAAAGTGTTTTCGAACTTAATGAAACTCTTATCGCCATTTTCAATTTCCTTAGTAAAAACAAACCCTTGCTGCTCTTGCCTTACCCTTTCCCTAATTTCTTCTTTATGTAAGCCAATATAGTTTTGACTGCTGCTGGGGAAACAGAGCGCCAACAGAAACACAAGTGAAATTGTATGGCGAAAAGAAAAACTCATTGCCTAAGGAACTTCGATGGTATTTAGAATTTCGGTAATTATATCCTCAGATGTTATATTTTCTGCCTCGGCTTCGTATGTTAGACCAATTCTGTGGCGAAGCACATCGTGACAAACCGAACGAACATCCTCTGGAATAACATACCCCCTGCGCTTGATGAAAGCAAAAGCTTTCGATGCCAATGCTAAATTTATACTGGCACGTGGTGAGCCGCCATAAGCTATCATGGGTTGAAATTTCTCAAGTTTGAATTCCTTTGGGAAACGGGTTGCAAAAACAATATCGAGAATGTACTTTTCAATTTTTTCGTCCATGTAAACATCGCGAACCACGTTACGAGCTTTCACAATATCTTCGGGCTTAATTACCCTTTCCGATTTGGGAAAATGGGATGCAGCATTCATGCGCATAATCTGTTTTTCCTCTTCAACCTTAGGGTAGGTTATTTTCACCTTCAGCATAAACCTATCCACCTGCGCTTCGGGCAATGGGTAGGTTCCCTCCTGCTCAATGGGATTTTGTGTTGCCAACACAAGGAAAGGTGAAGGTAACGGAAATGTTTGGTCGCCAATAGTTATTTGCCTTTCCTGCATAGCCTCGAGCAAAGCACTTTGAACTTTGGCTGGGGCCCGGTTAATCTCATCGGCTAAAACAAAGTTGGTAAAAATGGGGCCCTTTTTCACATGGAACTCCTCTTTTTTCTGGCTATAAACCATAGTACCTATAAGGTCGGCAGGGAGCAAATCGGGGGTGAACTGAATTCTGGCAAAACCTGCGTCGATGGTGTTTGCCAGGGTGTTAATGGCTAATGTTTTAGCCAAACCCGGAACCCCTTCGAGGAGGATGTGCCCATCAGCCAATAGACCAATTAGCAAACTCTCAACAAGGTGTTTCTGCCCAACAATCACCTTGCCCATTTCCATGTTAATAATATCAACAAATGAACTTTCGAGGCGAATGCGCTCATTAAGTTCCTTTATGTTTACCATTGCGGTTTCGTTTGAAGATTGCATATATTCTTAATTTTTACATTAAACACAGTTGTTTAATACGCTTATACAATGCAATCGCAAATTTGTAGATAATTCGGGGCACTTGGCGTTAAAAAGCGTTAAAAATGCATAAGAAATCATAACACGAAGAATTGATGAAAATAGTAAATGCAGTCTCCATATTATGCTAACTTTACGAGTTACTTTCGATTTAAATAATCAATAAAAATGAGCAACATTCTTGAGGTACAAAATATATATAAATCTTTCAGAGAAGTAAAAGCCGTTGATGGTGTAACTTTTAGCGTGAAAAAGGGCGAATTTGTGGCCCTGCTTGGGCCCAACGGTGCTGGCAAAACCACTACTGTTGAAATGATTGAGGGAATTCAGAAGCCAACTAGTGGCCGGATTTTCATTTCGGGAAGGGAATGGAACGGGAATGAGCAATTGCTACGTAACACAATTAGCCTCTCATTGCAAGAAACCCGATTCATTGATAAACTTAGGGTAACCGAAACGGTACAACTTTTCGCCAGTTTCTACAGGCTGCCGCAAGGCAGGGTTAATGATGTAATTACAACCGTTGGGCTCGACGATAAGCGTAAGAGCTACGTTCAGAACCTTTCGGGAGGCCAGCGACAGAAATTGGCTTTGGCCATTGCCCTATTAAATAATACGGAGCTTATGCTTCTCGACGAACCCACAACGGGTCTCGATCCAACTGCCCGAAGGGAAATATGGAATATTCTTATGTCGCTAAAGCAATGTAAAAACACTTCGCTTATTTTAACCACCCACTACATGGAGGAGGCCGAATACCTGTGCGACAGAATAATAATTATGGACAAAGGAAAAATACTGGCTCAGGGTACCCTCATCGAACTTTTAAATGCGAGTAATAGTAAAGAAATTATTGAATTTTCGACCAAGGAGGCTATTAACAGTAGCATTTTCTGTGGCGATGGTATAATAAAATTAATGTGGGACGAAAAAACCAACACCGGAAAACTTATTGTGCGAAGCATTGTTGAGCAGTTACCCCATTTCCTTAATGCTATTAGCATAAATAATATTACTCTTTTAAGGTTTGAATGCCGTAAAATAACCCTCGATGATCTATTTATATCAATGACTGGGAAGCATTTAACCACAAATTAACCCAACTTTATGTTCAAACATCCCCTTTTTCAGCTCTTTCTTGTTGAAGTTCGAGAATTTTACCGCGAACCTGGCGTTGTATTCTGGTCGTTGGTTTTCCCCATACTCATGGCATGGGTGCTGGGCATTGCTTTTTCGAGTAAAATTGAGCCAACAAAAACAGTAGCTATAGTTCTTGCTGATACTTCTTCTCCTGTATTGACTGAAAGAATACCTCAACTTTCCCATTTCAACCCTTCAACCGATACGCTTACTGGTAAAGTTTTTTACACAGCTAACTTTGGCGACAGCCTTATGGGTTTAACTCATTACATTCTGAAGCCCGTTGAATGGACCGAAGCAGAACTTATGCTTAAGCGAGGAAATGTATCGCTAATAATTACTGAAAACAATGGTCAATTAAACTTTCATTACGACAAGCAAAACACCGAAGCGCAACTCGTTTATCTTCATCTCTCGGCCATAGCCAATGGAAGGGTTGCAAGCAATACGCAGTTCGAAATAAAACCTATAACTGCCAAAGGGAGTCGTTATATCGATTTTTTGGTACCAGGGCTGCTAGCCATGAACATAATGATGTCGACCATGTGGGGTATAAGCTATACGCTTATTGAAGCACGTACCAAAAAATTACTCCGCCGCATGGTGGCTACTCCTCTTCGAAAGTGGCATTACATTGCTTCGCTATTTATTGCAAGGGTTTTTCTATGTTCGGTTGAGGCAGCCATTGTGTTTGCGTTTGCACACTATTACTTCGACATAACCATAAGCGGTAGCATAATTGCGTTTATTGCCCTCTTTCTTTCGGGTATAGTAGCCTTTACGGGAATTGCTGTACTGGTTGGTTCGCGAACTGCCAAAACCCGAATAGGAAACGGACTAATAAATTTTGTAGTTATGCCCATGATGATGCTGTCGGGTATCTATTTCAGTTACCACAATTTTCCCGAATTTGCCATTCCATTCATTCAGGCCCTTCCCCTAACCATGCTTGCCGATGGAATAAAAGCAATTTTTAATGAGGGTGCGGTTATATACAATATACTATTTAATATTTTTGTTCTAAACCTTTTGGGTATAATAACTTTTTTGGCTGGATTGAGAATTTTCAGGTGGTATTAATATGCTATGAATCATATAAGTGCTTGTTTTATCCACATAAATTTATATTTTTGAAAAAAAGTAGGTAATGGCCAGAAGTTTCGACACCTTTCAAGTACAATTTTTCGATAAGGCCTTTTACAGGCCCGATGGTTTCACAACTTCTCAAACAGCGAAAGTTACCACATTTAATGATAAAGGCAAACAACTTGAGGAATTTGAACTAGGTGTTCCCAACCTTGATAGTATTTACGATTCCATTGGAAAAGGTGAGTCTGTAAATTTAGATAACTGTTTTATTAAGGGATTTTCCCTAACTGCCTGTAGAAGGTATTTGCTGAAAGGCAAGAATGAAATTATAGTAATTAATAACTTCTCAGCCAAGTACGCTTTTTTTGCTTCAACCTACGATACCGATTTAACTTATGCTACATTCAAAGGAGATGCCCTTGCATTTAGCGGAACTACCTTCTTTGGCGGGGGAGTTAATTTCAATTATAGTAATTTTAATTGTTCGAATGTTCAACTGGATGAACTATTTATTAAAACCGACAGGTTCTTAATGACCCAGTGCCATACAATCTCAGAAAATTTTTCACTTAAAAACACCATTTTTTCTGAGGGCCATAAGGATTTTCAGGATACAGATTTTGGTAACGGTCAGGTTTCATTCATAAATACAGACTTTGGCAAAGGCGACGTTTCATTTGTTAATGCAAGGTTCAACAATAGCGAGGCCAATTTTAAAGTAACTCGTTTTGGCGATGGCAAGTGCGATTTCCGTTACGCTCGCTTTGGTAACAAAACCGTTGTATTCGAGCAGGCCGATTTCTGCAAGGGTCATATCGACTTTCGGAATGTAGATTTTGGCAGTGGCAAAACCAGTTTCAATCGGTGCGTATTTTCTGAAGGTAGTGTAACCTTCGATGGAGCTGAAGTGAGAGATGGAAAAGTCTCATTCATTAAATCGGTTTTTGGAGCCAACGAAGTTTCCTTCGAACTTTTTCAAGCACATGAGTCCGAGGTGATTTTCGATCGGGTGGTTTTTCCTGGGAATATCTCTTTCTTCAATGGCATTTTCAAGTCGCTTGTTCTTACTTCGTGCCAATTCAATGGAACATTAAATATTCATGTAGAGAAGGCTGAAACCATTGATCTTTCGGGTTGTATTGCCCGCGATATAGTCGATTTTTATTCGCATGGTGAACCCCCAAAGGTTGGAATAATAAACTTTTCGGGATTTCGATTGCTGGGGCGCTTTTATGTTCAATGGGACGCAAATAATATAAAAGCAGCAATTTACAGCCAAACTAACACCAATTGGGCTGTAAAAGCAGATCAGTTTAGAATCCTCAAACAAAATTTCAGCGATTTGGGGCGTTACGACGATGAAGACTTAGCATATGTTGAGCTGATGCGATGCAGGAACCGCCATGAACTTGAGACCCAAAAAAATAATTCGGGTATTAAAAAAATTATTGCATACCCCTCATACTTTTTCAAACTCCTTGTATTCGATTGGATGGGGCTTTATGCAACTTCCCCCCAAAGAGTAATAGTTAGCATAGTAGTCATTATTCTGTTTTTTTCATCACTTTATACTATTTTTTCTCTTACTGGAATTGGCGATGTTGTTGCCTCGAGCGACCTTGCCACTGACCCAGGACTTTTTTTCCGATCAATATACATTTGCATAATAACCTTCTTTACAATTGGTTATGGCGAGTTCATCCCGTTAGGCTACTCTCGAGTTATTAGCAGTGCTCTTGGATTTATGGGTGTTTTTCTGATGTCGTATTTTACGGTTGCATTCGTTCGAAAAATTCTACGTTAACATTAAACCTAATTAAACCATCCAACTCTTATGTATTACAAACAACCAACCATATGAAAGCAACAATAGAAAGCAACAAGAATACAATGCTCTACGCAGCATTCAATTTTATTGCCCTAGCCTTTATTTATTTTGTACCGGCCATTTCGCATGTGCTAAATTTCCCATTATACCTCATTGAACCCATGAGGCTCGTTCTGGTTCTGGCACTTGTTCATACCAACCGATTCAATGCATATATAATTGCCCTAACCCTACCGTTATTCAGCTACATGGTGTCGTCGCACCCCCATTTTTATAAAATGGTTCTTATTGCTTTAGAACTAGTTTTAAATGTTTGGCTATTCCACGTATTGCTCAGCAAAACCCGCAATGCCTTTGCCTCCATTATAGTATCTATTATTTTAAGCAAGGGTGCATACTATGCATTAAAGTTTGGTTTTATTGCCCTTATGCTTATCCCTAACTCTAAACTAATTGCTACCCCGCTTTATATACAAGGTATTACAACCATTCTATTCGGATTATATTTAGCGTTCCTGTATAAAAAGAAATAGTTCAGCAGCTGTTATTTTTTTAAGTCCTTCCTTTTTCTTTCTTCATAGTATACAATTTTATCTGGTTACAAGCCTGAACCCTGCTATTATTTAGTTATAGTTATGTGTAACTAGTTAATTCTTCAATAAAAAATCGTAAATAAATTGAAGATTGGGGAACAGTTTTCCTATTTCCACTATTACCTTTGGCCTTACTATTTTCTGTAAACATACCAATATGAATTTAAAGCAAAAGATTTTGGCTGGTTTCATGCTGCTTATTGCATTGCTAATTGCGGCAGGAGCAGTTTCTACCATAGAATTTATGAAACTCAGCCGCTCGGTAAGTGCCCTAATCGACGATAACTATAAAACCATTGAGGCAACACAAACCATGGTTGATGCGCTGGAGCGCGAAGATAGCGGCATTCTGCTGGTTATTCTCGACGAGGTAGATTCGGGTCGTGATATTATTCATCGTGCCGATAGCGCTTTTATGGCAGCATTTGCAATTGCCAAAAACAACATAACTGAGGAAGGCGAGGATTTGTATGTTGCTCGAATTGATAGTTTGTACAACATTTACAAGAATCATTGGCGAAAACCTATACAAAACTTACATAACCAAGAAGAGGTTCTGGTTTACCAAAGAGATATGCACCAATCGTTCTTAGATGTTAAACTAGCAGTTACAGAACTTATGACCCTTAACCAACGGAGCATGTTCGACGAAGCATCGATACTTAAGGATAAATCGCACAGGGCATTAATGCCGGGTATAGTAGCTATCATTGGGGGATTGGTTTTTGCGCTTCTGTTGAGCTTTTTCATTTCGAGATACTTTGTTTCACCCATACACGATTTAATTGAGGCTGTTAGGTCTTTCAATCCGCGCGACCGCTCGCTCAGAACCCATTTAAAAACCAACGACGAGATAAAAACGCTGGAAAACGAAATTAATGGGCTCATTCAGAAACTGAACCGTTTGAATGAAAACAAGTAATTACCTATGCGCAAAGAGGTTATAATTAAATTTACTGGTTACGTATTGCTTTTCAATGCATTTTTCCTGTTAACAGCGTTTGCAATATCGGCAGCTAATTCTGAAACATCTACTGTGCCGCTACTTTTCAGTGCATTAATTTGCATCATTTTCGGACTTTTTCCCTTCATTTTTGTCGAAAGACACGACGATATCTCATTTTCTGAAGGATTAGTAATAGTTGCATCGGGTTGGACTGCGACTTGCCTGGTGGGAATGTTACCCTATATAATGTGGGGTGGCGAGTTTTCGTTAATAAATTCCTGGTTCGAGAGCGTATCGGGGTTTACAACAACAGGAGCTTCAATACTCAACAACGTTGAAGCCTTACCAAAGGGACTGCTGTTTTGGCGCTCTTCTACTCACTGGATTGGTGGTGTGGGTATTATAATGTTTGTGCTACTCATACTCCCCCATTCAACAAGTTCGAGAATAACGCTTCTGAATGCGGAAATGAGCGAACTTTCAAAACTCAATTTTCGGTACAAAGCCCGAAAAATTGTTCATATTCTTGTAATTGTTTACGTTGGATTAACCCTTCTCGAAACCATTTTACTTACAATGGCAGGCATGAACATTTTCGATGCTATAAACCACTCTTTTGCCACTATTGCAACCGGTGGGTTTTCGACCAAAAATCTGAGCGTGGGCCATTATAACAGTGCAACAATCGATTATATAATAATTTTCTTCATGGTAGTTTCGGGGCTACACTTCGGATTGCTATTTAGCACCATAAGTGGACGAAGTGAAAATATATTTACCACTCAAACTGTAAGAGCCTTTGTTGGAATTCTTTTCATTGGTGTTTTAATTGTAACCTTCAAACTTTTCTTTTCTGGATACTATAATTTTTGGGATTCGCTTCGCTATGGAGCATTTCAGGTGGTTTCGCTGGGTTCAACCACTGGCTTTGCCAATGCCGACTCGAACCCCTGGCCCCCATTAGTTCACATTGTTCTTATATACTTTACCATTCAGTGCGCAATGGTTGGATCTACTTCGGGGGGTTTAAAGTTCGACAGGGTTTTCCTTTTCTTTAAATCGCTTGGCAAGCAACTTAAACTCATTCAGCACCCCAGGGCTGTTTTTATGGTTCGAATGAATGGCAGAGTTGTTAGCGAGCAACTGGAAAGGTTAACGCTAATCTTTCTGATACTTTACATTTTCACGCTCTTTCTTACAACCCTCATTCTAACTGCTCTCGATGTTGATTTGTACACCGCTTTTTCAGCTTCTATTGCAACCATTGGCAATGTGGGCCCGGGCTTTGGCGATGTAAGTTCGCTCTCCAACTACTCATCCCTTCCTTCGCTTGGTAAGTTTGTATTATCAATCAATATGCTTTTGGGCCGACTCGAAATTTTCAATATTGTCGCGCTATTTATGATAAGAAAAGGAAATTTTTAGTTTGCGTTGGATTACCTATTGCAAATTCCACGGTAAGGGCAGGTTTTACAGTTTTCAACATGGCTGGTTTGAGCAAAAGGCTCATTGGTATTGAATATTGCATTTACCAGGGCCGTTAAATGCATTTTGAATTCTTCAGAATAATCAATAAAATTATTTACATGTATTTTATTAGTCTTTTCGCCAATTATAATGCTGGGTGTATCGCCCGGGAATACTGTTCGAACAAACCATACGAATGGCTGAACTGTTTGTGCTCCATATTGTTCCGCAACAGATTGCGAATAACAGAAGATTTGAAAAACCTCCTTGTTTTTTCCAATGGTTGCTGTTTGGAATAAACCCTCAATATTTTTGGCATGACCCTTATCGAAGTTGCTTCCGGTTTTAAAATCGATTACTGTATACTTACTCTCGTTCCCTTCGAGCCTGTCGATTGAACCTCGAATGGTAACATCCAATGGGCTTCCGTTCATACTCGAAGATATTTTAAAAGCCGTTTCCTGCTCATGTCCCACTAAAAAGAAGGGTGCCCGTTGCTCGTCTACAGCCAGTACCCTCTTTACCAAATGTAGTAGTGCATTTCGAATGAGCACATTTCGTCCCGAAAGCAGGTTTTTTGTCGAACCGGCTTGAGAACAAACAAATTGCTCGAGAATCGATTGGTCGAGAACCGATTCAATTTGCAAACTATTGGCCGATAAGGCATTAATGCTTTGCGCATTTAGCCAGGTACCACAATGAGGTTGATATAACGTATCGATTGTGGAGTGGATAATTTTTCCGAAGAGAACAGTATCTACCTCCTCGGCCACCTCGTCGGTTTCGGAGAGGCCAACTACATACCTAAAGTAGAAACGTAACGGACAGGAAATGTAGGCAATAAGGCCACTAGGAGAAAGACTAATGCTATTGTACTTCTTGCTTAACCGTTCAATTAACTCGTTCAGAATCTCAGGCGTTTTCTCAATGGAAATAGGGGCACTTGCAGCCAAGCTAAGGTTGAAACCTACGTCGATCATTCGAACCAAATTGGGCATATACTCCATTTGAAGTTGCAAAGCAAAACGGCTTAACTCACCCGACGCACCCCCTTCTGTGCGAGCACTATAAACAAGATAAACATTTTTTGCCCTCCCTAAGAGCCGGAAAAAATTGTACGCATAAATGGCTTCATTATTCCTATGATTTGGTAATCCAAATGCTTTTCGTAACGATGGCGACACGAAGGAAACCTGGCTAGGCTTTCCCGGTACTAAATCGTCGTTAAACGAAAGAATTACAATGTTTTCGAAATCGAGCACGCGGGTCTCTAAAAAACCCATAACCTGAACACCAGAAAGGGGTTCACCCTCGAAAGAAACGCGCTCCTGTAAGAAAACCTTCTTTAGCAACTGAAAAAAAACTTTATGACCAATATTGAATTCGTACTTAACAATATTGGACTTTAATCGGGTAATACTACGGAGAAGGGCTAGCAAAAACTCGATATTAATGGTATTCGATGCATCATCGTCACCTTCATTCATTGCAGCCATTTTGTCGGTTACCAACGAACATACATCCATCAAGTAATCGCATAGAGCCATACCGCCCTCTACCGGTTTAAAAATTCTGCAAAGCAATGGGGAGTCGGCAAAAAGCGATTGCGAAGGGAATAGAATATTCTGGTTCTTAATACTTTTAAGCAATAGTTTGGTAAAGTGCGGATCGCAAAGCCGGATAAAAGGGTGATTGAGCAGCGCCAATACATTTCGAAAGTAAAAAGTGCTCTCTCCGTCCAAATCAACTTTTGCATTCAATTGCAGCCGCACCAAAAGTTCGGCCAATCCGTATGCTGGCGTTTCTTTTAAGGGATAACCAATAGTTACATTTATTAAATTACTAGATTCGGGAATGGATCGTAAAACTGGAAGCAGAATACTTTCGTTGGGTAATACAATGGCGGTATTAATATCAATTTCAGAGTTGCCATTGACCAATTCGCTAAATATTTTAGGCAGGAGTTTTGCCTGCGAAACCACATTGGGTGAGGTTACAATGGTAACATTAGGTTTATTCTGCTTAGCATTCTGACTTTCCTTTTTCAATGCATTTGGGTAAAGTTTCAGATTCTCCCAAATGGTTGCATTAGCCTCATCGGTTGGTTGCAAAAAGTCAATTATATCCCAGTAAAACAGGGCATTGCCATTTCGTTTGAAATGGTTAAAGAGTCGATGTTCGCATACATTCAGCGTGTTAAAACCAATAAATGCAATAGTATTGTCGGTTTCAGAGTTGGAAACTGAACCATTCAATTTTTCGCACGCTAAACGGTATGCCATTCCTTCGTAGCACTCACCCTGAGTAAGTAAGGATTTTTTAAATTGATTATAAATGGGCCACAGTTTTTCCCAAATACCCAAGTATTTATCGGCCAGGTCGGATTGTGTACCCATTACTCCAAGGTAATCGGAAAGCACCTGCCGCTGCTGTGTAGTTAAAAAATCGAATTGGGTCTCAATTTCCTTTAAATCCTTAATATTCGAGAATAGTTTCTGGGCATCGACTAAATGCTTGTCAATCTGGTCGAAATCGGATAATAATACTTCTCCCCAAAAATAAAATTCGTCGAAAGGCTCGTTACTTTTAGTAATTTGGCAAAAGCAATTGTATAAATTAAAAACCAACGAAATGGAATCGGCCATTTTCAAACCCGACAACCTGAGCATTATATCGCCTATGGTTTCGGTTCTGGGAGCCCAAACTGGTTTATCGATACTTTGCGCTAAGTAATGATTAAAAAAAACGCTTGCTCTCCTATTCGGAAAAACTAAAGTTACATTTTCAAAACCCTGAGGAAAACGATATTTCAAATCGTTCACTACCTCCTGAAGAAAGGAAACCATGATAAAAAGTTGAATAACTAAGGTACAGAAAAAAGTCCTAACAAGTAGGACTTAAATTAAATTAGGTATAAAATAGAACTACAATTGGAATCGGTAAAGAGCCCCATTGTTTTTCCAGTTATAAATGCTTGTGAAAAAATTTTCGGTCATAGTTTCCTCGAGCGTTAAGTGATCGACGTACGAAACAGTAATTTTCACCTCAACTTCCTAGTTGATACGCACCCTTCTGCAATTATATATATCCTTTACCCTTGCGATTCTTAATAAATTTAGTAACTGAAAATACAAGAAATGCTTTCTCGTTAGTTTTATTCAGTTCATTTATCGATTGCTTTTTGGTAATTAATGGTAGCCTTTACAAAATTAACAAACAATGGATGGGGATCCATTACTGTGCTTTTGTATTCGGGGTGAAACTGAACGCCAATAAACCAGGGGTGATTAGAAATTTCAATCATTTCTACCAGACAGGTTTCGGGGTTAATACCTACAGGGCGCATGCCCTTTTGCTCGAATTGAGCTAAATAATTATTATTAAACTCGTACCTATGCCTGTGCCTTTCAGATACTTCAGTTTTATTGTATGCCTCAAAAGCTTTCGAATCCTTTTTAATGCTACATGGGTAAGTTCCCAAACGCATGGTGCCTCCTTTATCGGTTACTCCTTTTTGGTTCTCCATCAGGTCGATTACGGGGTATGGAGTTGTGTGCATCATTTCTGTAGAATGAGCATTATCCATTCCCAAAACATTTCGGGCAAATTCTATTACTGCACACTGCATGCCTAAGCAAATGCCAAAAAAGGGAATACCATTTTCGCGGGCAAACTTGCAAGCCAGTATTTTACCTTCAATGCCCCTATGGCCAAAGCCGGGAGCAACTAGTATACCTTTAAGCGATCCCAGTTTATCCTGAATGGTAGCTTCATTTATATCTTCTGAATGCACCGACACAATTTCAACCTTAGCCTCGTTGCTGGCACCTGCATGTATAAGCGCTTCCACAATCGATTTGTATGCATCGGGTAATTCGACATACTTACCAACCAAGCCAATGCGAACTCTATTTTTCGGATTTTTAAGTTTGGAAACAAACTGTTTCCATGGTTTCATTTGGGGCTCCTCACCAATGGGAAGGTTAAGCTTGCGCAGAACAATTTCATCGAGTTTCTCCTTTTGCATGAGGAGCGGAACTTCGTAAATTGTTGAAACATCTATGGACTCAATTACCGAATCAAGGTCGACGTTGCAAAAAAGGGCAACTTTCCGACGAATATCGACATTTAAAGGATGTTCTGTTCGAAGCACCAGCACATCGGGCTGAATACCATTTTCGAGCATAACCTTAACCGAATGCTGGGTTGGCTTGGTTTTTAATTCACGCGATGCAGCCAGAAAGGGTACCAGAGTTAAATGCACAAATGCCGAATTGGTGGGTCCCAGTTCCCACCTAAGCTGCCGCACAGCTTCAATATAGGGTAACGACTCAATATCGCCAACGGTTCCTCCAATCTCAGTAATTACAACATCGAATTTCTGCTTGGTTCCCAGCAGTTTAATTCGTCGTTTAATTTCATCGGTAATATGAGGGATAACCTGCACCGTTTTGCCCAAATATTCACCCCTTCGCTCCTTGTTTATTACGGTTTGGTATATTTTTCCGGTGGTTACATTGTTGCCCTTAGTGGTGTGAATATTCAGAAACCGCTCGTAATGACCGAGATCCAAATCGGTTTCGGCACCATCCTCAGTTACAAAGCACTCGCCATGCTCGTAGGGATTCAAAGTTCCAGGATCGACATTAATATAGGGGTCGAGTTTTTGTATGGTTACACTGTAGCCACGGCTCTGAAGCAATTTGGCCAACGAGGCCGATATGATCCCTTTCCCCAACGATGAGGTTACCCCACCGGTAACAAAAACGTACTTGGTAACGTGCGGCATGATAAAATAAATTGAATTACGATTCGGATTCCATCTTATCTATTAACCGTATCTTCTCCTCGAGTAGCTTTATCGATTCTTTAGCCTTTTCGATTTTGCGTTCCACATCCTTAATAAGCTGCTCGGCATTTTTCGACTTGGCAAAGAAGCCAATGTTATTTTCCCAAAGTATAATATCGTTTTCGGTTTGTTTCAACTGATTGAAAAGCCTATCGCGTTCGCTACGAAGTTTTTGTTCCTGCTTGGGTTTTCCGTGCACCGTATCGATCTTCGATTTGAAACGCATGATGCTCTTGCGCGACTCGTCGACATTGATTTTCGAGAAATGCTTGTTGAGTGCTTCGCGGTAGCGTTTTTGAATTTCCTCCTTCTTCTTAATAGGTACAAAACCAATTTCGCTCCAACGGCGCTGAAAATCCTTTAGTGCCTGAAGGTTTGCCTCTAAATCGTCGCTAACCTGATAGTTCTCAATTTCAGCAATCAGATCTTCCTTGGCTTTAAGGTTTTCTTCGTACTTATTATCGACTTGAGAAAAATGTTTCGATTTCCGATTGAAGAAATTATCGCAAGCTGCGCGGAAGCGTTTCCAAACTTCGTCGCTTTGCCTGCGGGGAACTGGGCCAATCTCTTTCCAGCGTTTTTGCAAAGCAATCATCTCATCGGCAGTTTTCTTCCAATCGTTATTATCCTTTAGGGATTCGGCTTGTATACAAAGTTCTACCTTAAGTTGCAAATTATTTTGCTGCTCCTCTCTTGAGTCCTCATAAAAATCGCGTTTATTGCTAAAGAAAGAGTCGCATGCGCTACGGAATCGTTCGTAAATCTTATTGTTTTCTCTTTTTGGAGCAAAACCAATGGTTTTCCAAACTTTTTGCAACTCAATCATCTCTATTGAGCGCTTATTCCACTCCTTGTTGGAGCTAATTACCAGGGCTGCCAATTCCTCTGCTTTCTCGCAAAGAGCGTGTTTGGCATCGTAATTTGCTTTTTGCTCGTCGCGAAGCTTCTCGAAATGCTCTTGATGCTTCCGATTAATAATTGCGGTAGCCTCTTTGAATCGTTCCCAAATTTCGGTTTTATTCTCATTGGGTACGGGTCCTATTTCACGCCACGAGTTATGATACTTCTGGAGCTTTTTGAAAGCATTAACAATAGATGGTTCCAGAATAAGTTCTTCGGCTTTCTCGCTCAGTTTTATTTTTTCTTCCAGATTCTTCTTCAGGTCTAAGTCGCGAAGTTCCTTATTTATTTTAACGAAATCGTAAAAATTCTGAACATGGTGGTGGTAATTCTCCCATAAATCGTTGAGGTTTGCCTGTGGAACGGGGCCTGCCTCGCGCCAGCGTAGTTGCAACTCCCGAAACTCCTGAAAAGTTTGATTAACCGATTCGCCCTTATTAACAAGATCCTTTATTTGTTCAATAATTGCCTGTTTAACTTCGAGGTTCTTAAACTTTTGGGCCTCAAGCTCACGGTTGGTTTTGGCTTTTAGTTCCCTATATTGTTTTAACAATTCTTTAAGTTGTGGCTCCATACTATCTTCGGGAATCTCAAACTCCTCAATGTTACCACCTGCTTCGGCCCATTCCTTTCGTTTTTTCTCTACCTCGGCTTTTAACTTTTTGTAAAAATTTATTTTTATGCTCTCCACCTCACCTCTAATGCGTTGAGCAGACTTTACATCGAGTAAAACTTTTAGAGCATCTACAAGCTGCTCTCGTGTGTGTTGCGAATAATCAATCGCAGCCTTTGGGTCAGAATCGTCCTGCTCATCGTCAAATTCTTCATCTTCCTCATCATCTACAACTTCTGCCTCAAACTCTTCATCCAAAGCTATTGGCTGTAGATCCTCGGTCTCTTCATCGTCATGCGATTCAATTGGGGCTTCAATTACCTTTTCTTCAGTAACTTCAGGCTCAATGCTTGTTGGCTGCATAATATTTTCAGCGCTCTCAACAATTGGGGCATTAGGCGTACTTTCGGCGTTGCCGAACTGATCGTTTCCGATCTGATCATTAGGTTTACTTGTATCCATTTCGTTTTGGTTAAATAATTATTTAACTCATCATCTGAAAGATTGCAATGAATTAAGCCACGAAAATACTGATTATGGCTTAATAGTCAAACTAAAAACAGAAAATAATGCGCCTCGTTACAGCAGGGATATTAATAGAAAAAGGGCGGTTTGTATTGGCCGCCCCTTTTTAGGTAGTGTTTTATTATTTAATTTATATCAATTGTTTTAGGTGGCTTAGGAATTGCATGCTCGGCTTTTCCTAGGGTTAATTCGAGAATGCCATTACTGTAAGTGGCTTCGATCTTCGAGGTATCAACTGTATTACCCAGAACAAAACGCCTCTCAAAACCATTCTGAACAAATTCGTTTCTGATAATTTTTGCATTTTCTAAAGAAGGGGCTTCCTTCTTTGCAGAAATGGTTAGCACATGTTTATCAATTTGAATATTGAAATCGGATTTGCTGTACCCTGGAACTGCCAACTCAATTCGATAATGCGAAGTTTCTTCGAAAATGTTAGCTGCCGAATTTATTAATTTGAGTGGCCCATTATTGTAGTAAGAAGCCATGTAGTTGTTGAAAAAATCGTTTCCATACTGCAATCCATTGCTATATGGACGGGAAAATTTAATTAGTGTCATATTCTTGTTATTTAGTTAGTTAATGCTTACGAGCCCATATTATCTAAAATCATTCCAAACAATAAAGCAGCCATTTTGTCCTGCAAAAACCGCTGCGCATGCCTTTTTGTCGCGAAACAAACTGGGTTCAACGAATAGAAATGACAATAAATTAACCACAATTTCGGAATGAGCACAATTTTCAACTAGTTTTGCTGTTTTCAATTTTATGTCAGTAAATAGCAAATACTTGTTTTATTTAAATGTTTTCAATTAATTTTTTAAAAGACAAACTACCTCGGCATTCTGTGAAGTTTGTTTGTATTATTTTACTGGTTAACCTTGTAATGGGTGCAGACAATCTTACCCATGCTCAAAGCATGGCAAGGATTATTGGCAAGGTGGTTAGCGAAGCTGGAGAAGCCATCCCATTTACAACCATTTCGGTTAAAGGAACAACCATTGGTGTATCTAGCAATCATTTGGGCTTGTTCCAAATCACTGTTCCAAGTTCCGACAGCATTACATTACAAGTTTCGAGTTTGGGTTTTGCCAGTAAAACTATAGTATTGGCACTTGCACCTGGCGAGCGAAAAGAATTAATTGTAACACTTGCAACAGAGAGTCAAACGATCGATGCCGTTTCGGTTGTTGCCACACAAAAACAGTTTGGCAATATTGAACGAATTGAGCACAAAGACATTAAGCACATACCCAACGCATCGGGGAGTTTCGAAGCCATTCTTAAATCGATGCCCGGTGTTTCATCGGCCAACGAGTTAAGTTCTCAATATTCTGTTAGAGGGGGAAATTTCGACGAAAACATGGTATATGTAAACGACGTTGAAATCTATCGTCCTTTCCTTATTCGATCGGGCCAGCAAGAAGGTTTAAGTTTTATTAATTCCGACATGGTTGAATCCGTTGAGTTCTCGGCGGGGGGATTCAATGCTGAGTTTGGCGATAAAATGTCGTCGGTTCTTAACATTCGTTATCGGCGCCCAAGTGAAAATGCCGCCAAAGCAGAGGTTAGCCTATTGGGAGCTTCGGCGCTAGCCGAGGGAACCCTTGCGGGCAACCGGTTTACTCATTTAACTGGAATACGTTACAAAACATCGGAATATTTGCTTGGCACCCTCGATGAGAAAGGCGATTACAAACCCACATTTCTCGATTTCCAAACAAACCTAAACTATCGAATTAGCCCAAAACTTCAATTAACCTTACTGGGGAACTACTCCAGCAACAGCTATCGGTTTACACCAAGGGAGAGAGAAACCCGGTTTGGAACCTTTACCAATGCATTGCAACTTAAAGTTTTTTACGAGGGACAAGAAGTTAATAGGTTCGAAACGGCCCAAGGTTCATTGGCTGCTGAGTACAGACCTACCGAGTCGGTTATGCTTAAATTCATTGCCGGCAGCTACGTTGCACGTGAATCGGAGACCTTTGATATTCTGGGGCAGTACCTGATAAATGAACTCGATAATACGCTGGGTTCTTCCACCTATGGCGACAGTGCAATAAACGTTGGAATTGGAGGCTTTTTAACTCATGCCCGAAATTTTCTGGATGTTTTTATTGCAAGGGCCGAGCATATAGGAACCTACGCCACCGGAAGCAATAGGCTGAAATGGGGTATCCGTTTTCAGCGTGAAATGATGGACGAATCGATAAGGGAATGGGAACTAATCGATTCTTCGGGCTATGCCATTCCCTATAATGGCAACCAACTCATTTTGTCTCACTGGTTAAAGTCGGTAAACTCAACGGCTACCAACAGAGTAAATGCATTTGTACAGAACGGTGTTAAGTTCAACATTGGCAATCTGCAAGCTTCAACAACTATTGGTGTTAGAGTTTCGTATTGGGACTACAACAAAAACATAACCCTTAGCCCTAGAGGCTACCTAATGTTAACCCCAGAGGGTCTTAAAAACCTATCGTTTCACCTTTCGGGTGGATACTACCATCAACCTCCCATTTATAAGGAGTTTCGGGATGCACAGGGCAATTTGAACAGGAACATACGTTCGCAAGAAGCTATACATATTGTATTGGGAAGCGAGTACCAATTCGAATCGTGGAATAGGCCCTTTAAATTTCAGGCCGAGGTGTATCATAAAATTCTCAATAATATTATTCCTTACAAAGTTGATAATGTTCGAGTTCGTTATGCTGGCGACAACTTGGCAAAGGGTTATGCTCAGGGAATTGACCTGAAGATTAATGGGGAATTTGTTGAAGGTGCCCAATCGTGGGCTAGCATATCAATAATGCGTACATACGAAGACATAAAGAACGATTCGTACCAAAATGAACTGGGGCAAACTGTGCGCCCTGGGTACTATCCCCGACCTACCGATCAGAGGCTGGGAATAGGTATTTTCTTTCAGGACTATGTACCCAACAGACCTAACCTCAGGGTGCACCTCAGTGGACACTACGGAACAGGCCTCCCCTTTAGTATGCCCCGTACCGACCGTTACGATTTAGTAGGACGAATGCCCTCGTACAAAAGGGTTGACATGGGTTTTACTGCTATTTTAAAGGACGAAAAGGGCAGCACCTTCAACTATTTGAAGACACAAAAGTGGCTCGACAGTTTTTGGATTGGCCTCGAAATTTTTAATCTTTTCGATTTTAACAATACCATTTCGTACCTATGGGTGCAAACAGTTGCTAACCAAAGTAATCAGTCGGGTTTATATGCAGTTCCCAACTACCTCACATCCCGAAGATTGAATTTGAAACTTACAGCCACTTTTTAGCCCTTCTTTATTCATGTTTTTTTAAGTACATTTGGTTTGCAAAAGAATCCTATGCTTAGCGTACTTGAAATACTTTTAGTGGTTGGGGTTATTATTGTATTGCTGCTTATTATACATATTCGCCTGCAACGCATTTTGTACCGAAAAAGAATAATTGCACTTGAGCAGCGATTGCTCATTTCGCAAATGAATCCCCACTTCGTATTCAATGCCCTTACGGCCATACAGAGCTACATTTTTCGCAACGATGCCTACACTGCAGGCAAATACCTCTCCAGCTTTTCGAAACTGGTTCGGTTAGTTTTGGAAAATTCGAGGCAAGAAACGATTCCAATAGCAAAAGAGCTCGAAACCATTAAATACTACTTGCAACTTCAGGAATTGCGATTCGAGGGTAAATTTGAGTACACTATAAGCGTTGATTCCGACCTAGATACGCAGAGGCTGAAAATTCCGCCTATGCTTGCCCAACCATTTATTGAGAATGCTATAGAGCATGGCATAATTCACCTTAGTTCGAAGGGGAAAATCGATATTCGCTACCAGTTAAATGGCAGCCATCTGTTTCTCGAGGTAGAAGACAATGGCATTGGCATTGACAACGCCATGTTACTAAGCCAACATAAATGGAAAGAGCACCAATCGTTGGCTACAAAAATATCGAAGGAAAGGATAAAGAACTATAAAAAAGTCAATAAGCAAGAAATTGAAATGCTAATTATGGATTTGAAGGATGAAAATTCCAGAGAAACCAAAGGGACATTAGTCAGATTTAAACTTCCTATTGCAACTATTTAATGTAGGAATTATGCTAAAAGCAGTTGTAGTTGACGATGAAACCAAAGCCCGAGAGGCGCTAATTGCCATGCTTGGCCTATACTGTCCATCTGTTAAAATAGTTGGGCAGGCATGGAATGTTCAGTCTGCCTTCGACCTCATAACACAAACCCAACCCGATGTTGTATTTCTGGACATTCAGATGCCCGATGGCAGCGGCTTCGATTTGCTGGGACGATTTCAGCACGTTTTTTTCAAATTTATAATTGTAACTGCATACCAGGAACATGCCATTCGTGCCTTTAAATTCAGTGCCATCGATTTCATACTAAAGCCCATAGACCCTACCGAATTGGAACAGGCAGTTGAAAAACTAGCTGAAACTATAAAGGAGCAAGAACAGAATTTAAAACTCAGCGCTTTTGCTAGTAACATTCGGGATGCAAATAGGCAGTCGCAAAAAATACTATTAAAAACAACCGAATCTATTGAAGTTGTAGAATTAGGTTCCATAATCAGATGCGAATCGCAAAACAATTACACGCTCTTTTTCTTTAGTAATCGCCCCAAATTACTTGTATCGAAAACTTTAAAAGAATTCGAGGAGCTACTTTCAGGTTCGGGCTTCGTTCGCACACACCAATCGCATCTTGTCAATGTGAACTACATATCAACCTACATTAAGCAACCCGACACCCATTTAATACTAAAAGATGGTACAAAAATACCTGTTGCGGTAAGAAAAAGAGAAACAGTTGATGAAGTTATTCGAAAAATTTAGCGGCTGCTCTAAATAATTCTAATAATGAACAAAAATGGAATGTAATTTGAAAAAATGCTAATTCTTTAAACGTTGGTTAGTTTTTTTTTAATTTTGAACATTGCTACAATCCACAATTTAATTCAACGCAATTATGAAACGAAAACTAATATTCGCCATTCTTCTTTATTTAGTTTCCCATAGTACAATTGGCCAGGTTGCTGTTAGTGGAATTAATTTTCCAAAAAATGTGCACAATTTTGGCACTTTAAATGAGGAAGATGGCCCTGTTTCGGTTGATTTCGAGGTAATTAACGATACTACATCGCCTCTATTAATTCTTCGTGTAGCCTCATCGTGTGGTTGTACAAGCCCCGAATGGACAAAAGAGCCGTTAGGCCCGGGTGCAAAAGGATTTGTTAGAGCAACCTACGATCCGAAGGGCAGACCAGGCCCAATAAATCAGAATATAACCGTTTACACCAATCTTAACCCTTCCGGAGTTGTACTAACCATTAGGGGAAATGTTATCCCTCGCCCACTTACAGCTGAAGACATTTACCGTAGAAGACTGAATAACTTAGGTTTAACAGCTACACATATGAGTCTTAACCGGGTATATATTCCCAATACTTCAACCGATACAATAGGATTATACAACTTCGGAGATAAGCCAATAAATTTAACCTTCGAGAATGTTCCAAACCATATTACGGTTACTAGCAACCCTCAAACCCTTAAACCAAAAGAAAAAGGAACCCTACGAGTAACATTCGATTCGAAAAAAAGAAACGACTGGGGGTTCGTAGTCGATCGTTTTGGAGTATTAACTAATGGTGAGCGTGCTCAAAACAACCTTATAAGCATTAGTGCAAGTATTGAAGAGGACTTCACGGCACTAACAGAAGTTCAAAGGGCAAATGCTCCACGTATCGAATTCAAAGAGCTCAACAAGGATTTTGGCAATGTGAACGAAGGCGATGAAATAAAGCACGAATTCGAATTTACCAATACAGGTAAAAGCGATTTGATAATTCATAAAATCAAAGCCAGCTGTGGCTGCACAACTGTTAACCCAAGCATAACAGTTATTAAGCCTGGCCAAACGAGTTCGCTTTCGGCCATATTTAAAACAACAGGGTTTAGCGGACGGCAAAGTAAAACTATAACTGTTATAACCAACGACCCTCAGAGCCCAAATTTAACGCTGCGCATTTCGGGAACAATTATGAGTGCCAACAAATAGAAGAGAGGCTGGTTATAACCAGCCTCTCTTTGTTGTACTAGTAAAAACTTAATCTTCTTCTGCTCCTCTGGCATCCTGGCCCTTGCCCTGGCCATAGATACTCTCCAAAACAGATTGGTATCGTTCGTAAATTATCTTTCGGCGAAGTTTCAGAGTTGGCGATAACTCGCCGCTTTTTGAATCCCACTGTTCTGAAACCAAACGAAAACGCTTAATGTGCTCGTAACCACCCAGCTGAGAATTGATCGAATTAATTTCTCGTTGAAACCTTGCAACCACTTCTGGCATTGAAATTAACTCAATATTGTTCTCAAACTTAATTTTATGCCTTGAGCACCAATCGTGTAGAAAACTGAAATTAGGTGAAATTAGAGCACTCACGAACTTTTCGTTCTCCCCTACCACCATCGCCTGCTCAATGAAAAAAGATTCCTTAAGTTTGTTTTCGAGAACTTGTGGAGCTACGTATTTTCCATTGGACATTTTAAAGATCTCCTTTTTCCTATCGGTAATAACAATAAACTTACCCTTCTCAATAATTCCAATGTCACCAGTATGGAACCAGCCCTCAGAGTCGATAGCTTCGGCAGTTTGCTCGGGACTTTTGTAATACCCTTTCATAAGGCTAGGCCCACGCATAAGAATTTCTCCATCCTCGGCAAACTTTACTTCAATGTTATTAATTGCTGGACCAACTGAGCCAAACATTATATTACCAGGTGTTTTTGCATGATTAACTGCAATAACTGGAGAAGTTTCAGTAAGACCATAGCCTTCAAAAACGGGAATATCTGCAGCCCAGAATACTCGTGCAATTCGTGCTTGTAGGGCTGCACCTCCTGTAATCAAAAATTTT
This sequence comes from Bacteroidales bacterium, assembly GCA_037442025.1. Taxonomy (GTDB): domain Bacteria; phylum Bacteroidota; class Bacteroidia; order Bacteroidales; family Tenuifilaceae; genus UBA2287. Next base: position 65,741 of record JBBIRB010000001.1, on the reverse strand, counting down.
AATTGCCCGCCCAATGCTGCTTGCCATTTACTAAAAATGAGTTTACGCGCAACGGCCAATTGCATCCTGTATAAAAATCCATTGTCTTCTTCCTTATACTTATATCCTAAATTAACCGCCCAGAAGAACAATTGTTTCTTTATTCCTTTCAAGTCTTTTCCTTTAGCAATAATTTTATCATATACCTTCTCAAGAACTCTAGGTACAGCAATGAAAACTTGCGGTTTTACTTCCTTCATATTTTCGCCAATGGTTCCCATGTTCTCGGCGTAATAAATCGATACTCCCTTATATTGATAAAAGTATCCAACCATTCGTTCTAAAACGTGGCTGAGGGGGAGGAAACTCAGGGCTTTATCTCCAGGAAAAAGTGGAAAAAAATCGGAGCAGGCGCTTACATTCGCCAGAAAATTTGTATGCGTTAGCATAACTCCTTTTGAAAGGCCAGTGGTTCCTGATGTGTATATTATTGAAACAGTATCATCGGGCAGAATGCTCTTTTTAATTTCTATAAGCTTCGCAGAAAAATCGTTGGCAACCTCCTTGCCCTTCTGGTACAATTCAATCCAGCAAGGTGCTCCCTCTATTTCATTGAATGTGTAAACATCAATAATTTGTGGGATTGCCTTAGCAATAGGATAAATTTTATCGTAAAGTTGCTTGTCGGAAACAAATACTAGTTTGGCCTCAGAATGAGCAAGAATGTGCTCGTACTCCTCGTTGCTAATTGTTGGGTAAATAGGCACATGCACCATCCCCGCTTGACTAAGAGCCATATCAACAAAGTTCCACTCTGGTCTGTTATTAGTGATGGTAGCTACTTTATCGCCCACCCCAATTCCCATTGACAGAAAAGCGTAACTAAGGTTTTGAGCATAATCGGCGTATTGGTCAATTCCATACTCTAACCATTGGCCATTGTGTTTACATGCTAATGCTGGACGGTTGGCATAAACATTTTTGCCTAAATCGAGCAAGTCGAAAGTACGTTTTGCATCCATATTAAAATTTTAGGTTAAAAAAAATGATCATCAATTGTCCGAATAATATTTAATTTTACACGAACTAAACAAACAAAAATATGAAAAAGTTCTTATTAGTTTTAATCGCATGTTTAATTTTTGCCAACTCATTCTCCCAAATACTCGAAGCGTACCGAATATTCAACGAAAAGGGGGAAATGGTTTCTTATGAAAAAATGTTAGAGACCATTTCGAAAAACGAAATTGTTCTGTTTGGCGAATTGCACGACAACCCCATTGCCCACTGGTTGCAACTAGAAACCACCATTCGTTTATTCGATAAAACCGAGGGCAAGTTGGTTTTAGGGGCTGAAATGTTTGAAGCCGACAACCAATTAATTATGGATGAATATTTAAAAGGAATTGTGGGCCAGAAACGATTCGAAGAGGAAGCAAGGCTTTGGAACAATTACAAAACCGACTACAAACCCTTGATTGAATTTGCCAAAAGCAAAGGCTTACCTTTTATAGCAACCAATATTCCGCGTCGTTACGCTTCGGTGGTTTCTTCCGGCGGTTTTGAGGCTCTCAACAATTTAAGCGATGAGGCGAAACGTTTCATGGCTCCCCTACCCATTGAGTACAACCCTGAACTTCCGGGCTACAAAGCTATGATGAGCATGACCGGGATGCCCGGCAAGGGCGTGGCGAATGCCGAAAACTTTCCAAAAGCACAAGCCATTAAAGATGCTACTATGGCTTGGTTTATTAATCGGAACATAAAACCAAATAGCATTTTAATCCATTTTCATGGTACTTACCATTCGAATAATTATGAAGGAATTTATTGGTACCTGAAACGGTTGAACCCCAAGCAAAAGGTTGTTACAATAGCAACGGTGCTGCAGGATAATACCGAAAAACTGGAAACGGAGAATGTGAACCTGGCAAATTTTATTATTGTTGTGCCAACCCGAATGACCCGTACCTACTAAATTCTACAATTCGGTGTAAAATCTCTTCCTAAACAAAAAGTACTGAAATACAATACTTCTTCTGTAAATTGGGGGTTGAATGTCAGGTTTTTGGGAAAATGCTGATTTCTTCAATTTATTCTTCCTATAATTTCTCACGAAATACAAGTGAGCGCTCATTACCGCATGGAAAAACTTAGGTTTTCCTGTTAAAAAGTAAGCGAAAGCCGATAGCCAATCGAAGGCCATGCGCACCCAAAGTGCCCACATTTGCATGCTACTCAGGTTTTTCAGCAGCATTGCCAGATTATTACGGTAATTTAAATAAATTTTAAAAGGGTTGTTATTGGGAAGGGTTCCACCTCCTACATGCCAAACAGGTGATGCTGGGATACACCAAACTTCGTAACCCAAACGATAAAAACGCCAACATAGGTCAATCTCCTCCATATGAGCAAAAAAATCGGAATCGAAGCCACCCGCTTCCCAATAGGCTTTGCTACGAACCAACATGCAGGCTCCCGTTGCCCAAAAGGTTTTTAATGGCTCATCGTATTGACCACGATCCATTTCGAAAGTAGATATGATACGTCCTCTGCAGAACGGATAGCCTAACACATCGATAAATCCACCGGCAGCCCCAGCATATTCGAACTGATTAGGATTGCTGTGGCTAAGAATTTTGGGTTGGCATGCAGCCGCTTTTGGGTTCGATTCTAAAAAATTCACCAATGGTTCAAGCCAATCCTTCTCAACAAGCACATCGGAGTTTAAAACCATGAAATAATCCGACTCAATCTGCTTCAAGGCTAAATTATACCCTTGAGCAAAGCCATGATTTAGGCCTAAATCGATGGTTTTAACTTGGGGGAACTCACTTTTAAGCCAACTTAACGACCCGTCAGTGGAGCCATTGTCGGCCACATACGTGTTTACAATGAAATTTTCAATCTTCGAGTGGTTAACAACATTAGGTAGGAATTGCTTCAAGAAATGCAATCCATTCCAATTGAGAATAACAATGGCAACTGATTTTTGCTTAAAACTCATTCGCTTTAGTTCGTTTGTGTTTCCAACGGCGATGCGACCACAACCAATATTCGGGACGAGCTTTAATTTGATTTTCTAGGGTGCGAACATGCATATTGGTAATTTCGAAGGGTTTAAATTTTTTTGGTTCTGTGCATAGGATGCTAAAAGTAACTTCGTAACGACCCCTCGCAACTTTATCCATATGGCTAAAAAGAACTGGACAATTGAGTTTCTCAGATATTTTTTCAACACCTAAAAAAACGGGCGTATCCTGGTTTAAGAATTGAGTCCAATACCTAATTTCGCACGAAGCAGGTGTTTGGTCGGCAATGAGACCCACAAGAACCAATTCGCCATTTTTAATCCTACTTATGGTAGTTCTATATGCATCATGCATAGAAACGGGGATACCTCCAAATCGCTTTCGCGAATTATTTATCATACGCTCAAAACGCTTATCGACCAATGGTTTATATATACCTAACGACACATATTTAACATGTTCGGCAATTAAGCTCATTAATTCCCAATTTCCGTAATGGCCAAGCGCTAAAACTATGCTTTTTTGCTGTTGATAAAAGGGTTCGAGTATTTCTGGGTTTACATACCTGCACATTTTTAAAACCCTTTTCTTACTAGCATGAGTAATTATTATATTTTCAAAGAATAGATCGGTAAAATGCTTGTAAAACTTCTTTTCAATGGCTACTATTTCTATTAAAGTTTTATTGGGAAAGGAATTGATTAGGTTCAGTCGGACAACTTTTCTTCGATACTTTGTAACATAATATAAAAAGGGTGTTACCAGGTCGGACATAATGTAAATAACCCTAGACGGTAACTGGGCTAACAGCCAAGAAAATCCATAAAAAACATAAAAAAACAGGGCATGCATAATTCTACTCATTCATAATTTTGGCAACCGATTTAAGAAACTCTTTATAAATTAATTTATTGCTTGCAATTATCTCTTTTCCATAAATATAGTTTTGTCCACCTTCAAAATCGCTAACCTCACCGCCTGCTTGCTGTACCAAAAAAGCACCGGCAGCTACATCCCACGGCTGGAGGCTATACTCGTAAAAAGCTTCGAACCGGCCGCAGGCAACATAAGCCAAATCGGTGGCTGCTGAACCCAGGCGCCGTAAACCATGCGAATGCTGCATGAAAAACTCCATTGTTTTCATGTACTGCTTCAGCCTGCTGTAGTTATAGTATGGGAAGCCCGTAGCTATGAGCGAATCGTTAACGGTAGCCTGCTGCGAAACAGCTATTGGGCTACCATTAAGGTAAGCATGGGCTCCTTTCCAGGAGTAGAAGCATTCATCCAAACTCACCTCGTAAATAACCCCTAGAACTATTTCGTTATTAAAACTTAGGGCAATGCTCACCGCATATGGGGTTAACCCATGAATGAAATTAGTTGTTCCATCGAGGGGATCGACAATCCAATTGTAGCCGTTCTCAACAAAATTACCACTTCCCTCTTCGGCAATAAATCCCGAACCGGATATTAATTGGCTCAAACCCTCAATTAACCTTGCTTCGGCTTCCTTATCGACATGGGAAACAAAATCGTGTAGGCCCTTCGATTCAACTTGGTCAAAGTGGAAGCCGTTTCGTTTCCCTTTTATCTCCTGGCCAACAAATTTGGCTAAATGAATGGTTTGTTCGCAAATTAATTTCAGGTCCATTTTTGGGGTTTTGGCTACAAAGCTAATCAATAATATTTACAGTGTAATTGCCCGAGGGTTCTATTTGGGAAAGTTTAACCTTTACAATTTGATTTACCAAGTAGCTTGCGTAAGGATGCTCCACCTTCACATAGTTTCGGGTAAAACCGAACATGGTATTTCCCTTTCGGGCCGATTCGAATAGAACCTCATTAGTTTGACCCTTTTGCGATATATAAAATTGATGATGCAACCGGTTCGATAGTTCCATGAGTTTACTAACCCTTTCGGTTACTATACGTTGGGTTATTCTGCCGTTTAAACTAGCTGCAGGAGTATTGGGTCGGGGTGAATATGGAAAAACATGCAGAAACGAAACCCCCAACCCGCTGAGCAGGTTGTACGATTGTAAGAAGTCGTCGTTACTTTCTCCTGGAAAGCCCACAATAACATCGACCCCAATAAAAGCACTGGGTATTAACCTTTTTATAGTTTCAATTCTGTCGGCAAATAAAGCTGAATTGTAGCGGCGCTTCATTAGTGCCAATATAGCATCGGAGCCCGATTGCAAAGGGATATGAAAATGAGGTAACAACTTTTTCGATGAACCAACCAAACTTACAATTTCATTGGAAATTAGGTTGGGCTCAACCGATGAGATACGAATACGTTCCACGCCCTGAACTTGCTCAAGCGTTGTAAGCAGATCGAAAAAACGTTCGCCGGTAGTTCGTCCGAAATCGCCCGTGTTTACACCTGTTAAAACAATCTCCTTAACGCCAGAAGCAGCAATCTTTTCGGCTTGCTCCAATACTTGCTGAATTGGGATATTGCGGCTTCGACCTCGAGCCAGTGGAATTGTGCAGTAGCTGCAGTGGTAGTCGCACCCATCCTGTACCTTTAAGAATGAGCGGGTTCTATCGGAGCTGGAGTAAGCAGGAAAGAAATCGGTAACGCTATCAATTTCGCAGCTGAATACCCGGGCTTTCTGTTTCTTCTTAACGGAATTTAAGTATAGGGGAATATTGGTCTTTTCGGTAGCACCCATAACCAAGTCGACACCTTCGATGGAGGCAATTTCGTTGGGCTGAAGCTGAGCATAGCACCCAACAACTGCAACAAGAGCATTGGGCGAAAGAGAATTGAAACGCCTAATTGCCTGACGGCACTTGCGATCGGCTTGTTCGGTTACTGAGCAAGTATTGATAACGTAAATATCGGCCTCTTCGGTAGGCTTTACCCGTTCGAACCCTAAATCGTCGAACTGGCGGGCAATAGTTGAAGTTTCTGAGAAATTCAATTTGCAGCCTAATGTATAAAAGGCCACCCTTTTTCTTTCCATATGCAATAATTAGCGGGCAAACTTACAAAACCCTTTTCAATTATATCTTGAAAATTCTTCTTTTTGAGGCTTTGTAGTCGGTATAGAGTTTATGTACAATTCCATCGGAAACACCTATGGTAGGGATTATAATTCGCTCCGACTTGGACCATTTCATGATTTTGAGGTATATTTCAGACGCGGGAATAATTACATCGGCTCGGTCGGGGTTTAATCCGAGAATCCTGATTCGCTCGTCGAGCGAATAGTAATTTACGAACTTGTAAATTTCATTCAACTCAACGTAATTAAGTTCAGTGCTATTCTTCTTACCCGACAACTTGAAGATTTTATTGATATTACCCCCAGAACCTATGAGGCTTACCTTTTTCTTTTCAATGCCAAGGTACTTTAACCACTCCTTCATTTCAGCAAAGTCGGCTTTGGTAATTTTGCCACTCAACATTCGAATGGTTCCAATGTTGAACGACCTCGACTCGATTAACTTTTTATTGCCGAAAAGGGTTATTTCGGTACTACCTCCACCCACGTCTACATAAAGGTAGTAATTAGTATCGTTGAGGAGTTCAACTATTTGGTTTGCATAAATAATTTCGGCCTCCTCTTTCCCATCTATCACTTCTATTTCAACACCTGCTTCACGCTTTACTCTTGCTACAATTTCGCTGCTATTTTTGGCTTCGCGCATGGCCGATGTGGCACAAACCCGGTAGGCTACTACATCGTGAACCTCAATGAGTAACCTGAAGGCTTGCATGGTATTCACCAATTTGTCAATCTTTTTAGCAGAAATTTTTCCATTGTTAAAGGCATCGTCGCCTAAACGAAGGGGCACACGAATTAACGACGATTTTCGGAACGAAGTGGTTCTCCCCTCTTCAACCACATTAGTAAAAAGAAGGCGTATAGCGTTGGAACCTATATCGATAGCAGCAAAGCGAAGTAGTTTCAATGGTTTATTGTTTTGAAAGTTTTTCTTTGTAGTATTTGTGCAACTCTGTTTGCGATTGGAAGGGTTTACCACTTTTATCGGACTTTAAGGTATTACTCAATTTTTCGTCTAGAATTCTGGCCTTAACATTGTCTTTTAAACCCGACAGAACGATATGCTTCAGTTCCTTTTGAATTTCGGGGTCGTAAACGGGTGCAGCCACTTCAACCCTGTAGTCGAGGCTTCGGGTCATCCAGTCGGCCGACGATATGTAGTACATTTCGCTGCCTCCATTACAAAATATAAAAATTCGGGAGTGCTCAAGGTACCTATCGACAATGCTAACGGCCTCAATATTATCGCTCATTCCCTTAATGCCGGGTATTAAAGAGCAAATGCCTCTCACAACCAACTTTATTTTAACACCTGCATTGCTTGCCTGGTAAAGTTTGCGTATTACTTCTTCGTCTACCAAATTGTTTATTTTGCAGTATATATAAGCTGGAAGTTTCTTTTTGGCATTATCAATTTCAGTATCGATATGCATGTAAAGTTTCCTACGCATATTGAAAGGTGCAACCAAAAGGTGCTTATAATTGAACGACTTAAAGTTGAACTCCAGAAAAGTAAATACTTTATCCACCTCGTTTGTCAAGCGTTTATCGGCTGTAAAAATATTGAAGTCGGTGTAGAGGTTAGCATTTCCCTCGTGAAAATTACCAGTACTTAGGGTTGCATAGCTAACCACTTTTCCCTGATCCTCCTTGGTAATGAGGGTCATTTTGCTATGAATTTTCAACCCATGCACCCCGAAAATTACAAGAATTCCAGCCTCCTCCATGCGTTTACTCCAGTAAATATTGGCTTTCTCATCGAAGCGGGCCCTGAGTTCTACAATGGCGGTAACAGTTTTACCATTTTGGGCGGCATTAATAAGCGAACGCACAACCTTCGACTCGGTAGCAACCCTGTATAGTGTAATTTTTATGGATTTAACCTTAGGGTCGATGGCCGCTTCGCGCAGCATTTGTATGTAGTAGGTAAAAGTATTATAGGGGTAGTGAAGTGAAAAATCGCGATACTCAATTTCTTTTAAAATACTAGTAGCATTTTCGAGCCGAGGGATTGGAATTGGAGGTAGCTGCATGTTTACCATTCCTTCGCCTCCCAAATTGGGGAAACCTATAAAATCTCTGAAATTGTGGTACCGACCACCCGCAATGAGATTATCTCCCTCGTCCAAATCCATACTATCCACAACGTACTGTAGCAAATCGGGAGCAATTTCCGAGTCGAACACAAAACGAACGGGTTGCCCTTTACGTCTATTGAGAACACCTTTAGAAATTTTTTCGAGCAAACTTTCGGCAATATCATTATCCACATCGAGCTCTGCATCGCGGGTTATTTTTATGGTGTAGGCTTCGAAGGTATCGTAAGGAAAAATGCAAAAGATATCGTTGAGGCAGAAACGGATAACATCATCGAGTAGAATGATGTAATGCTTTTCATCGATACTTGGTAGCTGTATAAACCGCGAAAAATCGGAGGTAGGTATTTCAATCAGTGAGTATTCATGCGCATCGGGGATGAGTTTTTTCGACAGTTTTACCGCAAGGTAAATGCTCATGTCGGTAAGTTCGGGAAACTTATCGAGCCCCTTAAGCATAATGGGAGCAATGGCGTTGGCAATTTTTGTTCTGAATAAATTTCGAACGAACTGCTGGTGCTCGGCGCGGAGAGCCTTTTCGTTTACTATTAGTATGCCTTTCTGCTCCAGTTCACGATGAATGCCGTCGAATATTTCGTCGAATTGGGTTTGATACCCCTGAACCATTTTTTGAATGCGCGATATGGTTTTCTTTGGTTTCTCAGTTAGGTAAGGTTTAACCCCTTTGTCAATCTCCATCAATCTGCGAAGAGTGGCCACACGAACCCTGAAAAATTCGTCGAGGTTATTGCTGAAAATTCCCAAGAATTTCAAACGCTCAAGAATGGGAACATTGGGGCTTTTTGCCTCCTGAAGTACACGTTCATTGAAAGATAGCCAACTGATTTCCCTGTTAATAAGATCCTTCTTTTTAGCCATGCCAATTACTATTATACTTAACAAAAATAACTAATTCGTATTTTTTGGGAAATCGATCGAACTGAATACAAGGCAACTCTTAGAAATCTCACTCCAACTTTCGGTAGAAAACGACAGGGATACAAGGCCCGACGTGGGTAAGTTATCGATGGGCTCACGCAAAAAGTAATTGGCAACATACGTAAAGCCAGGGTTATGCCCAATTATCATGGCTCTATTCACCTTCTCGGGAAATTTTCTTATAATATTCAAAAGGGTATGAGGCGAAGCTTCATAAATATCATCAATCCATTTAATCTCTTCAGAATTGAACCCAATAGATTTGCAAACCAGAAGTGCAGTATTTTTGGACCTTGTAGCCGGGCTCGAGCAAACCAATTCAATCTTCGCCAAGGTTTCCTTATTTCTAGTGGCAATCAACTGGGCATCGGAAATGCCTCTGGGCTTTAAATCGCGATAAAAGTCGGATTGGTTCGTGTCGTCCCACGACGACTTGGCATGTCGAATGATGAAAAGTTCCTTCATGGGCAAAGCAATTAAAGTTTATAGCAGGTTACTGGCCAATTCGGCCAGGTAGCTTCTCTCACCCTTAACCAAATTAACATGGGCAAACAGGTTCTGTCCGTGCATTTTGTCGGAAATGTAAGTTAAACCATTCGATTTCATGTCGAGGTACGGATGGTCGATTTGGTGAATATCGCCTGTAAAAACCATTTTGGTTCCTTCGCCCGCTCGGGTTATAATGGTTTTCACTTCGTGAGGTGTGAGGTTCTGGGCTTCGTCAACAATGAAGAAAACATTGGAAAGGCTTCGCCCTCGAATGTATGCCAGAGGAGTAATTACTAATCGGTCGGTTCGCTGCAACTCTTCAATGTACATGTACTCCTTACTGGTAGATTTGAACTTGTTTTTTATAACCGTAAGGTTATCAAATAGTGGCTGCATGTAGGGTCCAATTTTCTCGTTCACATCGCCGGGGAGATAACCCAGATCCCTGTTTGCTAATGGAACTATGGGCCTAGCCAATAAAATTTGCTGAAAATGCTTCTCCTGCTGCAGGGCTGCAGCCAAAGCAAGCAGGGTTTTTCCGGTTCCAGCCTTTCCTGTGAGAGCAACTAATTGTATTTCGGGACGAAGCAACGCATCGAGCGAAAAGGTTTGCTCGGAGTTTCGGGGTTCAATGCCATAGGCTTTTACCTTTTCAACGCGATTGAGCATTTGCTGTTCGGCATCGAAATGTGCTAGAGCACTCGACTTACTACCTTTCAGTATGAAATACTGATTGGCATAAGGTGTAAGTTTCAATTGCTTTGCGGGAGTGCCCTCGTAATGGTCGTACATATTCTGAATTAGTTCATCCTTAACACCTGTAATTATCTCAACTTCTTTCTTGAGGGTATCAATATCTTTAACCTTATCCGAAAGGTAATCCTGAGCCATTAATCCCAGCGATTTGGCTTTCATCCGAAGGTTAATGTCTTTGCTCACAAGAATAACAGGAGTATCCTGCGGAGTGGTTTTGTGCAAATGAACAGCAATAGCCAGAATTCTATGGTCGGGGCTTCGTTCAAAGAACGATTGTTCCATTTCGGTTGTAAAGGGCTTACCCGTTTCAATGCGAAGCTTACCCATACCCTTTCCTAAAACAATTCCGCCGTTGAAAAGGTTATCGCCGGCAAGCCTGTCGAGTTCCCTCGAGAACTCGCGGGCATGGTAATTTATCATTTCGTTGCCCTTTTTAAAGTGATCGAGCTCCTCGAGGGTAACTATGGGAATTACAATGTCGTTCTCCTGAAAATTGTAAATGCAATGGTAATCGTGCAGCAATACATTGGTGTCCAACACAAAAATCTTCTTGTTCTTTTTAGCCATGGCCGAAGTATTAAAAAATTAAAATGAACCCTATAAAGGTATAAATAGTAAACGTTACAACGTTTCGATTGGTTTGTTAAGTTTCTATTAGTTTTCAACCAGCACCAAGTTTTATTAACAAATCCTGTGGGTTTTGCAATTGTTTCTCACTTTCTCGTCACATTTTGAAAAATAATAATAACCCGAATAAGGGTTATATTTGCGCCATCATTTCAACCTTAAAAAAAACAATTATGATTAAAATGAAGGATTCCAAAGGAACGAAAGTGTCGTTTCGCAAATGGCAAAAGAAGGGTTATTCGGTTTTTAACAGCTTAAAAGCTACCATCCGAATTGGTGTTTTAGCCCCTGCCTACACCATGCTGCTCATGCCCATGGCTCTTTTCTCACAGCCAGATACAGTAACTATAAGCAAAAATGTCGACATTGATGAGGTAATAATTGGAGCACGAAAAAGAGCCTCCATTTATTCGGAGCTAACGCGAGCAGTGATGGTGGTAACGAAAGATGAACTGAGGGCTGCACCCGTTAACACGCTGAACGACCTTCTGGAGCACCTGGCCGGTGTTGATGTAAGGCAGCGTGGAGGCCACAACGTTCAGGCCGACCTGTCGGTAAGAGGGGGCACTTTCGATCAGGTTCTGGTACTTCTCAATGGCATAAACATTTCCGACCCCCAAACCGGACACCACAACCTAAACGTTCCCATCGATTTAGAAAGTATCGACCGAATAGAGATTCTTCGAGGCCCCGGTTCGCGGGTATATGGTCCGGGAGCATTCAGCGGTGCCATTAATATAGTTACTACTCCTTCCAACAGTCCATCTGTTGCTACCAACCTTGCCATGGGCCAGTACGGGCTAATTAAAACCCAAACATTAGGAAATATTGGTAACAAGAATGCAAAAGGGCTCATTGCATTTTCCACAGCCCAATCGGATGGATACACCAAAAACACCGATTTCGAAAACACCAACCTGTTTGCCCATGGGCAAATTAAAGTACACAAAAGTAACATAACGTTACAGGCAGGTTATCAAGAAAAAGCCTTTGGGGCGCAAGCCTTTTACACTCCCCGTTTTCCCGAGCAATTCGAAGAGACCTCTACGTTGCTCGTATCGCAGGCACTCGAAATTCCGTATAATAAATTCACAATCCATCAAAAAATATATTATCGAACGCATTCCGACAGGTTTGAACTGTTTCGGAACGAAGCACCTGCCTGGTATGCGGGGCACAACTACCATGCTTCGGAGGTTTGGGGTGCATCGATCGATGGAAGCTTACACAACTCACACGGCATAGTTAGAATGGGTGTCGATTTCCGTTCCGAATCGATAATGAGCAACCGCCTTGGCGATCTGCTCACCACACCCATTATTGTTCCCAGCACCGATAGTGTTTACTTCACCCGAGGCAAATCTCGCCAATGGGTCAACACGTATTTCGATTTGAGTTTATATTTCAACCCCTTTGCGCTCTCTGCAGGAGCAATGTTAACAATTGGTCCCAACAACAACGAATTTTTTAGTTTCGGCTCCGATGCCAGCGTACTAATAACTGAATGGCTGAGCGGATTTGGGTCCATTAATAGCACCTTCAGGCTACCCACATTTACCGACCTATACTACACAGGCCCCACCAATATGGGAAACCCCAACCTGAAACCCGAATATGCAACTACTCTCGAAGCAGGATTAAAAACACGTGAAAAAGCATTTTTTGGAAACCTTTCTGCGTTTTACAGGAAAGGTTCGAACATAATTGATTGGGTTCGCTACCCAAACGAAACGATTTGGACAACCCAAAACTACACCAATCTAAATACATTTGGCTTTGAAGCAATATCCGGATGGAAATCGGTAAATATTAAATCGTTTCTGCAATCGCTATCGTTGGCGCACAGCTACAATCACTCCAGCAAAGAAAGCAACAACCTCCTCTCTTACTACGTAATGGACTACCTTAAGCATAAAACTTCTCTAATTGCTAATCACCTTCTTTTTTCAAAGCTCCAAATAGGCTGGTCGGCGGTGTGGCAGCAACGAGCAGGCACTTATACTGAATACCCCACGAACATTGAAAAAAGGTATGAACCATTTCTTGCTTTCAATACAACACTAAAATGGCACGAAAAAAACTTTACGGTTTGGATTGATGCTCAAAACGTAGGGAACACAAAATATGCTGATATTGGAAATATTCCCCAACCCAAGCGATGGATATCGGTTGGTACAAAAATTTTTATTAACTAGCATCCTTTTTTCAAAAAAACGTTTTTCGAATAATTTAGGTTTAATATATTTGCAAACTCAACCGAATAAGTTTCTTAAAATCAACAATAATCACTTAAAACCCACAATTAACATGAAAAAGAGTTTCATTTTACTTTCGAGTGCAGTTCTATTTGTAGCCCTCACATTTGGTTCTTGCGGTACCGGTCAAAAACCTGCCGATGATGCTAAAACCGAGTGCTGCGAGAATAAAGGCGATAAAGAATGCTGCGCTAAAAAGGACAGTTGCAAGCACGAGCATAGCGACTCAACCAAATGCGCCAATAAGAAAGCCGCTTGCGATACAACCAAGTGCGCCGACAAGAAAGCCGCTTGCGATACAACCAAATGCGCTGGCAAGCACAAAGGAGAGAAAAAACACGAGCATGGAAAAGATTGCAAACACTAAAAACAATCTTTAATACAAAAAAAGCCTCAGTTATTGAGGCTTTTTAATTTAAACATGGTTGAGAGCTTTGTTGGTTATTTAAAACCCTCGTCGAGGCTACGAATTACCCCTGCTTCCTCTAAATGCTTACGCAATGCAGCGGCTTTTACTGTGCAAACCATGCCAATTTTAAAAACCTTACCCATTCTCATCCTATCCTCGGCAGCAATGGCACCATTATTAACGGGGTCGACAAATTTCTTGTAATCTCCTCCATCGGCAAAGAATGCCTTGAAAAAGTCGGCCTTTTCGGTTTCAATTTTCGGATCAGAAGCAATGGCTACCTGCCCTGGAATTCCAGGTTTTCCTTTAAAACCCTCGAAAATAATCCCATGCACGGCATTCCGCTTAACTTGCTCAATATTGGGCATTGGTTCTACCGAGTATGTCCAAACCTTAATTAGGTAGGTACCCTGAACACCGGTGGGCATAGCTTCCAACTCATACTTGGGTACAACCACCTCTTTGGTTGCCTTTTTCGATGGAGCACACGAGGTAATGTATAAAGTGGTAAGTAGCAAAGCAGAAAAACCAAAAAATTTAATAATTCGTTTCATACTTAAAGTTTGTTGGGTTAAACATTTGGGTTGGTTCAATTTATTTCATTTGTCGAATTAGCATACCGGGGTAGAATTTTCCCGAGCCTTTGAAAAGGGTCCGATCAACAACGGGTCCGCTACTGGCTTCGCCAGTGGCCTCACGCTCCTCGTCGGCCATGTAGCGGTTATCCCAAATTTGCTTATCGGGACGAATAATACCCTTACGAACGTACTTGGTTCTTCCGTTCTCATCGATAGTTTGCTCTAGCACTTCGTACTTGCTATCCTTAGTGATTCCCTCTTTTAAGCCAATTTTAGCCGAAAGTGGTTCGATAGTGTATAGAGGTGTCTTGGTTTTAAACACGTCGTGCTCTTTCTGAAGTTTGGCAATCACAGCATCAATAGCCTTTACGGTAGCAATTCGAATGAGGTCATCCTCTGTTTTCTGAGTAAAAATGGTCGATTGCAGGTCGGCCCATGCCTTATCGAAACCCACCAATTCGAGCTGGAAGAGGTCGGTGTTATCAAAGGCTAATTTTTTCTCTTCGGAGTAACCGTACGAAGGATCCATCCAGTAGTTTTCGTAGAAAACAGCAGCAATAGAGTCGTTCCATTTCAATTTGTAAAGGTACGAGCTGGCTTGAATTACATATCCTTTCGAACCAACATCGGCGGCTACTTTACCCACTTTGGCAAATAACTGTGCATTAGCACCGCCATACTCCTCAAGCAGATTCAAAGCCCTTTTGGCTGCACCCATTATCTCCTCCTTGCTCACATATTTAAAACGCGACACAACCACGAAGGTATTATTTATAAGTTCCTCGCCTGCATCGGCCAATAGCGAACTGCCCCTAACCGTTGCTTTGGCAACACCTGCCTGCATTTCGCTAGCATTATAGGCACCTCTTTGGGCAACTAAATCCATATTGAAATAGCCCGCATCGTCGCGATTGAACCATTTTGCTACCAGACCCTGAGCAATTTTATTGTCTTTAAAAAACTTATCGATAATTAGTGGCAGATCTTTAACATCAGTTGTATCAACCAATCCACCCGTTGTATGCGACAGTAGCGACTTACCAATTGAACGACCCACGTTATCCTTTTTAGTTTGTCGCATCTCCTCGGGTATAGGGTATTCAAGTGGATTAAATGAACGGATTGACAGATTATGGTCGTTAAATTTGTCGGGTACAGGTGAGGCCTCAAAGCTGCGCTTAATGGTATCGGCTTTTACAAGTCCGGCATCGTCGAGCATAAGAGTATAAATTGAGCTCCGTCTGTACACCACGCTTTGCACATCCTTACTTCCTTTATTTTGAATTTGCGCAAAAAGTTCGGGTGTAAACAAAATGCATATTAATGTAATGGAAAATGTAATAGTTCGCATAGTTAGTATTTTAGGGTTTGTTAAGCAATTTAACTTTTTAAACGTTTCGCAACGCTATTAAAAATAAATGTTATATAACATATTTATTAAACATGTGTTCGATCTGTTAAGAAATAATTACTAAACACAAAACACAATTAATCTGGTTTTTACATAGTGTCATGAGAAAAAACTGAAACAAAATATTTTGCGAGCAAAAAATAAGCCACAGCAAAAAACGACAAGAAGAAAACAGCATATAATAGCTCCTCTGCTCTGAATACCATAAGAAACTAAATGGTGTTTAACTCACCAGCACTAAACCAAGTTTGAATAAAAACTAAATTAAAAAAGATTGGTAATAACTATTAAGCATGGAATGAGTGGGTTCTCGCTAAGCGACAGATGATTCTTGCTAAGACGCCAAGTGCGCAAGGGGGTTCACACAATGTAGCAAATACCGCAAGTGGTTCGCGTTTAAATGCAAAGTCGCAAAGGGATTTACTTTAAGGAAGTCTTTTTGCTCATTTTACTTTCTTTGTGGCACTACCAACTGGCCAGCTTTGTAGTTAATTTTTTAGGATTTGGTCGCCTTGTAAAGTCGGGGTGGTGTGATTACCAAAAGCAACCCGAAGGATCGGTTGCCTCCGGTGAGCAGAGTTCGAACCCCACGCCCCCCTGGTGAGGGGGAAAAAAAAGGGAACGCCGAAGGGCGTTCCCTTGCTGTGTCGGGGTGGCAGGATTGGCTCGCCCAACCCACAAATTACGATCGGTTGGCTTCGTCCAACTCGTCTCACAGAACGAGACTCGGTTCGAACGTGCAACCCTCATAATAGAGTAAAGAAAAAAAGGGAACGCCTATCGGCGTTCCCTTGCTGTGTCGGGGTGGCAGGATTCGAACCTGCGACCCTCTGGTCCCAAACCAGATGCGCTAACCGGGCTGCGCTACACCCCGAAACTTTTTGCGGTGAGGGGGGGATTCGAACCCCCGGTACCCTTTCGAGTACGGCAGTTTAGCAAACTGCTGGTTTCAGCCACTCACCCACCTCACCAGAACGTTAAACTCTATGTTTTTTCAAAAAGCATGGCAAAAGTATAAAAACCTGTAGACTTAACAAAACATATTTAGAAAAAAACCCAAGTAAATACAAAAAGGGACGGAAACAACTCCCATCCCTTTTACATTCAACTACAACCAATTTACTTTTTCTTTTCGGTTCCCGAGTCCTTGGCAATATTTTCTCTCATATTGGTATCGGCCTCAATGTTGCGAAGCTTGTAGTAATCCATTATACCCAAATTACCACTTCGGAAGGCCTCGGCCATTGCCAAAGGAATTTGTGCTTCGGCTTCAATAACCTTTGCACGCGCTTCCTGTGCTTTAGCTTTCATTTCCTGCTCCATGGCCACAGCCATTGCCCTGCGCTCCTCGGCCTTTGCCTGTGCAATGTTTTTGTCGGCATTGGCTTGGTCCATTTGTAATACGGCACCAATGTTACGTCCTATGTCTATATCGGCAATGTCGATAGAAAGAATTTCGAATGCGGTACCCGCATCGAGTCCCTTTTCGAGAACAACCCTCGAAATGAAATCGGGGTTCTCAAGAACCTTCTTATGCGAATCGGACGAACCTATAGACGAAACAATACCTTCACCAACGCGGGCCAAAACAGTTTCCTCGCCAGCACCTCCAACCAGCTGCTTAATGTTAGCCCTAACTGTAACACGTGCTTTGGCTATGAGCTGAATACCATCTTTGGCCACAGCAGTTACCGGAGGAGTATTGATAACCTTTGGGTTAACCGACATTTGAACTGCCTCAAACACATCGCGACCAGCCAAATCGATAGCAGTAGCCATTTTAAAATCGAGGGGAATGTTGGCCTTCTGGGCTGAAACCAACGCATTTACAACTTTGCGCACCCTTCCACCGGCAAGGTAGTGGGCCTCCAAGTGATTGGCATTCAGAACCAAACCGGCTTTTGTTCCTGTAATCATAGCATCAACTATTTCGCGTGGCGGCACCTTTCTCCAGCGCATAACAATGAGCTGAATGAGCGACATGCGAACATTGGAAACCAATGCCTGAAACCAAATGCCAATAGGCACAAAGTACATAAGAATGACCAAGCCTACAAAACTGGCCACAATAATTGCTACATAAAATCCAATTCCATCCATTTAATTAATTATTTAGGTTTGACAATTACTTTAGAACCTTCGATACGAATTACCTCTATCTCTGATTTCTCCTCAATGTATTCGCCAGTCGACTTGGCCTCTACCACCATATTGTTTATTCGGGCTTTTCCAATGGGTGCCAGCCGGCTAATGGCAACACCCGTGTCGTGGGGTTTAATAAGATCCTCGTCGGCACTATTCTCGACGCTGCTATCGATATTGGTTGTAAGCATAAACCGTTTCCAAGTTTTAGAACGGAGCGCCAAAAAAATGAGCAGCACGGTACTGAAGAGGGTTGAAACCAACACAATATGGCCTACAGTTGAACCGTAACCCACGTATGCCCAAATAATACCTCCCGAAATAAAGGCTACTCCTCCCAAACCAGCAATGGTTATACCGGGAATTAAAAGAAACTCAACCAAAAAGAGGAGCAATCCGATAATGATTAGAACTATTATACCTGCCATATTACAATTATTCAATTTCTATAGTTGCACTTAATCCTTTCCTATTCAGCTGCTCTTTCATGCCATTAAGCAATTCGAATTCTCCGTTCTTAATGCAGCATTTTCCCTTGTAATGCGCTATTGTGGCGCATTGCTCTGCTTGAATGCAATCGTGCCCGCATACTTCCACTAAACTCTCAACCACAAAATCGAAAAGGTTATGGTCATCGTTGTGAAGCAGTAAAGCATAACGATGCGAAGCGAATTCCTTTTTAAAATCGTGCTGTTTCGGTTTATTTTTCAGTTTCCTATCCGACATTTGCAACAACATTTAGAGCACTAAATTAGCATATATTTAGTTCATGTAATCGGTTAAACCCTCTTTTAAGTTGGAATTAATATTAAAAAATATTAAAGTCTACTCCGAAGTAGTTTCAACGGTTATCACTTTAGCGCCACCAATTCCACTTGCCACCATATTATCCTTCACTCTGTTTGCTTCATCTGAGGTGCGGAATGTGCCAATGGAATAATAAAAACCTCCCTGCCCGTCGGGTTTTCGTACAATGTCTTTCCCAGGTGCTAAGGCTCTCACAGTTTGAGTAATGTTATCGGGAAGCCTACCCTTATAGGTACCCAATTGAATCATGTAGTTTGCCTGTGCATTCTGAACTTGAAGGTTGACTTGCGACGGATTAGAAGGTTGTGAAACCTGCGTTTCGAGGCTTTGAGCCCTCGAAGGGGCAACGGTTCGGCCATTGTGCCATGCAACAATGAAACCATCCTTGAATCCAATGGATTTGAGTTGCGAAAGGGCATTCTCGGCATTCTTCAACTTGGTAAATTTTCCTGCATAGTACTTTGTTACCTTCCCTCCACTTACCCTTTCGGCAGTAATGGGGGTAACTCCCTTAAACATTTGCAAGTTAACGGGGTTGCTGAATGCTCCAAGTTGAATTTTATACAAAACCCCCGCAGGGAAAGGTTCATCGATGGGTACCGGGTTTTCTGGGCCATAGGGCGATTTATCGAGTATGGCAAACTCGGAGTTCTCTTGGTGCTTAATATTAATGGTTTCAATCATTTTACTCGATTCGTGACGAACAATCTGAGACTGGGGTACTGAAGTTGAAGCAGGTGTATCGGACAAAGGTTTATCGGTTTCGAAAGGCTTGGTTGTAGAGGCTCCAAAAAGAGCCTGCTCAATTCTTATAATTGAACTGAGGACCGACTGCTCGAAAAGCTTTAACCCCCAAAGACGAGCAAATACCAGTTCGAGGCGGAGCACACCCAAATCGTCGAGAAGCAGGGCTTCGAACCCAGATTCATCAGCACTTTCGGGAGCCATATTGTTACGAATGGAGCTGGCATTACGAAAATTTGTGTTGGCTTTATCTATTTCGCCACGAATTTCGGGCCTGTTCGATGCTCCCTGCTTTACCATTGCCACCGAAATACAATCGGAATACAACTTCTTTTTCAAACTTATGTAACCTGAGAAAGAAGTATTAAAAGCTTTTATTCTCGATATATAATTGCTGTATATTTTTTTGTAATTGGGATCCTGTTCGTAGTTCTCCTTCCTTTCGAGTTCAATAATACTTTTTCGCAACTCAATAAGATCTCGTTTTTGCTGGTTTATAAGATCGGAGTTGCGTTCGGCATTGGCCAATTTTTTTATTTCTTCCGTTTGGAAAACGGTTGTAGCAAACTGCGCCTGGTATAAAAATTTGGGATTATCAACTGCAAAGCTCTCGCTTTTTGGTTCCACGGGAATTCTTTTACCAGTAAGGTACTCCTGTTCAATTTGGCTTGCACGGGCAAAAGCTATATCGGCATTGTGTTGAGCCTGAAGCATGGCATCTTCAACCCGAACCACTTGGGCTTCGAGCCTTCTGCGTTCGTCGGCAGTAGTAATATGGTCGAACCGTGCCCTAAGCGTTTCCAACTGACTGCGAAGCGAATCGGTTTTCATTTGCTCCATAAAGCCATTAGCCAAAATTCTTGTGTATTCAGCATCGTTTTCAACGACACTGAACTTTGCAGTTTTACTCTGAACCACGGGTGTTTTTGTAACAGGTTGTGCTGCAGGCTTGGGCAGGTTTGGGTTGAGCTGGGCAATTTCCCTTATGGGTTCTAGAGTTGTTACAGCTTTTCGAATGGGATTGATATCGAGTTCAACCAGAACAACGCTGAGGCTATCGGCTGGCATATTGCGATTGGTGAAGAAAAGGGCCGTTTTATTAATAGAATCGGGTACAAATAGCAAATCGTCGTGGGGCGAAATGTAAGGGAACCCAATATTTTCGGGAGCCGACCACTGCCCAGTTACCGCATTGTAAACCGACCTGTAAATATCGTATCCACCCATGCTATAATGGCCACGCGAAGCAAAAAACATTGTGGTTCCATCGGGTGTTAGGTAGGGAAAATCCTCGTCGAAGGGGGTGTTAATGGCATCGCCCAAATTTTGGGGTTTACTCCAAAAGCCATCGGAGAGCCGTTCAGTATAGAAAATATCCTTCCCCTGCGAGGTTGTGTTGCCGTAACTCGAGAAGTAGACCTTTTCGCCTACCTGCGGATTGGCAGGAAAGAAAACTATCGACTCATGGTTCATTCGAATATCGGTAGAGGTTTTGAGGGTACTTGGCGTTGCAATAAAATTACCGTTTCTATTAACCTTGGGTGTGTAATGTATTAACTCTTTACTGGCAATCCCTTTTTTCTCAATTACTTTAGGTTGAAAATAGAACTTGAGCAGAAAGTTACCATTCTCGCACCAGCTAAGGATCTGTTCTACCTGCTGTTTCGATACCTTTGGGCTTCCACCATTAATTGTAAAACGCCTAAGGTACTCAATGGCCTCATCGAAAGAGTAGTTTAGATAGTTGGCTTGAGCCAAATAGAAATAAACCAAATTATCGACATTTTTTGTTGAGGCCTGCTGCAACAGGCGCAAGGCATCGTTAATTTTTTGGGGTCCTTTCAGGTAGGCTATACCAGCTTTCAATTGAAGCGCGGCATCGGTAGGGTATTGCTGTAAAAGGACAAGGTAAGCGGGCAGGGCCTTCGAATATTCATTTGCAGCTGCAAGCGAATCGGCATTTCTGATTTGGGCAGCATATTTATCGGTTTGGGAGAATACCGACAATGCAGCAAAAACTGAAAGAAAAAGAATAAAAAACTGTTTATAGGAACTGGAAATCATGGCAAATAATCGTTGCTAAATTGAAGCTAAAAATATAAATTAATTGCCATTAAAACGTGAATTAACCTAATTTATTGAATTGGCAGGGAATGTACGATTACCGAATACGAATGCCAATAACAGTTGCATCGTCGCGCTGGGGCTGGCTGCTTTTGTACTCTTCGAAAGCATTATCGAGTAATTGACCAACTTGGCTAAGGGGCTTCTCAATATTTTCAACAATGGTATTGAACATTCGGGCCGAAGAGAATTTGGCTTTATCAAGCCCGTTCTGATCGATAAATCCATCGGTATTTAAAACGAACAGATCGCCTGAGTGCAGCAGAATGGTATGTTCAGCAAATACAGGATCGATATCGGGCATAATACCTCCAATCATTTTTCGGCTACCGCGAATGGTTTCAAAATTTGTACTTCCCCGTTTTAGAATATGTATTGGTCGGTTGGCCCCTGAAAATATTAGCTTCACATCGCTGGGTGTTTCAAACTCAATTTGGCATAGGGCAACGTCCATTCCATCGAAACTTTCGCTTACATCCTGCCGCAAAGCCTTGGTAATTGTTGCACTTAATTGGGTAAGAACGGTCGATGGGGAATGCGTTTTATGCTCTGTAACAATTTCAGTTAACAATCGGCTACCAATCATACTCATAAATGCCCCCGGAACGCCATGCCCGGTACAATCGACTACAGCTAAGAAAAATTTTGAAGCATTAGCACTCTCTGCTTCCAATTTATAAAACCAGTAGAAATCGCCGCTTACAATATCGCGGGGTTTAAAAACGACAAAAGAGTCGAAAAAAACATTTAAAGTTTTTGGGTCGGGAAGTACGGCCGACTGTATTGTTTTGGCGTAGCGTATGCTTGCTTCAACATTATCTTTCTGAATAATTAGCAGATTGTTAAGCTGCTCCAACTCATCGCGCTGTTTACTAATTGCTTCGGTTTGGGTTAGAATTTCTTCGCCCATACTAACCATTTCGGCTTCCGCATCCTTAAGCAGGGTTATGTCGGTATCGATTGCTACAATGTTTCGTATGCTACCGCTAGGGTTAAGTATGGGAGTAAGTGTAGTCTGAATCCATGTTTTCTCCCCACCCTTTTTTACTACCTGAACAGTATATGAATCGGGCTCTTTTGTTTCAATGCAATTTCTAATTACATATGCAATATCGTCGTTTGCGCTTGCTTTAATTATGGTTTCCCCTTTCAACCCGATAAATTCGTCGAGTGTATATTGGTACAATGAAGTAAAGGCTTCGTTTACCCATTGTATCTTACCTTCTCCATCGGCAATAAGTATGGCATTATTTGTATGACTTGCCACTATCGATAGTTTTTCGAGTTCAAACGCTTGGCGCTCCAGTTCTTGCTTTTGCTCAAAAATTAGGGCAGTTCGTTCACGAACCATTTTTTCGAGATTATCCTTTTGAACTTTTATGGTATGGGTTCTGATTTTGAAAAACAACCAAATAATACTGGCAATTGCCAATGAAAAGAAAATTATAAACCAGTTGGTTTGGTACCAATTGGGCTCTATACTAATGGCTACCGAATAACTTTCTGTTGACCATTGCCCATCTTTATTCAGTAACCTTACAATAAAATTGTAATTACCCGGCGAAAGGTTTGTGTAACTAGCCGACCTCTCAGATGCTGCAAGAATCCAATCGTTATCGAATGGCTCAAGCTTGTAGCGGAACTGAACCTTCTCGGGGTTAACAAAGTTTAAAGTAGTGAAATATATTTGGAACCGCTTATGACCCTGTGAGAGATTAAATCCTTTTGAAGTAGGAATGTACTCGGTTGCATCGCCAAACATGCTTTCAAAAATAACGCTCTCAAACCCATCGGCATCCTCAATGGTTTTAGGGTCGATAATTGCAACTCCTCCCGAAGTGGTAAAAAGAACCTGTCCGTTTTGGGCAACCATACTTTTTGTAGCACCAACACAGTTATTACTTTTCATGCCGTCGCTCCTGTCATAAACCCTTTGCGAATAAAAACCGGAAGTATCAATGGCAAAATTTTCTATTTCTTGTTTTTTCAACTTAATTATACCAAAAGCAGAGGGGAGCCATAAATTGCCAAAACCATCCTCAAGCACATCGTAAATTGAGTTATCAAAAAGTCCGTTATGGGAATTGTAAACAAAAATCAGCGAATCTTTCTCTATGCGAATAAGGCCATCGTTGGAGGCTACCCAAAAAACATTATTCGAATCGATGTGGATATTGAATGAGAAACTGCTGGGCACTCCCTCATTGGTCGACAAAACCTTTGAAACTTTATTATTTTCAATGATATGAATTCCGTTTTTGGTCGATACCACAATACGGCCCATTTTGTCTTGCACTATTGCCATTATATAATTCGACCCAAAACCGTTACGCTGATTGTAAGTTTGGAATATTGTTCCGTCTCGGTTCATTCGAAACAATCCATCGGAGCGGGTACCAACCCAAATATTACCGTTATTATCCTCAAAGGTTAACCGAATCGATTCGCTGGGAAAACCATTTTTAAAATTAAAAAATACTTCTCTCCCATCTTTATCTTTTCTCAGCAAACCGCTGTAAGTGCTAATCCAAAGTGTTTTATGGCTATCGACCATTAAGTGTTTAAGCCTATCTTTCGGAATTGGAATTTTTGTATTAAAGGGTCGGATCGTGTTGTTCTCAAACAGGTCAATTTTGCCTATTTCATGCCCAATTAAGTAACTGCTTGCACCATACTGGGCAAGCCCCGTGATAATATTGGAACTAAGCCCCTGATCGGTTGATACGTTGTAAACAGGTCCATCGGTTAGTTGTACAATTCCTTTACGGTAAGTTGCAATCCAAAGCGACCCTTGCCTATCGACAATTATATTTCTGATAATATTGCTAGGAAAGCCATTTTCTTCTGTCAAACTATCTAAACATTTCTGTTTAATATTGTACCGATACAAACCATTCTGAGATCCAACCCACAAAAAGCCATTTGTATCCTCAAGCACTTCGGTTACTTTAGTCACTGGAATTTCGGCAAATCGGTTAAGTTTACCTAATTCGTAGGTATACACACCGTTACCGGTGGCAATCCAAACCCTTCCACTGGAATTTGTATAGAACGATGCTACGCTTCCAAGTAAATTACTTGAGCCAATTCTTTCAAAAACTCTGTTCGAATAGCGTATAATGTCTCCACCCTCGGTGCCAATCCATATATTGTTTTGCTCATCAGACTGAATGCTACTAACAACTGCTTTAGATAAAGCGAAATACTCGGGGTAATGGGTTAATTGCTCTCCATCAAAACTATATATCCCATTTGCATTTGTTCCAATCCATAATCTCTTTGAGTGCTTATCGAAGTATAAAGTTTCAACCAATTTGTTATTCAAATTATTAAGGGCAGGTGACCTAAAAAATTTGTTATTGTTATAACCCACAATACCCTGCAGAGTAGCAAACCAAATATTTCCAGCATCATCTTCAGCTAAACCCTGTATTTGGTTCGAAAGGTCGAGGTTAGTTCCAACTTTATGGTCGAAAGAAGAAAAACGTTGCCCATCGAAACGGGCTATTCCGTTATATGTAGCAATCCATAAGTAGCCCAGTGAACTTTGAATTATATTTACCGACACATCGGAAGGCATACCCTTTTCAGTATCCCAGTTGCGCAGTATAAATTGGTTAAGCCGTTTGTTAGGATGGAGCCTTAATTGTTCTTGGGATGCAAGCTGATTGATTGAAAACATTAGCGCAGAGAACAATGCAATGCACTGAAATTGAACTTTTGAAGTATTTAGTAGCTTACCCATGCCTTCAAATATATACTATGCAGCTAACTATAACAACAATTTTCCATAAAATTTCTGCATTTTGTGACCAAAATAAAAGGCCTCAGAAAATCTGAAGCCTTATTGTTTTTATAAATATTAGTTTTCTCTCAGCACGTGCTCATCGTATTCAATTTCGAAGCGAAGCTTGTGCCGCGACTCCTCCTGTGCTAGGGCCAAAAAGAGCGCCTTTAGTTCAGCACTTTCAGCTTTTTCAGCAAGCATTAGGTAAAGTTTGAAAGCTGCTTTTTCGCGTTTCATGGCCAACACTAGAGCCTGTTCGTAACTCATATTGGTCGATGGTTCGGTGCGAACCATGTAATCGGCAAGTTTTAAATCGATAATTACGCCCTGCGCAAGGGTAAGTATTCCCTCGGTTTTTATTTGCAAAAGTTTGGCTTTATGGGCCATCTCCTCGCGCGCAAACTCCTCGAAGGTTTTTTGCATGTGCTCGTTGCGCGCATTGGCAGCAAGTTGGTTGTAAAAATCGACGGCTTTCTGCTCGTTATCAATAGCAAAGTCGAGAATTTCGTTGGTATTTTTAAAATCGTTCATGGTAGCAATTATTATAATTAGCTCAATAATTTTGAATCGAAGTCGGTATCGAACATTTTTACCAGAGCCGAGCAGCCATAATTAAAATGCTTTTCGGTACCTATAAAATTATCCATCTTTGCAACTGTGATTGGTTCCGATTTAATTATCGAATCAATTCGTTTCAACTGCTCAAGCGACGATATTTCAATTTTCATTTTAACACACTGCTTGAATTGCTGTTTATGACCAAAGAAATTGGTGAACGAACCGTCGGTTTCGAACCATAACGATGCGGGAAGAATAATGTTGGCCTTCTTTGCAGTTTCCGACAGGAAAGCGTCTTGTACAACAACAAAATCGACCATCTTTACTGCATTTGCAATGGAGTTATTGGCTGCACAGCCAATGGGGTCTTCGCCAAAAATAAATAGGTTTCGAGGAGCAACTTTCCCATTCATAAAATCCATCGCTTTGCCCGAATCCATAACCGTTTCTCGAATGCATTTCGAATTGCTAAGTTCATCGATAATAATGGCTTCAACCTTTTTACCCATGGTTCGAAGCAGAATTACAAGAATTTCGAGAGTCGATAAAGTTTGGAGATTATGCTCACGTTTAGTTGCAACAATATATGGATACTTCTCCAATAGTAGGTTTTGGGCAAATTCTGTAATAATATCCGTTTTGCCGCCCGTTGCATTTTTGCAAAGCGATTCGAATGGCTGATCTATTATGGCTTTTAACCTATCAGCAATCTGATTGTTTTCGTTAATCAAATTGGTGTTGCGCGAAGTGGAAACCAAATGGTGAATGGTTGCCTTTAAAAATTCGTTGTACGATTGAATACGATAAAAATGCTTCGCTTTATATTTCAATGGGCTCGTATTGCTTTCTGAATAGGCATCAATGGGGAGTTTAAGCGAGTTTATTAGGTATCCTACTACTGCACCATAGCGGTGAATATCTGCTCCAACAACAAATACTCTGCTAGCATTCTGCAAATTATCGATATTCGTTGAATTTACAAGATTGCCGTTGAAATCTGTAGCATGGAAACTACCCAGTAATCCATCGGTTTTTTGAGCCAATTTATTGGCTAAAGTAATTTCCTCATTAGTTGCTGCCCCTCCAATATAAATGGCGGTTTCGGAAGGTTTTACTTCGCTTACTCGCTTTTCAATTACCTTAAATGCCTCATCGAAGCTAATCTCTTTAAACTCGCCGTTTTGCTTTAGCAACGGCCTGGTAATGCGTTTCGAACTATTGAAAAGCCTGTAGCCAAATTTGCCGTACATACAAAGGTTTCCGTCGGTATTAACTTCGCCATTGGCACCAGTAACCTTCATAATAAAACCATTGCGGTGGTGGAATGTAAGTTTACAACCAACCGAGCAGAATCCGCAAATGGTATCGAATGTCTCCATTCGAACAGGACCTGGTTTAAACGGAACGTTTTCGGTTAAGGCACCTGTAGGACAAGCCGAAAGGCATAATCCGCACGACTCGCAGGTGGTTTCGAGAAGCGAATACCCCATGGCAGGAGCCACATACGTATCGAAACCACGCTTTACAAGCGTTAGGGCGTTTGCACCAACCACATCTTTGCAAATGCGAATGCAGCGGGAGCATAAAATGCACTTGTTGCTATCGATTTCAACAAATGGATGCGAGAAATTTACGGGAAACTCCTTATGATCGCCACCATAGCGCTGCTGTTCGGCGCTGTATGTGTCGCAATGGCGTTTTAGGTCGCAGTCGAAGTAGGCAACGCAACCACACTCAAGGCATCGCGAGGTTTCATTGAGAGCCTGCTCCTCGGTATAGCCCAGTTCAACTTCGTTGAAATTTAAACGTGCATCTGCCTCCATTACAGGCATTTCTTGCCTTATTTGCTTTTGGTAGCGAACAGTATACTCGCTCTTTTCCTGCTTGCGGAAATTGTCCTTTAAACTTAAAAATTCCTTTTTGGGCTCTGTAATTTCTTCGCCCATAAGGTACTGATGGCAGCTTCGCGATGCCACTTTTGCTTGTGCAATAGCTTCGATAATGGTTGCCGGACCGGTAACCCCATCGCCTGCAGCGAATATGCTTGGAACACCCGTTTGGAGGGTTTTCGGATCGGCTTCAATGTCGCCCCACTTGTTGGGTTTTAAAATTCCTCCCTTAGCGTACTGGTTTATGTCATCTAAAAAATTGATGTCGGTTTTTTGTCCAATGGCTGCTAAAATGTAATCGAACTCAAGATCTTTCTCCGAGCCATCAACAGGTACGGGTCTTCTACGTCCCGAAGCATCGGGTTCGCCAAGAGCCATTTCAACAACTGTAAGCGATTTAACTCTCCCTTGTTCATCGGGATTTACCTTAACGGGGGCGGTTAAAAATAGGTACTTAACACCCTCGAGTTTCGACTCGTGAATTTCGATGGGATTGGCAGGCATCTCTTTTTCGGTACGGCGGTAAACAACCGTTACATTGGTGCTTCCGCAGCGAATTGCCGTTCGACAGCAGTCCATAGCCGTATTACCTCCACCCACAACGCCAATTTTCTTCCCTATAAAGTCGTAACGCTGTCCGGTAACCTCCATATTTCGCAGAAAATCGATTCCCGAGAATACCCCATCGGCATCTTCGCCAACTGCGCCGAGTAACGTTCCGCGCTGCGAACCAATGGTTAAGATGGTTGCATCGTACTTTTCGGAGAGCTCCTTATAACTTATATTCTCGCCTAACTTTTTATTGTAGAAAATGTTAACGCCTATTTTTGTAATGGCATCAACCTCTTTTTGAAGAAGATCGTTTGGTAAACGGTACTCTGGAATTCCGTATCGAAGCCAGCCGCCCGCGTAGGGTTGCCCTTCATAAATATCGCACTGGTGACCTTTAGTTTGAAGAAAGTATGCTGCTGACAATCCACCCGGGCCTGCTCCAATTATTGCAATTTTTTTACCTGTTGAAGGAGCAACTTCGGGAGTAAATGGATTTTCCGATTCCAAATCGGCATCGGAAGCAAACCGCTTCATATAGTCAATTCCAACTGCAGCACCTTCGTCCATTAAATTCCGACGGCAAGCAGTTTCGCAGGGGCGAACGCAAACCCTTCCGCAAATAGCTGGCAGAGGATTAACCTCCTTAATCAACTTAACAGCTTCGCTGTATAATCCCTTTTCAATTAGCGAAATGTAGCCCTGAACATCAACTCCAGCGGGGCATCGATCTCGACAAGGTGCAACGCAATCGGCATAGTGATTACTCACAAGTAAGTCGAGTGCCGTTTTTCGAGCCTTATGAACACGTTGGCTATCGGTAATAATGCTCATCCCTTCGGAAACCCTTGTAGAGCAGGATGGTTGAAGATTCTTTTGACCTTCAATTTCGATTACGCAAACGTAGCACGATGAGAAAGGCTCCAAACGAGGATCGTGGCAAAGGGTTGGAATTTCGATTCCGTGACGCTTTGCTACAGCAAGAATGTACTCACCTTTTTGGGCTGTAGTGTTTTTCCCGTTGAGAATTATGTTGACTATTTCGGACATATCGGTTGTCGGTTATCGGTTGTCGGTTATCGGTTGTCGGTTATCGGTTTTCTGTT
>JBBIRB010000001.1:0-36385 GCA_037442025.1 Bacteroidales bacterium | reverse complement strand
CCTGCGAGACGCAATCAGGCAGGGGTTGTCGGTTGTCGGTTCAGGTTTTCCAATTACATTCTACATATTTTATGAATGCATATATTTTGGTCCTAAAGAATCGAGCTCATTAACAATTTCATCCCAGCCTTCATTCATATAAATTCTATTTAAAAACTCTGCTTGCGACATAGCTTCAAATAACGAAGCATGACTGTATGTGAGAAATTTTACAAAATCAGTTTTATACCTTCGTCTACCATAACCTTCAACTATTGCATCTTTTATTCCTTTGCTCGAACGGCGTAATTGGCCTCCAACTTCAAACCTATCGGGATGCTCCAGTTTTAGTGTCTTCTCTCTTATCCTAAACGATAATTCAAAAGCAATCAAGTAAATTTCTAAACCTTTATAACTTTTCATCAATTTTAATAATTGAATAAATATTGTTTCTTGGCAGCATTCTAGCTGAAAACCGAGAACAGAAAACTGACAACATCCTAACTCACTTCAATCGCTTCAAAGTTGCACCTCGAGTAGCAATCGCCACATTTAATGCAGGTTTCCTGACTTATTAGGTGAGGCAACTTCTTTTCGCCCGAAATTGCTTGAACAGGACATTTAATGGCGCAAACGCGACAGCCTGTACACTTATCGGGTAAAATGGTGTAGGTTAGCAGTGCTTTACAGCTTAACGCAGGACATTTTTTGTCGATAATGTGAGCTTCGAACTCGTGCCTAAAGTACTTAAGCGCCGTAAGCACGGGATTTGGGGCAGTTTGACCAAGACCACAAAGCGAGCTGTCCTTAATTTGCTGTGCAAGGTCCTCGAGTTTTTCAATGTCGCCATCTTCACCTTTACCTTCGGTAATTCGGTTTAGAATTTCGAGCATTCGCTTGGTTCCAATGCGGCAGAAAGTACACTTGCCACACGATTCCTTTTGAGTAAAGTCGAGAAAGAAACGGGCCATATCGACCATACAGGTAGTTTCGTCCATTACCACCATACCCCCCGAACCCATAATGGCACCCGTGGCATTAACCTGGTCGTAGTCGACCTGTGTGTCGATTAAGTGCTTTGGAATGCAACCGCCCGATGGACCTCCAAGCTGAACAGCTTTAAACTCCTTGTTTTTTTGAATTCCGCCGCCCAGTTTGAAAATAATTTCGCGAATGGTAATTCCCATCGGCACTTCAACCAGTCCGCCGTTTTTAATTTTGCCAGCTAGGGCAAAAACCTTGGTCCCTTTACTCTTTTCGGTTCCATACTTATTAAACGATTCTGCTCCATTTAAAACAATGTATGGAACATTTGCAAAGGTTTCTACATTATTAATGTTCGAAGGCTTTCCCCATAGCCCCTTTTCGGCAGGGAACGGAGGACGTTTGCGGGGCATTCCCCTTTCGCCCTCGATGGAAGCAATTAGCGCAGTTTCTTCGCCACAAACAAATGCTCCAGCACCCTCTTTAACGTATATATCGAAGTTGAATCCTTCGATTCCTAAAATATTCTTTCCTAAATAGCCTTTAATACGAGCCTGTTTGAGAGCAATTTCGAGACGCTTAATGGCCAACGGGTACTCGGCACGGCAGTAAATTATTCCGCCCGTTGCACCAATGGCGTAAGCGCCAATAATCATTCCCTCTAAAACCGAATGAGGGTCGCCCTCAATGAGTGAACGGTCCATAAAAGCACCGGGGTCGCCCTCGTCGGCATTGCAAATAATATACTTCTCAGCCGATTGGTTATTGCGAGCAAATCGCCATTTCATTCCAGTTGAAAAACCGCCACCTCCACGACCACGAAGCCCCGAATCGAGAATGGTTTGAATAACCGCCTCGTGGGTCAGCCCCTTTTCGGCAACCATTTTTATGGCTTTGTAACCATTTCGGGCTTCGTACTCCTCAATGCTTTCGGGGTCGATGTAACCGCAATTGCGGAGCGCAATTTTAACCTGTCCGCTAAAGAAGTCCTTATCGTGTGTTTCAAACAGGTCTGACTTTACAATGTAGTTCCTTAAGGGGTTAAAGCCTATAACGTGCTGCTGAACTATTTCAACAACCTTTTCCTCGGTGACTTCGCCGTACAGAAACGAACCGTTCTCGTCGATAACCTCAACAAGAGGCTCACGAAAGCACATTCCCACGCAGCTGGTTTTCTTCAGTTCGAAGTCGAGTTTATCGGCATCTTTGAGCGATTTTAGGGTTTCGTAAATTTTACTGGCACCCGCTGCAACACCGCAACTTCCGAGGCCAACGACTACTTGAGTTTTTTGCATAGTTTCCCTTGTATATTACCACATTAGGTACATAGGGCACAATAGAAAAATCTAATGTGTTCTATGTGTCTATTGTGGTTTATTCTCCTAATTACTTTTCTCATTAACCTGAATATCTTTAACAACCTTCACTGCACTTGCTCCGGTTAGTTTTCCGTGGGTGTCGTTTTCGCCAATCATCATAACGGGTGCAAGCGAGCAGCAGCCCAAACAGGCAACCGACTCGAGAGTAAATAGTTTGTCGGGTGTAGTTTCGCCCTCCTCAACCCCAAGCGCCTCCTTAAGTGCTTCAGTTATTGCGGGCGCATTCTGAACGTGGCAAGCCGTTCCGTGACAAACCTTAATAATATGCTTACCAGCAGGCTTCAGTCTGAACTGAGCGTAAAAAGTGGCTACGCCATACATATCGCTAATGCTAACTCCCGTTTCGTCGGAAAGTTTACGAAAAACCGAATTGGGAATGTACCCATAAATTTGCTGGGCACCCTGCAGCAAAGGGATAAGATTCCCCTTTTTGCCCCTGAATTTTTCGATCAATGGATTTATAAGCGACAGGTCGACCTCATCGTTAATATTCTCTTTTACAAACTGTTGGTTTAAACGTTGTATTCGCATTGCGATAAAATCTTGGGTTAAAACTAATGGTAGTATGAGTAAGCCAAAAATAGCGAAAATATGGGCTTTGGTGAATTTTAACACCGAAATAAAAACAATAAACCCCCTAAACCATTACAATTTAGGGGGTTTGATTAGAAATTATACCGCACCTTGGGCTATCATTGAGTCGGCAACTTTTACAAATCCTCCAATGTTAGCACCATCGACGTAGTTAATGAAACCGTCCTCTTTGGTGCCGTACTTACGGCAGGTTTCGTGAATGTTTTTCATAATGCTCTGCAAGCGAGCATCCACCTCTTCGCGGGTCCACGATAGGCGCATTGAGTTCTGGGTCATTTCCAAACCCGATGTTGAAACGCCACCAGCGTTAGCTGCCTTACCGGGCCCGAAAAGGATTTTTGCATTTAAGTATACCTCAATGGCTTCGGGGGTCGAAGGCATATTTGCTCCCTCGGAAACGCAGAAACAGCCATTTTTAACAAGGGTTTTGGCCTCTTCGCCATTTATTTCGTTTTGGGTTGCGCTTGGCAATGCCACATCGCATTTAATACCCCATGGGCGCTCGCCGGGGAAGTAATCGCAGCCATACTTATCGGCATACTCCTTAATGCGTCCACGTTTCTCGTTTTTGAGCCACATTACGTATTTCAACTTTTCGTTGTCAATTCCTTTGGGGTCGTAAATGAATCCCTCTGAGTCGGAAAGGGTTACGCATTTCCCTCCCAGTTCGTTAACCTTTTCAACGGTGTACTGAGCCACATTGCCCGAACCCGAAACGGTTACAATTTTACCTTTGAAACTTTCGCCCCGGGTAGAAAGCATTTCCTGGGCAAAGTAAACATTGCCGTAACCAGTAGCCTCGGGACGGATGAGCGAACCACCCCACAGAATTCCTTTTCCGGTAAATACACCCGTAAACTCGTTACAAATGCGTTTGTACTGACCAAACATGTAGCCAACTTCACGACCACCAACACCAATGTCGCCAGCCGGAACGTCGGTGTTGGCTCCAACATGCCTGTAGAGTTCCGTAATGAAGCTTTGGCAGAAGCGCATAACCTCTTTATCGCTTTTTCCTTTAGGATCGAAATCGGAGCCACCTTTTCCGCCACCCATGGGTAAAGTAGTTAAGCTGTTTTTAAATACCTGTTCGAAGGCTAAGAACTTTAGTACCCCTAAATTTACAGTTGGGTGAAAGCGAAGCCCGCCTTTGTATGGACCAATGGCGCTGTTCATTTGTATGCGGAAGCCACGATTTACACGAATATCGCCCTTATCGTCGATCCAGGGAACACGAAAAATAATTACCCGTTCGGGTTCGCAAATGCGCTCAAGAATTCGCTCGTTATCGTAAATGGGGTGCTCCTCAATGTAGGGTATAATACTTTCAACTACCTCTTTTACGGCTTGGTGAAACTCGGGTTCAGCAGGATTTTTGGCAATAATATAAGCCATAAACTTATTCAGCCTCTCCTCGTGTGCTTTGTTTTTCATAGCTAGTATTGTATTAAAAGGTTAAAAAATGGGTTCGAATTGCACACCCAATTTAACTCTATTTACACCTAACTACCAACAACAGCACCTCAATTTCAAGCAATTACGGATAAACCCTGTCCGAAATTCCCGTATTTCATCTACGTGATTTACTTAAATTTCATTTTTGCGGTTGGAGCGAACCAAAAATGAAATTAACTTGTAGAGATTACTATTTTTCTGCAAACGCTATTCCTAACCTTTCAATCCCAAATAATGGCACAAAATAACCGTACATCACCTGAGGATTTTTACAAATTACTGGCTCAGAATAAGGAGAGGCTAAAGGAGCTGGCAGCTATAAATCGAACCACTTCGATAATTAAGGAAGGCAGAACCATTGAAGGAACTCTACGGCAAATATGCCTCATACTGCCCGATGCCTGGCAATTTCCACAGTTTACAGCAGCACGCATAAAGTTTGGAAAAATAGAATTTACTTCACCCAATTTCGAAGAAACACCCTGGTTACAACATCAGGAGTTCGAAACCATTGATAAGGAAAAAGGTACAATTGAAATTTTTTACACTAAAAATTTCCCCGAAGAATACGAAGGCCCATTTTTAAAGGAGGAACGCGATTTAATAGTAAACATTTCGAACCTCATTGCAGGATACCTTAACTCCATAAAAGGAAAAGATTACGTTAAGGAGGTAAAATCGCCCAAGCGAATTAGCGAGGTAGAGCCCCAGCATGCTCGAAAAAAACTACTTCAAAAATTTATCAATCAGCACAACTCCGACCGCGATATTTACCACGACCTAATGCCATTCAAGGTAAAAGAAATTCTGTTGATAGCTACGCTCTACGATGCCTACAATTTGGAAAAGGAAGATAGAGTAACCGACAATATTCTTGGTGAATACTCGAAGCTTTCGCTCACAAGCGTTCCCCGTATTACAGGGGTATCCACCATCGATGAGGCCATGGAGAAGCTGGAAGAGAAGCACTTTAACCTAATAATTATTATGGTTGGTGCCGATACGGTTACTCCGTTGGAAATGAGCAAAAAAATAAAGGGCGAATACAATTATGTTCCGCTTTACCTGTTGGTAAACAACTCCAAAATGCTAAGCGAGCTGGAGAAGAACCCCTTTGCCATTTCGAGTATCGATCGAATTTTCGAGTGGAATGGCGACCCCAAAATTTTCTTTTCGATGATTAAACTTTTGGAGGACAAAGTAAACCTAGAAAACGACACGCGGATTGGGCTATCGAGGGTAATTTTACTCATTGAAGATTCACCCAAATACTACTCGCGCTACCTACCCGTACTATACAGTAGCGTTCTTGAGCAAACCAAACGCATTATTGAG
Organism: Bacteroidales bacterium; assembly: GCA_037442025.1. Taxonomy (GTDB): domain Bacteria; phylum Bacteroidota; class Bacteroidia; order Bacteroidales; family Tenuifilaceae; genus UBA2287. The sequence goes on along the minus strand of JBBIRB010000001.1, from coordinate 30,659 downwards.
GATGTTAGCACCGACGACCTTTACAAGGTTCTTCGCATCAGAATTCGACCTAAAATTATTCTTACAGGAACCTTTGAAGAGGCCATTGAAATTTTTTCGCGATATAAAGACTACATGCTCTGTGTAATTTCAGACATTAAGTTTTATCACAAAGGTATACTCGACGAGAATGCAGGCTTCAATTTGGTAACCCAAATTCGAAGGGAATTACCAAACCTACCGGTAATAATGCAATCGTACGAGCAGAATAACGAAGAGAAGGTGAAGTTGCTCAATATGCGGCTGCTAAGCAACGGGTCGCGCCTTATGCAGGATCTACTTAATATTGCCTTCATCAATAAAAATTCCGATAGTTTAATGACCGATATAAAAAACTTTATCAGCAACTATCTGGGATTTGGCGATTTTGTTTTCAAAGATGCCATTGGGCAGCCCATTGTAACTGCAACAACTATGGAGGAGTTTGAGCGCTGCCTTCGCGAAATACCCGGCGAAAGTATTCTCTACCATGCCGAAAAGAATCACTTTTCCATGTGGCTCACTGCGCGAGGCGAAATTCAGGTTGCACGAATTATTCACCCCTCTAGCATATATGACTTTAGCGGGCCAGAAGAAATAAGGGAGTATTTACTAAGTACTCTAAAAAAGTACCGCCAGGAAAAACGAAGAGGGAAAATTGTAGGGTTCGAAACAGCATGGGAGGTGGACTCGAGTAACATCGTTGCCCTAGCCGATGGGTCTATGGGTGGCAAAGGGCGCGGATTATCTTTCATAAATACGCTTCTATACACTTTCGAAATTTCGCAGTACGTTCAAAACATTAACCTTTACTCGCCGCGGACATCTGTAATTGGCGTTAACGAGTTCGAGTGCTTTATGCAACGAAATAATATGTACGAAAAGGTATTTGCCGCTTCGAACTACTACGAAATAAAAAAACTATTCCTCGAAGCCAACCTGTCCGAACAGCTGATTGCGCGCCTCGAAAGGCTTTTGCAAATATACCACCGGCCCCTGGCTGTTCGTTCTTCGGGGTTGCTCGAGGATTCGCTTATGCAGCCTTTTGCTGGTATTTTCGAAACGTACATAGTACCCAACAACCACCCCGACCCAAAGGTTCGGTTGAGGCAAACAATAGACGCTATAAAATTGGTATTCGCTTCGGTTTTTTCCGATACTGCCCGGGGATACATACGTGCTGTTAACTTTAAAATTGAAGACGAGAAAATGGCCGTTATTATTCAGGAAGTTGTTGGTAACCGTTACAGTAATTACTATTACCCTCATATCAGCGGTGTTGCTCAGTCGTACAATTACTATCCATTTGCCCACATTAAGCCCGAAGATGGTTTTGCAACTATGGCACTTGGATTAGGGAAATATGTGGTGGAAGGCGAAAAAGCCTACCGTTTCTGTCCTCGTTACCCCACCCTTCAGAATTACACCCCGTCCGACCTTATAAAAAACTCGCAAAGCGAGTACCTTGTTGTGGATTTGAACAAAAAGAATATTAACCTATTGGAGGATGGCGACACCGCATCGATGAATCGTTTAAACTTGTATGAGGCAGAACAGCATGGCACCCTGAAGCACTGCGCTTCTGTTTATAACATCGAAAACAATACTATAACACCCGGTATTTCTCAACAAGGCCCAAGAATTGTCAACTTTGCCAACATATTAAAATACAACTACATACCGCTTGCACAAACCATTCAGGTAGTCCTCGAAGTGGTTCAGGAGGCCTTGGGCACACCCTGCGAAATTGAGTTTGCAGTGGACTTGAACCGCGACGCTAACTACAAAGCCTCATTCTTCCTGCTTCAAATAAAACCCATGATTGGCAACATGGAAGAATTTAAAATTTTCCCCGATACTATCGATCGCACCAAGGCAATCCTTCTATCATTTCATGGTATGGGTAATGGGCAGGTAGAAGGTATTTCGGATGTTATTTATATAAAAAGGGAGTATTTCGACAAATCGAAAACCATGGAGATGGCCTTAGAGGTTGATAAGTTGAACCAATTGATGGTTGAAAAAAATCGTCGTTACCTATTAATTGGCCCAGGCCGCTGGGGCACTCGCGACCGATGGATCGGAATTCCTGTAACCTGGCCCCAAATATCGAATGCAAAAATCATTGTTGAAACCAGTTTCGAAGACTTTCCGCTCGATGCCTCGTCGGGTTCGCATTTCTTCCATAATGTTATAAGCATGAATGTTGGTTACTGCTCGGTTCAGGATGGCGATATTCGTTCCTTTATTGCTTGGGATACACTTAACGAACTCAGAGCCGAAAATGAAACCGAACATTTTAGGCATGTTCGATTCCATGAGCCGCTTACAACAAAAATGGATGGAAAGCAGCAGATAGTTTTGGTTACTACCGAAAAGTAATATCTTCGTGCTACTGCACTATTAAATGAACACAAAGGATATTGATATAAACAGGGGCAAGTACTACTTTGCCGAAACTGCATTCGACCTGCTTATGAAGCGGCGAATTTTGAACGTATTGCTAATATGCAGCAAGTACGATGCATTTATGCTCGAAGAGGATGGCCGAATTGAGGAACAGATATTTAACGAATACGTTTCGCTCAACTTACGCTATCCCCCAAAATTCATTCACGTAACTTCTGCCGACGAAGCGTTTAAGGCGCTAAACAATATTTCAATCGACCTAATTATTACCATGCTCAACGTGCAGGGAATGGACCCTTTCTCGTTGGCCAAGAAAATAAAATCGACCTACCCTGGAAAGCCCATTGTGGTTCTTACACCCTTCTCACGTGAAGTATCGCTAAAACTCAGCCGCGAGGACATGAGTGCTATCGATTTTGCTTTTGCATGGCTGGGCAACGCCCAAATTATGCTCGCCATAATAAAGCTCATTGAGGATATAATGAATAGAGAGCACGATGTAAATAGCGTTGGGGTTCAAACCATCCTGCTAGTTGAAGATTCGGTTCGATACTACTCCATGTACCTGCCCATCATATATCGCATAATTTTTCTGCAAAGCAGAGATTTCATGGCCGAGGGGCTAAACGAGCACCAGATGATGCTACGCATGAGGGGACGGCCAAAAATTCTTTTGGCTCGTAGCCTCGAACAGGCAGAGGAAATGTACCAGAAGTACAAGCACAACATGCTGGGTGTTATTACCGACATGACCTATCCGCACAACGGGAAAATGCTGCAAAGGGCAGGTGTGAAAATGGTTGAAATGGTTAAAGCCGACGACCCGTTTATGCCAATACTTATACAATCGTCGGACATTAATAACCAACTTATTGCAAAAAAACTAAAGGTTGGTTTCATACATAAGTACTCCAAAACCCTCTCGCAAGAACTCGAAAGTTTTATTAACAAGTACTTCGCCTTTGGCGATTTTGTTTTCGTCGACCCTTCAACGGGGCAAGAAATTATTCGAGCTTCGGGATTAAAAGAACTTCAGGAAACCATTTTTCAGGTCCCCGATTCATCGCTCGAATACCATATTAAACGGAACCACTTTGCCAAGTGGCTAACCGCTCGGGCACTATTTCCTATTGCCGATATTTTTAAATACATAGGTGCCGACGACTTTGAAAACCTCGACGAGGTTCGACGGTTTATTTTCGACACTATTGACAGGTACCGGCAGAATAAGGGGCGTGGAATAATTGCCAAGTTCTATCGCGACAGCTACGACGAGTATCAGATTTTCTCTCGCATTGGCGATGGCTCACTGGGTGGTAAAGGGCGTGGACTGGCTTTTATCGATTCGGTTGTAAAGCACCATTACCTTATGCATAAGTTCGCAAATGTGGTAATAACTATTCCCCGAACTGTAGTTCTTTGTACCGATGTTTTTGACGAGTACATGGAAACCAATAACCTTTACCCCATTGGCCTTTCCGATTTAAGCAACGAGGAAATAATGAGGCATTTTCTGAATGCGCCTCTCCCACTGCGCATACATAAGGATTTATACGCATTTATTGCCGTTGCTCGCAACCCCATTGCAGTCCGCTCATCGAGTTTACTTGAAGATTCGCACTTTCAGCCCTTTGCAGGAATTTACTCAACCTATATGATTCCGAATGTGCAGAGCAACGCGTGCCAAATGCTCGAGCTGCTTAGCCAGGCCATTAAATGCGTTTACGCTTCGGTGTACTTTAAGGAGAGTAAAACCTACATGCTAGCAACACATAACGCCATCGACGAGGAGCGTATGGCCGTGGTACTGCAAGAAGTAATAGGAACACCCTATGGTAACAGGTTTTACCCCACATTCTCGGGAGTAGCGCGTTCGTTAAACTTTTACACCGTTGAGCCTGAGCAACCCACCGATGGCATTGCAAGTATTGCATTGGGTTTAGGCAAACATGTAGTTGAAGGAAAACCTTCGCTTCGCTTTGCACCAAAATTCCCCAAAAAAATATTTCAACTCTCATCGCCCGATATTGCACTTAAGGAAACCCAAAAAACTTTCTACTCGCTCGATTTACGCCCTTCGAGTTTTGTACCATCGATTGATGAGGGTATTAACCTGTTTGAACTTGACATTCGCGAAGCGTTCGGCGATGGTACCCTGCAGGGTATCGCTTCCACATTCGAATTCGATAGCCATCAGGTTCGCGAAGGTTACCAAGGCACCGGAACGCCAATTGTATCTTTCTCAAATATTTTAAAACACAAGCAGTTTCCATTACCCGAAATTTTAAGCAACATCCTCGATATTGGCCAAAGAGAAATGAACAACCCGGTTGAAATTGAGTTTGCAGTTAATTTGAATGTTCCTAAAGATAAACCAAAAACATTTGCGCTTCTTCAAATTCGACCCATTGTTCAGAATCGGGATGTAATAAATACCAACTTTGATAGCATTAGCCCGAACGATTGTATACTCACAACCAATTCGGCCCTTGGCAATGGAATTATTAATGAGATTTACGACTTAATTTACATAAAACCAAACAGCTTCGATTCTGGCAAAACCATTGAAATTGCTGCTGAACTCGATAATCTGAACAATCCGTTTGCCCAAAATGGAAAGCAATACGTGCTTATAGGTCCGGGCCGTTGGGGTTCGAGCGACCGATGGCTGGGCATACCGGTAAAATGGCCCCAAATTTCGGGTGCCAAGGTTATTGTTGAATCGGGAATGCAGAGTTACAATGTTGACCCAAGCCAGGGAACCCATTTCTTTCAAAACCTCACCTCCCTTAAAGTTGCTTACGTAACGGTAAATCCTCATATTGGTCAGGGCTTTGTCGACTATGAATACCTAAACTCACTGCCTGCCTTCTACGAAAGCGGTATGATTCGCCACATTAGGTTTAGCGAACCCTTAACGGTTATTATTCATGGCCAGAAAAGGCTGGGTGTAATTCTGAAACCAAAGGTTGATATCAGCTGAAGGGTTGGTGTTTTTTCGAAGCTATAGCTTTAATAATTTCACGACCCTTTGCCCTTATTGCCGGGCCTCCTAGTTCCATTTGGGCTTCAATTATTGCCGGAAGATCCTCAGAAATCCATTTGTATCGACTCGATAATAAAAACAAAATATCCATGCAATGAACCTTAACGGCAGGCTTGGTTGTGGGCTCAACCAACCAAAAAAAGCAGTGTTCTTGTAACGGGTCGAGGTTCATTCGCCAAAGTTCTTTGGCTTTAAAGCCAGAAACTTTTACCGAAAGCAAACGCTTTATACCAATTGCAATCAATTTGCAATAATGCCTCTGTACGCTTTCATTCTTAACCAAAACAATGGTTTCAATTAAATTGGGTAAAAAGAACTCTAGAGCACTCGGGTGCATTTCGAAATAGTTTTCGAGTACCCAAGCCGCATGGAAAGCCTTGGACTCGTCGCTGCTAATTGAAATATCAATTAAATCGTATGGGGTAATATCAACCGAATTCATTGTTTCGGCAATTTGAACAACGTCGGATTTTTTTAGGGCGAAAGCTAACCTTTCGAATATTTGCTCTTTGCTAATCAAGGTAACTTTGAGTGTTATTAAGTACTAAAATACAAAATTATAATAATAAAACCTTGAATTCAGGCATTTAACCTGACTTAACATTGGCTTAACATTGGATTAAGTTAAATTTAACTTAAAAAGTATGAATACCTACAAAAGCTTCGGCTATTTTTATGATGAATTTGCACAACACCTATGTGCTGATATTCATCCACTTAACCCTTAACAAGCAATTTAATGGATAATATTTATTTAATAATAGTAATAGTACTCCTTGTTTTGGCCATTGTTGACTTAATGGTTGGGGTTAGCAACGATGCTGTTAATTTTCTGAACTCGGCAATTGGTTCAAAAGTTGCTCCCCGTCATGTAATAATGATTATTGCCTCCCTTGGAATCCTTGTGGGTGCAACTTTCTCGGGGGGAATGATGGAGGTTGCCCGAAGTAGTATATTCCACCCCGAAATGTTTTTCCTTCCAGAAATCATGACCATTTTTCTTGCAGTAATGATTACTGATATACTTCTTCTCGATTTTTTTAATACTTTCGGGTTACCTACTTCTACAACTGTATCGTTAGTATTTGAATTACTCGGTGCTGCTGTTGCTATTTCAATAGTAAAAATTAGCACCAACAACGAATCGTTTGCCAGCCTGGCAAATTATATTAACAGCGCGAAAGCCCTTGCCATTATTTCAGGAATACTAATTTCTGTGGCAGTTGCCTTTATTGTTGGTATTACAGTACAATATATTGCACGCATAATATACAGTTTTAACTACATTAAAACCAATAATTGGTTTGGAGGAGTTTGGGGTGGTATTTCGCTTACCGCCATTACTTATTTCATATTAATTAAGGGCCTTGAAGGATCATCAATAGTATCACCCTCTGTTTTAGCCTATATCGAGTCACATACATGGAGTATCCTGTTATATGGCTTCATATTCTGGGTTTTAGTATTTCAGGTTTTCATAAGTATATTCCGATTCAATACTTTAAAATTTATTGTATTAGTGGGCACTTTTGCCCTTGCATTGTCATTTGCCGGTAACGACTTGGTAAACTTTATTGGGGTTTTTATGGCTGGCCTCAAGTCATACCAAATCTATTTGGCCAACCCTGGTATTGCCCCTGAAAGCCTTGCCATGAGCGATTTAGCAAAACCCGTTTCTGTAAACTTCTACTACCTTTTAATTGCAGGCCTTATAATGGTTATTACCCTCTGGCTATCGAAAAAGGCTCGTACCGTTACCGAAACTGAAGTAAACCTATCGCGTCAAGATGCTGGAGCCGAACGTTTTGGAAGCAGCCAATTTGCCAGAACAATTGTGCGAACTTTTCGCCAATTTGGTCGAAATGGTGGTAAATACGTACCCCAAATTATTAAGAACTATATAGAAAGTCGTTTCGATGCCCGAAAGGCTCCCAAATTCAAAGGTAACCTAAAGGATGCACCATCGTTCGACATGGTTCGAGCCTCAGTCAACCTCACAGTTGCTAGTATTCTAATTAGTTCAGCCACTTCGTTAAAGCTTCCCCTTTCAACTACCTATGTTACATTTATGGTTGCTATGGGTACATCATTAGCCGACAGGGCTTGGGGTAGAGAGAGCGCTGTATACAGGATAACCGGAGTACTTACAGTAATTGCTGGTTGGTTTTTCACAGCATTTATAGCATTTACAGCATCTTTTTTAATTGCTCTTGCCCTTCATTATGGCGGAAATATTGCCATGTTTGCACTTATTCTTTTGGCAGGATTCCTAATTTTCAAATCCTACGTATTGCATAGACGTAAGTTGAAAGAACAAGAAGCAGCACTCATTGCAGAGGAACTGGTTAAAGATGAAAATATTTTGAAACAATGCATCAAAGAGGTAAATAAGTCCCTTTTCGATGTGCTTACTACATTTAATAAAACTATTATTGGTCTTTCAACCGAAGACCGCAAATTGCTTAAAAAAGTTGACAAGGATGTAGAGAAACTTAATATCGATTCGAAAAAACTTAAGTATAATGCATATAGCGTGCTGAAAAAACTACAAGAAGACTCCTACGAAACCGGGCATTATTATATTCAAGTAATCGACTACCTACGTGAAATTGCCCATAGCCTAACTTTTATTACAAGCCCCAGTTTTGAGCATATTGACAATAACCACCGGGGGTTATTGAAATCTCAGAACGATGAGCTTATTGCCATCAGCGGCAAAATATCCGATTTCTTCAACCTCATTATTCAAATGATTCGCGACAATGATTATACCGACATTTCTGAGGTTCTGAAAATGCAGCAACGAATTTTAGAAATGCTAAATGAGGCCCGTAAGAAGCAGATTAAACGAATAAAGGCCAATGAGGTCGGCACACGAAATAGCGTTCTTTACTTAGGTATCATTAACGAAGCTAAAAATATTATGCTACAAACCGTAAACCTTCTGAAGGCACAAAGAGACTTTGTAATAAACAATATTGAATAGCCTTTAAAATGCAAAAGAGAAGCGGGGCTTATAGGCCCCGCTTCTCTTTTGCATGTATACCAAATTATTACTCTACAAACTTGTAGCCTACCCCTTTAATGGTTTTAATATGATCTTCGCCAATCTTTTCGCGAAGCTTGCGAATGTGAACGTCAATTGTTCTGTCGCCAACAATTATATTGTCGCCCCAAACCATTGAAAATATCTCATCGCGAGAAAAAACTTTACTGGGTCGGCTGAAAAGAAGCGCAAGAAGTTCAAATTCCTTTTTAGGCAAATTGAGCGCTTCACCGTCCTTGTATACCAAAAAGCGCTCCTTATCAATATGAATACCCTCTCCAATGCTTTCGGAACTTATTGCTGGCGATGGATTTGAATCGATTCTTTTCAGTAATGCTTTCAAGCGGCTTACCAAAACTTTTGGTTTTACCGGCTTTGTAATATAATCGTCGCCTCCTGCCTCAAACCCTGCAATTTGCGAGTAATCTTCGCCTCTGGCAGTGAGAAAAGCGATAATAACGTTGGAAAGTCTTTCGTTTCGCCGAATCTCCTCACAAACCTCTATTCCATCCATTTCGGGCATCATAACATCGAGCAGAACAAGGTGAGGCTTCACCTCATTGGCCAAACGAAGGGCATCGTGCCCATTGGTTGATGTGAAAACTTGAAACCCCTCCTTACGCAAATTGTAACTGAGAAATTCTAGTATATCGGGCTCATCGTCAACAAGCAAAAGCCTGTAATCACTATTTTCCATTAAATTCAAGTTTAAATTTACATAAAGTTTTAGAGCACAATTGTAATTAAAAAAAAAATGTAGATTGTTAATGTAAAGCTAAGTTAAGCACATTTAGGTTATTGTCCTTTTAACACAAGGTTAACTTTTACTTAAAACCAATGACAATGGGATGAAGTTTCTTTGTATTCGGATTACTATTCCGATAAATAAAGTATTTACCTGATATTATGCAGGTTAGAAAAGACAAACAAATAAAAATGAAGCATATGCTTTTTACTAATAACAACTTCAAATCCATTTTCCTCAATTTTATTCTAACTCTTTCATTTACTTCATTTTCTTTTGCCCAAAAGGGAAGTATTCAGGGTGTTGTAATTGATAAAATGCGCAACGAAACACTCGTGGGTGCTAGCGTTTTTATTCCAGGTACCACTACAGGAACGATAACCGATTTCGATGGAAATTTTACTTTAGCCAACCTTACTCCGGGCATTTATCATATTCAGGTTTCGTTTATATCGTACAATTCTGTTGTTTTTGAGAATATTAAAGTTGAGGCCAACCGAGCCTCCTCAATAAAGGTTGAATTGGAAGAAGTTTCAACTGCCCTCGAGGCAGTTGTGGTTGCAGCAGTTCGAAAAACCAACACCGATGTTTCATTAATTAGCACCATTAAAGCGAGCCCATTGGTAGCCAGCGGAATTTCGGCCCAGCAAATTACACGTTCGCAGGACCGCGATGCATCGGAGGTGGTTAAGCGTGTACCAGGAATTTCGATAATGGGCGACAAGTTCATAGTAATTCGTGGATTAAACCAACGTTACAATAATGTTTGGGTCAACAACTCTTCTACTCCATCGACCGAAGCCGACCAAAAAGCCTTCTCGTTCGACCAGATTCCCAGCTACATGATCGACAACATTCTTATTGCTAAAAGCCCCTCACCCGATTTACCAGCCGATTTTGCCGGAGGATTCGTAATGATTTTCACCAAAAACATGCCCGAGGCCGATTTCTTTAAGGTTTCGTATGGAAGCGGTTTCGTAACCGGCACTACTTTCGAAGGTTATAAACTAACCCCGGGAGGCAAACTCGACTGGCTGGGTTTCGACGATGGAACCCGTAACCTTCCCAGCACTTTTCCAAAATCGCTCAAGGGTCTTCCCAATGAGAAACTTGCCGAATACGGTCGCAGCTTAAACAATTTCTGGGATGCCGAACCACTTACTGCAATACCCAACCAAAGTTTCTCAGTAAACTATGGAAAACGGTTCCAAAAAGGCAACCGAAGCATTGGTACCATAACAGCACTTAACTATAGCCTTTCGCATAACGCCGATGAGATAGAAAATAATGGTTACCAGTCGGCCCGAACCGATGGTATAAACCCCGACTACAACTTCAACTATATTGATAATTCTTACTACCGCACCGCTAAAGTTGGGCTGCTCCACAACTGGGCCTTCTTCCCTGGAAAAGGGAGAAAATTTGAGTTTCGAAACATGTTTAATCTTATAGGTAAAAATCACTCGACCATTCGAAATGGACTATATGGCTACGAAGGCCGTATAATAAGGTATTTTGAAAATGCCTTTATGAGCCGTTTAACCTATTCGGGCCAGCTCAATGGCGAATTCAAATTTGGTGAAGACAAAAGCAAACTCGATTGGAATGTAGGAGTTTCGCTTGCCAGCAGAAACGAACCGGACCTAAAACGAATTAGAACAACTTTAAATGAAGAACCAGGCTCCCCAAACGATGGTAAATATTTTGCCTCCATAGGTATAAGCCCTTCAGCTTCTGATGCAGGTCGTTTATTCATGCAACTCGATGAGATTATTTCATCGGCAGGAGTTAATTACGAGTACAACTTAAAAATACTGAACAGAGAAGTAACATTTAAAACCGGAGGTTTTAGCGAATACAAACAGCGGAGTTTTAAAGCTCGCCTGCTGGGATTTGCCAAAAACAGCCCCAACCCCCAATCGGTTTGGATAACACCACTAAACAACCTTTTCTCCGATGACAATATAAATACCTCGGCCGAAGGTTTCTTGCTACGAGAAACCACAAGCAAATCGGATTCATATTTTGCTAACAACCTGAATGTGGCCTTATACTCTCTTCTTAGAATTAGCGTTAGCGATAGAATAACCGTTAACGGAGGGGTAAGGGCAGAGCAGAATAATCAGCACCTCGACAGCTACGACCGCTACAACCAACCCATTGCAATTCGCAAAGATGTTTTTGATCTATACCCATCGGTAAATATTTCATACAATTTTAACGAGAAAAACCTGATTCGCGCTGGTTATGGAGTTACCACAAATCGCCCCGAATTTCGTGAAATAGCCCCTTTTTACTATTACAACTTCCAAACCGAAGCCGATTTTGTTGGTAACCCAGCAATTCTCGATGCCAAAGTTCATAACTTCGACCTACGCTACGAGCACTACCCCAATGCGGGTGAAACCTTTTCGCTTGGGTTTTTCTATAAAAACTTTATTAATCCCATTGAAGTTAAATACGCCTCTGCCGGAAACAGAAATAATTACTCATTCGACAATGCCCTTCGCTCTCAGAGCATAGGCGCCGAGGCAGAACTGAGAGTTTCGTTGGGTTTTATACCTGTACTTCAAAATTTTTCAGTTGTTTCTAATGCTGCTTACATTATAAGTGAAGTTAAGTTTAGCAAAGGGTTTATTGAGCGCGACCGTTCAATGCAGGGCCAATCGCCCTACTTGGTCAACTTCGGTCTTTTTTACAATCACGAGCGCAACCGAATTAATGCATCGTTGCTCTATAATATAGTGGGCGACAGAATAATATATACAGGAGAAGCAAAGCAGAATATCCTCGACGATATTCCCGATATTTACGAGAAACATCACCACCTAATCGACTTTACCATTTCTAAAGAGTTTGGTAAATATTTCGAAGTGAAATTTGGAGTAAAAGACATTCTCAATCAGAATATTGTTCTTTATTCTCCCTACCCTTCGGTAACCGGCGGAGAAAAATTGAAAAAAATAAACCAGCAATGGTCGCCTGGGCGAACCTTTAACCTTAGCATTTCTCTAAACTTGTAATTTCCATTTTTATACCTATTAAATAAGGGGTTGTCTCAAATATCCTCGGTGTTTCACTGTGAACATCTCTGTGGAACCCATTGTAATTTTTAAAACATTGTTACAAAGAGACTCACTAAGGAGTCACAGAGAAGTTCAGAGAAAGAGAGTTGTTGTTTTTTTACTTTTGAAACAACCTCGTATTTCATTTACAATAAGACACTTATCGACTTAACCTTAAGGTAACAAACCTATAATCAAAACATAACTCAGCATTAACCTCTACCATTTTTTTCGGGACTAGTTTTGTGTCGAAATAAAATGTTAAACCCAAAAAAAATAAACATGAAATCGAAAAGCATCAACATTAAAATGCTTGCAATTTTTGCACTAGCTGCATGCGTAACTTTAGTATCGTGCAAAGACGAAGAGGAACCCGAAATTGGAACTCGTATTACTGTTAGCGGTAATATTACAACCAACACAACTTGGCAAGCAAAGGACACTGTTTATATGGATGGCTATGTTTACGTTAAAAGCGGTGCAGTGCTTACCATTGAACCTGGTACCCTTATTAAAGGTGTTACTGACTCAAAAGCAGCTCTAATAGTTGAAAGAGGTGCCCAAATTATTGCCGAGGGTACAGCTCAGAAGCCCATTGTATTTACATCCGAAAAACCAGCAGGTCAGCGCCTACCGGGCGATTGGGCTGGCATTATTATATGTGGTGCAGCACCAATTAACCAAACCGGCGGAACCGCCGAAATGGAAGGTGGAACTGGCGCACAGTATGGTGGAACCAATGCTAACGACAATTCCGGAATATTGAAATATGTACGAATTGAGTTTGCTGGCTTCGAGGTAACTAGTGGAAACGAAATTAACGGACTTTCAATGGGTGGCGTTGGTAGCGGAACAACCATTGAGTATGTTCAGGTATCATTTGGTCGCGACGATTCTTTTGAATGGTGGGGTGGAAATGTTAATGCTCGCAACATTGTATCCTACTGTGGTGGCGACGACGACTTTGACACCGATAACGGGTTCAGCGGAAAAATACAGTACGGTCTTATTCTTCGCCATCCCGATTTTGCCGACAAATCCGATGCTTCCAATGGTTTTGAATCCGATAACGATGCTTCGGGCAGTGGTAATGAGCCTTTTACTTCAGTCACATTCAGCAACATCACTATATTAGGCCCATTCAAAACTAAAAACCAGACCAACGTTAATGCTAACCACCAAAATGGTCTTCGCTTAAGAAGGAATACACGCCTGAACCTTCACAACTCGGTTATAGCTGGTTTTAAAGTTGGGGTTCGCCTCGAAGGTCCTTCAGCTTCGCTATACAATGGCACCAGCGGTCCAGTTATTAAGAATACAGCATTAGCAGGTTGCCTTACCAACTTCAGAATGGGTGATGTACTTACCCAAGAGCAATTCGAAACTATGTGGAGCGCAGGCACCAACACTTTACATACTGAAAACACTGACATTAACCTAGTTAATGGTTGGAACTACGGTAATGTAAACCCAATGCCACAAACCGGGTCGCCCCTACTAAGCGGTGCTAGTTTCACTAGTTTAAGCTCGTGGTTCGAAAACGTTTCGTTCCGTGGTGCTTTTGGCACAACCAACTGGACTAGCGGTTGGTGCAACTGGGATCCCCAAAACACACCCTACTAATAGTGAACCATTTTTAATTAATACCATTAAGGGCTTCTCATCTTGGGAAGCTCTTGATGTTTTTTTAAAAAAATATTAGTTTAGTGGCACATTAGCTGTCAATTTGCGTACAACTGTATTAAAATCTCTCATAAAATGAAAGCATTATTTACATTACTATTCTGCCTTACTTTTATAACAGGCTTTTCCCAAATATCGCTCGTTGAGAAAGATGGAATTCAATATACTAAGGATGGTACACCCTTTACCGGACCATATAAAGAGTTCTATAAAAGTGGCGCTTTAAAATCGGAAATGCAATTTGAAAATGGCAGGTTAAATGGCTTTGTTCGTGTATATTTTGAAAGCGGAGGCATAAACGAAATTCGTTCCTATTCCAATGGCCAAATGGATGGTAAATGGGAAACTTACAATGAGAAAGGATTGAAAATTGCCGAAGCTAACTTTAAGGATGGCCAAAAGAATGGCAAATGGTACATTTGGGACGATACTGGAACTCTACGTTACGATATGAATTACACTTATGGTAAAAAAACGGGAACTTGGCTAATTTTCAGCATAGAAGGGAAACTTATTTCTGAAAAAAAATACGAGGAATAGAATTTGGTTTTCTATTTTTGCTAGGGTCGATGAATGTTCATCGGCCCTATTTTTTATTAACCTATGTACTTTGCAAATAAAACCTGCTGGATTACCGGTGCCTCTTCGGGGATTGGTAGAGAAATGGCACTAATTCTTGCCAAGGAAAATGCCAAACTTATTCTTTCGGGAAGTAATATCAATCTGCTTGAGGAAGTAAAGGGAGAATGCCTAATGCATACAAATTCTTGCTTCGTTGTACCTTTCGACCTTTCAAACCCTAGCGAGGTGGAACTGGCATCGAGAGCAGTTTTAAATGAGCATGGGCCCATATTCCTTCTTATAAACAATGGTGGCATTAGCCAAAGAGCATTAGCATCCGACACACCTATTGAAATTGATAGAAGGATTATGGAAATCGACTTTTTTTCTCATATAATTATTACAAAAACCATTCTGCCTAGCATGATTGAAAATAAGCAGGGGCATATTGCCGTTACAAGTAGCCTGGCTGGGAAGTTTGGTACGCGCCAAAGGAGCGCATACGCCTCGGCCAAGCATGCACTTCAGGGTTTTTTCGAGAGCTTACGAATTGAATTGCTGGAGCATAATATTAAGGTTACCATTGCTTACCCCGGTTATATAAACACACCCATCTCAATAAGAGCCATCGATGCGCAAGGTAATAGCCATGGAAAAATGGACAAGGGGCAACTCAATGGAATACCAGCCCATATTTGCGCTAAAAAATTTATAAGTGCCATTAAAAAGGGTAAAGCCGAGGTAGTTATTGCCAAAAAAGAAATTATTATGCTTTACCTCAAACGATTTTTCCCTTCATTATTTTTTAAATTAATTTCGAAAGTTATTTAAACTCCGTAGAATTATGAAATACTCCATTAACGGTATACAGCAAATAGGTATTGGCGTTGAAAGTTTAAATGCTGCGTGGAATTGGTATAGCAAAGCCTTTGGCTTTAACGTTCGCGTTTTCGAAGATAATTCGGTTGCCGCATTCATGCTCCCGTATACCGGAGGGTTACCCCAGAAGCGGCATGCCGCTTTAACTGTAAATATGAGCGGTGGAGGCGGATTGGAAATTTGGCAATACACTGAGCGCATCCCTTTAAAACCGAAATTTCAAATAATGTTTGGCGACTTAGGTATAAACGCCATTAAAATAAAATGCCGTAGCATCGATAATGCTTATAAACACCTTGTAAAAATGAGCGTGAGTAACCTTAGCGCCATAAACACTAACCCAGACGGTTCAAAATACTTTTTTTTGAACGATCCCTTTGGTAACCTCTTTCAGGTTGTTGAAACCAATACCAGCTGGTTTTCTAAAAAAAAATCTCCAACAGGTGGTGTTTTGGGTGCAATAATTGGTGTTACAAATATGGACCGGTCGCTCAAATTGTACCAAAACGTACTTGGATATTCAAAAGTTATTTCCGACCAAATTTCTGCACGTCAGGATTTTATGGATAATTCAAAAAAAATGGCGCAATTCAGAAGCGTACTCTTAACCCATCCCGACATCAAAATGGGAGCCTTTAGCGAACTGCTGGGTACAACTCAAATTGAACTTATACAATGCCTCGATAGGCAACCTCAGAAAATATTTGAAAACCGGTTTTGGGGCGATTTGGGTTACATACACCTCTGTTTTGATGTTAATAACATGAAGCAATTGGAAAAAGAATGTAACAACTCTGGCTTTCCTTTTACCATTGATTCGGCATCGCAAAGTGGAAAAAGTTTCGATATGGGTGAGGCTGCTGGCCATTTCAGTTACATTGAAGACCCAGACGGAACCCTTATTGAATTTGTTGAAACCCATAAAGTACCTATTTTAAAAAAACTGGGCATATATTTCAATTTAAAGAAACGAGACAATTTGAAGCCATTACCAAAATGGCTAATTGGGCTTATGGGCCTTAACAAATATAATAGGATCGACTCCTAATCGGTTTTTCCAAATTGCATGCTTAATACCATCTCCTTAAAAAAGGTGCGCAATTAGTTATTTTTTTCCTTTTTTTTTTTTTATTTTTAGATTTTCAAGT
This sequence comes from Bacteroidales bacterium, assembly GCA_037442025.1. GTDB lineage: Bacteria > Bacteroidota > Bacteroidia > Bacteroidales > Tenuifilaceae > UBA2287. The sequence goes on along the minus strand of JBBIRB010000001.1, from coordinate 14,059 downwards.
CTATTACACTCAACCCATGAGTAATTTAACTCAATATTATAAATTAATTATACCAAATATTGGAAGCATTATTCGCTTCTTTGCCTTTTCCAAAAAAATTATAATTCTTCCAGTATTTCTACTTTTAGCTCTTGGAACTCATGGGCAATCGCAGGTCGAATTTTTGGTTGACTCTTTAAATAATCTATCCTATTCAAATCGACGATCGAATCCCAAACAATCGTTGCTGTATGCTTTAGAAGCAATTGAATTGAGTTCCAATATAAAATACTCAAAAGGAATAGCAACCGGTATACACAATAGGGGTACTGCAAAAGCCATACTGGGGCAAATGGACCAGAGTTTAAAGGATTTAATGGAAGCAGCACGCCTTCGCGTAGAACTTAACGACATTGAGGGGTTAAGCACTACATACAATAATATTGGTTTCGTATTTTCCGAAATTGGTAACGACAAAAAAGCACTTGAATTTTATACAAAATCGCTCGAGTTCCATCGTCAATCGGCCAATAATACAAACATTGGTGTTGTTTTAAACAACATAGGATGGGTGAACCTCCGAAATAAAAAGTTCGATTTATCGCTAGAATACTTTTACTTGGCTCTGAATGCCAACGAGGAGCATAAGGATGAAAGAGGCGCAGGCGCCAGTCTTGGCAACATTGGAACGGTTTATAATAGAATGGGAGAGCATGCAAAGGCACTTGAATACCATAAAAAAGCTCTGAAAATTGTTGAAAGTTATTCCGATAAAATTGGAGAAACCAGCATAAACCTATTCATTGCCGATGACTATTTAAGTTTAGAGCAATATGACAATGCTATTGCCTATGCAAAGAAATCGCTGGCAATGGCCCAAGAGATAGGGTATATTGCCGATGAAAAGAATGCAGCTGCCAAACTAGCTGAGATTTTCGAAGTACGTGGCAGATTTGAAGAGTCGACCAAATATTTAAAATTAGTTGCCAAACTTAACGATAGCTTATTTAATATTGATCGAGCCGAAGCAATAGGCAAAATCGAGTCGGTTTATGAAATTGAAATGCAACAGAAGGAGAATCAAATGCTCAAAAGGGAGCAGGTTTTAAATAGGGAAATAATTGATCTTCAACTAATTTTCCTATACTTACTCATAGGCGTAATAATACTTGTTTCTATATTAAGCATTTCGCTTTACACTTCGCGGAAAAAAATGAAAGAGTCAAATATTTTACTTCAAAAACTTATCAAAGAAAGCAACTACCATAAGGAGATTATTCAAATAAAAATTGAGGAACTAAACGAAAAGAATGCAGAACTTACAGATATCAATTCGATAAAGGATAAGCTCATTTCAGTAATTGCCCACGACCTAAAGAACCCTTTGCACGCAATAGCGGGCTATGCCGAAGTGATTCTAAATAGGGCCAATGAGGGTTTCACCAAAGAAACCCTTTCGTACCTTCGAATTATCCACGACAACTCAATAAGAGGAAACTTACTGCTCGACAATCTGTTACAATGGTCGCGCTTTCAAACTCGCACACTTCCTTTCAACCCCTCAACCGTTTCAATTAAAGAAATAGTAAAGGACGAGTTGTATTTAATTCAACCTATTGCAAATGAGAAACAAATCGAAATCCGCACCAATTTCGACTCGAACCTATCCGTTTTTGCCGATTCAAACATGTTGCGAACCATAATTCGAAATTTAATTGCCAACTCCTTTAAATTTACCAGAACCGGAGGTTTTGTCGAAATAGCTGCTGTAGCTAAGGGTAAAATAGTAGAATTCTCAATAACAGATAATGGAATTGGTATTGAACCACAATTACGCAATAAACTTTTCAGTAGAGAAGCAGGCATTTCAACAACAGGAACTTCGGGTGAAAAGGGAACTGGGTTAGGATTAATGATATGTAAAGACTTTGTTGAACGACACGAAGGAGAAATATGGTTTGAGAGCCAACCAGGCAACGGAACTATATTCTACTTTACAATTCCATTGCCCAGTGAAATTAGTTAGTATTTCTAATCGGTTATAAACTAAAAACAATTTCATTCAGGGGTTTTCGCACCCTCTCCGAAGTGACTCTTTTTCTATTGGGCTCGCTGAGCAGTTCAATATTGCCTGCTAAACCAATGGCTATGGCAGCAACAACCTCAAATTCAGAGGATAAATTCAGATATATACCTACGGCATCCCTATTAAAACCACCCATAATGTGCGTAACCAAACCCAACCCTTCTGCTTGAACTAAAATATTTGCAGTTGCCATGCCAGTATCGTGTAAAGCATAAAAATTTGGTTTACCATTAGTGGTTAATTGCTTTTTTGCTACTGAAAACACTAAAAGTGACGAATTTGAGGCCCATTCGGCATTTGCAGGAGCAAGAAAACTAACAAGATCGTTAAATAGCTTTGTATTTATCCGATTAACATAGTAAAATCGCCATGGCTGTTCATTGTACGACGATGGTGCCCAACGAGATGCCTCAAAAAGTTTCTCTATTGTTTCGTTAGGCAGTATCTGTGGCTCAAAAGCCATCGCACTGCGTCTTTTATATATTGCATCAGAAATATTCATAATGTTTTACTTTTTATTCAATTTATTAAACACATAAATGATCAAAAGGTTGAAAATCGTAAATTTACTTTTATTTGAATTACCCCTAATGGAGCGTTTATGTTTCTTAACATACAGTAATACAGTTCACAAGTATTTGAAAAGTTAAAAACTTGCGCTAAGATTGTGGCAGCAAGTTAGAATGCTTTAACTACTTCAAATTCATTGTAAATCAAAATAATAATTTCTGTTATGAGTAAAATGACCGCAAATGATTACATGGCCCGTGAGGATAAATACGGAGCACACAACTACCATCCACTTCCGGTAGTATTGGAAAAAGGTGAAGGTGTTTACGTTTGGGATGTAGAAGGTAAGAAATATTTCGACTTCCTTTCGGCTTATTCGGCTGTTAACCAAGGGCATTGCCATCCTAAAATTGTAGGAGCACTTACTGAGCAAGCTAAAAAGCTTACTTTAACTTCGCGCGCTTTTTACAACAATGTACTAGGTGAGTTCGAAGAGTACATCACCAAATTCTTTGGTTACGACAAAGTATTACCCATGAATACGGGTGCTGAGGCCGATGAAACAGCCATTAAACTTTGCCGTAAATGGGCTTATAAAAAGAAAGGGCTTAATGATGGTGATGCTAAAATTATTGTATGCGAAAACAATTTCCATGGCCGTACTACAACCATAATCTCCATGAGCACCGACCCCGATGCTCGTAACGATTTTGGACCCTACACCCCTGGTTTCATAACTATACCCTACAATGATCTGAAAGCTTTGGAAAAAGCCCTAGAAGATAAGAATGTAGCGGGTTTCCTTCTTGAGCCAATTCAGGGTGAAGCAGGTGTATTTGTACCCGATGAAGGTTATTTGAAAAAAGCGGCAGAACTTTGCAAAAAGAATAATGTTCTGTTCATTGCCGACGAGGTTCAAACGGGCATTGCCCGCACTGGTAAAATGCTTGCCTGCGACCATGAAGGCGTTCGTCCCGATATTTTAATTCTTGGCAAAGCCGTTTCAGGTGGAGTATTCCCTGTTTCAGCGGTTCTGGCCGACGACCACATTATGCTTTGCATTAAACCCGGCGAGCATGGTTCAACCTTTGGTGGCAATCCCATTGCTGGCAAAGTTGCTATTGCTGCTTTGGAGGTTATAAAAGAAGAAAAACTAGCAGAAAACGCAGAGCGTTTAGGAAAAATATTCCGCGAAGAATTTCGTAGCATAAAAAGCGACATGATTGAACTTGTTCGTGGTAAAGGACTTCTAAATGCAGTTGTTATTCGCAACCAACCCGGTAAAACTGCTTGGGATGTTTGCGTTGCCATGGCCGAAAATGGTGTTTTAGCCAAACCTACCCACGGAAACATTATCCGATTTGCTCCTCCGCTTGTAATTACCGAAAGCCAATTGCGTGAAGCAATGGATAGGATTAAAGAGGTATTTAAGAAATTCGAATAAATTGTTACGTAAATGAAAAGGCCGTAGCATGTGCTACGGCCTTTTTTTATGCGCAATCCAATACCCGGGCGTAGTCAATCTTCACCCATCGAATATCGCTATACTTTAGAACTACCTGCTCTAGGGTAGCTATTCGCTTAACTATAAAATGCTTCGACGATTTAAATAACTGTACCCGCAAGGGAATTTCGTAATAATCATTCTCGCCGAAAACTACCAGATTATACTGGGCTTCGTGCAATATTCGGCTGAGAGTTACCTCATTTAGCATAAATTTTATCATAGCGTTAGTTTTTAATAGTGCTAAAGTAATTCGCAACAATTAGCTTATAGCTAAAACATTGCAATTGATTTGTTAACTGATTTTTTAAACTTCAAGAAGTTAGTAAGACCAAAGAAAAATTGCTGCCTGTAAAAAAAAAATTAATTTTAAGGGTTTTGATCAATTGCAATCGTATCGAAAAACCATATAGATTATGTTTAAGAAAAAAATTCCATTGTATTTAAAAATCCTAATAGGCATGTTTGCGGGTGCCCTATTTGGAATAGTTGCAATTGTTATTAAGGCCGAGTGGTTTATAAGCGACTGGATTAAACCTTTCGGAACCATATTCCTAAATTTATTGAAATTGGTTGCCATGCCTCTCATATTTGCCTCATTGGTAACAGGTATCTCAGGGCTTTCGGACATTTCGAAACTTTCGAGAATGGGCATTAAAACCATTTCATACTATATTGTAACCACAGTTATTGCTATATCTATCGGCCTTGTACTGGTTAATATATTTAAACCTGGTCATTCTTTTCCGGCTGAAAAGCGAGCCGAACTACTTGCAAAATATTCCGATGATGTAGAAGGACAAAAAGTAGCTGTTGGGAGAATAGAGTCGAGTGGGCCACTTCAGTTTTTAACAGATATTGTACCCGAAAATATTATTAGTGCATCATCGAATAATCGGAACATGCTACAGGTTATCTTTTTTGCTATTCTTTTTGGTTTATCAATAGTTCTTGTTAAGAACCCCAAGGTAGGAATGGTAAAGGATTTCATTGAAGGACTTAACGATGTTATTTTAAAAATTATAGATTTCATTATGCATTTTGCCCCCTTTGGGGTTTTTGCACTAATTGCAGCACTGGTTACCGATTTTTCGGGAGGGAGCCTAACTTCGTCGCTTCAACTTTTTGCAACACTAGGTAAGTATGCATTGGTTGTAATACTTGGATTGTTTTTAGTTGCATTTGTAATTTATCCCACGTTTTTAAAAATGTTTGCAGGCATCACCTTTAAAAAGTTCTATACATCAATGTTCCCAGCTCAATTGGTTGCCTTTTCAACCAGTTCGAGCGCAGCAACGCTTCCTGTTACCCTTGAGCAGGTTGAAAAAAAACTGGGGGTTAGCAACGAAGTTGCTAGTTTTGTTCTACCCATAGGTGTTACCATAAACATGGATGGCACTAGCCTTTATCAAGCTGTTGCCTCTGTATTCATTGCTCAGGTATTTGGTATTGATCTCACCCTTACGCAGCAACTTACAATAATTCTCACAGCCACTTTGGCTTCAATTGGTTCAGCAGGTGTGCCCGGAGCAGGAATGGTAATGCTCATTATAGTTTTAAATTCGGTAGGTTTACCCGTTGAGGGCCTCGCCCTCATTTTGGCAATTGACAGACCGCTCGATATGCTTCGAACAGTGCTGAATGTAACGGGCGATGCAATGATTTCATTGATTATTGCTAAAGGCGAAAAAGCTTTAAAATAAGTTGTAATATTATTACTTGAATAAAAAAAGCCAGCTGAAATCCAGCTGGCTTACATTTTTAAATACCAACTAGTAGTTTGAAATCGGATAGGTTGCTTCCCTTTCCTTGGCTTCCTTTATCCATTGGGGAACAATAGTTTCGAGAAAAACCTTTTTCTCATCGTTCAACTTTTTCATATCGAGCCCAATATATGCCTGAGCCTTTGCTTTTGAAGAAATATCGGGTAACGGAACAGGCTCTTTGTGGCCCAATTGGGCAAGAAGTCGGCTAATTTCGAGGCGTGCCTCCTGTGCCTTTTCAATGCCAAGGGCAATAATTCGGGAACTCTCAAATGGTGCGTGGAATGAAGCACCATGACTTGAAGCAATATAATCCCATCGCCATTGAGCCCCTCTAATGAGTTTTAAAATATTTTCCATTTGCTTTTCGGTTGCACCCTTATCCCAAGCAAATTTGGCTTCAATATGGGTTTTTGTCAATATTTCCTCAAGTAGGGTTCGGGTTTGGTAAAGGGCATCTTGGCGTTGGTAAACATTGCGAATCATTTTTTCGGTATCCTCGCGGTGACAAACCTTACAGGTATTTTCAACATCGGCTAAGGGGCTCTGAATGTGATGGTGGGTATATTTCACACCGCCCTGGCTTCGGTAAGGCATGTGGCAATCGGCACATGAAACACCCCTGTCGTAATGCACGCCGAAGCGGAATACTTCGTAATCGGGATGTTGCGATTTTATCATGGGGGCTTTGCTGAGCGAATGGGTCCAATCGGCAAAAGCAATTTTATCGTAGTACTCCTCCATATTTTCCATTGAAAATCCTTTGTCCCATGGGAAAGTTAAATATTTCCCCTGCCCTTTGAAGTAGTATTCAACATGGCACTGTGCACAAACCAGCGAGCGCATCTCCTGGTGGGTTGCCTTGCCAATGTCCTTACCCTGCCTTTGGAAAGCCTCAATAAGTGCAGGTCGGGTTATCTGAAGGTTCATTGTTTTTGAGTCGTGGCAATCGGCACAACCAATGGGGTTTACAACTTCAGGACCTAATTGGGCAAGAGTTGCGCTATAAAATTCGGCTATACCCATTTGGTTCATTAATCGGGGAACATCGGTGCTTTTGCAGGTCCAGCAAGTTCCGGGCATGGGCCCATCGGTAGGCTTCATGGGAGCAGCGGGTCGTAACGAAACTCGAACATCCTCAACGGCCCAGTAATGTCCCCTGCCCTGCCTGTAATCCTTTGAAAAGGGGTGACCAGCCCAAAGTATAACGAGCTCAGGGTAGTCGGTCAGCATATCGATTTTTCGAGCACCGTAATATTTGCTCTTAAAACTTGTGTCGGCCGTGAGCATATACGACTCGCACTGGTGCGGAAAATTTTTACCCCAAACCTCGTTTCGTGGTTCCCAATGCTCGTGCTGTACCTGAGGGGTATATGCAAAAACGGCTTCGGCCCTCCGCTCAATAATCGAGGAGGCTAGAAGCCCTAAAAAGAAAACCACAACAATGGTGAGCAGAAAAATTGCCCAACCGAGCCACGGTTTTTGTTTAATTGTTTCGCCAATGGGTTTCATATAGAATTGGTTTTAGGGTATATCTATTTGATATTCTTTTCATTTTCCATTGCAGTTCTGAGCCAATTGGGAACAGGGCTTTGTGGAAGTGGTACAAGGGCATTGGGAGTAGTAGACAAACCCTTCACTTTACCATGAGGTGTTTCTCTATGGCATTCCCAGCATTTCCTTTCGAGTCTTTTCTCATTTACCGAGAATTCTGGCTTCATCATACGAACATCAGTTATTACTTTTTCGTGGCAACGAATACAATTGTTCATAACTGCGCGTTTACCCGCTTCCTTAATTTCAATTACCTGTGGTTCGGCCCTAAGAGTAAAAATGGTTGCATGCCTTAGTCCATCCATAGCCTTGAAGTAGTAATGGTTCAGCATATTGTTGTGCGGCACATGACAATCGTTGCAGGTAGCATACTCCCTATGGGCGCTATGTGCCCAAGTGGAATATTCAGGTGCCATAATATGACAATTAATGCAGGTGGTTGGGCTGTCGGACAAATAGGATGGGGCTCTAGAAATATAAAATGAGTAGGAACCTAAACCAAAAAAAATACCAAGGGCAACTACAACGGGCAGCAGCCATTGGACAGGTGGTTTAAACTTGTCGATAAAGCGAAGCATAGCGTGCTGTATTGTATTTAACAAATCTAAGATGTTTTTCAAATTTTATCAATAGTTTGAAATAAAAAATTTATTCCCAAACTTATTTAAATTAAATTTGCAAATGAATATAATACGGCACAAGCCCATGAATGAGAAGTTGATACTAATTGAAGGAATTGACCCTTTGGAGATTTATGGAATAAATAATGTGAAATTCAATAGAATTACCAACCACTTTCCAAAACTAAAAGTAATAGCCCGTGGCAATGAAATTAAGGTAGTTGGCGAACCCGAAAACATTGCTGTTTTCGAAACCAAGATTCAAAAACTCATCGATTTCTATACCCGCTACAACTCCCTTTCGGAGGAAATTATTGACGATTTACTGAACGACACCAACGATACCATCGCTAAAATTGAAGAGGACACATCGGACAGCCTAGTTTTTGGCAACAATGGAAGGGTAATAAAAGCCCGAACGGTAAACCAAAAGCAACTGGTTGACCAATACTCGAATAACGATTTACTATTTGCCATAGGGCCCGCTGGTTCGGGTAAAACCTACACAGCCATTGCATTAGCAGTTAGAGCATTGAAAAACAAGGAAGTGAAACGTATTATACTCACCCGCCCTGCCGTAGAAGCCGGTGAACGTTTGGGATTTCTCCCTGGCGACATGAAGGATAAACTCGACCCCTACTTGCAGCCGCTTTACGATGCACTTCACGACATGATTCCCGCACGCAAACTCGCAGATTTTATGGAAGATGGCACGGTACAAATTGCCCCGCTGGCATACATGCGTGGCCGAACCCTCGACAATGCCTTTGTTATTCTCGACGAAGCCCAGAACACTACCCTAAGTCAGCTGAAAATGTTCCTAACCCGAATGGGAAAAAACGCCAAATTTATTGTAACTGGCGACATAACGCAGATTGACCTTCCACGAAAAGAAGATTCGGGGCTGCTAACAGCGCTTAAAATGCTCGAAAAAATTCCCGACATTGCCATAGTTCACTTCGATGCCCGCGATATTCTTCGACATAAACTTGTAAAATATATTGTTCACGCCTTCGAAAAGTTGAGTAAACCTTCAACCCACGAAACCAAAGACTAACCCACTTCAAACAACCCATTGCACCTATGCAAAAGACTCTAACCCACACTAACTTCAACTTTCCTAATCAAAACTCAGTATATCATGGAAAAGTTAGAGATGTTTATACGCTAAGCAACGATTTGCTGGTTATGGTTGCCACCGATCGTATATCGGCTTTCGATGTGGTACTCCCCAAAGGCATTCCGTTTAAGGGTCAGGTGCTGAACCAAATTACCAACAAATTCCTCGATGCATCGGAGGATATTGTTCCTAACTGGAAAATTGCATCGCCCGATCCCATGGTTACCATAGGCTACAAGTGCGAACCGTTCCCTATAGAAATGATTGTTAGGGGCTACCTTACAGGCAGTTCGTGGCGCGAGTACAAAAAGGGAGTTCGGCAAATTTGCGGTGTTCAAATTCCCGACGGTATGCGTGAGCATGAAGCATTTCAACAACCCATTATTACGCCAACAACTAAAGCCGCTCAGGGATTGCACGACGAGAATATATCGCGAGAAGAAATTATTCGAAGTGGGCTCGTAACAAAGGACAATTATGAAGCCCTGGAGCGCTACACTTATAAACTTTATGAATTTGGTTCAAAAGTAGCCATGGAAAGGGGTCTCATATTGGTTGATACCAAGTATGAGTTTGGTATAAGAAAAGGCAAAATATACCTGATTGATGAGGTTCACACCCCCGATTCGTCGCGCTATTTTTATTTCGACACCTACAAGGAATGTTTCGAAAAAGGGGAACCCCAGCATCAACTATCCAAAGAATTCGTCCGCGAGTGGCTCATGGAAAACGGTTTTATGGGACAATCCAACCAATCCATTCCCGAAATGACCGACGACGTGGTAAACAGCATTAGCAAACGCTACATTGAACTGTACGAAAGAATTACAGGAGATAAGTTTCAACCCATAAGTTCCGGAAATATAATGCACCGTATTGAGGATAATGTTCTTTTTGCCCTTAAGGATATTGATTTGCTATAGATCCAAGTTGAATCGTTGCTTCAATTTAAGCAGTTCCGGTTTCTTCTGAATTATAAATTTGAATTTATCTTCTGCAGTAAAGAGTTTGGGTTTTGTCTTCTCTCCTTCGTCCTGAGAATTTGCAACCTTTTCCAAAATATCAAATTGGCGGTTAGCAAGCCTGTCGCGCAAATACTGAATTAATTCCGCCTTTATGTCCTGAAACATGTCAATTTGCAGTTGGCTATCGAATTGGGCAACTGCTTGCCCTCCTTCTGTAAGTAGAACGCTGCTTCCGCTAATTAGCCCCGAATACATGGGTCTATCGGCAAGGCTTGATGCCGTAAACTCTGCAATTAAGGAAGAAAGTTCGGTTTGCGAAAGATTGGTTACCTGTTCTGCAGGTTTACTTTCGGCAACCTCAATGGGTTGCTCCTCCTCTGCGGCCATTTGAGTATGGTTCGAAGGCGGAATTGGCAAGGGTGTAGCTATGGCCTTTTTTATTGAAAATGTTTTTGGCAAATCGGGTTTCTGCACCTTGCTATCAACGGTACGCTTAGCTGCTTGCTGTACGACCTCTACGCTAGGTTTTGCAATAGTTTCAGTAATAATAACCGATACATCGAAGCCGTAAGGCTCATCCGTCAGCTCTTTTTTTTTTCAATGCTGCATAACCTGATGAGCATTAGCTCAACATGCAAGCGCTGGTTGCTACTCTGGCGATAGGTTACATCGGTTTGGTTAACAATGTCGAGTGCCCGAATGAGAAACTCCGTTGTGCAATTAGCAGCCAACTGCTGGTATTTTTGAGCAAAAGCCTGACCCACCTCGAGCAGCTGCGCTGTTTGGGGGTCCCTACAAATGAGTAGATTTCGAAAATGGTTGCTCAAACCGCTAATAAATTGCTGCGCATCGAAACCCTTGGCAAGCAGCTCGTCGAGTACCCTTAACGTGTTGGCATAGTTACCCTGCAGAAAGTCGTCGGTGAGGCGAAAATAGTAATGGTAGTCGAGCACATTCAGATTTTCAATAACCTTTTGGTAGGTAATGTGGCTACCGCTAAAACTCACAACCTGATCGAAAATGGAAAGGGCATCGCGCATGGCACCATCGCCCTTCTGGGCAATAATGTTCAGCGCCTCTATTTCATATTCAATTCCCTCTTTTTTGGCTATATATTCGAGGTAATTAACCGCATCTTCAACCTTTATTCGGTTAAAATCGAATATTTGGCAGCGCGAAAGGATGGTTGGTAAAATTTTATGTTTTTCGGTTGTGGCCAAAATGAAAATGGCATGCGCTGGGGGCTCCTCGAGTGTTTTCAGAAAAGCATTGAATGCCGATGTGGAAAGCATGTGAACCTCGTCGATAATGTATACGCTGTACTTTCCAATTTGTGGCGGAACCCTAACCTGATCGATTAGTTTGCGAATGCCATCAACCGTATTGTTCGAAGCAGCATCGAGTTCGTGAATATTAAATGAGCGTTGCTCGTTTAAAGCTTTGCAACTCTCACAACTGTTGCAAGCCTCAATATTTAAGGTTAAATTAAGGCAATTGATAGTTTTAGCAAAAATACGGGCACAAGTCGTTTTCCCTACACCACGGGGACCACAGAAAAGATAGGCCTGTGCCAACTGCTTTCGCTGAATGGCATTTTTCAGTGTGGTGGTTAAAGAAGCCTGCCCCACAACCGAATCGAATGTGGACGGACGATACTTACGGGCTGATACAACAAAATTATCCATAGTTACGCTTTTACCTGCATCGACAAAAATAGCAAAAAGGGAGGTATTTACAATTATTAGTTTAACCAAAATATATTGATTTCGTTCTTATTTGAAACCAGCTAAATGGCACATTTCGGCAGTAATATTTGAAGATACATGAAGTAAAAAATTATACTTTCTTTATGTTATGGTGCTGAATATTTAATATTTACATTTTATCAATAAAATTAAATACCTAAAGTTTTTTTAATTAAATTCGAAATGAATTGGGTTTAACACATCCGCTAAAATATGGCCAGCCAAATTAACGACCATCATTTCCCCAAAAAATTCAGCATTGAGGAGTCGAAGAATCAAATCATTAATACAGTACTCATTATTTCTACTATACTTGGTTCGGGGGCCTTTATAGCAAGTATCATTTCGCGTGCTATAACATGGACCTTCAACTACTCATTGATTTTTGAATCTCTCGTTATAGCTTTCCTCATTGGTATAACTATTATACGAAAACGTGTATCAATTCAAATAAAAATTAGCACAGCCCTTTTCGTCATTTTTCTATTTGCAATAACTGACGCGTTCACTTACGGACTTCTTTCTACTGCCCGTGTATACTTAACCCTAATCCCTTTTTTAGCTATTCTATATTTTTCATTAAAAAGAACGGTAATTATTTTTTTATTAAGCCTTACTATTTTTATTTCAATTGGCTACCTGCACCACATTCAATACCTTTCCCTCCCTAAGGGATACGAGCCATCAGTTTACGTACTAAAAATGTACCCCTGGATAATAGTTTCGATAACCATAGCAACCTTAGGCACAATAATTTTTTTCATTACCCGTCTGTATTTTAATTCCTTTTCAGATTTAATTGCCAATCTGGAAGAAAGGAATAAACTCCTCTCGGAGCAAGAGCGAAACTACCGCGAAATTTTCAACTCCACAAACGAAGCTATTTTTATTCATAACGCTGAGGATGGGAAAATTATTGATGTTAACGATGTGATGCTTAAAATGTACGGTTTCTCGTCGAAAGAGGAGGTAACCCGAATTACTGTGAATGATGTAACGGCTAGTAACGATTTGTACAACGAAAAAAGAGCCCAAGCACTAATAAAAAAGGCTGAAAATGAGGGCACACAGGTATTTGAATGGCGCTCGAAAAAAGTTAATGGTGAAGTTTTCTGGTCGGAAATATCGTTGCAAAAAACTGAAATAGGAGGCAAGGGCCGAATTTTGGCTGTAGTAAGGGATATTTCGGAACGCAAAAAGTTGGAGGAAAAAATTAAAGAAAGCGAGAACTACTATAGAACCCTAGTAGAAACCTCGCACGATGGCATTTCGCTCATGGATCTTGAGGGCAATATGCTGTTTGTAAATAGCCGTAAGGCTAGTATGGTTCATGCCCAAAAACCAGAGTACCTTATTGGCTCCAATGCCTTTACATTACTAACACCCCAGAGCCAGCAGAATATTCGTGAGTTAATGCCATCACTTATCGCAAATGGTTATATCGAAAATTTTGAAGCAGATGTTCAACGGCTCGATGGAACAACTTTTAATGCCGAATTCAATGTTACTGTTTTAAAAAACAGCAAAGGCAGTCCTCAGTACCTTATGGATACCATGCGCGACATTACACAGCGGAAGGAAGCCGAGCGAGCCCTAAAAGAGAGCGAAGAAAAGTACAGAACTCTTTTGGAGAGCATGAATGAGGTTGTAATATTGGCCGACAATAACCATGTAGTTCAATATGTTAACTCGCAATTCACCAAAACATTGGGGTATGAACCCGAAGAGATTATTGGAAAAGTTGGTTACAAAATGCTTCACGACCCCGAAGACCTTATAGTTGTTGAGAATGCTAATGCCAATAGAATATCCAAACTGAGTAGCTCCTACGAATTGGCATTTAAATCGAAAAAGGGTGAGAAATTCATTTTTCTTGTCAGCGGGGCACCTCTCTTCGATGCTCTTGGCAATACCATTGGCTCTATTGGCTCAATGATGGATATAACCGAACGAAAAAAGGCTGAAAAAGAATTGCTCGAGAGCCAGCAGCTGTTCGAAACGTTGGCACAAATGTCGCCCGTTGGCATTTTTCGTACTCGCCCCGATGGTTATACAACCTATGTTAACCCTAAGTGGTGCGAACTGTCGGGCTTAACGCCCGAACAAGCAGCTGGCGATGGGTGGCTCACCGCTCTTCACCCCGACGACCGAAACGCCGTAGAGGAAGGCTGGCGTCAGAAAACCAGAACCAAGCTCAGTTCAGTAGCCGAATA